>JBGTJJ010000040.1:0-121161 GCA_041745215.1 Rubrobacteraceae bacterium | reverse complement strand
GAGGAGGTTCAAGAAACTGACGAAGATGACTTCCCATTCTGATAGCTTCAGCGCTTGAGATTGGTCAAGCGTCCAACACCACATCCGTTAGCGGACTCCCGATGCAGATGAGCCGGTAGCCTTTCTCCTCGTCTTCGTCGTCGAGGGCGAAGGCCATGTCCTGATCTATCTCGCCTTCGGTGCAGAGCTGCATGCAGGTGACGCAGGTGCCGCTGCGGCAGTCGTAGGGGAGGTTGAGGCCGGCTTCCTCGGCGGCTTCGAGGATGTACTCGTCTTCGGCGCACTCGACGGTCACGCCGCTCTTCTGGAAGGTTACGTTGTGGGTTTTCGCCATGATCCTCCTGTGAGAAGAGACCCCGGTGTTTGCCTGTCTCACCGGGGCCTATGGAGTTGCTTTTTAGCCGTCAGCTATCAGCATTCAGCCGTCAGCAAAAAGCTGATAGCCGATGGCTGACCGCTGATAGCTCCTAAAGCTCTTTCACTTCGAAATCTTCGCCGGGGGCGCCGCAGGTTGGGCACTCCTCTGGGGGCTGTATGCCTTCCATCTCCTCGCCGCAGGTTCCGCAGACCATCGTGACGGTTAGCGGGGGGTGGGGGGCTTCGCCCTCTTCGGCTTCTATTGACTCACCGGTGTCTTTGGCGAGGTCTGCTATGGAGACTTTGCCGGTTATGACGTCCTCCATCGTGGTGCGGGCGCCGCTCAGGGAGTCCTCTACTAGCGGGAGGTCTATCCGGGTTACGCCGCGCTCGCGGGCGAGCTTCTCGGTCATGTTGCGCGAGATGTTCCTCATGAAGCCTTTGGGGGCGCGTTCGAGGCGCGTGATGGCGTCGTCGGTCCAGGTGAAGTCTTTGCTGCCGCCCTCGGGGACCTTTACCTGCTCGCCGGCCTTCTGGAAGGCGCTGTGGTCGATGGGGCACGTCGCGCCGGAGGTCTCCTGGACTTTCTCTTTGGCGTGGCTGACGGGGCAGCCTCCGGACTTGACTTCGGGGGCTTCGCGGCCGGTCTCTTCGCGGTACTGCTGCTCGACGTACTCGCGGGTGATGGTGGAGTAGCCTTTCTTGAGGGCGCTCTTCTCGACGCGGGCGCGGACGCGGCGTTTCTCCTGCCACTCTTCTAGGGAGTCGAGGAGTGCCTGGGCGTCGTCGGTCCAGTGCAGCTCGCGGCCGTCGTAGACTTCGGAGAGGTTCATGTTCTCGTCGCCGGTCGTCGTGGCGATCTCCGCGTCCACCGCGTGGAAGTGGGTAGGGCCAGCGGCGCAGACGGGGCACTTGGCGGGCTTGCCCTTCGCCACGTAGCGGCACACGTCGCACTCGAAGCGATCCTGGCCCTGGGCGGCCCGGTGGATCTCGTCCTGCACGTCGGCGGAGACGCCTTCGATGTCGCCCTGGTCCTCGCTCTGGCCGAAGCCGCCGCGACCCGACTCGAATATTTCCTGTTTGGCCGCTGCGTCGTGGCCGTTACCGTTTCCATTGGCGGAGCCGTTTTTGTGGCCGTTGCCGTTTGCCCCGTTGCCGTTGGCTTTCTCACGGTCGGCGGTGCGCTCGTCGAAGTCTTTGAAGAGGGAGTCTATGGGCTTCTCCTCGCCCTGGGCTTCGGCTTCGCGCATCTGATCTCCGATGGCCCGCATGGACTGCATCGCGCCGGGCGGCAGGATGCTCTCTACGACGTCGTCTATGACGCCGGAGGTTATTACCGTGTAGCCCCGCTCGATGGCGTAGCGGATGATCGCACCGGTAGCCATCCCGACCACGAATCCCGGTATGCGGTCGAGCCTTTCGAGCGCCTCGTCGGTCCAGGTCATGTGCTCTTCGGCGGTGTAGAGGTCCGGGGCCTGGTACTCGTAGTTGCCGACCAAGACGTTCGTGTTCAGGTAACGCATCATGTTCTCGGTGTTGCCGCCGATGTCCATCTCGTCGTCGGAGTGGTAGCCGATGCGGCCCATCACCACGAGCGTCGGATTTACTTCGTTCACGTACTTCATCGTCTGCTCGAACGGCTTGCCGGCCAGCAGGGTCGTCTTCAGCTCGACGCCCTCGTCCTCGGCGATCTTCTTGGCGACCTCCAGATGGGCCGTGTAGATCTTGGCGAGCCCGGAGTCGATGATCTCCTCGTGCAGCTTCTCCTGCTCCTTGAACCGGAACACTTTCTGCGCCTTGCTCGAAAGCACGCCGGCAATGGAGTGGAACATCGCGTAGTGGAAGTACGGGTCGAAGACGGAGATCGCCTCTACAGTCCCGCCGAACTCGCGCGCCAGCTCGATCGCGTGCTTCAATCCACCGAGCGACTTCGGAGATCCATCCACGGCGACGACGATGTGCTCGAACGGGGAGCGGTCCAGGTCCTTGACGATCAGGGTGTCAGCCTTCGTGAGACGTCGTACGATACGCTCCGTCACCGTACCGAGAACCGTGTCCCGGACGGCGGCCATTCCCATCGCGCCGACGACGACCAGATCGTAGTCACCGTCGTTGACGTCCTCGACGATGACCTTGAAGTTCTTACCCTCCAGGGAGCGGCGGACGAGTTCCACGTCGTACTTCTCGCAGAGCGGTTCCAGGACGTCTATGTAGGAGTCGGTGATAATTTCGAGGCCCTTGGTGATGAGCTGGTCGTGGATCTTGCGCTGCCGCTTCATCTCGTCCTCGTCGCGGAACTCCTCGGGCAGCCCGCTCTCCATCTGCCGGAAACGCACGTCGTGCATCTTCGCGGCGTAGGCGTGGCAGCCGGCCACGCGGCCGCCGAACTGGCGCGCTATGTCGACGCCGATGACGCACGCCTGGTTGGAGTAATCCGAGTTGTCTACCGGGACGTAAACCTCTTTGTACATGCAACGATCTCCTAAGCTATAGGACGCTGAAACCTAAAACGCGCCATCGTGCGCGAAAACTGTTTATCTCTCACGCCCGTGTAATTTACCCTCAACCACGGTGCATAGCAAATAAAACCGTTCACATAAAGGCCTCTAATTTCTGTGTTGCAACGGTTGTGATTTTCCGGTAGTCTGGCTTTGGGTGGCGGAGCCTGGAAACTCCGCTTTAAGGGAATATAACGGATGCGCCCGTAAAAGAGGCTCGGGCGCTTTCGGGAGGAGGACAAATATGTCTACGAGCGGGACGGAAGTAGTATCGGGTACCGAAGTACAGGGGGACGACGCGTACCGTCTTACCCCGGAAGGCATCAAAGAACCTCCGGAAGGCTGGGGGCAGAGCCTCCGTTATTTCGGGCCGGGTTTAATCCTGAGCGCCTCGATTGTCGGTTCGGGCGAACTTATCGCTACTACAACGCTTGGCGCCCAGGCCGGGTTCGCCATCCTGTGGATGGTCATCTTCAGCACCCTGGTCAAGGTGGCGGTTCAGATAGAACTCGCCCGCTGGACCATCTCGACCGGCGAGCCGGCATTGACGGGCTACAACAAAGTGCCGCCAAAGCTCGGCCCCATAGGTTGGGTAAACGTGCTGTGGATAGTGCTCGCCCTCTCGAAACTCCTGCAGCTTGGTGGAATAGTTGGTGGCGTGGCGATAGCTTGCAGCGCCCTGGTGCCAATCGGTAGCGGCCCGTTGGAGTTTACGTCCACCTTGATCTGGACGATTATCGTGGCAGCCGTTAGCATCGCCCTGCTGTATTCGAACAACTACAGTCGGGTCGAGCGCGGGGCCATCTTCCTGGTGATAATTTTCTCGATTGTCACCATCCTTATCGCCCTGGGTTTGCCGTTTACGCCGTTCGCCTACGAGGCGGGCGACGTGCTAGGCGGCCTCCGGTTCGCTATACCCGCCGGCGCTTTGGGCGCGGCCATCGCCATGTTCGGCATCACCGGCGTCGGGGCGGATGAGATCACCTTTTACACCTACTGGTGTGTCGAGAAGGGCTACGCCCGCTGGACCGGACCGCCTGACGGCAGCGAAGAGTGGGCGCGGAGGGCGAACGGTTGGATCCACGTGATGTACAAGGACGCTTTCCTCTCCTGGATCATCTACACTTTCGGTACGCTGGCCTTCTTCATAATGGGCGCAGCCGTCCTAAACCCGCAGGGCCTCGTGCCCGAGGGAAACGAGATGATCACCACTCTCTCACGCATTTACACGGATGTACTTGGCGAATGGGCCAGCATACTCTTCCTGCTCGGCGCTATAGCGGTGCTCGGCTCGACGCTGTGGGCCAGCCTGCCGAGCTGGGCGCGGATGTACACCAACATACTCGCTATCCTGGGCGTCTTAGATTGGAACGACGCGCCGGCCCGGTTGCGGTGGATCCGCATTTTCACCGTGGCACTGCCGATCATCTGGGGATGCGCCTACCTGTTCATCCAGGCGCCGGTGATAATGGTCCAGATCGGGGGCGTCATGACCGGCATCTTCCTGCTGGCCGTGGTGGTGTCCGTCTGGTACCTGCGCAGCACCGAGGTGGACCCCCGTCTGTACGGCGGTGGCCTGTTCAACGCGGCCTTGATCGTCAGTAGCGTCGCCATCGCCTTGCTCGGCGTCTACACTTTCCTGAGCGTCTTTGGCCTCTCGATCGGCGGCGGAGCTTGAGAACCGGTCAACTGTCGATGATTCAGAACGGTTTTCCTCGGGGCCGGGTACCCTGAAATAGCCTTGCGACTAACCTCGGACGCAAAGTTATAGTGCCCCTTATCGTAGGGTTTCTAATCGGTATAGCGGCTTACAAGCTCTCCGGAGTGATTGTGGGCCTAGTCTCCATGCTGGCGATCCTGGCTCTAGCTTATTTCCTCTGGCTACGGTCTAGTAGGCCGTTCGCGCTATACGGGAAACGCAGAGGATAGCTACCCACTATGAGCCGGAGGGGTTTTGTTGCTGGGGTTGTCCTCCGCGCTCCTCCAACTCGTTGACCGCGTCCCGGATCACCTCTATAAGCTCCTCTTCGCTCATCTCCGAAATGTCGACCGGCGCCTGGGAACCCTCGGGTTGTGAAGGTTGTTCTTCCGGTGTCCCGGATTCCGGCGTCTCAGACGAATCCCCGGATGCTTCCGGAATGCCGTCTCCGTCTTCTACGTTTACCGTCTCACCGGTATCTTTGCCTTCCACGAAGGCCGTTACGTCTTCGTAAGTCTCCAGGACCGTTACCTCTCCTTGTTCGGAAGCGTTCACCATAACGGTCTGGTTGACACCCGCTTTATCGGCGTTGGTGATGGTCGCCATCCAGTAGAGGTTTTCGTCTTTTATTACCGGCCGGGGTTCGAGGATGACGGCGTTCTGCCCCCACTGGTAGTTGGGGAAAGTGGCTTTGGCGTAGTCCAGGGCCTTGTTTACCCCGATCAGGGCGCTGCCCGTGCCGGGGTCGAAGTAAGTGATCTCACCGCTATGGGCGTCGACGTAGATCGCGCGGTACATGGAGAAGCTCCTGCCGTATGGCTCGGCGGCCAAAAACCATTGCGGCCCCTTTTGGGTGGGGATCAGGAAAGGCATCTGATTTGTCGAGGTCGTTTCGTCGAGAGTAGTAGAAGGCGCCTCATCCGGTGCGTTTATCTGGGGGATGGTGGCTTCGTCCTCGTGGGCGAACCAGGTGTTCCAGTAGCCGTTACGATACTTCCAGACGCTGCCCACTTTCCTCGCCAACTGCTCGGGATACAGCCTCTCACCCTCGAACCGCTCGTCGTTGATGGCCTCCTCGGGAGATAGCTTCTCCGTTTCTCCATCGGGATGAACGACCGTGACTCCTCCCCACTTGGGCACCATGACCGGGAAGGAGAATCTGTAGCTTACGTACGGCACGATCCCGAGTAGCTCTTCGCCGTCGAGAACGTAGTACTGGTTCGTGTGGTCCGCGAAGAACTTGCTCCTTATGAGTTTCCACCGGACGTTTCTGTAGAGGGCCATGCCTTCGCCCCGCCGGAATTCCTGGCTTATGATCTCCGCCGACCCGTCGGGCTCGATAACCATTGCCCCGTCCTGATTGTTGGCTATAGAGTTCCACGGACCATTGGGTTCCCTCGGAGATACCCAGTCTATTCCACCCTCTTCGTTATCCAGGGGCTCGAAACCTCCCAGTACGAGGGTGGAGTTATCCTGGGTGTTCTGCCCGAAACGGGCGGCCACGTCATACGGGAGATACCTTACCCCCGTTGTATCCGGCATATCGTTGATCTCTGTAGCTTGTATCGAATCCAGGTACTTCAGGTCCCGTAGAGGGGCGGCGGTGATGACGTAGGCTACAACAGCGATGGTGGCGACTACAGCTACTAGCTTGGCCGGATCCTTATCTCCCATGTTCCAGAGATAGAGGACTAGAGCCGAACCACCCAGCGTTACGACAAAAAAGGGCCAGTTTATATATAGCAGCATCATCAGACCGTGGAATGCCGGGGAGATCAACCACAAAAAGAACAGGCCTACGACCAGCACGATCGCCAACCGCACTCGACTGACCGAGGATAATCTCTTCGATAGATCGTTCAAGCGTTTCTGGAGCTCATCCATCCAAGTCCTTCCCAGGCTTCCTACCCATAGTTTACACTCCCCCGTTCGCCGGCTCGAACCTCATCCCTGGTCGCCCTTTGCTCGTCTAGATACTGCGACAAACTCGAACACCGGTAGGACTCGCTAACGAAGTTCCTATGCCAGTCAATACACCGAAAACGACGCCGATGGAACGACCGTGGAGACGAAGGATCTCGAAAAACTCGTAAACGAGTCACCAGCGAATGAGACTGTCGCGGAGGTCGGGCGCGCCGAGGTCATCACGAGCGAGAGGCCCTCGGCTTGGCTCCGGATGTGGGCGCGTGATCGCACGTGGAATGCCTTCGTCCGCTACCAGGCGCAGCCGGTAGGGTCAGGCTCGAGGAGCCTCCGCCGCGAGGATATGTTCGTCCTCGACGTGGACCGGCCTGAGCCCGTAGGCCACGATCTGTGCCGGAAGGTCACGCACGACCGGGATACTGAGCAAGAGCCGCATGGCCGCCGGCGGCGTAAAGGGTTGGCTTGTTTCGAGGGAGGGTGCGAGCACGTTTCGTTGGATCAGGGCCTGCACCCGCTGGATGAAGCGCGTCGGCCACTCGCGCCGCCGTTGCACCGCAGCGAGGTCTTTGATCCCTACCGCGCCCCGCAAAAGTGGATCGCCGAGGATATTCGCCGCCGCCACGGCGTCCTGGATGGCGTAGTTGATCCCGACTCCCGCGACCGGGCTCATCACGTGCGCCGCGTCCCCGATCAGGAGCAGCCCCGGCCTGTACCACTTCTCGCACCGGCTCGACTCTACGGAGAGCAGCGACGCCTGCTTCCAGTCTTTCAGGTGCTCCACCCGATCCTCGAACTCCGGCGCCAGGGCGGCGAAGTTCTCCCGGAGCTTCTCTATACCGGCCTTACGCAACTCTGGGAAAGTGCCTTTGGGGATGACGTAGCCGGCCTGCCAGTAGTCGAAGCGGTCGAGCATGATGGCAATATGTCCCTGCCCGAAGCGTCCGACCGCGCCTTGCTGGTCTCCCTCTTCTCGCGGCAACCGGAACCAGAGCACGTCCATCGGCGGCGAGGTCTTTATCGGCTCGAAGCCCGCGAGCTTCCGCATCCGGCTGCCGCGCCCGTCAGCGCCAACCGTCAACCGCGCCCGCACCTCGTGCTTGCCGTCGTCCGACTCGTACCGGACGCCGTAGACCGTGCCGTCAGCCTCGACCAGTTCCCGCGCCTTCGCGCCCATTACGAGCCGGAAGTTCGGGTAACGGCCCGCCTCTTCGGTGATGAACTCCAGGAAGCTCTTCTGGGGCATCATGGTTATGTACGGGTATAGCGTTTTCAAGCGGCTGAGGTCCAGCGGGATAAAGCCTCCCGCAGCGGTCTGGAGGGTGAAACTGTCGATCTTATTGTGCCGCAGCTCCAGCAGCTTCTCCGCCAGTCCCAACTCATCCATGATCTCCATGACCGAAGGGTGCAGCGTATCCCCCCGGAACTCGCGGTCGAAGTCGTGGTGGGACTCAAGCAGTGTTACGTCAACGCCCTTGCGCGCCAGCAACAGCGCGAGCACAGCCCCCGCCGGTCCGCCGCCCACGATGCAGCAGGTGGTCTCCGTTACGCCGCGAACCCCGTCTATCGTTTCGGTTTCTATGGTGGCCTGAGTTTGTCGTTGTCCGGTTGTCATAATTCACCTCACTGTCGATGGTTGCGGTTACCAGAACGTTTGTGTCTCATGGCTCCTCTCTACTCGACCTCCGGGAGCGTGCGGGAGGCCAGGAGCAGCAGCGCCACGCTGTAGCCCGCGAGCACCACCAGGTTGCCCCACACGTCTACCAGGGTTCCGTTCGGCAGGATCACCTCCTGTATCACGTTGTTGGCGTAGAACAGTGGAAATACGTGTCCGAGCCGCTCGGCCCAGGTCGGCAGCAGGTCTACGTCCACGAGCAAACCCGACAGGAAGACCGAAGGGACGATTATGAGTGGGACGAACGGGAAGACCTGCCCCTCGTGGCGGGCGAACGTGGAGATGAAGATGCCGAGCATCACCGAGGCTATAGCCAGGAGCCACACGACCACGAACAGCGTCGTGAGCGTACCCGAATCGTAGTCCAGCTCGAAGAGCCACAGCACCTCGGCCAGCGCGACCACCGCCTGGAACGTCGCCAGGCTCAGATATCCCAGCACGTAGCCCCCGATGATCTCGGCGCGCCGGAAGCCGTTTATGAACATCCGCTCCATAGTGCCCGCCGTGCGCTCCTGCACCAGGACTATGGCGCACAGCAGGAACGCCAGGAAGTGAACCAGGAACGCGGCTACCGGGACGGCGTAGCGGGCCACGTCGAAGCCTGCCGGCATGGTGTCGAAGAACAGCTTGAGGAAGTACACGATGACCAGCGGCGCGACGATGGAAAGCGCCAGGAAACGGCGGTTGTGGAGCAACTGCCTCACTACCCTCCGGGCAACGGTGAAGGTGCGGCGCATCACCCCGCATCCTCTCTCTCGACGAGCGAAAGGATGACCGTCTCCAGGGAGTCGGGCCGGATCTCCACGCCCTTCACGCCCGGCTCAAGGCCGTACGGCTGAAGCGCGGCGGCCAGGTCCTCGGGGCGGCTCCCGACGATTTGCTCCTCACTGTTCCCGTTCCGACTTACGGCGAGGCGCGTCTTGCCTTTTTCGAGGATATTGTGCGGGCTGTCGGCGGCGACGATCCGGCCTTTTCGGAGGATAGAGATCCCGTCGCAGAGCAGCGCCTCGTCCATCAGGTGCGTGCTGACGAACAGCGTCGCGCCGCCGGAAGCTAATTGCCGGAAGGTCTTCCAGAGCCGGCTCCTGAGCTGCGGGTCCACGGCGGCCGTCGGCTCGTCGAGGAACATCACCTCCGGCCGGTGGACGAGCGCGCAGGCCAGAGAGACCCGCCGCTTCATGCCGCCGGAGAGTTTGTGGACCGGGTCCCGCGCCCTATCCGTCAAATCTACGAGCTCCAGAACCTCATCTACCTTTTCCCGGAGGTCCGGCGGGCGATGGGCGGCGCCGAAGAACTCGACGTTGTCACGGGCCGAGAGGTCTTCGTAGAGCGCGGGTGATTGGGGCATGTACCCGATCCGGCGCCGCAGCTTTGCCCGGTCCTTGAGCGGGTTCAGGCCCAACACCCGGACCTCGCCGTCCGACGGGCGCAACGTCCCGACGAGAGCCCGGATCAGGGTAGTCTTCCCGGCGCCGTTGGGTCCGACCAGCCCGTATACCGAGCCCTCGGACACTGTGAGGTCCACGCCCCGCAGCGCCTCCAGTTTCCCGTAACGTCGGGTAAGCCCCCCGGTCTTTATGGCTTCCACTACCTGCTCCTAATCCTCGGGCTCTAACCCCTTCAGGAAGATCTCGATCGTCGTCTCCAGATGCGCCTCGTCGGAGAGGCCGTCTTCCACCAGCGCCGGGAAGAGCACCTTGCCCACGACCTGCGGCATGAGCATCCCTATGAAGGACCGGGCGCTGGAGCGTACGTCGTGGGGCCGCAGCCGGCCTTTTTCGACCTGGTGCGCCATATAACCCTTGAGGAAATCCAGCACGCGGCCGGGCCCATCCTGGATAAAGATCTCGGCCACCTCGGGACGTCGGATAGCCTCTCCGATCACGAGCCTCAACTCTTTCGTGTTCGTCTGGTCGAAGGCCAGGTATGCGAGCGCCAGGCGCTTCAATAATTTCTCGGGCGGAAGCTCCATGAGCTGTTCGGGGTCTGTCACCGCCTGGATTATGGGAATACGCGACTCCATGACCTCCCGCAAGAGAGCTCCCTTGTCCGGAAAGTAGTGGTAGATCAGGGCCGGCGACTGCAACCCCGCCTCGGCCGCGATGCTCTTGATCGTCGCCCCTTTGAACCCCTTCTCCGCGAATTCCTCAAACGCCGCCTCCAGAATCTGCGACCGCCGATCCGTAGCTTCTTCTACCATCGAAACCCTTTTGATTGATTGTTCAATAAGCAAAGTCTAATATTGATTGAACGTTCTGTCAATAGAGTTCCGGTATTATTTACGGCATGGATAGAGATGAGACGGTGAATGTTGTTTCGCCCGGCGCCTATGTCGTATCGGACGGCGCGGGAGATATCGGGAGGTTCGGGGGGCAGGGGCTCTTTTACCGGGACACGCGGCACCTCTCGAAGTTCATTCTCAGGGTGGATGGAGAGCCACCGGTTCCGGTAGAGTGCCGGGGGCAAGGTTCGCGGATAGAATTTTTCCTGTCAGTCGCCACAGGTGGAGTTCGGGTGGAGCGCCGAAGGACGCTCGGGGGCGGTATGGAAGAAGAGATACTGCTCCACAATGGCACGGAAGAAGTCGAGGAAGCGCGCGTAGATCTGGAGTTCGACGCCGACTTCGAAGACATCTTCGCGGTTCGGGGTTACCGGCGGGCGTCCGAGAGGGGAGAGGTCAGCCGGGAGGTAGAGGATGGCGTCCTGTACTTCTCATACCGGCGCGAAGATTTCCGGCGCGGAACGGTGGTACGGGTCTCGGGGGAAAGGATAGAGCCGGTCGTGGAGCCGGGTAATGTCTCGGTACGGCTCCGGGTCGGCGCGGGGGAGACCCGGACCTTGCGGATCTTGGTGAGGCTGGAAGAAGGTGGGGTTGGGGTTTCGCCGGGCGAATGGAGCGCGGCGCTCTACGGGGAGGCCCCGGTTCTGGATACTGGGTGGGGGGATCTGGCCGGGGTATGGCGGCAGAGCCTCGAAGACTTGCGGACACTCGCCTTTGATGCTGGGGATGGGCTGCGGGTTCCGGCGGCCGGGGCGCCGTGGTACATGGCCCTCTTCGGGCGGGATGCGCTGATTACCGCTTGCCAGACCATGTTGCTCGGGGTGGAGCCCGCGAAGAACACGCTGCGGGCGCTGGCCCGCTACCAGGCGCGAGACTACGACGACTTTCGAGACTCGGAGCCCGGCAAGATCCCGCACGAGATCCGACACGGCGAGTTGGCCCACTTCGGAGAGATCCCGCACTCTCCTTACTACGGAACAGCGGATGCCACTCCACTATTCCTCATACTGCTCGAAGAAGTTTGGCGCTGGACCGCCGACGTGGAGTTTGCCCGCGAATTGGAACTACCCGCCCGTCGAGCCCTCGACTGGCTCCTGGAAAAGATAAGTTCGGACGAGCGCGGCTACATAGCCTACGAGGCGCGCTCCACGGCCGGACTCCGGAACCATGGCTGGAAGGACTCGGAAGACTCAGTCCTCTTCCGCAACGGCGAGCGGGCCGAAACGCCAATATCTCTATGTGAAGTACAGGGTTATGCTTACGAGGCCCTCACGCGGGCCGCCGCGCTCTCGGAGTACGCCTGGGGCGACAAAGCGTTCGCCGGGACGCTCTGTGGGGAGGCGATGAAACTCAAAGCCCGCTTTGACCGGGATTTCTGGATGGAGGATCGTAGCTATTATGCCCTGGCGTTAGACGGCTCCGGCCACAGGGTTGACTCCATCACTTCCAACGCGGGCCATCTGCTCTGGAGCGGCATCGTGCCCGAGGATAAGGCGCGCGTCGTCGTGGATCGGCTTCTTGGACCGGAACTTTTCAGCGGGTGGGGCATACGCACGATGGCCGTTGGAGAGGAGGGGTACGACCCGACCTCGTACCATAATGGCTCCATCTGGCCCCACGACAACGCCCTGATCTCCGAAGGCCTCCGGCGCTACGGGTTCCGAAGAGAAGCAAACCGCATCGCAACCGCGCTCGTCGAAGCTGCCCCGTACTTCGACCAGCGACTACCGGAGGTGTTCGGCGGCTACCAAAGAGAAGAAGGGGCCGGCCCGGTCGAAATGCCGCGCTCGTGTAGCCCGCAAGCGTGGGCCGCCGGAACCGCGCCGTCACTCGTACGGACGATGCTGGGCCTGGACCCAAAGAACCAAAAGCTTGCGACCGATCCCTCTCCGGAAGGAAATGTCCCCGGCTTGCGGCTCAGTGGCGTCACGGCATTTGGGAATCAACATAAAGTAGAGGGTTAAGCAGATTTGGCTTACCCTTACGACGGTGTAGATCTGCGTAAGCGCCCGGAAGCTTACTGGATCGGCAGCGGCGAGCAGGGTGTTTTTCACGCCGAGCCTTACAAGAGTGAGTTGCTGCCGTTGTGGGCGTTCAAAGACGCTGAGACGGCGCAGAAATCTTCCGATGCGATCTACGCGAAGTTCCTGGAGTACAGAGCCGAGGGAGACTTCGTCGGGATGGACGTGGCGCGGAAATACCTGCAGATGGGCTACACCCGCTCGCGGCGCTACGCGAAGTACAAAGGTGGCAAAAAGAGCCAGCCGTTTGAGAGGGAGGATCCGGTAAAGGCCCGGTCCGCGAAGATCTTTCACGAAAAATGGCGTCTGGCTGCGGAGGACGAGGAGTATTTGCGGATCAAGGAAGAGCATCTCCGTCGCAACGAATAGCTCCCGCGGACGTATAAGTGGCTGAATGGAACCTGAAGATACCAGGAGGTAAACATGCGGAGTCCGATATTGGCGGCGGTTCTTAGCCTCATAGTTGCGGGGTTGGGGCAGATCTACAACGGCCAGATCACAAAAGGCGTTATCTTCATCGTATTGCAGATAATCAACGGCGCTTTGACGACCGTGTTGATAGGTTGGATCCTGATGCCCATAGTAGGGCTGTGGGCGGTGATCGACGCCTATCTGGTCGCAAAGAGCAACAACAAGCGGTATGGGATCAGGTAATATCTTCCTCATGGAAGAGAGAGACCTCCTGTTGCTGGTGAGCGCGGTAACCGCGATAGATGAAGCCGCCTCCGCCGTCGCCCGCGAGGTCGAGAGGGAGCGACTCGGGGAGACCGCGCAAGCCCGCCTCTCCACGGTCGAGGCCGAGTTGACCAGGAGCCGGTTGACGCTGGAGAAGATCATCCGCGAAGAAGGCGGATAGCCGGGCTCAGGACTCGGAAGACCTTTGGAGCCGCCGCGCAACCAGGAACACCAGAATAGCCAGCGCGAGAGCCGGGACCGTAGCGGCGGCTACAAGACGCCTCACGAACATCTTCCGAAAGCTATACGAGTCGTTCAAGTGGGGGAAGGGTTTGTCGGGAACCTCAACTCCCAGGAAATCGCACAAGGGTTCCCAGCCTTCCTTGACCTCGTAGACCAGCAGCCGATCAGCCGGGACGCGTTTCTTGACCTCTTCGTTGTGTCGGTTGAATACTTCTATCGCATACTGGCGATCCTCGAATCGGCCGTCGAAGGTGCCTTCCCAGATCAGGGTGTTTACCATCCGGGCGACGCGCCGCACGCCGGGTACGAACCGTCCCAGAACGGCGAAGAATTTCGATGAAGAGGTGACCCTGCGGATGTTGTAGATGGTGTTCAGGGTGCTCTCGTACCAGCGCTCCGGGTCCCGGACGCTGAGAAGCACCTTGGCATCCGGATATTCCTCCATGAGTTCTTCGTAGAACGAACAGCCGGGCCAGTCGACGGTCGCCGCATACTCTCCCAGCAGATCCTCCCAGTCGACTCGTTCTCCATTGGCCGCCGCGTTCCAGAGGTCCGCGTGGGATGAGTTCTCGAATAGCTCGGTCATGTGGTAGCAGGGATCGAAGCCGAGTTCCTCCAGGGCCACCTTCAGCGACATGGTTCCCGTGCGGCCGAATCCGGCTCCTATAACCTTCAGGTTCACGTTCAATGTCTACTTTCTTACTGTATGCACCCGCCCGTGCTGACGGTTGGGGGGCCGGCGGGGATCTGGTTCAGGTGTCGCCGGACTATCTGGGATGGGATGCCGTAACCGGAGCGGCTAGAGTCCGCGCGGCTGGCGAATATGGTGGAGACTACCTCGCCTTCGGCGTTTACGGCGGGACCGCCCGAGTTTCCGGGGCGGACGTATACCCGGAGGCTCGTTACGGTGCGCTCGATCGGGCCCTGGTTATAGGCGTCGCTGGAGAGAACGCGCCGCGTCCCGCCGGTGCGGCCGGGGCGGATGTCCAGCGGGCCGTTTTCGGGAAAGCCGATCACGGCTACCGATTCGCCCGACCTCGGTTCGTCGATCGGCAGAGGAGCGAGCCCGAGCCCCCGCACGCGCAGGATCGCGATGTCGTTTTTCTTGTCGAAGAACACCACCCGCGCCCGCTTGTGAACGCCCTTTCCACCGGCCTGGACGCGGGTTACGGTCTCTCCCGCTACGACGTGGGCGTTGGTGACCACCGTGTTCGGGGCGGCTACCCATCCCGAACCCTCGACACCGTAACCGCAGGCTATGCCGGTGATCTTGACTGTCCGGGAGCTTGCGTTTAGCACGTCCGGGTCGGCGACTATGCCCTGGTCCGGGTCGGCTACGTTGGCTTCCGGGGCCCGTATCTCGGGCAGCGGGTCCAGCTCGGATACCGCCTTTGTTAGAAGCTCCGAGGGCATCTGCTTGTTTAGGACCTGTAATATCTGAGAATCCTCGACTGCCGGGTGCAGGCTCGCTAGAAGCGAGGCCTGGAGTGTGAACACCCCTATGACCCACACCAACGTCAGGGAGAGTACGAGCCCGAGGGCTGCACCGCCAACTCCGTCCAGGGTGTTTGAGGCCGGTCTGGAGAGCCGGGCGCGCAGAAAGCCGCCGATGGCGCGGGCGATAACGTCCCCTAGCACGGCGAAAGCCAGTATCGTCGCCAGTGTTATGCCGGCACGGAAGACCGCGCTCTCGTTCTCGGGCAAGAGAAGCGGGGCCAGCCGCGACCCCAGAGACACCCCGACGACGACCCCGGCAAGCGAGAAAACACCTGCGAGGAACCCCGTCCGCGCGCCACGCGCCACGACCAGTACGATAAAGAGCGCTATAAAGAGATCCAGAATGCTCACCCCAGGAATTCTACCTTCGCGGAGGATGTTTTACCGTACCTTTTTCCGCGTCCAGGGTGTTACTTCCCGCATCATCGGTATAATCCCGGACAATGAAGGTATTAGAGTTTCTACCGGACGTAAAGAATGTTCTCGAAGAGCGCGGCGAGCCAGCTTACCGACTAAAGCAGATCTACTCGGCGCTGACGGTCTCGCTCATCCGCGACTGGGAGGAGGCGACCGCGCTCCCCAAAGACCTGCGCGCCGGCCTCTCGGAGAAAGTCCCGGCGGCGACGCTGACGCTGGAGCGCACATTCGAGGCCACCGACGGGACCCGCAAGTACTTGTTCTACACCCACGACGGCCACGCCATAGAGACGGTTATGATCCCGGAGAAGGGACGGCACACCGTCTGCATCTCGACTCAGATCGGCTGCCCGATGGGCTGCACTTTCTGCGCCACGGGGCTGCTCGGTATAAAGCGGAACCTCAAGGCTCGTGAGATAGCTGAGCAGGTCTTCGTCGCCGCGCGGGACGTCGCGCCGGAACGTATCTCCAACGTAGTAGTGATGGGGATGGGCGAGCCGTTTTTGAACTACAACGAGATGATCCTGGCGCTAAAGGTTTTGAACGATGGGGACGGATTTGGGCTGGCTGCGCGGCACATCGCGGCTTCCACGAGCGGGCTGGTGGATAAGATCCGTCGCTACGCCGACGAACCGGAGCAGTTCCATCTGGCGATCTCGCTTCACACTCCCTTCGAGGAGCAGCGCAAGGAGATCATGCCGGTAGCTTCCCGCCATCCGATCCCCGAGCTCATGTCCGCCGCCCAATACTACGTGGACGAGACGAACCGCAAACTCTTTTTCGAGTACACGCTACTCGCCGACGTCAACGATACAAATGAGCACGTCGAATCCCTGGCGGAATTGCTGGATCACCCGCTCTACCACTTGAACCTCCTCCGCTTTAACTGGACGGACACCGGCTACGCTGCGACCTCCAAAAAGCGGGCCAAAGAGTTTCTAAACTACGCGAAGGAACTAGGCCTATCGGCGACGCTCCGACCGAGCCGAGGCCAGGACATAGACGCCGCCTGCGGCCAGCTCGCCGCCAAAGACCTGCGCGGGCGCCCCGTAGTCCAACTTTCTTAAAGACTCGTGAAGGGCGAGCCGTCAGAGAGGTTGGACCCGCGGGCAAAGACCCTGTGGCGCATCTCCAGCGCTCTCTGGAATGCGCCACTCCTTATAGCGGCCGGGGCGGGTGGATGGTTTCTGGTGTGGCGGCTGGACTTCTCCGTTCTGATCGGCGGGCTGCCGCTTCTCGCGGCGATAGTGATCTACGGGTTGGTTGTCGGTGTTTTCCCTACGCTACGCTGGCGACGATGGCGGTACGAGATCCGGGAGGAAGAGGTGGATCTCCAGCGGGGCATTATCTGGGTTAGCCGGACGCTCGTGCCGCTCGCCCGCATCCAGCACGTAGACACTCAGCATGGACCGCTGCAACGCTGGTTCGGTCTCGCCACGGTGATCTTCTACACCGCAGCCGGGTCGAACCACATCCCGGAGCTCGCCGCGCCCGTCGCCGCCGAGGTGCGAGACAGGATCTCCGAGCTGACGAGAGAACAAGATGAACTCTGAGGTTCGCCACCTACACCCGGCGGCGATGCTTATTGGAGCAGTAAAGACTCTGCGGCGTTGGATCGGGGCGCTCGCCGCCGGTGGCGCAGCGGCGATCTTCAGCGGTGGTATGCGGCTGTCGGTCTTCCTCGTCATCGGCGCCGTGCTAGTAGTCATCGGTTCGGCGGTGTGGGGTATCCTCTCATGGCGGGCGACACGCTACTGGACTTCCGGCGGGGCGTTCCACCTGAGCCAGGGCGTGTTGCAGAAGAACGAACGTACTATCCCTCTGGAGCACGTCCAGTCCGTGGATACCGTACAGGGGATAATCCAACGCATCTTCCGCGTCGTCGAGGTACGAATAGAAACCGCGGGAGGCGGAATGAACGAATCCGACGCCTCACTCTCCGCCCTGGACCGCGATGCCGCCACCCTGCTGCGACAAGAACTCGAAGGCGCCAGGCCGGAAGCGGTTGAAGACGAGGAAGAGGCCGGGCCAAATGTTCTCCGGCGACTCGGGACAAAGGACCTGCTCGTTGCGGGGGCGACCAGCGGACAGATCGGGGTGGCGTTATCCTTGGTCGCTATCGGCTCCCAGTTCTTCGATAATTTCATCTCCGAGAGGCTCTTCGAGCGGGTCTACGAATCTTTAGCGCCGGGTTCTGTTCTGGCCCTCGCCCTCATAGCACTCGCCGTCGGGCTCTTCGCCTGGCTGTTGGCTATCGGCGGCACGATCCTCTCCTACGCGGGCTTCACCCTCTCCCGAGAAGGGGATTTCCTCTACATCAAGCGCGGTCTGCTGGAGAAGCGTGAGGCCACGATACCGCTGGCGCGCATTCAGGCTGTCCGTATAGTAGAAGGCGTTCTGCGACAGCCGTTCGGGCTCGCCCTGCTCCGGGTAGAGAGCGCCGGCTACGGAGCCGGTACGGAGGACGTGGCCGTCTCTACCACCATCTTCCCGCTCCTGCCCCGCAAGGAGGCAGTGGAACTGCTTACCGAGGCCGCCCCGGAGTTTGCAGTGGAGCCGGAGCTTCATCCGCTCCCGAGACGCTCCCTGCGACGATATGTGTTCCGGTCTACCATCGTGGTTCTCCTGATCTCCGTGGCGGCCGGAGTACAGCTCGCATTCATTCTGGATTCCGTTCTTGCGGGGTTTGCGTTTCTGCCTTTGGTCCTTCCGGCTGCGCTGTATGGCTTGCTCCGTTACCGGGACGCGGGGTGGGAAGTGGTTGATGATCGACTCGTTGCACGATCCCGAACCCTGGGCCGCGTGACGTCAATCGCCCCGCGCCGTCGGATACAGTCCCGCAGCGTCGTGCGGAGTCCGTTCCAGCGCCGCGCCCGGCTGGCGACATTTCGGGTGCGGGTCGCATCCAGCGGGGGCGGTACGGAGATAAACGTCGTGGATCTGGAGTCCACCTCTGCCTTCGGACTCCTACGGCTTTTGGGGCCCAGGCGCTAGCCCCAGCCCTGGTGTTTGTTACTTCCACCAGGGCTGACTTGACTCAGGTGTTACCAGAGGATAACTTTCCCCTCAGCAGCAAGTGGCGAAAAGCGAGCAACTTGATATAGGGAGGTGTCGTGAAAGAAACCACCGGCCCGGTTACGGGCATTGCCAGGCGGAAGAATGCCAGAATGGGCCTGTGGATGGTGGCGACCATCATATTCGCCACGGTGACGAGCGCGCTGGTGGGGATGGCGGCGTTGGCCGCCGAGGATAACGAGGTGCAGGGACAGGTAGTAGGCGGTGGCGCGGTGTCTAATGGAAAGTACCCGTTTATGGCATCTTTGCAGAATGACCGGGCGGGGACTTCGCCGCGCGAGGACCATTTCTGTGGCGCGACCCTCGTAAGCAGCCGCTATGTCATGACCGCGGCGCACTGCGCCAGGCCGATGAAAGACGGTACTTTCGAGATCCGCCGCTTACGGGTCGTGGTCGGCCGGACGGTGCTGAATAGTAGGCAGGGCGTCGTACGCAGGGTAGCCGGGCGTTCCGCCATCCGAATTCACCCCAACTACTCGGGAAGGAGATCCGTGTACGATGTTGCGGTGATCCGACTCGACAAACCTGTGGGTAGGATAAAGCCTATCCAACTCGACAGACTCGGCTCCAACGCGCTGGAGCGTCCCGGTCGGCGGGCCACGGTAGCCGGTTGGGGGCTCAGGCGCGAGCCCGGTATTCTGGGCGGCGGCAGCCCCGAAAACCGGATGCGCCACGCCCGGCCACCAATCGTCTCCGACAGGACGTGCAGCTCCAACTACGCGAAGTTGAGGGATCCAAAATTCCGGGTCTACCCCAGGCTAATGGTCTGCGCCGGCAAAAAGAACGTGGATACCTGCCAGGGCGATAGCGGCGGCCCACTGTTAGCCGCCACCCGCGGCGGTTTCCGCCAGATCGGGGTGACCAGCTTCGGCAACGGCTGCGGCCGGGCCGGATATCCCGGCGTTTATACGGAACTGAGCGCGCCAGCCATAGGCAAGTTCGTCCGGCGGGTATCCGGAGCCCCGTAAACCTTACGACAGGCCGGGCTCCGGCGCCCAGTCCCGCGTGACGTATAGCCAGAACGCAAGCCCCGCATACTCATCGTAGCGTGAAAACCGGCGCCGTATCTTCGCGTCCGTAACGGACTCTTCCCCGGCGAGCCGCGCGTACTTGGGACGGGTCCAGGAATCGAGGATAAGCCGAGAGTAGCGGCCCAACATCATCATTACGTGGGCCGCGGCGTACGGGCCGACCCCCGGCAACTCTAGCAACCGTTTCTCCAGCTCCTTGTCTGGTAGTTCTTCCGAGCTTGCGTCTCCCAAAGCTTCGAGATCCAGTGAACCGCCGGCGACTGAGCGGGATAGCGTCCCAAGGTACCGGCCGCGATACCCGGCCCGGACCACGTCTCGGTAGAAATCTTCGCCAGCTTCGGCCATCGCCTCCGGGGTGGGGAAGGCGCGTCCGTATGGTCCTGACTCAGGCGCCTCCGGCGCGGGCTCTCCCAAACGTTCGACCAGCGCCCCGACCATACGTTCGGTGGCGGACCAGGCGCAGTTGGTGGTGCAGATGGTCTTGACCACCTCCTCGAATACCGTGGGGCTCCGGACCATACGCCCGGCCCCACCCGTCGCCCAGGACAGCTCCGGGTCTCCGGCGGCCAGTGTGTAGAAGCCCGAGAGGTCTTCGTCCAGCCGGAGAACGTAGAGTAACGTGGCGTGCAGTCTCTCTTTTTCGTTTCGTTCCGGCGGCGGACCGGCCACGACCGCTATCCCGTCTTTGGAGTTTATGCGTACCGTACGAGGTCCGTAGCCGTCTACGGGAAGGGTGATCCCGAAGGTCTGGGATCCTTCGTCGAAGGACATCGGTGGCAGCGAGGCTATGCCGTGCGACCGGAAGGTGCGCCACAGGTCGATCTTCCCTCCCCCCGGACCGGCCAATACCTCGAAGTTCCACCTGCCGTCCGTGGAGACAGCTTCTCTCATTCCCCGACGTAGGCCAGGTCTGACGGCTCGACCGAACCCTGCTCGGCGACCCGCACGGCGCTCTTTCCGTCTTCGTCTTCTTCGAGCATCCAGACCTCATCTACCAATGCCGATTCCTGAACTTCGCCGACATGGGAGATGATGAAGATCTGTCCGAAGGACCGCTTGAGCCTCTCCAGCGCCAGCAGCACGTTGTTTCGCCGCTCGGCGTCGAGGCTGCCGAAGACCTCGTCGAGGACCAGGAAGCCCAGAGTCTCGCTACCGCGGGCGGCGATGATCTTGGAGAGTGCCACCCGCGCCGAGAGGCTCGCCACGTCGGACTCGCCGCCGGAGAACCGTTCTATGGCGTAGGAGTCATCGAAACGGTCGAGCAGCTTGACCCGGTAGTTCTCATCGAACTCCATCCGTTCGTAGCGGCCGTCGGTGAGGTCCCGGACGAGGTTGGATGCTTCGGTCTCCAGCATCGGCCGCACCCGCGATGTCAGGCTACGGAAAAACTCGGTGAACAGGCCGTCCATCTCGTCCATCCGGGCCGCGCCGGATGCTTTCTCGTTGGCGCGCCTCCGGTCGTCTTCGAGGCGTCCCAGCTCGGCGGTTACGCGCTGCGCTTCGTAGTCGGCGTCTTTCCATTCGCCCCCGAGTTGCTCCCGGGCGTCCCGGAGACTTGAGACCTTATTCTCAGCGGCGGTTACCTTCTCTGCGGCAGCCTCGTACTCCTTCTCGTCGAAGTCGAGGGTGGAGATCTCGCGTCGCAGCTTACCGGCCTTCTCTTCGGCCTTCTCGCCGAGTTTCTGGGCCTCCGTCAGGGATTTCTCTACCTCCGGGCGGGTCTCTAACCGCCGCTGCAGCTCCTCGACCCGGCCCAGGGTCCGTTCCAGCCGGGTCTTCTCCGTGTTCTTCTCCCGGTGGGCTTCGGCGTCGTAGGAGACGGTTCCCAACTCCTCCAACTCCCGTACTAGCTCTTCGACGCGCCGGGCCAGCTTCGCGTGCTCGCCGGAGAGGCTCTCTACCCGTGGAAGTGTGTCTCGCAGGCTGCGAAGTCGGGAGCACCGTGCGCCGAGCTTTTCGAGGTCTTCTTCAGTGGGGGCGGGCTTGTCTGCGACCCGTGCCTCAAGCTCGCGGCAGCGCTCGCGGGATTTCTCCAGCGTTTCGAGCCGGTTTTCGGACTGGTTGCGGGCCGTCAGCAGGGCTTCCCGGAGGTTGCGCCATCTGGAGAGCTTTTCGGAGACCCTCTGTAGCTTCTCGGCGGCGGAGGTGGCGGAGACGGCGAGCTTCTCGGCTTCTTCGAGCTCGCGGGCGGCGCGGCGGCGGATGGCGGCGGCCTGGCGTTTGAGGGTGTCGGTGATCTCCTCCTGCTCCCCGTGGTCGAAGCCCCGGTGGCAGGTGGGGCAGTGATCCTCTTCGCCACTGTCGATCGCCTCACGGGCCTTGTCCACGTTCTTCGCCTCGCGCTCGTCGGCAGTGGCCCGGCCCCGATGGTTGGACGCGAGCTCCCGCAGCTTCTCCTCCTCTTCCCGCAGCCCGCGCTCCCGTTCCTCCAGGTCCTCGCCGCCGGAGAGGTTTTCCAGCTCCACGGAGAGCCGCTCCACCTCTTTTTGCGCTTCCTCGTAGCGCCCGCTGATCTCCCGGACCTCTTCGGTAGCCGTCCGGTAGGCTTCGTGGTCCGCGGCGAGATCCTTTAGCTCACCGAGCCGCGCTTCGGCGCCCTCCAGCTCCTCCGCGGAGCGTCCGAGCACCGTTACGGTCTCCTCCAGCAGCTCGGAACCTTCTAGGTCGAAGAGACCGTCCCATCCCGGCAGGGGTGATTCGCCGTCGTCGAGTTCCTCTAGCGCGTTCCAGACGGTGGATTCGATCTCAGATATCCGGCGCAGACTATCCCGGTGCTCCCGACGGTACTGATCTTGCCGCTCTAGCCGCCGCCGCTCTTCCTCCAGCCGCTCAAGCTCCTTCTCCAGCTCCGGCAGCCGGGCGGTCTCGGGCTTCAGACGGCCCAACTCCCCTTCGGCGTTCGCCAGATCAGCGAGGTTCTTCTCCGCCTCGGATGCACGGTCCGCCGCCCGCCGCTTCTCACCCTCGGCCTCCCGCAACTCGCCGGTGAGCCGCGTGTGCTCCCGGTAGGTTGCGTCCAACTTTACGCGGAACTGGCGGGCAGTCTCAAGCTCTTTGGAGGCGGATTCGTGTTTGCCGGAAACCTTCTCCAGTTCGCTCTCGATGCGCTGTAGCTCCTTGCGGTGCTCTTCGAGCCGGGTCTGGAGCGATTCCAGGTCGGCCTCGGCGAGGCGTCCCTCGATCAACCGCGCCTCGGAACGGAGGTCGTTCCGGTCCTCGCGCAGCAGCTTCTGGGCGTCCTCGACGCTGCTGATGCCGAGCATCCGGCTGATGCGCCGCACCCGGCTTATACCGTCGTCGTTGGCGAAGAACTTTAGCTCCTTCTGCTTGGCGAAGAACGTAGCCTCGAACGCCGTCCGGTCCATGCCGAGCAGGTTCTCCTCCACCCACCGGGTAACGTCCGAAGCACCCTCCACGATGGTTTTGCCGGAGCCGTCGCGGGCCTCGGCGCTCGTGGAACCGCTCTTTAGCTGCCGCCGGACGGTGTAGGAGTCGCCGCCGAGCGCCAGGGTGACCTCGACCACGGTCGGGTCTTTCGTCGAGCCGCCGCTCCAGGGGATCAACTCGTTCGAGAAGCGTGGCCCGCCGCCCCGCGAGCCGAAAAAGGCCCACAGGATGCTCTCGAACAAAGTGGACTTGCCCGTTCCGTTGCTCCCAACGACCCCGATAGCGCCCTCCGGTGGATGGAGCTCCAGCGGGTCCCGGAGTTGCTTGTAGTTCTCGATATAGAGGCGCTCCAGGATCACTCCGTCGACTCCCCGCTCGCCGCCCGCGTCAGATACCCGCGCCCCTTCTCCAGGAACTCCTCCGCGAACTTCTCTTCCAACTCGCCGCGCTCCCTGCGGGCTTTCACGAACCCCGCGAACTCCTCGCCCAGTGGCCCGAACACCGCGGTCGCCGGACCGTCCGAGCCGGCCTCGTCTGGACGCTCTTCGGCGTGGATCTCCAAACTGAAGTTCAAACACCGCCGTTGCAAGTCTCTTAGCAACTCCCGCTCGACGCCGCTCGCCACGCCGCGCCGCACGTCGTAGGCCCGGAGACGAACTATCGCGTCGTCCAGGTCGACGCCCGAGGTCCGTTTGCGGATCTCCTCCGTCAACTGCTCCGCGTCCATGTCTTGAGCTTTGATCTTGGGCAGGTCCACCATCTTGCGCGCCTCGATCTTCACATGCTCCACGGAGACCTTGCCGTCCCCAATCTCCACTATCGCGAACCCCGGATCTGACTCGACTTCCCCGAACCCGAAGCGCTCCGTCGCCCCGGCGTAGTAGGCGTTCTGTTTATGCTCATGAAAGTCGTGGTAGTGGCCGAGGGCGATGTAGTCGAAGGCTCCCTCCAGCATCCCGGAGTGCAGGTTCGCCTCGCCCATCTCGTGCGATTTGGCCTCCAGGCCCGGCACCATCCCGTGCGTCACCATCACGTTAATGTCCGCCCCACGCTCCGGCGTCACCGCCCCGGCTCCATTGATGGCCCCGTGCGGCACCAGCGTAACCCCGACGCCGACATCGCCTACCTCGACCATCTCGAAGTCCAGCTCGAAGCCGTGGGCGGAGTAGACGTTCACCAGGTTCGCGTACTCAAGGGCGGCGGTCGTCGTCCGCAGACGCGGCGTCTCGTGGTTCCCGGCGGCGACCACGTAGGGGATGCCCACGCGTGTGATGCGGAAAGTCTGCTTCAGGAAGCCGATAATGACGTGCGTCGCCGGTCGTACCGAGTCGAACACGTCGCCAGAGTGGATGACGAGATCCACGTCCCGCTCCAGGATGGCGTCAACCGCCCGCCCGTAAGCCTCCTGGACGTCAACCTCCCGCTGGTTGCGGTTCGACGCCGGGTGCAGCTTCGAGTACCGGGAGTAACCCAGATGCGTGTCCGAAATGTGGGCTATACGAACTATGGTCTTCTGTGCCTCCCCTGGATCATTGGCCTACGCTATTCTAACTGGAACATTCACCAATTCACGGTGGGTTTTCGGAAGTTCTCGTAAGCGTAGCTGAACGTCCACATCAAAGTTACGAATGGAAGATCAGGTTAGTATGCGTCAGTCCGAGATGATCGTAAGTCTCGAACGCCGAGGCAATCGCTGGTATTTGCGAAACGAAGAGCTTCTCTAATTCCGCGTTTGCAATATTGCCGGTCGAGACAAGCAAGAGTTTGTAAGGCTCGCCGAAAAGCAGGAAGGAGTCGACGAAATCGGTGTCTTTCGTTATTATGGCTCGACTTTCGCGGATGGATAGCTCGTTGATATAGGCATCGGATGTGCCGTTGCCATCGGGCAAGTCCAGCGTGTGGAGCGCATCGTGCTCCGCGTCGCGCAGTCTGTAGACCAGGCGGCGGGGAAGCTGTGCGTCAACCAGGAAGTTCACCCACGGATCGGCTCTATATGTTTGACTTGGCTCAATCGGGTTGCGTATGAGAGCACGGCGAGCAAATCTTCACGTTCGAGGTCTTCGTAGTCGGCAAGGATCTCATCCATCGTCATCCCGCTGCTCATTAGTTCCAGCAACGTCTCCACCGGATAACGGAGACCCCGAACTACCGGCTTACCGTGACATATTTGCGGGTCGATGGTGATGCGCTCAAGAAGATTACTCATGATTCAACTTCTCCTCTGTCAGCCCTCTTTCCCGCGCCGACTCCGAAATTTCTCGCATGACCTGTTCCAGCGAAGCTACAGGGCCAGTGACCTGACTCAGGCGAAGACTAAGCAAAAGATTTATCTTCTCTCGCTCCTTCGGTGAAGCCGCTGCGTAAGCCTCTGCAGCCTCCGCGTCCACCCGTATCTTAATCTCACGCGTATCCATAGTCTCTCAAGAATAAGCTATCTATCGCTTAAAGCCAACATGAGTACAGTCTGGTTTCTATTCCTCCCACATGTTTGCCTCGCTGGAGAACTCCGACCTCTGGGGTTCGATCACACAGAACCGCTGTCCCGTTGGCGCCTCCATCACCCACCAACTCTTCACCTGCTCCAGCCGCTTCGCGCCCAGCTTCTCCAACCGCCGTACTTCCGCCTCGATGTCGTCCGATTCGATGTCGATGTGAACCCGGCTCGGATGATCCACCTTCTGAACCTCGACCTGCAACTCGTTCGGTCTGGTTTCCAGCAACACGTAGTTCTCATCCTCCGGATCGTCCGAGTGCTTGGCAGGATATCCAAGCGCCTGCCCCCAGAACTCCGCCGCCTTGTCTAGCTCATCGGTTTGGCAGTCGATAATGATCGCTCCCAACCTACTCCTGTGCATCGCTTGGCTCCTTCCCTTTGAATACTGAGCTACATACGAGAGAGCAGTTCATCGTAGTCGGCGTGCGAGCCGATCCAGAACCAAATTATGGTCTCGCCCTCTCTGACACCCAGCGCTCTATAATCCCTGGTTACGCGTACCGAGTAGATCTGCTCCGTTGAGTGAACTCGCTTGAAGCGAAGTCCAGGGTGATCCGGGTTCTCGACAAACCGCCGGTAAGCCTCCCGCGCTCTATCTTTGATTGGTTCCGGCAGTTGAGAGAAAGATTTCCGAAACCGGCGGGTTGTTTTGGACCTCAAAGTGAGTCGGGGTTCAGATCTTTGGTTTCGTCTCTCCGGTTTTCATCCATTGCTTCACGAGCTAGTACGGAGAGGACGTTTTGATTCTCAGCGAATCGTTCTTCCCAGCTTTCCTCCGAAGCCAGTTCAGCGAGCAACCACTCGGCCACGGCGTCCTGCTCCTTATCGGGCAGTTGAGAAGCAGCATCGAAAGCTTTTTTGAGCATTTCTGTCATCGTTTAACCTCCTGACCAGATTCTACTATCTCGACCAATCTACTCTGAAGTATCACTCGATTCCTGGGGGGCAGGATAACACCAAGAATGCCGCGTCCGCGTTTTCGTGAAAGCGTTGGATGGCAACGAATCGTTCCCTTAACAGGGAGGCCGTATCGGCTACGGAGCAATTGCCCAATCTAATCCAGACGACTTTTGGAGGCGCGCCCAGAACCAGACTCCGTTGGTGGAAATCGGCGTCTTTAGAAACGATGGTGTAACCGTGCTCGGCTGCGTAGCGCCACACTTCGGTATCGCTCGCCGTATCCATGCCCAGGTCGTGAACGTGTGAGCACTCCGGGTAAATGTCTGCCAGCTCTCGAACCAGTCGTGGTGAGAGGTTCTGGTCGAAAAGGAACTTCAAAGAGGCGGAAGTGTCATGAGCCGACGATCCAGGTCGGCGGCGAAAGCCAGGCTGGCGCGAATGTCTTCTTCCTCAAGGTAGGGAAAGTCGGACAGGATCTCCTCGTGCGACATACCGGAGGCGAGGTAGCCGAGAACGTCGTAGACGGTGATCCTCATGCTGCGAATGCACGGCTTGCCACCTCGCATATCAGGATTGAAGGTTATGCGCTCCCGATAGTCCATGCTTTGAGTCTACGGTACGGTATGGGCCGGTTCAAGAAACAATGCCTGCGCCGTACGGTTCAGGGACGCGACCGATATGTTTATCTGGTTCTCGCTGCCTCTGCCGCTGCGTGTCCGGCGAGGCTCGTTACGAAAGTCTTCAAGCCGGTCATCTCCGATAGCTCAGAGTAGCTGCCGCCGTCTACGGAAGTGCGCGGAGACAGGAGCACTGTAGCCGTCGTGTATAGCTGTTCCTGGACAAGCTTTTGGCAGAGGAGATTGTACCTGTCGGCGTAGGATGCTCCTTTGTACTCGTCGAACACCGGGAAGTGTGGGGAATTGTCCCGGACGGGAGAGCGGGAGCGCTTGCAGTCTTCGACCAGTGTCAGCCAGCCCACGAACGGGCGTGGGGCCTGCCCGAATGCTCCTTCACGGTAGGCTGTCCACAGGTCAAGCGCGGTTCCGATAGCTTCTTCGGCGCGGTTGTTGAAGTTATTGCCGAACGACGGTCCTACCTGGCTCTTGAACTCGAGGGCCGCGACGAGCCTCCCATCGTTGATGACCAGCATGTCCCACAGCTTCGTGGGGCGGAAGTATCCGGGGAGTGCGAGCACCCGGCGTTGGAGGCATATTTCGGCTTCGTCCAGTCCGTTGAGGCGCACGATGTCTTTTGCCAGTGCCAGAAAGCCGTCCATGTTCTTTCCGACGGTGACTCCGGCGCGCTCTCCCTGGTCCGCTTTCCCACTCTCGATCTGCTTCTGCCGGGCGGCCTCGCGGTTGCCCCAGAACGCCTTGACGGCTTCACTGGCTTTGTTCTCGTAATCTGCCAGGTCTATGCTCAACGGTGCTCCTGTTCTCCGTTGAGTCCCATCGCGGCTGCCTCTTCTGGGGTGAGCCGGTACAGGGCGGTTACGGCTTTGTTGCACGCTTCGGTGTCCTCGGAGTTAGCTGCGACGGCGAGGGCTTCGCGGACGTTTTCGGGGATGTCGGACCAGCGAGGGAGCCGGATGCGGCGCAGGTACTGGGCCTGGAAGCGGAGGTAGCCGCCCCGCATTTGGGTCGAGTAGATGGAGACGAACAGCTTCGCGATGCCCGACCGGAGGACCGCTCGCAGGGCTTTCAGGTCCCACTCCGAAGACGTGATGAAGTACAGGTTGTGGTGCGGGTAGAGGTTGCCGCCTTCGTAGACGATGTGGGGCTCGCCTTTGATGTCCGGGATCAGGAGCTTGGGCCGGGTCGTGAGGTCCGGGTGGATGCGGTCTATGGTCCGGTACCAGCCCTTCGGGTTCTTCTTCGCGCAGTTGCGGGCCCGGATCTTCTCCGCGTGCCGCCCCAGATAGCGCGCGAGCTTCGGGTAGTCCGCGAGGTCCACGAGTGAGCCGTCGTCGCGGAACGGGTTGATCACGCCGAGCCCCCGCCACTCCACACTCCCGCTTTCGATGTCCCCGGTCATCACCAAGGGTAGCTTTCGGTCCGGCTCGACGTCCAGGCTGTCGTAAGGCCCGATGTACACCCTGTCCGCCCCTGTTGCGACCCCGATCCCTACCTTGCATCCCGCCTCTTCCAGCGTGGGGAACTCCGCCTCCAGACGGCGTGCGACCTTCAACTGGTCGAAAGACCCCAAGATCCATGGCTCGCGACCCTGGGCAACACCCGAGATCTCCAGCACGTCGCTCTCTTCGGGAACACTATCCGCGCTCATGGCCTGTGCCAACTCCGCGAGGGAATCGCTCTCAATCCGGGGTTGGCGGGCGACCCTGGTGGGTCCGGGCTTTTCGCGCCGGATCACGGTGATGGCCGGATACGCGATGACCTCGGAACGGAAGGCAGGCGTATCCACCATGTCCACGTAAGCCGCCAGGTGATAGTGGTTCGCGACCATAGCCCGGAGCGGGCCGCCGTACCTGTTCTTCATCCAGCGGTCCGCGCAGATAAAGCCCAGCGTGCCCCCCGGCTCCAGGTAAGCCAGGCACCGCTCGAAGAACGGGACGTACAGGTCCGCCCGGTCGTAGATGGTGCTGTACCGCGCCCGGTACTCGGCCATGAGGCCGTCCGGTATGAGCTCCTGGCGCACGTAAGGCGGGTTCCCGACGGCGTGGGTGAACGACCACGGCAGCCCCACGAGCAGGAAGTCCCCCTCGACGATCCAGGCTCCGAGGACCTCGTTCGCTGCTTCTTCGCCGATCCCGTGCTCCCGGAGTAGACCGAGAAGCCGGGTACGGGTGCCCTCGATGCTGTCGCCGTGTACCTCGACGGCCCGGATCGCACCGGAGAGGTCTTCGACCGGGTCGGAGCGTTCCGGGGCGTGAGCCTCGTATGCCGCCAGAAGCCTCTCCACGACGGGCAAGAGGAAGTCCCCGTTCCCGAACGAGGGCTCCAGGAGCCGGAGCCGGTGCAGGGGACGGTCCACCGTGTACCCCGCCAGGTCCAGGATGAACTCGACCACTTCGCGCCGGGTAAAGATCGCACCCCGCGCCCCGGCCTCACCCTGGGCGTAGCTGCCCACGGCGTCGGAGAAGTCGAACATCGGTAAGGGCTCTTGCTGGGTCATTTTGGTTTGATTAGTCGCTACGCCTTTGAGCCTGAAGGCTTGTTGTTAGCACGGCCGTCGATCAGAATTATGTCCGAACTTCCCCCTATACCCAGCCTATTCAAGATACCGTTTACTTTGTCGTATTCGCGGTCAGTAAAGAACAAAATCACCTTTAGCGCTTTTGAGGTATCACTAGCAGACTTGTAGATGTCGATCTGCTTTTCTAAATTCCGCTGAAGTTTAGTATTGCTGGCTAATTTGAACTCGACGAGTGACTTGTCAAGGCTTCCACGAGAGACCTTGAAATCGACTGGACCGCGACCATCGTTTACCTCACTGCTAACATCGGAGGGAGTAGCGAACCATGTAAGTCGGAAAAGAATTTGCAGATCTTTTTCTCGTCGAATTGGCTCATCGTTAGCATAAAAGAGTCGGTGACCACCTTTGTTCTCAATCACGTCCTTTAAGTACATTACTCGGGCATGTACTTCTTCATACGTGTTTCCAGGGTAACCGTAGAAACTCGTAGAAGTAAGCAACTCTCCTACAAAGTTGCGGACTTGTTCAATGTAGAGCTGCTCAGAAGCAGTAACTTTTTGGTCGCTGGAAGCTTCCGCTTCCTCTCCACGCTCCTCTTTATAGCGAATGTAGTATTCGATTAGTTCCGGGAAGCGGAGAATAGCATCGTTGCGCGCTTCATTTTTCTCTTTGTGATTGTAGTCTTTCGGAAGTCTAGTGGCGAAATAATTGTTTATCTGTGCACGAAGTTGATAGTCTGGTACCGATGCGACGACATCATCATAGTCACGGATGAGATCGTATCGGTTGATCCAGTTTTCGTCCTTTGTGAGCATGTTTTTGGGTGTCAGCAAAACATAGTCGTCGCCGTCCCACGGAAGATCAAAGCGCGCATTTTCCCAAACCTGCGTAGCGTAATTGAATCTCACTTTTTGGACTGCTACACGACGCCGAAGCTCTGGACGAACACATTGCTTAGCGAATGTTTGCGTGTAATCCAGTAGAAATTCTTTGATAAGGTTGGTGGTGAAATCGCTAATATTGTCACGTCCAACACCAGACTCTATTAGCGTAAGCTTCTCAAGGTGACTACCTTTGGTAACGTTCTCATAGCCGAAATTGGTGAAGAACAAGTTGAGATTGCGGTTGAGCGCGCGGGCAAAATCTAGACCTAACCCACTTCCAGCGTTGCCGGACTCTGAGAAACCAAGCCAGTTCTGTTTCACTTCAGAGAAGGTAAACCAACTCTTCAACAAGCCTTCCTCGATATAGCCTTCTACGGACTTGTCTCGGAGGAATCGAAGATAATCAATTATCTGTTCGTGTAAACGCTGATAATCTTCTCTCTCACTGTTGAAGAGGAGAAAGGGGTCAATGAATAGCGGCAGGTCGTTTACAAGGGATACATTAAAAGCTCCGTACTCTGCCAAAATATCTTGCGGTACCTCAAAGAAGTCAGTAAAGTAGATTTCTATAGAAGCGTCGGATAATCTATTCATAGATTACCTTCTGATAGACAGTTTAGGTGTTCGTTTTGCACTCTCCGCCCTATTTTAGTCCCTCATCCGATCCAAGCCCGCCAGTATCTCGGAGTTGTCGCGGCGGGTGGTGGAGCGGCGGTGGCCGCGTTTGAGGTTCCAGGCGAAGTTTTTGTAGGGGTCGGCGGGGGCGCTGCCGGCGCGGGCGGCGGACTGGACGGCGTCGAGGGCTTCGAAGATGCGGTCTTCGGGGATGCCTTCTATTTCCTCGCGGATGGCGGTTATGCGCGGTGGTTTGGTCATGAGGCCGCGCATGACGGAAAGGACGGAGGAGGCGGCGTCTATCTTGTCCTGGCGGAAGATGCGGCTGCCGACGGCGCCGGGCAAAACGGGGGGGAGGGGGAAGGTGCCGAAGACGGGGAAAGAGTAGTGGGCGTGGCGGCAGAGGAGGCGGCCTTTCTCTAGCTGCAAAAGCTCCTCGCGGGTGGTGCCGGAGAAGGAGCGGTAGCTGGAGTTGGTTATTTCCTCGTCCCCGATGCGCCCGTACAGGCTCGTTGCCGCGTTGCCGACGACCTCCTCGTCCACCTTGCTGCGGAACTGCTGCGCCCCGAAGAGCGTCAGGTTGAGGTGGCGTCCGCGGGCGGAGATGTCAACCAGGGTTCCCTTGAGGGCGGAGGTGCGGGAGCCGGTCGGGGCATACTTGTTCAGCTCGTCCACGAAGATTATGAGCTTGTCTACTCCGAGTTGTCCGGTCTCTGCCAGTTCCCAGATTTTCTCTATGACGCTCGTGACGATGAGGTCCTGTGGGATGCCGCTGAGCTGCGAGATGTCCACGACCCGCACCTCGTTCGTCTCGAACGGGCCGTCCACCTGTGGCAGGCTGCCGTGCTCGACCCGACCGTGGGCCAGCAGGCCGGCGCACTTGCTCGGCAGGATCTTGAACCGGTTGCGGACTTTGTTGATGGTCGCCCGGTGATGCCCGTTCCAGCTATCTTTGGGCCGCTCATCGTCGTCGAGGTAGTCGAAGATCTCATCCATCATCCCCTGGAACTCGGCCTGTGTCCGAACCCCCTGCCCCCGCAACTCCTCTATAAACCCCCGGAACTTGTCGTCCATGTCCGACGGCTCGAAGACCGCCCCGGCATAAGGCATCACGTCGCCCAACTCCCAGGCGATGGGGTAGACGCATCCGTCCTCACCGCGGGCGTTGCGCAGCGTGTTCAGCTTGCGGGCCGGGATGCCGGCCAGGTCCAAGACCCGCTCCCCGGAGTCCATGCCGTAGCGCAGCGGCGCGAAGATGCGGAGGTTCTCGAAGGGCTTTATTTCGAGATCCAGGTCCTCGTACATGCTCCGGTGCTCGTCCGGCAGGCCGGTGTGGCCCTCGCGGGCGTAGCGTTCGGCCAGGTCCGGGTCGTCGTCCGGGTTCACCTCGACCGGCTTGTCCAGGAACAGGAGGTCCGCGCCCTTGACGTTGAACATCAGGGCGGCGACCTTCTTGTTCTTGGCGGTCTGGAAGACGCTTGAGATGGTGAACAGGGCGTGGCTGGTCTTGGTGGAGAGCCCGCTCATGCCGGTGATGTTCAGGTGTCCGGCCTCGGGGCCGAGCAGGTAGTCCTCGTCCACGTAGACCGGCGTGCGCTGCGGCTGTCCGTCCTGCTCGTTGCCGTTCTCGTGCAGCAGCATCGGGATGGGCGTGCCGGAGTACTCCTCCAGGCCGAGGGCGAACTCGATGGCGACGCGGGTCGCGTAGTAGACGGGGCCGGTCTTGACAGGACGCTTGCTCTTCTTGCGCTCCTCCCGGTGTTTGGTGGCGAGGACCTGTGCCCTGAACACCAGGATCTCCACCCGCTCGCTCAACGCCTCCAACTCCGGGTCGCCGTCGAAGGCGTAGAAGTCGTCCAGGAAGCTCTGGAGGTCGGAGTAGCGGCGCGGGTCGTCGAGGACGGCTATGGCGGTCGCGTCCTCGGCTTCGGCGGCGACGATGTGGCCGATGTCCAGGTTCTGGGCGGCGTCGGTCTCGGCGGTCCAGAAGTAGAACTCGTGCGCGGTCGCCGGGTACTCCTCGCTCGTCACGACCCGGCCGATGGGGCCTGCAACGGTATCAAGGAAGTTTTCGTGCAGCATCTAGGTCCTCCCGTTCCCGGAGATGTAGCGTTCCAGCCTCGCGTAGTCCCGTTCGGAGCCCTGCACGAGGGGTTTCAGTAGCTTTTCGACGTAGTGGATGGGGTAGATCATGGCCGGCCACCGTGGGTCGGGCTTTGCGAGCGGCGCCCGCTCGGCCAGCACCCAGCGCGTAATTTCGTCCACCGTCTCCGGCGGCGTGTCGCGCGGGGCCTCGACCCGCATCAGCGATCCGAGGGCGTCCGCACCGGGCTGGCGCGGCCACACCCGCAGGTACCACGAGGTGCGATGTTCGGCGGGGGAGCGCCGGAGTTGCCAGTCCGGGACGAAGCTCGTCGTCCGCATCCCCGGCTCCAGGTCGAGCAGCATCCCGACGTCCTTTCCGACGAACTCGGGCCGGGCCACGCTCTTTATGAGGCCGACGGCGCGACGGTTTGACTCCCGGATCTCCTTTAGCTGACCGTCCACGGCGATCCAGGCGTCCGGGTCTTCGAAGGTCCGGTCGTCCAACTCCCAATTTCGGAGCATCCCGCTCTCCAGCCGCTCCCGGATCGCCCGGACCCTGACGCTTGCTCTCTCCCGCATCCCGACGTAGTCCGAAGGGTCCAGCTCCTCGCCCATGAACTCGGCGGAGTCCAGCACCAGGTACGAGGTCGAGGGAACCTCTTCCGCCCCAAGCTCCGAGAAGCCCGCTTCGAGAAGGAGTTGCCAGAGCGCTTCGATGCTCTCATCGCCGGCGCTGCGCGGCAGGATCACGGCCTGCACCACGGTCGGCGTCTCCATCGGCATGCGCGAGAACCGGCGGTCGCAGCGGTTGATTATGGCGGCTGCCACGGTGGCGACGACTACTGGTGCCATGTCTATGCGCCCGATCTCCCGCGAACTCTGCACCCCGTCCAGGAAGTAACACAGCTTCGAAGTACCCTCGTGAGAGCCGGGGTCTCGCGGTCCCGGTGGTGTCTCAAGGTGATGCGGCCTTCCCGATGGCCCGTGATCCTCTTCCTCCGGACCCTGGCGCGAGAACTGCTGGGCCTCCAGGTCGCACGCCCCGTTTCCGGCGGTTACATACACGCCCTTGCGCCCGGCCTGCTCCAGAGCCCGGCCCAACCGGCCGACGAAATCGTCCGTAGTCCTCCCCGTTAGCATGTCTCGCAGTATACGCAGCCTCCTGCGATAAGACTACACCTCATCGTCAGGTTCAGGTACAGGCAACTCGAACTGCTTTTCGGCGATCCCGACCGCCCACCGAAAGCTTCGGCGCTCCTCTGGTGTCTCGGAGTAGGCGTCGCGGGCCATTTTGAGCACCTTCTTCGCCTCGCTTCGTTGGTCGGGGCCGTTGTTTAGCTCTTTGGAGAAAGCGTAGGTGAGGTCATCCTCCTCGGCGCTGTAGAAGTGGATGTAGAGGCTCTTCTGGCGGCCGAGGCCGGTGAGGGCCGCGTCGCCAGAGACCTGGCTTATATTTAGGAGGGTCGCGGCGGAGAGAGTTTCTCCGTCCATCTGGTAGACGCTCAGGGCGAGGCGAACTACGGGGCCGTATGGAGTCTTGTAGAACTCTAGCTGGCGCACGATGCGGGCGGGGCCGCGGATGGCGTCTATTTCGTTTTGCGTGGCGGCGACTATGACGTGGCCTTGGGGCGGGCGCATCGAGTCTTGGGCCTGGGTGGAGATCATACGGGCCTGCACGCCGCGGTCTTCCACGGAGGCGGCGATACTCTGCCGGACGCGCTCCGGGAGATCCAGCCCTTCGCGTTTAGCCTCCATCGCCGAACCTCTCGAAGAAGCGGGCGAAGTACCGGACGCCCTCGAAGTAGTCCTCCAGCCGGGCCGACTCGTTTGGCGAGTGGATTCGGCTCTCAGGGTTTAGGATGCCGCCGGTCATGATGGTCGGGATGCCGAGGTCGTGGGCTATGAGCGAGGTTGGGCCGCTCCCGCCGATTGTCGGGTACACGACGGGCTCGTCGTATCCGATGTCTCTCCAGGCCTCGGACGCCGTCTGAACGACCGGAGAGTCCACCGGCGTCTTGGCGGCTTCTACACCATGCATCTCGACGACCTCGATGTCCTCGAAGCCCCGGCGACGGAGGTGCGAGCGCAACAATTCCACGACGGGGCCGGGGCTCTGGCCGGAGACGAGCCGGAAGTCCATCTTCACGAACGCCTCCGATGGGACTATGGTCTTCGAGCCGGGGCCGGTGTAGCCGGATTGGATGCCGGCGATGTTAGCCGTCGGGCGCAGCAGCATCTCTTTCAGGGCATCTTCGCCGGTGAGGTTCCGGTCGAAGGACTCGACATCCCAGGAGGATTTGAGGCCGGCTTCGTCGAACGGGATCTTCTCGATAGCCTCCAGGTCCTTCTTCGAGGGCGGTTCGATCAGGTCGTTCAGTCCATCCAGTGTGATCTCATCGTTCTCGTCCTTGATGGTCCGTAGCGCCTGCACGAGCCGCCAGGCCGGGTTCGGGGCGAGGCCGCCGTACATGCTGTGCAGGTCGTGGGAGGCGCCTTTAGCCCGCAACTCGACGTAGGCCATGCCTTTTGTGCCGCAGAAGATCATGGGCCGCCCGGCGTCGTCCTTCATCGAGCCTTCCCAAATGCAGGCGTCGGCGTCGAGTAGCTCCCGATTCTCGTGAACGAAAGGAGCCAGGTTCGGGCTTCCGACCTCCTCTTCGCCCTCGATCAGGAACTTCAGTTTGAACGGCGGCTGGCCGTGCTCCTCTATATATAGGCGGAGAGCCTGTATGCGGGCCATCACGTCGCCCTTGTCGTCGGCGACGCCGCGGGCGAAGATCGAACCATTCCGTACCGTCGGCTCGAACGGGTTGCTCTCCCACAATTCCAGCGGTTCCGGCGGCTGCACGTCGTAGTGGCCGTAGGACAAGAGCGTTTTGTCTCCGGCTCCGATCTCCGCATAGACTACCGGATGCCCGGCCGTTTCCATTAGACGGGCTTCGGCCCCGGCTTCCTCGAAACGGTCGCGCACCCACTCGGCGCATTGACGGAACTCCGAGGCTCCCTCTCTGCGGGCGGAGATGGAGGGCATCCGCAAAAACTCTTCCAACTCTCTCTGGAGGTCGTTTTTTAGATTCTCTACACGTTGTTCCAGGCTCATTTAGATCTCCTCCGTCTGGCTCGTTGAGAGGTTAGCACTTTCAGAGGTATGGGTGATCTTTCAACGTAGTAGCTCCTTGTGCTGCCTGATATATTTATAGGTAGCCTTATGCCTATTGAACAGAGATCGGGAGACGAGCCGGAAAACCGGCGCGGACGGCGCGTCCGAAAGAGCGGCGACACGGACGAGTTTTGGTCGGATATAGGCGTAGATGTCGAGGGGATGAGCCCGAAGGCCCAGGCGGTTACGGGCATAGTAACCGGAGGTTTGATCCTACTTGCGGCGGCGCTCCTGATAGCGTTCACGAACTTTTGGTGGTTGATCTTCGTTTTCGGTTGGGCGGTGTTTCCGGCTTTCGGCGTCTTCGCCCGTGGGGTGGCCGGGCTGGTGGATTCCCGACCGGAGCGTCCGAAATTTTCGCCGGAGAGCAGCCGGGAGCGTGAGCTGTTGGAGGCGATCAAGAGTCATGGCGAAATAACGCCCGCCCAGGCGGCGATGGAGACCTCGCTAACAGTCGCAGAGGCGGACAAGATGTTGGGAAAGCTGGCGGAGGGAGGCCATCTGGACGTCAGGGTTCGTGGCGGAGGACTTTTCTATGCCTTGTGGGGCCGGGGCGACGGAGACGGCGCTGAAGAGTTGGAGGGGCGGTAGAATGGTTTGGGAATCTCGCCGTCATGGTATTATTCAGGGTCCAGAGGGGTTCGGCGCACGCGAGCGGGAGCGTAAACAGAAACCTTAAATTTTATGGAAGAGAACAGGATTCCAGAGACGCTTGAAGAGGCTTATCGGCTGCGGGATGCGGCCGAGGGTTTGCCCGACTGGGACTTCTATCAGGAGCATGTCTACCGGCTCCGGCGCGAAGAGTACCGGACGCGGGGGATAAGGACGGAGATTTCCTCCCGCCGCCGCGAACGCCAGAGCGCCATCGAGTTCTCCCGTGAGATGTTCTTCCTCGAAGTGGCGGAGATCTCCGGCGAAGGACGCTCTGGCCGGGAGGCCCGCGCCGCCCAGCAGGACGCCCGCCGTTACGCCACCCGTCTCGACACCCACGCTTTCCTAAAGCAACTCGCTTCCCCGCACTCCGGCGCCGTAGACCTGTACCGGCGCAACTACCTGGAGTTGCTGCGTATGGGCAAGCCGCCGCACGAGGCTTACTATCTCTCCAGGGTTATCGGGCTCGCCGGTGAGGAAGAGTTCCGGACGGTGGTGGACAATGTGCAGGAGGTCGGATATCCGAGAGGACGATTTCCCTACCTGGTAGAGAAGACCGCCATCCAGATTCGGGACCTGCCTGGAGGCATGATCCTGATCCTACTAACCTTCTTCGCCTCGCTCTTCGCCTTCGTATGGGCCACCGGAGCCTGGGGAGAAGCCGGAGCGGGCGCAATCTTCTTTATCTCGCTGGGCCTAGTCGCCGCCGGAGCCCTGATGTTGATCTCCGCCGTGTTTATCGTGACCTTCATCCGGTCGATAAACAAATAGTCTCTAAGACCTGTTCCGGGCGCCATGAACAATTAAAGAGGGCATCTCTCTGTGCCGATAGTGGACCTGTAGAGATCGTTTGACAGAAGAAGATGGAGGGGAACAATGAAACATCTGGCTATCGTGTTGGCATCTATATTTCTAGCGGTTGCGGTCGCGGCGGGCGTGGCGGCCGTCGATCCGCCAGCGGCAGAGGCGGCCAGCGGGGGCAAAGTGAAGAAGTGCGGCGGAGGCAAGATCTTCCTGAACTCCAAAGAGAGGACGACTTTCCTGCTTCACAATAAGATCCGGCGCGACCGTGACTTGAGGACCTTCTGTGTACATCCCGCCCTACAGAGAGCCGCCCGGGCCCACTCCAAAGACATGATCCGACGCGATTACTTTTCCCACAATACAAAGGGCCGGTACACATTCGACCAGCGTCTGAGGCGTTTCGGTTACACTCCGAAGGGCTACCGCTACTACACTACCGGAGAGAACATCGCCTACGGCTCCGGCTCGAAGGGCGCCCCAAAGAGCATAATGAACGCCTGGATGAAGAGTCCCGGCCACCGGCACAATATACTCAACGGCAAGTTCCGTGAGATCGGCATAGGGACTTATACGGGTGTCTACAAAGGCTATAGGGGTGTCACCATGTACACCGCAGACTTCGGAACCCGTAGAAAGTAACCGGAACTCTCCTGAGAAACGGCCGCCAGAGTCTTCGTTTCTCCCCCGCATGGCTGCGGAACGTCTGAAACATTAAGAAAGTTTAAGAAATTCGGAAAAAAAACGACTTATAGTGTTGACAATAGAGGTTAAAGGTGGAAAACTACGTCGCGTAAAGGTAAACCCTCAGACACAGGAGGTAATGAGTTGAGGAAGTTGATGTTGTTGGCGGCTATGCTGGCCATGGTAATGGTAGCGGCGGCCCCGGCTTTCGCCCAGGCGATCGTTGAAAGCGACGATGACGTAGACAATAGCGTCAATCAGTACATTGATTGCACGCAGATCCAGGCTGCTCTCGCCGCCCAGAGCAACTACGGCGACGCCAATGCCGCCGCTGATGACGGCGAAGCGGTCGCCGAAGTCTCCCAGGAGCTTGGCATCTCGCAGGACGCCGTGCTGAACTGCGTCGCCGCTGGTGATGACGCTGAGGTTGGCGTTGGTGACGTGACCGTGAACGGCGTTGACGATGACGCTGACGGCGTTGTTGACGAGGCCGACGGTACCGAAGAAGATGCCGCCGCCGCTTCTGATGACGCTGCTGCTGCTTCGAGCTCCGCTGCTGCTTCGAGCTCCGCTTCCGCCGAGTCCGGCGCTGCGACGCTCCCTGACACGGGTGGCGCTTCGCTCTTCACGCTTGGCGCTGGTGCCCTGCTCGTCGGTGGTGGCTTGCTCGCCCGCCGCATCTTTAGCTAAGCAGTAACACCAAGTAACCCAAGGGTTTACTGGGACGGGCTCCTCCGGGAGTCCGTCTTTTTTGTGCTCTTCGAGAGCCCTGGAACTTGTATTTGGATTGAGTTGTAGATATCCTCAGGCGCGGTGATTGAGCTTTGAGCGGTGTGATTTTCAGGATCTCGGCGGCGTTTCTGGTGGGAGCTTTCATCTTGCTGGCTGCGTCTTTATCGTTGTCTGGCTACTATCTTCAGGAACAGCAGCGCTTGGCTGCTGCGGGAGACGTAAGCGGCGCGATGCAGGAGGTAGAGACGGCTGCGCGCCTCGATCCCTTTGATACGCAGCCGCTTCAGTCGAAATCTTTGCTCCTTCAACGCCAGGGGGATAACGAAGAAGCCGCCGACGCTTTGGAAGAGGCTATACAGCGGGATCCCAATAACTACACTCCGTACATGTTGTTGGGTCTTTTAGAGATGAACCGGCTAAACGACTACGCTGCCGCCGTACAGAGCTACCAGGAAGCACTGGAGCTAAACCCGAATGCCTCCTTTGTGAGAACTGGACTGGCGCAGGCTCTGGTGCGAAAAGGAGACCTCGAGAAGGCCCGCGAGCAGTATGAAAAATTGCGGGAGGCTGACCAGATCTCCCTCCAAGGGCTCTACGATCTGGGAAGGATCTACGTGCGAACCGGTGATCCCGAGAAAGGCCGAGAGACCTTGCAGGCTGCGAAACGGCAGGCAGAGGCCGGTTTGGATAACCTGGGGCCCTCGTCCCGCTCGCAGAGAGAGGAGCTTATACAGTCCGTGGATCTCGCCATCGCCGACGCTCTCGTAGTCCAGGGGCGCTACGATGAGGCCCGCGAGATAGTCGCGAACAGCCCGTCAGAGCAGGCGCCCGCCATACTTACGCTCCTGAATACGGACCCCGAAATGTATCGAGAGTCTATAGAAGGCAGTGAGATCTATTAGCGTCCAGGGATGGCAGCGCGGACAACGGGACGACCTCACGCTCCTGGAAGTCTGGCATGTTCTCTGGAGCCGCCGCATGCTGGTTCTGGGAACTATAATCGTTTTTGTGCTGGCCTCCATTGTCTACAGCCTGATTCAGGAGCGGGTCTATGCAGCAGAGGCTACGATTCTGGTGACGCCCCAGGGTGGGTTGTCGGGCTCCGGACAGGATACCGAGTCCCTTATGCAGGAAGTACAGAATGCCGTAAGCACGGACGAGATGCTCGCGGAGGCGATGCGGCGTGCGGGATGGGAGGACGAGAGGTCCTTCGAGCAGCGTCTGGAAGTAAGTCAATTCGTTCGGCAAGATAGTCCGGAATTCGGATTCAGGGTGAGGTTCTCCGCCCCCGAGGCTCAGGAGGCCGCCCGGATCTCCAACGAATACGCAACGCTCTTCGTCGAGCGGGTTGGCGACATCAGCGACCGGCTGGCCGGTGGCTCACTCGCCGCCGAGGCGGACGTGGAGAGCCGCGCGGTAGTGCCGGACAACCTGTCGAGGCCGAAGCCTTTAATCTACGCGGGGATTGCTTTAGTAGCGGGGTTGTTGGTAGGCGGCGCCGGCGCCCTGTTGTTGGATAGCCGGACTCGCAGTTGGCGCGGGGCGCGGGACGCGGAGATGACGCTCCGGGCGCCGGTGCTAGGAGTGATACCGGAGTATTCTCAAGATGGCGGGGAGTCCCAAGGATGAACCCGGAGGTCACGAGAGAGGCTGGTGTGCGTAAGTTTTTGGCCCCATACTCGCCTTTGAGGCCGCATTTTGAGGAGCTCGCCAACAACCTGCGCTCGGCCGGGGATCAGATTCGTAGCGTGGTAGTCACCTGCCCGGAAGCTGGGGCGGGATGCTCCAGTGTTTGCCTCGGCCTCGGAGCGGCGCTGGCCGGTTTGGGTCACCGGGCGGCCGTGGTGGACTGCAATCTAGCCCGCCCCAATCTACATCGAGTTCTCGGAGAACCGAACTTCGTCGGCCTTACCAGTAGTCTGGAGGGAGACAAGTCACTCGAGAACTCCGGTTTCGAAGTAGCTTCCGGGCTGCTCGTAATCCCGACCGGACCTGTGCCGTCGGACCCCGCGACCTATCTGGACAACGAAAGTTTCGTCGAAGCCATCCGGAGCCTCGAAGAAAGCCGGGACGTGGTGTTGCTCGATGCGCCGGTATCTGGTGGTGTTCTGTCTTCTCCGAAGTTTTCGAAAGGCTTCGACGGCGTCCTGCTCGTGATACACGCCTCCAGAACCTCCAAGAGCAATGCTCGGGCCGCGACGGATGATCTTCTCGAGGCTGGAGTAAACCTCTTGGGTGTGGTTCTGAATGGGGGATCTTGAGCCAGGAACCCTTTTACCGGGAGGACTGGGAGGACCGGGAGCAGCCCAAGAACCGGCGTAGCGGCCGCGTGCTGGCCGCGCTCAAGGCGTTCGTACTGCTCGCGCTGATTGCCGTTACAGCCTATGGGACTCTCAGAGACGGTCTCTACGAGGACGAACTCTGGTTGCCGGTGTCGGCCGGGATATTCGGGCTACTGTTCGTTACGCTGTTCGTGCGCGGATACTACCAAGAGATACCCCGTGGAGCGTGGGTGTTGATCTCGCTGCTGGCTGCCCTGGTCGCCGTAAAGGGCCTCTCGATGACCTGGACCATAAGCGAGACGCTGACCATTAGAGAGCTTCTGCGATCGGCCATGTATCTGGCGACGTTCGTCCTGGCGCTAGGTTCACTCTCATCGGGTCGCCAGGTCTCTCCTCTGGTAGACGCGGCGGCCTTGATCTCCACTGCTGTCGCCGGTTACGGCCTCATGCAGAAGATAGACCCTTTGCAGTACGAAGCTACGACCCCGGACGCGGCGAGGATCGGCTCCACGCTAGGATACGCGAACACGACGGCAATGATAGCCGGTATAGGCATGGTCCTTGTACTGGCGAGGATGGCCGAAATGAGGAATCCTCTGGGGCGCGGTATCTACGCCGTGCTATTGATACTGCTCGGCACGGCTTTGTACTTCACTTTCTCCCGGGGAGGGCTGCTCTCAGCAGGTGTGGGGCTCGCCGTCCTGTTCGTGCTGGGTGGCAACAGGCTACAGACTTTCGTCAACTTGACTTTGGCCTCGGCCCCGCTCGGATGGCTCTTGTACACAGTTCAGGATCTAGAAGCCCTCTTCGTCACGGATCAGGCCAGCGACGGACAGTTGATCTCCGATGGTCTCGCTTTCAGGACCGACCTGCTCGTGGCCGCCGCTGGCGCTTTCGTGCTACAGGCGATCTACGCCGTTCTCGCGAATCGTTATGAGCTGGTACCAGAGGCGCGCCGGTTACTCGGGGTCGCGGCCCTCGTGATAGTCTTGCTGTTCGGCGGAGCAGGTGCGTATCTGGCTGGTGAGCAACTCCTTGCGGACAACTTCTCCGAATCCGTGACAGGACAGATGCAACAGTCCGAAAACGCCAACGAACGGCTTACCTCACTAAGCTCCAACTCCCGGTCGCAGTACTGGCAGGTCGCCTGGGACTCCTGGAAAGAGCATCCTTTTTTGGGTGCCGGCGCAGGAACCTTTCAACACACTTTTCTCGAAAACCGTCCCGGATTCGGTGGCGTAAAGCAGGTCCACAATCTCTATCTCGAACAGGGGACCGAGACTGGCGTGTTTGCGTTTCTGGCCGTCGTCGCCTTCTCAGCGTTGTTGGTCGGCTACACTGCGCGGTCCGCCTGGCGTTCGGCCCCCCTTGGCAACCGACGCATCCTCCTCTCTGGTCTGGTCGCTGCCCTGTCGGTGTACCTGTTCTCGTCGGTTCTCGAGTGGCACTGGTACATCCCGGCCTCGACGCTGCTCTTCTTTATCCTGGCCGGCGTGGCCGTAAAGTTCTCCGCCCGGCCTCAGTGGACCCCGTCCGACAACGGCGTCCGCGCGGGCAACGGCAAGTAGCGGCAGTCAGGACTTCCATTGAAGGCTTGCGGGCGAAAGACTATCATCGTGCCTTATGACCGAAAATTTGATTCCTAGCCGCAGGTACGCTCGGTGAGCGTCAGTTCCGAGAGCCGGAAAGAAGAAGAGTACGACGAGTACGTTGGGCGCATAGCCCGCGGTGTCGGCATGAGTTCCACCGGACAGGGGATAGGGCGGCTGATCGGCTACGCCACGGCGGCGGCCATCGCCAAGATGCACGGCAAGGCCCAGCTCGGGTTCTACGCGCTCGGGATCGTAGTCTTGCAGGTGGCGAACATCCTCTCGCAGTTCGGGATGGACAATGGCGTGGTGCGCTACGTGGCCCATTATCGGTCCGAGGGTGACACTGCAAGAGTCCGGGGAACCATACTCCAGGCAATTGGGGTGACTTTCGGACTCAGCGTGGTTTTTTCGAGTGGCATATTCTTCGGGGCGGATTTCCTGGCGGATTGGGTCTTCAATAAACCTTTCCTCAAAACCATGTTCCAGCTTTTCTCGGTGGCGCTGCCGTTCTTCACCTTGATGAGCATAACGCTCTGGGCCACCCAGGGATTTCAGACCGTCAAGTACGCCACGCTAGTCCGAGACATCCTGCGGCCTCTGTCGAATCTGATCCTCGTCTTCGTCTTCTACCTTCTAGGCGAGCAGATCCTCGGCGCGGTGGTCGCCTACATCGCCTCCATGGCGCTCGGCGCCGCGTTTGCGCTCTACTACCTGACGAAAATCTTTCCGCGGATCCTGGATCGGGAGACCGAGACCTTATACGAGAGTCGTGCATTGTTCTCGGTCTCGGGGCCGATGATCATCGCCAACTTCACCCAGTACATAAATCTGTGGACCGCCCTGATCGTACTCGGCATCTTCACGAGCGCCGGCGAGGTTGGGATCTACGACGTAGCCTCCCGGACGGCCACCCTTTCGGCCCTGGTCCTGATCTCCTTTGGGGGCATTTTTTCGCCTATGATCTCCAGCCTCCACCAGCAGGGCTTGACGGCGGATCTGGGCTACCTCTATAAAGACGTCTCCCGGTGGACGTTCACCGGAGCCCTGGTTTTCTTCCTTATCACAACGCTGCTCGCGAAAGACGTAATGGCCTTCTTTGGGGAGGATTTCGTCGTGGGTTGGCCGGTAATAGTGATCGTCGCCGCCGCCCAACTCTTTAACTCCTCCGTAGGACCAACGGCCCGTGTGCTGGCTATGACCGGACGCCAGAGAATGGTCATGACGGCTACCATAAGCTCCGCCATAGTCGCCGTAGTCGCAAACCTCCTGCTGGTCCCGGATTTCGGCATATTCGGCGCGGCGGTCGCCACGGCGGCGGCCCTCGTAGTCTCCAACTCCCTGAGCCTGTTCTTCGTCCGTCGCTTCCTGGGATTCTGGCCCTACGAGCGGCGCTACGTAAAACCGTTGGCCGCCGGGGCCGTCGCCTGCCTGGCCGTATATTTATTGCGGCTCGTGCTGCCCGGTTACGATGGGCTTCTGGCGCTCGCCCTCTTCACGCCACTGTTTCTGGCGGTCTTTGCGGTAACACTCACATCCCTCGGCCTCAGCCCCAGCGACCATAAATTCCTGTCCTCTTTCTGGATAGCAGTCAGGCGTAACCTCAAGTGGAACGTGAAGGTTTGACGGAGCTGATTCCTCGTGTGCTACTGGCCGGGGAGCGATTTCTCGGGAGCATGTACGTGGACCTCGGGCGGGATGCCGGGCGTTCGATCTTCCTGGCCGGCAGCGGCCGGAGCGGGACTACCTGGCTTTCGGAGATCATCAACTACCGAAACGAGTACCGCTATGTCTTCGAGCCCTTCTATCCCGAAAAGGTGGGTATCTGTAAAAATTTCCGGCGCAAGCAATACCTGAGGCCGGACGATACGCGGGAAGAGTATCTCGAACCGGCCCGGACCATACTCTCCGGCGGCCTTAGAAACACCTGGTCGGACCATCTCAACCGCAAGCATGTGGCGCGGCGGCGTCTGATCAAGGACATAAGAGCCAACCTGCTGCTGGGTTGGATGCGCGCCAACTTTCCCCGGATGCCCCAGATCCTACTGCTCCGTCATCCGTGCGCCGTGACGAACTCTCGCCTGAAATTGGGCTGGAGAGACATCCTCGACGATACGATGGAGCAGGAAGAACTGGTCGAAGATTTCCTCGGACCTTTCGAGCAAGAGATCCGTAAAGCCAAAACTCCGTTCGAGCGCAGCGTCTTTCTCTGGTGCATTGAGAACTATGTACCTCTGCGTCAGCTTCAAGGAAACTCCGTACACATCGTGTTCTACGAGCTGTTGTGTACGCAGCCGGAAAATGAGTTGGGTCGCCTGTTTACTTACCTCGAAAAAGACTTCGACGGAGGAGTCTATAGCGCCATGAAGCGGCCCTCATCCCTGAGCCGCCGGGAGAGCGCCGTCGTGCTCGGGAAGCGCCCCGTGGATAGTTGGACCCGCGCGGTGGGCGGCGCTGAACGGGAGAGGGCCGCGGAGATACTCGCGCTCTTCGGGCTCGACCGTATCTATGGTGAGGGACCGTTGCCGGACCTCGATGGCGTTCGCAGTCTAGTGAAGATCCGCAGATGAGGCAGGGTAAACCGCCGGTGGTTATGCTCTCCGGTATCCGGTGGGATTTTCTCTGGCAGCGCCATCAGATACTGGCTACCCGCTTCGCCCGCGCCGGCTACAAAACGGTCTTCGTCGAGACTACAGGCCTCTCCAATCCCCACTTCGACAGGGTCACGCTCCGCAAGTTGGCCGACCGTCTCCGGCGTTCGGGAGGCGCGGGCGAGAAGCCTCCCGAAGAGCCCAACCTAACCGTCTACTCGCCGCTCGTTGCGCCACCGACCTGGAAGGCGTTTCGCGACTTGAACCGTCGGGTCCTCGCGTCGCGGGTTGCGCGGGATTTGCGGGAGATCGCGGGTGAAGACCCCATTGTCGTGGCTTATCCGCCCACCCGGACTACGCTGGACCTGATCCTCTCCCTCCGTCCCCGGCTCCTCTACTATGATTGTTCGGAGGACTACGAAGGGTTTCCCGGCATCCCGAAAGATATAGCCGCCACCGAGAAAGAGATTCTCCGGCGCGCCGACGTAGTCTCCTGCACTTCGCCCTCCCTACTGGAGAAGGTCGAGCCGCTGCGTCCGGATGCTTTTCTAAACGGTCCGGGTGTTGACTACGAACAGTTCGCCGGTTTGCAAAAGCGCGATTCTGGTCGAATCCGAACTGTTTGCTACTTCGGGCATCTGGGGCCGGAACGCATAGACCTCTCCGCTTTGCGGGCCGTGGCGGAGGCGGGCTTTACGGTCCGGATCTTAGGGGGAATAGGCAATGTGGACCCAGGTTTCTTTCGGACATCTGGGATAGATCACGTCGGAGAAGTTCCGCATCGGAAGCTTCCCTCGGCGCTCGAAGGCGTTGATGCTTTCATACTCCCTTATCTGAACAACACGCTCACCCGAGGCATCTCGCCCGCCAAGACCTACGAGTGCCTGGCGACGGGCAAGCCGGTCGTGGCGAGTCCGCTCCCGGCGCTCAAGGAGATCAAAGACCACGTCTACCTTGCCGGAGACGCAGGGAAGTTCGTAACGGCGCTGAAAGCCCTGGGGCGCTACGAGACGGAAGAGAAAGTCCGGGCGCGGATGGAGCTTGCCAGGAAGAACTCTTGGGACGTCCGTTTCGAGGAGATCGAGGAGAAGTTGTGGGACGCGCTGAAGACCGGGTAGAGGTGCTAGGGGTCAGTGTGGATCCCCTGACGGTAGAGGAGCTTCACGCGGAGATCGGCCGTGAGATCCGGGCCGGCGGCCACGCTCTCGTGCTCAATGCGAACGTCCACTGTCTCAACCTCTCTTACGCGGACCCGGAATTACGGAGCTTTCTGAACGAGGCCGAGGTGGTCTTCTGTGACGGCGCGGGCGTCATGCTCGCGGCGCGTCTCCTAGGCCGCCGCATCCCGGAGCGCATCACTTACGCCGACTGGATCTGGCGCCTGGCGTCCTACGCTACCGCCGAAGGGTTCACTCTCTACCTCCTCGGCGCCCGGCCCGGCGTTGCGGAGAAGGCTGCGGAGAAGCTCAAAGAGCGCTATCCGAGCCTACAGGTCGCCGGCATCCACGATGGCTACTTTGACCGATCCGCCGGCAGCCCGGAGAACGAAGCCGTAATAAAGGAGATAAACGCCGTCGCTCCGGACATACTCCTCGTTGGTTTCGGTATGCCGTTGCAGGAGCGATGGTTGATGGAGAACTGGCGCCGGATAGACGCCAACGTAGCCCTGACCGGCGGGGCCGTCTTCGATTATGTCTCCGGCGGTTTGCGCCGCGGGCCGCGCGTCTTGACCGACAATGGCTTCGAGTGGCTGGCGCGTCTCATGGTGGAGCCACGCCGGCTCTGGCGTCGCTACGTGGTCGGAAACCCCATCTTCTTGCTCAGGGTGCTCAGACAACGTCTCGGCCAGCGACATATAAACTCGTAAAAACCTCGCCAGGTTACTGTCAGGGTATATACGAATGTATTGAACATTGTTAAAATCATTTTCAATGAGGGGATACTTATCGACAGGACGTAAGCTGGCATATCTTGGTGCGTTGGCGCTCGTGGTTGCTTCCATGTTTATGTTCGGCGCGGATAAGTCTGAGGCGGCCGCCGGTTCCTACATAGACCTCGACAACCATGCAAGCCAGAAAGCCCTCTCAGCGGGCAGGGAGGATCGGGTCGTGGTCAGGCGCGGCACGGCGCGGCTGGGGGCTTCTCCCCATCGCTCCGGAAGTCTGTACTGGGGCAGGCTGACTTCGAAGGTCTACAGGCCGTCCACGAAATTCGACACGGTCGTACCGTCCTGGAACGCGCGGACGCCCGCCGGGACGTTTATCAAGACGCAGGTACAGGTGTTCTCCGGCAGTAATTGGAGCCGGTGGTTCAACATGGGCGTGTGGGCCCAGGGGACACGTGACATAAAACGCCGCAGCATAAATGGGCAGGACACCAGCCGCTGGCAAGTGAATACGGATACCTTGCAGAGCAAGGGCCGCGTTTTCGCTAGCGCCTACCGGTATCGCGCGACGTTGTACACCAAGAAACGTAGCGCTTCCCCGCGTATAAACGCCCTGTCCTTCGTTTCCTCCAACTCTTACCGGCACGGAAGCTCTCTGGACATTCCACCGCTCAAGAGGGCCTGGGGCAAGGATCTCCGGGTTCCCGTTCGTTCGCAGATGGTCTATTCCCAGGGCGAGGCCTGGTGCAGCCCGACTACGCTCTCCATGATAATGGCTTACTGGGCGAATAAGACCGGACGTAGGGGGTTAAACCAGACGGTGCCCACGGTCGCCAGGGGCGTGTATGACTATACATATAGAGGATGGGGCAATTGGTCGTTCAATACCTCCTACGCCGCGTCCAGGGGCCTGAGCGCCCGGGTAAGCCGTTTCAGCCAGCTCGCGCAGATCGAGCGTTGGACGGACATGGGTATCCCGGTGACGGTCAGCATCGCGTGGGACAACCGCACCGGTATCTACGGCACCAAGTACCGGCTCGTGGGGGCTCCTTTGCAGCGGAGCAACGGTCACATACTGCTGGTACGAGGCTTTACCAGGTCAGGGCACGTGATCGTCAACGACCCGGCCGCATCCGGCAAGTCGGGGGTCCGGCGCGTCTACCGGCGCAACGAGTTCGCGAGGGCCTGGCTAAAGAACCATGCGAACCGCTACGGTAACTACGGCAACGGCGGCGTCGTCTACCTGGTTCATCCCACCGGCAAGCGCATCCCTTACCAGTACGCCGCCCGCGGAAGCTGGTAATCTCCTCTTAAGTTTGAAGTTCTATCCGGGCTGTGGCGTTATACTGCGCCTTGAAGGAGTCTGGCGCAGATTATGAAAGATACCCTAAAGAAATTGCTCAACGTACCAACCCTGCGGCGTCTGCTGAGCGTCGTAGTTTTGATCGCCGTGGACGCAGGGGCGTTGGTGGCGGGCGTGAACGCGGCGGAGTATTTGGTGGGCGGTGGAGATCGGGTGGGGGAGGTGCAGGCACTCGTGCCGCTGCTGGTGGGAGGCTGGATCGTCATCTTCGCGGCCCACGACCTCTATGACCGGGCCCGGACCCGGCGGAACCCCGGCGCTCTACTCGGGGCGGTGCTCTCGTGGGCCGGGCTAGTGGTGCTGGGATCGGTCGTCTATCCCGAGAGCGGTTTGGGTCTAGGAGAGGTTCTGCTGACCGCGTTCTTCGCCCTGGTACTCGTCGGAGGCGTGAGGTTCCTCTACGAGCAGGGGATAGAGTGGATCTACCGCCGCGGCCTGGGGAGAACTGCGGCCATAGTGATTGGAAACTCTGAAGAGCGCGGGCGTGTGCGCCGGATGCTGGAACTCGGGACTGGTTCGTACTCGTGCGTAGGCGAGATGGACCTCGGATACGGAACCCTCAACCTGCCGGAACTACGGGAGACGCTGGACCGGACCGGGGCGCGCAGCGTGATCCTGGCCGGGGCCGAACGTCTCCCGGACGAGAAGTTGTTGGACCTCCTGCGCTCCGTGCGGTTGCGCGGGGTACGGATGAGGGTAGTGCCCGGCGCAATCTCCCTGATGAGGGGACGCCCCGTGCTCTCCAACAACCTTGGGCTACCACTCCTGGAGGTAGGTTATCCCCAATTAGACAACACCCAGCGGGCTCTCAAACGGGCTCTTGACATCGTGGGCTCCGCGGTAGGGCTCATCCTGCTCTCCCCATTGCTGTTAGCCGTGGCCGTGGCGATCCGTCTCGATTCTCCGGGATCCGTGCTCTTCCGGCAGAAGCGTGCCGGGGTGGATGAGAAAGTCTTTATCTGCTACATGTTCCGCTCGATGTACGAGGATGCCGAGCGGCGGCAGGCCGAGCTGGAGGCCCGGAACGAGGCCGATGGCGCGGTCTTCAAGATAAAGGACGACCCCCGGATCACCCGCGTCGGGTACTTTATCCGAAAGTGGAGCGTGGACGAGCTGCCGCAGCTCATAAACGTCCTGAAGGGAGAAATGAGCCTGGTCGGGCCGAGACCCCTACCGATGCGGGACTTCGAGAGGATGAGCGAGCAGCACAAGCGGCGGCTGGCGGCGGTGCCGGGGATGAGCGGATACTGGCAGATCAGCGGCCGCAGCAACCTATCTTTCGAGGACATGGTGCGCCTGGACCTTTACTATATCGAGAACTGGTCGCTCTCATTCGACATCAAGATCATCGTCAAGACCCTCGGCGCCGTGCTCCGCCGCGAGGGAGCTTACTAATAGTTTGCCCTTCACCGTACGTTCTCTTGTAAGCTATACCGACTGAATGTAAGTTCCTGGGGCAGTACGGCTGTACTGTGACCAGGGTCGCAAGTGTTTGGAGATTAATCGGTGATAGAAGAGTTCAGGGTCGGGGTAGTCGGAGCCGGATACGTAGGGTTGGTCACTGGCGCTTGTCTGGCGCACGTCGGCCATCGGGTCGTGTGCGTGGACAAGAACGAAGACCGTGTCTCCGACCTGGAAAACGGCGTCATGCCGATCTACGAGCCAAACCTGGAGGAGATGGTCTCACGCGGCGTTGGCCGAGGCAGGCTCTCTTTCTCGACCGATCTGCCGGAGGTGGTGCGCGACTCCGACATCATCTTTATCGCGGTCGATACTCCACAAGATGAGGACGGTTCGGCGGACCTCTCAAGCGTAGCGTCGGTCGCCCGGAGCATCGGCCGGGCACTGGCGGAGCCGGGAGCTTACAGGGAGCATCCGCTCGTGGTGGTCAACAAGAGCACCGTCCCGGTAGGTAGCGGAGACTACGTCTCGATGCTCGTTCAGGAGGGCGCCGAGGAAGGTGGCGGCGCGGAGGTCGATTACCGGGTAGTCTCCAATCCGGAGTTTCTGAGAGAGGGAAGCGCGGTCTACGATTCGCTGTTCCCTGACAGGATCGTGCTCGGGGCCGACCGGCGTGACGCGCTGGACCGGATGCGGGCTCTCTACGAGCCGATAATCGAGCAGAGCTTCCCGTCGGAGATAGACCCGAGGCCGCGGGTCGCGGTCCCGTTCGTCACCACAGACCTGGTGAGCGCCGAGATGATCAAATACGCCGCAAACGCGTTCCTCGCCACCAAGATCAGCTTCATAAACGAGGTCGCCAATATCTGTGAGCTGGTCGGGGCTGACGTATCGAGCGTCGCCGCCGGCATGGGCTTGGACGAGCGCATTGGGCCACGCTTTTTGAACGCCGGCATCGGCTGGGGCGGCTCCTGCTTCCCCAAAGACGTCTCGGCGCTCCGCTCCATCGCCCGCGAGTACGACTACGAGCCGGCCATCCTCGACGCGACCGTCGCCGTAAACGTCCGGCAGCGCAAGCAGGTCATCTCCAAGCTCCAGAAAGACCTCCACACTCTAAAGGGTAAGCGGATAGCTCTGCTGGGTCTCGCCTTCAAGCCGAACACGGACGACCTCCGGGACGCGCCGAGCCTGGAGATCGCCCGTGCCCTGAACTCCCTGGGCGCGAGGGTCGTCGGCTACGATCCCGTGGCGGGCAAGGCCGCCGCCTCCCAACAGCCGGACCTCAAGGTAGTCTTCGATCCCTACGAAGCCCTCTCCGGGGCCCACGCCGCTGTGCTGGTCACGGAATGGGAGGAGCTTCGGGTTCTGGATCTGAGGCGGGCCGCCGAACTCATGGAGACGCCGAAGCTCCTGGTGGACGGCCGCAACGTCCTGGATGCTGTTGCCGCCCGTGATAGCGGTCTTCTGTACCGGGGTTTCGGGCGTGCCTGAGCGCCGGGCTCTCGTCACCGGGGGAGCCGGGTTCCTCGGCAGCCATCTCTGCGAGCGGTTGCTCTCCGAGGGGCTACGCGTGATCTGCATGGACAACCTGCGTACCGGATCCCTGGAGAACATAGAGCACTTGCGGGACGACCCGAACTTCGACTACGTGGACCACGACGTTACCACCTACATCGACGTTCCGGGAAATCTGGACGAGGTGTATCACTTCGCCTCTCCCGCTAGTCCGGCGGACTTCGAGCGCATCCCGATCCCAATACTCAAGGTCGGTGCCCTAGGAACCTACAACTCGCTGGGTCTGGCAAAGGCGAAGGGCGCGCGCCTGATGCTCGCCTCCACCTCCGAGGTCTACGGTGACCCGATGGTCCATCCCCAGCCGGAGGAGTACTGGGGCAACGTAAACCCGATCGGTGTACGGGGAGTCTACGACGAGGCCAAGCGCTACGCCGAAGCCATCACGATGGCCTACCATCGCCACCACGGCGTGGACACCCGGATAGTACGCATCTTCAACACCTTCGGGCCGAGGATGCGCCCCAACGACGGGCGCATGATCCCCAACTTCATCTCCCAGGTCCTTGCCGATGAACCTCTGACAATCTACGGTGACGGGAGCCAGACGCGGAGCGTGCAATACGTAAACGACCTGATAGAAGGCATATTCAGGCTCATGCGAAGTACGGAGACCCGGCCCGTGAACATCGGCAACCCGGTCGAGTACACCGTGCGCGAGGTGGCGGAGTTGATCCTTGAGATATCCGGCAGCGGGAGCCCGCTCGTCTGCGAGCCGCTTCCCGCCGACGACCCCAAACAGCGCTGCCCGGACATAACCCGTGCCCGCGAAGTCCTGGGATGGGAGCCTCGGGTCTCTGCTAGGGAAGGTCTCGAAGCTACTCTCAGATGGTTTGCCGCCCGTTCCGGTAGCACGGATTCTTCCTCCGCCGGCCGGTAGCCGGTTGCATATGGGCGTTATCCTTTAGAATATGTCGCGGCGTGAGTAAGTGTTTTTTAGGAGTAGTTTTCGTTTGAAGCAAGGTGTAACGCGCAGGGATTTCTTGAAGGTCGCCGGGGCCGGCGCGGCGGGGGTGTCCCTGCTCGGTACGTCGGCCCTCGGGTCAGGCTGTAGTACCTATCTTCCGAGTGGGGGGTCGAGGATGAACGTCATACTTGTAATACTGGATAGCCTTCGTAAGGACCACGTCGGGGCGTACGGGAACGACTGGATACAGACCCCCACCCTCGACGCTCTATCCAAAGAGAGCCTGCGCTTCACCCGCGCCTACCCGGACTCCATCCCGACCATCCCGGCCCGACGGGCCATTCACACGGGTAAGCGGACCTGGCCTTTCCGCAACTGGATCCCCCAGAAGGGGGAGACTTTCTTTCCCGCCGGGTGGCAGCGTATCCCCGAGGACCAGGTTACCCTCTCCGAGACCCTGAAGCCCGAAGGCTACAACACGGCCCTGATCACCGACACCCAGCATATGTTCAAAGCTTCGATGAACTTCCAGCGCGGCTTCGACATCTTCGACTACATCCGCGGCCAAGAGCGGGATCGCTACCGCTCGCCGCTGCGCGTCTCAGAGGATCAGGTAGACCGCTACACCGTCAGCGGCAACGACGACAGCATGCGCTCCAAGGTCCGCCAGTACCTCGCCAACACGGCAAACCGCCGTTCCGAGGAGGACTACTTCGCGCCGAAGGTCTTCCTCCGGGCGGCGGACTACCTGGAGGTCGCGCGCGAGGCCCAGCCGTTCTTCCTGGTGGTGGACAGCTTCGATCCGCATGAGCCCTGGGACCCCCCGAAGAAGTACGTGGACCTCTACGACGAGGGTTATCGGGGAGGCGAGCCTGTCGTGCCGAACTATAGTAGCGACGGCTGGATCGAAGGCCGCCAACTCGAACGCATGCGCGTCCTCTACGCCGCCGAGGTCACGATGGTCGACCACTGGCTGGGCAACTTCCTGAACCGGGTGGAAGACTTGGGCCTCATGGACAGCACCCTGCTCATGGTCCTCTCCGACCACGGGATAGCCCTGGCGGAGCACACCGCCACCGGCAAAGTGGATTGGGGGCTATGGCCCGAGCTTACGGATGTGCCGTTCTTTATCCGGCATCCGGGCGGAAAAGGCGCCGGCGAGACGAGCGACTACTACGCCTCTACCCACGACGTCGCGCCCACGGTGCTGAGCCAACTGAACGTCGAGCCGAAGCAGCCGATGGATGGCCAGGACCTCTCCGTGTTCCTCGACGGCGGAAATCCCGAGCCCCGGCCGCACTTCACACTGGGCTACAACGACTACGCCTGGACACGCGACGACCGCTACGTCATGTTCAGCCGCAACGACGGCACGGAGGCGAAGCTCTACGACCTGGAGAACGACCCGGACATGCAAAACGACATAGCCGGACAGAAGCCCGGCCTCGTAAAGCGGATGTTCGAGGAGTACGTGCTGGCGGACGCTGGCGGACTCCTGCCCAAGTATTAGGAGGGCAAGCGTTGTTTCTAAAGTCGCTCTCGGGGCTGGTCAGGTGGAGTGTGTTGTTGTGCGTGCCGGGCGGCGTATTGTGGGCGCTCACCCCGCTGGGGATCTCACTCGCCGAGTATCGCTTCTCGGCCCCGGTTGTCTTCTGGAAACTCTTCCCGTCGGCGCCACTGTTGTTGATGCTCGGCCTGATCGGGCTGCAACTCTGGCAGACCGGGCGCGCGGGATGGCCCGGTAGGGTAGGTTTTGCGCTGGCGCTCCTGGGGCTCCTCCTGATCGTGGCGGGCGACGTGGGCAAATTCTGGCTCGCCGTGGACGACACTTACTTGACGACCGCGCCGGCTTACCGGGCCATGCGGATAGGTTTTCTACTGTTCGCTTTGGGCTCCATAGTGTTCGGCGCCGCCGCCCTGCGCGCCCGGACGCTGCCCGTATGGGGCGTCGCGCCGTTTACTGTCCTCTCGGTCGGTGGGCTGGTCTCCGTAACCGGGGATCTGGGTACGTTAGGGGCTACGCTCTGGATACTGTTCGGCGTTGGATGGGTCTGGCTCGGCTTTAGCCTGTTAGTCGAGGCGATTGTGGCGTCGTGGAAGACCCGGCGAAAGCCGCGGGTGAGCTAAACTGCCAATGTACCTCTATAATCTGACGCCGTGACTCCAGAACGAACACCAGGATCCAACGGCCCCGGAGCCTCCCCGGAGGATGTTCCCACGGGCGAAGTTCCCGAAGAGTCTTCTGCTGGAGGAGACTCTTACGTTGCCAAGGTGGCGCGGGGGGCCGGTATCAGTACCGTGGGTCAGGGAGTCGGGCGGGTGCTCGGTTTCCTGACCAAGGCTGCGATCTCCCAGTTCTTCGGGGTCGCGGCGTTTGGGTTTTACTCTCTGGGCGAGGCGGCGGTGAACCTGGCTCACATACTCTCTCGCTTCGGGATGGAGAACGGCGTGGTGCGCTACGTAGCCCACTACCGTACCCAAGACGACACTTCGCGGGTGCGAGGCACGATCATCCAGGCGCTCCTGGTCTCTTTCGTCGTGAGCATCGTCCTCTCGTTGGTCATGTTCTTCGGCGCGGGCTTTATGGCCGACTGGTACTACAAAGCGCCGGTAATGGCGAACGTACTGCGCGCCTTCGCTGTTACGCTTCCGTTCTTTACGTTCATGATGATGGTCCTGTGGGCGACCCAGGGTTTCCAAACGGTCACTTACGCCGCTTACGTGCAGCAGATGATGCGGCCCGCTATCTACCTCGTACTCCTGCCGATCTTCTACGTCGTAGGAGCCGGGTTGGTGGGGGCTATCGCGGCCTACGGGATCTCTATGCTGCTGGGAGCCGGGATCGCCGTCTACTACCTGCACAGGCTCTTTCCGCCGATTCTGGACCGAAAGGTGGAGCCTAAGTACGAGACGAAGGCGCTCTTCTCCGTCTCCATCCCCATGAGCATTACGACCGGCGCGCAGTACCTCAACACGTGGTCGGCGATCTGGGTGCTGGGCTTCTTCGCGGCCGGGGCGCCGGTGGGGATCTTTCAGGCCGCAGCCCGAACCGCGACGCTCTCGACCATCGTGCGCTTCGCTTTCAGCGGCATCTTCTCCCCGATCATCTCCAGCCTTCACGCCCAGGGCGACCGGGAGCGGCTGGGCGTCCTCTACAAAGACATCTCGCGTTGGATCTTCACCGGCGCCTTCGGCATCTTCCTGGCGATCCTGCTGCTCGCCGAGGACGTGCTGGCCCTGGGTTTCGGGGAACGGGCGGCGACGGGTGCGCTCGCGCTCGTCGTGGTTGCCTTTGCCCAGCTATTCAGTTCCTCCGTCGGCCCTACGCCTCGGATGCTCGCCATGACCGACAACCAGAACGTGGTAATGGTCGCCACCGGTGTGGCCGCGCTCACCGGCCTCGCCGTGAGCATAACCCTGGTCTGGGGCGCACCGACGATCGAGCAGAAGATACTGGGCGCCGCCATCGGTATGGCCTCCGGTATCGTCACCGAGAACACCGCCACCCTGCTCGCCGTGCGGCGCCGGCTGGGTTTCTGGCCTTACAACCTGGCCTGGATCAAACCCCTCGCCGCCGGCCTTATCGCCGCCGCCGCCGCTTACGGTTTGTCGCTCGTACTATCCCTACCGGCGATACTGGCTCTCGCGGTCGTGGGCGGCGTCTTCGGCGTCCTCTACCTGGCGCTGCTCCTCCTCTTCGGCCTGAACGACACCGATAAAGAGTTCCTACAGGCCTTCTGGGACGTGGCCCAACGTCAGCTCCGTCGGGGAAGGGGCTGAGCTTTGGAGAACGGACCTACGAAAGTCCTCTACATCGTCGGGCTAGGACGTAGCGGCAGCACAATACTCTCCAACAGCCTCGGCCAGATCGACGGCTTCTCCTCGGTCGGCGAGGTCTGCTACATGTGGAAGCACAACTTCATCGAGAACCGCCTCTGCGGCTGCGGGCGGCCATTCTACGAGTGCCCGGTGTGGACGGAAGTCGTGGAAAAGGCTTTCGGCGGCCCCGAAGGAGTGGACGCCCGGCGCATGATCGGGCTTCAACATTCTGCGGCCCGCACCCGCCATATCCCCATGATGCTCACGGTGAAAGGCTCCAAAGCCATCGCCAACCGCCTCGACGGCTGGCTCCAAAATACGGGCTGTTTATACAGTGCCCTTCGCACCGTTACGCAAAGTCGCGTAATAGTGGACTCCTCCAAGGAGCCAGCCTACGGTTACGCCCTCGGGCTGGTCCCCGACATCGACCTGCGGGTCTTGCACCTCGTCCGGGACCCCCGCGCAGCCGCCTACTCCTGGCTGAAAAAGAAGCCCCAACCCGACAGTGAAGATCTGGAGTTCATGCACCGCTTCAGCCCCACAAAGAGCGCCGCGCTCTGGGATGCCTGGAACGCCGCCGCCGAAGCCCTCTGGCGCGAGGACAAGTATCTGAGGCTCCGTTACGAGGACTTCGTGGCGAATCCCCGGCAGAGCTTCGCCCGGATTCTGGATCTCCTCGGCGAAGAAGATGCGGAGCTTCCGCTAACCGGAGATCAAGAAGTAAAGCTCGGCGTCAGCCACACCGTCTCCGGCAACCCAAACCGCTTCGAGACCGGCAGCGTCGCCCTCCGACATGACCGCGAGTGGGTCGACAAGATGACTTCCAAAGACCGCAACCTGGTCACAGGGCTAACGCTACCGCTGCTCCAGCGCTACGGATATTCGATAAACCCTAAAAACTAAAGCTGTAGCGTTGTTCCTGCCAGGGATCTCCATAGTTATGGTAACCGTTGTTCTCCCAGAAACCCGGTCTATCCTCGGCTAGTAACTCTATGCCCCGGATCCACTTGGCGCTCTTCCAGGCGTAGAGGCGTGGTACCACCAACCGCATCGGGGCGCCGTGCCCCTGCTCCAAAGGCTCCCCGTTATGATGCGTCGCGAACACCGCGTCTTCCTCGTATAGCTCCTCGACCGGCACGTTCGTCGTGTACCCGCCGTCGCAAAAGGCGGAGAAGAACTCGGCCTCCGGTTTTGGGCTCGCCATCTCCAGCAGGTTCTTGGCCTTAACTCCACACCACACGTTCTCCAGCTTGCTCCACGAAGTGACGCAGTGCATGTCCGCCTTGACCTCGACCGTGGGAAGCTCGTTCCACTCCTCCCAGGTGAAGCTCAAAGGATTCTCCACGAGCCCCGAGATCGTAAAATCCCAGTTCTCCGGATCGAACTCCGGCGTAGGACCGTAGGTGAGTATCGGCCAACGGTCACCGACCAAATACTGACCCGGAGGAACTCGCTCTTTTCCTCGGGCGGTATCTATCTCGATGCGTTCCAAAGCTATTGCGCCTTCGACTCAGCTTTTTCCTTCGGCTTCTTGCCGAGGCCTACGAACTCGGTCTGTGGCTCTACGTTGTCGCCGAGCTCTTTGTCTTTGTACTGGTAGACGCCGCGGCAGGTGTGGCCGCCGGTGGTGCGTTTCTCGGTGTACGAAAGTTTTACATTCGGGTTTATGGCGCTGACCATGGCTTTTTCGTAGGTGGAGAAGGCGGCGCAGGGCTTTACGTCCCAGCCGGGGACTCCATCGTGGCCCATCCCGCCGAACCAGGGGCAGCGGTCGGCGTTTATGACGTACTCGCCGTCCTTGGTCTCGGTCAGGGTGATCTCGATGTCGAAGAAGCGGTTGGCGAGCATGACAACGTCTACGGCGTCTTTCATGGTCTTGACGCCGAGCTGTTCGCCGAGGTCGTGTCCCTGCTTCTCGCCGATGCGGCTCATGGCGAGTTGTCCGACCTTCTGGCCGTTGTAGCCGAGGTCATCGGCGGCCCGGATCATCTCGTCCAGGATCACGCCGTTCCCCGCCGATGCCGCCTTCCACTTGTACCAGGTCGGCCCCGGCAATCCCAGCTTCATTGCCCATCGGGCCAGAAAGAGAGGGAGCCTTGGAAGACCGTAAACCGTGAGCCATTTCATGTGAGATCATCCTTCGAGTCGCTTGTAACCGCGCCAGAACTCATTATAACCCGCCCGATGCTCGTGAACGATTTTCGTGCGGCGCGCCGGAATTGCGGCTGTTGTAGACTTGAATTATGGATACCAAGCAGAGAAAGTCCGCAGCCCTCAAACACCCCGAGCCGACCGACGTCCTCGCCCTGGATCGGCTTCTCTCCGAAGAGGAACTCGCCGTACGCGATGACGTTCGCTCTTTTGTACAGGAGAGGATCTCACCAAACATAAAAGACTGGTACGAGAGGGCGTATTTCCCGCGCGATATCGTCCCGGAGATGGGAAAGAAGGGCCTTCTTGGCATGCACCTCGAAGGCTACGGCTGCGCCGGCAAGAGCGCGACGGAGTACGGCCTGGCCTGCATGGAACTCGAAGCGGGGGACACCTCTCTGAGGACCTTCGTCAGCGTTCAGGGCTCTCTGGCGATGAGCGCCATCCACAAGTTTGGGTCCGAGGGGCAAAAAGAAGAGTGGCTGCCGAGGCTGGCGAGCGGCGAGGCGATAGCGGCTTTCGGCCTCACGGAACCCAGCGCGGGTTCGGACCCGGCATCCATGAAGACCAACGCCCGCAAAGACGGGACGGATTGGGTTCTGAACGGTTCGAAGCGTTGGATCGGGATGGGTTCAATAGCGGATGTTGTGGTCGTCTGGGCGCAGACCGACGAGGGTATGAGAGGCTTTCTCGTTCCCACGGACACGCCTGGCTACAAGGCTGTCGACATAGAGCACAAGCTATCTCTGCGGGCTTCGATCCAGAGTGAACTCTACTTCGAGGACCTGCGCCTGCCGGAAGACGCCGTGCTGCCGGAGGTCACGGGCCTAAAAGGACCGTTCTCCTGCCTGGGTGAAGCCCGCTACGGGATCATCTGGGGCGTCATGGGTGCGGCGCGTGACTGCTACGAAACTGCGCTCGAATACTCGAAGAACCGTGAGCAGTTCGGCAAGGCCGTCTCCTCCTTCCAGCTAACCCAGCAGAAGCTGGTGGACATGATGCTGGAGATAGAAAAGGGCTTGCTGGTGGCGTGGCGCATCGGACGGTTGAAAGACGAGGGAAATGTGCGCCCCGAACACATTTCCTTCGGGAAGCTCAACAACGTGCGGGAAGCTCTTGCAATAGCGCGAGAGGCCCGCACCATCCTTGGCGGCAACGGGGTAACGCTCGAATACCCGATCATGCGGCACATGAGCAACCTGGAGAGTGTGCTGACCTACGAGGGAACCAGCGAGATCCACACGCTCATCCTGGGCAACGCCCTTACCGGCACGCCCGCCTTCCGCTGACCGCTTCCGATTAGCCCCTCGAAACGCGGCCTTTCAGGGCCGCCATCGCCAGGGTAAAGCTGACCGTCGCAACTATGCCGATCGCTGCAACGCCTCTTAGCAGCGGGCCTGCCGACCAACCTTCGCTGATGAGCGAGCGTAGGGCTTCGAGCAGGTAGGTGACAGGATTGTAGTCCGCAATGGTCGAGAGCCAGCCGGTCAGCGCTTCTTGTGGTAGGAACGTGGTCGTCAGGAAGGCGAACGGGAAGAACAAGATGAAGCTAGAGTTGACCGCCGCCGGGTTGCCGGTTTTTAGTGCGATGGCGTAGGGGAAGCCGGTGAAGGCGAGACCCCAGGCGCCGGCGAGGAGGAGGAACAAGAGCAGGCCGGGCAATCCGGTAGTAAATCCGACGCCAACGATAAAGCCCAGGATCAGGACGGGTATCGAGAGGGCGACTACCAGGGCGAAGTCGGCGATCATTAGCCCGAGCAACAGGGCGAGGCGGTTGATCGGAGTGAGCAGTAACCTGTCGAAGTAGCCGCCGGTGATGTCGGTAACGAGCGCGCTGGCCCGCGAGACCCCTGTAACGGCGAAGATGATCGCCACCGGCAACTGGAACGCCTTGAAGTCGCCGACGCCGGTTCGGTCGGCGATGTCTCCCAGCGCCCCGACGTTCACCACAAAGAAGAAGACCGGGATGATGAGGGCCGGTATTATCGCCTCGGGTTCGCGTGGGATCTGGCGCAGCGCCCGCGTGGCAACGGAGATCAAGTCTTTCAGAAATCCTGCATGTGACGCGGTTATGTCGGCGGAGCGGGTTCCGGGCGCGCCGTTGCCGATATCGGCGGTCGAAATGTCTGTCATTTGGTCTCCTCCATAGCCTCCGCGTAGGCGGGCTCGGGATCTTCGGCATGGGCAGCGATTCGCTCCCCGGTGGCGAATAGGAAAACGTCATCGAGAGTCGGAGTACGTAACGATAGGTCACGGACCTGTAATCTGTCTCCGACGCCGTTTAGCGCGAGGGCGACCGGACTGACCGCGGTAGGTCCGTCTTCTACCGATGCGGTGATCTCGGCGCCGTTCACGTCGACCCGCTCGACCTGGGAGATTGATTCCAGAGCATGGCGCGCCGCCTCCACGTCGCCTTCTACGTTCGCCACGATCAGGTCCGTGCCGATGGACCGTTTTAGTTTCTCCGGCGTGCCTTCGGCCACGATCTTCCCGTGATGAATGATCCCGACCCTCTCGGCCAACTCGTCGGCTTCTTCGAGGTACTGGGTGGTCAGGAAGACGGTCATGCCGAGATCCCGGTTGAGCCGGCGCACCTCTTCCCACACCTTGGCCCGGCTCACTGGATCCAGGCCCGTAGTAGGCTCGTCGAGAAATAGTACCTTCGGATTATGTACCAGCGCGAGAGCCAGATCCAACCTGCGCTTCATCCCGCCGGAATAAGTCGCGACCCGGTCATTTAGCGCCGGTCCGATGTCCACCAGCTCGCTCAGGTCGGCCAGACGGCGGTCGATGTCGCGCCGGGAGAGTCCGTAGAAGCGGCCTTGCAAGCGGAGCATCTCCACGCCGGTCTGTTTCTCGTCCAGGGCGGCGTCCTGTAGCGCCACCCCGATCCGCAACCGTACTGCTTCCGGCTCCCGGATCACGTCTTTACCCGCCACGGTGGCCTGGCCGCCGGTGGGGGCCAGCAACGTACAGAGCATCCTTACCAGTGTCGATTTGCCCGCGCCGTTGGGACCCAGGAAACCGTAGATCTCACCTTCCCGAACCGAGATATCTACCCCGTCCACCGCCCGGTTCTCCCCGAAAACTCGCTCCATACCCTCTGCCACGATGGCGTCACCATCGGGAGCAAAGCCATTGGACTCAAACGTACCCGCCAAGAACAACTCCTCTCACACTACTTTCGGCTCTTGACCGCAATTAAATAGCTAGACTATCTAATTACTAGACGTGCTAATATTACGGTATGGAAGAAGAAATTCAAGAGGGAAATTCTCTCCAGGCCCACGAGTTGTCTTGGGCCTTGCGCGAAGTGACGCGGGCCAACGCGGAGATCACGCGAGAGCTGGCGCGGCGGCTGGGGCTCGGTGTGAACGATATGACCGCGATGGACCACTTGCTCCAGGGAGGGCCGCTTGGTCCCGCGGAGTTGGGAAACCTTCTGGGTATGAGGTCGGCTTCGGCTACCGCACTGGTGGACCGGCTCGAAGCGGTGGGCCACGTAGAGCGGCGGCCGCATCCGACGGACCGGCGTCGGCTGGTGGTGGAGCCCACGCGGCACGCGGTCGAGGAGGTGCTGGGTGTGATCCGGCCTCTGGTAGCGGGCCTGGACGCCGTCGCCGAGGAGCTTTCGCCGGACGAGCGCCGGGTTGTGGCCCGCTACCTGGAACGGGTTTCAGAGGTTATGGGCTCTTATGGCCCGGGGGATTAGTAGCCGGGCCTTCCCATCTTCTCGTAGGTGATGTTCTTACCGGCCTCGACGCCGGGCTGGTTGAAGGCGTTGACCCCGTAGAGCGAGCCGGAGATGGCGGTCTGGACCTCAAGAGCCTGGAACAGGTAGCCGACGTTCTCCGCGCTTACGTCTCCGAGTTTGATCGCACAGTTCGGCCTTCCCGCTTCGGTTAGCGCTTTCTGGGTCGCGTCGCACTCGACGTTCAGAAGCTCGGCCATCGTGTGCCCGCCCAGGTAGCCGACGCCCTCGATGTCCTCGTAAGCCTTTGGGATATCCAGGTCGCGCGGATGGTTCTCTACCTGCACGATCTCGATCACCTTGTCCTGCGGGCCTTCCATATAAAGCTGGACCTGTGAGTGCTGATCGGTGGTGCCGACGGCCCCGTGAGGCGTCGAACCCTTACCGTCCTTGCCCAGCGACTCGGCCCAGAGCTGGACGAACCAGGCCGCGATCCGCTCCAGCGAGTCCGCGTACGCCATCATTACCCGCACGTTGCGGCCTCGGGCGGTATCCATAAGGTAGTGCATCGCCGCGCCGAGAACCGCCGGATGCTCCGCGCCCTGCTCGTTCACCTCGTCTACACACTGTGCTGCCCCGGCGAGCAAGGCGTCGACGTCTATACCGGCCACGGCCGCAGGGAGCAGTCCGACCGGAGTCAGGACTGAAAAGCGACCGCCGACGTTCTGCTGGATCGGGAGCGTCTTTATATCGTCGCGGTCGGAGATCTCGTTCAAGAACCCTTCTTCGGGGTCCGTGGTAAAGACCGTATGCTCCCTGAAACCATCGCCCAACGCGTTTTCCAGAAAGCCCCGGACGACGAGGAAGTTCGCCATCGTCTCGGCGGTCGAACCGCTCTTGGTCACGGCGTTTATCCAGGTGTTCTCCGGGTCGGCGACGTCCAGGATCGCACTTAGAGATGCGGGGTCCGTGTTCTCCGCGAAGTGTATCCTGGGTCCGCCCCGGTCCGTTAGCTGGTTGTAATAAGGGTGATTGAGCGCCTTTTGTACCGCCATAGGGCCCAACGCCGATCCCCCGATGCCGGCGTGAATGAAGTCTGTCGCCCCCGAGTTGCGGATATCTTCGGCAAGCACCTTGGATACCTCGGCGTAACGGCCGGTCTTCGGGAGTTGCATGAAGCCGGGGTCCCCCTCAAGCAACTCCTTTGCGGCCTCTTCCAGCCTGGGCCGTATATCTTCCAGCTCGCTTTCCTGGATGCCGCCCTCGACCTCCATCAGGTTTTTGTAGTCGAAACTCACTTCCGCCATGCTAGCTCCCTTCTCTGTGTGCCTCTCCGGCGGTAGTTTACTGGCAAACGGAGTCCGAAAGCTACTCCGCAGCCTCCGGCGCGTACCGGCAAATGTATAATCCCCAATCACCATGGCAGACGAACCCGCCCCGATAAACGAAGTCTTGGAGCGCCTGAAGGACGAATACCCTGGTGCCACGACCGAGCTCAACTGGTCGAATCCGCTGGAACTCCTGGTGGCGACGATCCTCTCCGCCCAGACGACCGACGTCCGGGTCAACCAGGTGACGGAGGACCTGTTCGAGCGATACCGTACTGCGGAGGATTACGCTGGCGCCGCCCCAGAGGAACTCGAAGCGGGGATCCGGCCGACCGGCTTCTACCGTAACAAGGCCCGCTCCCTTCAGGGAATGGCCCGCGCCCTGGTCGAAAACCACGGCGGAGAAGTCCCCCGCACCATGCCCGAGCTGGTCGCGCTGCCCGGTGTGGGGCGCAAGACCGCCAACGTGGTGCTCGGCAACGCGTTCGACGTAAACGAAGGCGTCGTCGTGGACACTCACGTCCGACGGCTCTCCAACCGCCTCGGTCTCTCCGGCAACAAAGATCCCGAGAAGATAGAGAAGGACCTGCTGGAGCTCGTGCCGGAAAAAGACCGGACAGTGTTCTCGCACCTCCTGATCCTGCACGGACGCCGCATCTGCAAATCCCGCAAACCCGACTGCCCGAACTGCTCTCTCAACGACATCTGCCCGTCGGCATTCGAGTACGAGACCACCTGAGCTACGTTTCAGCGCAATACTCGCGGACGGGTACGAAACGCCATTGAAATTGGCGTGGGCGGTCTGTGTCTACATCTCTTTTTCGAGCCCTACCGCCGCCCGGAGGTCGTCCAGGTCGTGGGCGAGGTCCTCCCTGGCCGCCCTATCTTCCTCATCGCTGGCGAAATGCTCCATGAGATCTACTAGGCCATCGGCGATGGCGTTCAGCTTGTGCTGCATGACTTGCTCGCCCCGCTTCTGAGTGTTCTGCAAGAGCGCCACCAACAGGAAGGTGATGATGGTCGTCGGGGTGTTTATGAGGAGTTGGTAGGTGTTGAAGTTGCCCACCAGAAAGTAGCTCGGCGCCCACACCACGATGAGCAGGACACAGAAGGTGAAGAACGGGGCCTTGCTCACGAACTCCGCCGCGTGGCCGGCGAACTTGTCGAACACGCTCCTGTCGCTCTCTTGCCTCTCTCTCGCTACGTCGCTGCTCTCGGTCATCGCTCTCCTCCATCCTGGTCGGGATATTGTGGTTGGCATCTTAGCGCAGGGCCCGAGTAAAGGAGATCCTCCACAGTGTAATCACCACTTGGGATCGAATATAATGTCCTGATGAACAGATAAGGAAGGGCGGACATCGGCGTGTCACGCGGTCTTGAAAACCGTCGAGGGTAAAACCTCTGGGAGTTCGACTCTCCCCCCTTCCGCCAGCCCGGCACGGTGTCTTTCACGCCAGATCAGGGCTTCGCGTAAATATTAATTTTATGAAAAATTGTTAAGATAATAGAGACTTTTGCGTCTGAAGTATGTACACTACGGGCAACTCCTCGAAATGAGGACGAGTGCAGGCCACTTGTAGAACGAGAACATAGAAAAGGAGGGACTGTATGAAGAGATTTACTCTATTGGTCGCCACGGCTCTAGTTGCCGTAATGCTAATGGCGCCCGCCGCGTTCGCGCAGGGTACCACCATGATGGGCGGCGATACCGGCATGATGGGCGGCAGTACCATGATGGGCGGCGACACCGGTATGATGGGTGGCAGCACCATGATGGGCGGCGACACCGGCATGATGGGTGGCGACACCATGATGGGCGAAACCACCGCCGGAATGGGCGCCAGTGGCCTACCGGAGAGCGGTGGCCCGGCCATACTTCTGCCGGCGGCTGCTCTGCTTCTGGGATCCGGCATCCTGACCTACGCGGTTCTGCGTCGCAGGTAATATCTAACTAAGCAGAATAAAGGAGCCTGCGCCTTTATGGCGCGAGGCTCCTGATAGGGACGGAGGAGAGCCTGCACTCCTTCGTCTTTTTTTGTGCGCTTTTGGATGCACGGATGTCTCGGTGGGGCGCAAAAGCGCGTGATATCTTTCTGATCTCGGGGCAGGCTGCGGATAAAACCGGAAGTGGAGGAGCGGATGAGCCAGGCGCGCGCGAGCATGGAGAACACCATCATGGAGGCGATCGGGATAGAGATCGCCGAGGTCTCGGAAGATCGGGTCGTCGCCACAATGCCCGTACACGGACCCACGAAACAACCCTTCGGCGTTCTGCACGGCGGAGCTTCGGTCGTGCTGGCCGAGACTGTCGCGAGCCTCGGAACTTTCAATCTCATAGACGAGGAAAAAGAGCTTGCGATGGGGCTGGAGATAAACGCCAATCACGTCCGGAGCAAGAGTGAAGGCACGGTAACCGCTGTAGGCTCGCCGCTTCATAGAGGACGCAAGATCATGGTCTGGGACATCCGCATAACCGACGAAGAAGATAAGCTTATCTGCGTCTCGCGCTGTACGGTGGCCGTGGTTCCTAGAGAACGGTGAGAGAGTGAGCCGCCCAGGACTCGAACCTGGAACCTAAAGATTAAGAGTCTTTTGCTCTGCCAATTGAGCTAGCGGCCCGTGAAGCGGGATTATAGCATCGGCCGGCGGCAACAAAAAGATTAAAGTTTGTTGTCCGTACTTGCGTCGTGGGCGGGCCGTGTTTATAATCTCTGTATCATCCTAGCGGTTTCGTCTAGGGAACCGCTAAGGGCCGGAAAAGGGTCTCACCCTTCTGTAAACACCGGCCCTTTTTCTTTGCCGGAGTCCGGGATTTGCCCTGGCTGTGACGCGTGGGCTTGGGCATGTGTAATATAGAGGTCCTAGACAGGAGGAACCGATATTTACGCGGAAGAACTTCAAACAATATGCGGTGATTCCGTGACCCTACGACCTCCCCAGGAGGCGGACGTGGAGGCCGCCTACGCCTGGGACAAAGACCCTGAGCTCGCCGCCTGGAACGGGCGGGCCCCGATCTCGATCTCCCTCTCCGCCGCCCGCCGGGATTATCTCTCCCGATGGGAGGACTCGAGCGTGAAGACTTTCATGATAGAGGCGGAAGGCGAGCCAATCGGCATGGCTACCCTCTACGACTTCCGCTACGACGGATGCGAGTTGGGGATAAAGATCGGCCCGGAGACACTCCGGGGACGGGGCTACGCGAGCGAGGCCGTAGACTTGCTCTCCGGCTACGTCTTCGACGCCCTGGACCTCCGGGTGGTCCGCGGCTCGACTCTCTCCCACAACCACCGCATGCAGCGGGTCTTCGAGAAATGCGGATTCAAAGAGGTGGGCGACGGCTCTATTATCAGCCGCTACGACAACCGCCGCTACACCGAACTCTTCTACGAGCGCCGGAGAGAAGGGTAGATCCAAGACAGTTGGTCGGCGTCTTTTCGCCTCGGGCCGACTACAATTACTATGATGCGTACGCAACTCAAACTGAACGTCAGGAGCCGGGGCACGATGAGCGGGGTGTTGACTTTGGGCAGCCTGGACCCGGCTTTCGAGGCCGCCGAAAGACTCGACGGGGAGGCGGTTGTCCTGGATCTCCGGGAGGTAGAGTTCGTCGAGCCCGCCGGCATCTGCGGGCTGGCCGCTTTGCTGGAGTTCCTGATCCCACGCTCCGAGGATGTGGGCGTCGTCCTCTCCGGCCGCGACGTACCGGCCTACCTGGAGCGGATGAACTTCTTCCGACTCTTCGGCGACCGGGTTAAGACGAACGCGGACATCCTATCCCTCGAAGCCCGCCAGCGGCACAACCCCGGAACCCTTCAGGAGCTGGTCAATTTTCAGGACGAGGGAGAGATACCGGGCATCATAAATCGCATCTCGGAGATCCTCGAAAACCAGGGCTACCGGCTTCGGGAGCGGGTGGCCGTCTGCTCGGTGCTCTCGGAGATCTGCGCCAACGCCGCCGAACACGGCTCGTCCTCGTTTGGAGCTTACGCCTCGGTCCAGGCTTACCACCACATCGTTAGCGGCCGCCACGGAGCCCGTTCCGGTGAACGCCAGGGGGAAGAAGTCCTCGTGGCAATCGCCGATGGCGGGGTCGGCGTCCGCGAGACTCTCTCCCGCAACCCGGCTCTCGCCGAGCACACCACCACCGACAACGACGCGCTGCGCCAGGCCCTGACGATGGGCGTATCGGGGACTGGGGAAGTCGGGCGCGGCGGCGGCCTCGCCCTCGTCGCCCAGATCGCCGGCCGTTCAGGAGGCTCGCTCTCACTCCGCAGCGGCTCCGGGCGCGTCACCGTATACGAGAACCGGAAGAACTCCCGCAACGTCCCCGAATTCCCCGGCACCTTCGTCCGCGTCTCCCTGCCCCGAAGGCCGCAAGAAAATACTTCCGGATGAAGGCAAAATATCTTCCAAACATGATGTTGTTTTCTGACGGAAGAGGTCGTATAATCCTTTCACATGATCTCACTGAAGACAATGAGGACAGAATCGGTGGTTGAGGAGCGCCCCTGGCGGCTCTTCGAGGTCGCCGGAGGAGAGTTCGGCGGTAGGTTGCTGGTGACCCGCAAGGCGGGGCGCGAGGTTCGGGCCGCGCTGGAAGAGACTCTCTCCGGGTTGCCGGATGGCGGTGTGCTGTACGTGGATACCCGGAGCGCGGAGCTCATGGACTACTCGTTCGCCGACGAGGCGCTGGGGATACTTGCGTCACGGGTCGCGGGCGGAGAGTACGATGGGCGTCGCCTGGTGCTGGTTGAGGAAGACCGGGATCTTCTGGAGAACGTAGAGGCCTCCTTGAGGCAACGTTCGCTGGCGATGATATTGGTCAACGACGTCGGGACCGAGCCCGGTCTCGTAGGAGATATGCCGGAGCACCTGGTCGAGACTCTGCAGGCGATACAGGAGGCCGGGTCGATCACGAACGCGGACCTCGCCAAAAAGCTGGGGCTCAACCACACCGCCTGCAACAACCGGGCGACCCGGCTGGCGAAGCTCGGTTTGATCCACCGAAAAGTGGAGACCGCCGCTCCCGGCGGACGCCAGTATACCTACGGAAGGATCGCCTGATGTTTTATTTTGTTTCCAGTCTCACTCATTTCAGTGAGGGTAGAAGTATTGGTATAAGCGCAAGGGCGCAGAAGGAGGCATAGCCGTGCGGGAAGAGTACATGATCGAGCGTGGAGGCCGGAAGTTCGTGCTGTACGCGGGGCTTCTCGAAGAGGCCCACGGACGCGGCCTGCGGAGCATCGAGACGGAGTTGTTGCAGATCCCGGACGCCGGGAACGGCGAGGTCGCCATCGTGAAGGCGGTAGTTCGGACTGAGGAAGGGAAGTTCAGCGGTATAGGGGACGCGAGCCCCGAGAACGTGGGCCGGGCCATAGCGCCGCACCTGATTCGGATGGCCGAGACGAGGGCAAAGGCACGGGCTCTGCGGGATGCGATCAACGTCGGCGTTACGGCGCTTGAGGAGCTCGGTGGGGAAGATGAGGGTACGGAGAAATCCAGGACTCCGGTCGCGGCCCCCGAGCGGGAAGAAGACCGTGGGGTATTGCCCGCAACGCGCAAGCAACTCAACTACCTGGAGGTCCTCATCTCCGACGTGGTAGAGGACGGCGTCACCAAGTTCGAAGAGATGGTCGGCAAGCCGGTAAACGAGCTCACCCGCGAGGAGGCGAGCGAGTGGATCAGCCGTCTCTCCGGGAAGGCGGCGTAGTGAAACTCTGGATGGCGGCGCTCGGAGGAGAAACGCTCTACGAGCAGGACATGCCGGGATGCTGCAAACGCGAGGCCCGGAACTCCGAAGACTCCTTCGAGTGCCTGTCGTGCGGAGCAGCTTGGCAGGCCGCGTTGACGGCGGAGCCGGAAGAGTGCGCCTTTGCGGAGGAGCGTACGGAAGAGGAACGAAAGGGAGCCGCATGAGGAAAAAGAGCGCATTGCGGGCGGATACCACCCTCGCCCCGGAGAAGGAACCGGAGGAAGAGACTTACGTCCGGGGACTACCCCTATGTTGTCTCAAATCTTTCAAAAAATCCGTGATGCGAGAGCCAGAGGACGGACGGCGGCTATTGTCATTCGGATGCTCGTGCGGGGAACGTTGGATCGTGACGTCCAGTCTGGATGAACGGGTACTCAGTAGGTTCGTAACCCACGCGGGGCCGAGAGTTCGGGGCGCCAACGACGGGCCATCCGCAGCTTAAAGGAGTACGACGGCCATCGCGGCCGGACGAAAAGCTAGAAAGAAAGGGGACGGGATGGAGCAGGACACTCTCACACATTACCTGGGTAGGATACGGGGCGGCAGATTGCTGGACGCGGCAGAGGAGCGGGACCTCAGCCGGCGCGCCCGTCAGGGCGACAGGAAAGCCCGGAGGCGGCTCATAGAATCGAACCTGCGATTGGTCATCTCCATCGCCAAGAAATACCGGGGGCGGGGCGTGGCTTTCGAGGACCTGATCCAGGAAGGCAACGCCGGACTTATCCGGGCTGTGGAGAAGTTCGATCCAACGCTCGGCAACCGTTTCTCTACCTATGCGACGTGGTGGATAAGGCAGGGTATGACCCGTGCCATAGCGGATCAGGCCCGCACCGTGCGTCTGCCGGCCCACGTCGTAGATTCCTTGTTCCGCTTGCGCCGGACCGAGTCGACCCTGAGCGTCGAGTTAGGACGAGACGCTACCGACGAGGAGATCGCCGCCAGGCTGGAGATAAAGTCCGAAGAGGCCCGACGGCTGCGCGAGGTCAGCCAGCCCATCGGGAGCATAAACGCCAGGCTCGGGGTCGAGGAAGGCTCTGAGGTGGGTGATCTGCTACCGGACGAGCGGTCCGGCGAAGACTACGCCCGCATCGACGCCGGCCAGTGGGAGCGGACTCTCACAGAGGCGATAAGGTCTCTGCCCGAACGTGAGGCAAAAGTTCTGGAGCTCCGCAACGGGCTCGACGGCGGTGAGATCCGCACCCTCCGCGAGGTCTCCGAGACTCTGGGTATCTCGCAAGAGCGGGCGCGTCAGGTAGAGATCAAAGCGCTCAGGACCATCCGTACCGGACGCTACTCCGGCGCGCTCCGGCAGGCTCTCTCCGAAGCGGTTTAATACTATTCTCTAAACTCCGGATTCATGCGGACGCCGCGTATTTGGTAGAGTATCGGGTACGGGGGGTGCCTTTCGGGCTTTCCGGAATGTACCCGCACCGCGACCCCGAGGGAGGCTAAATGCTGCTGGTGAGAGACTTGATGACCCGTGATCTCATGACGCTGGAGCCGGAGGCCAGCGTGGCGGAAGCCCTACAACTACTTCGGGAACGCGAGATACGCCACATCCCGATTTTGGAGAACGGAGAACTGGTAGGCATAGTCTCGGACCGGGATCTCAGCGAAGCGAGCCCCTCGCCGGACGACCCCGATCACGAAGAGGCCGTAAGAAACCTCCGGGTAGGAGATTTCATGAGCCGGGATGTCGTGACGGCCCATCCGCAAGACCCGACCGGGTACGCCGCCAAGGAGATGTACGAGAGGAAGCTGGACGCGCTGCCGGTGATGGAGGACCAGAAGCTGCTCGGCATCGTGACCTCCACGGACGTAATGCGTGCGCTCGTCATGCTAACCGGGGTCCACGAATCCGGCAGCCAGGTTGAGGTGCAGACCACGGATCGGGCAGGTGCGCTAGCCGAGGTCGTAGAATGCATCAACGACCTGGACGTAGACATAGTGAGCGCCCTGTCGGAGCCCGAAAAACGAGCCGGCAACCGCACCATGGTCTTCCGGCTCTCGGCCGAAGACCCCTCAACCGTAGTGCAAAGCCTCCACATGGCGGGCTATTCGGCCTCCTGGATCAACATCCCCAGCCGGCCACACAGTGGATAGCGGTGGCCGGAATCGCAGACGCGACCCGGTAAATTAGATACCCTTCGACTAAAGAACAGAAGGGAATCTAATGGAGACGAGCGAGCAGAACGCCGGACGCATAGCAGGTCTTTTCGATAAGTTTGGAGGGGCGGTTAATGGTGGTTTTCCCGCCATTCACTCCACCGCGCACCATACGAAATATGGCACTCCCTACCTCAAAAGCCCCGGCGTCGTCATGCTTGCCCGTCCCCAGACCAACGTGGCAGGACTGGAAGGTTTCCTCGAAGGCTTCGACCCCGCGCTCGGCTTCCCAGACTACCTGAACGACCCCACGGAGTTGCCCGACTCCTCCCAACTCTGCAAGACGGCGGGACAGCTCTGCTACGCTTCATTCGGACCGCGCAGGACCACCAACGAGAACGCCGCGTCCTACTTCGAGCGCCTCACCTCGGCGGGCCACGGCTCCGTACTGGAGCACGCCAGCTTCAGCTTCCTGCTCTACGGTATCAGCCGCAGCGTAACCCACGAGCTCGTCCGTCACCGGGCCGGAGCAGGCTTCTCGCAAATAAGCCAGCGCTACGTTAGCGGTGCTGTGCTCCGTTTCGTGGAGCGTCCAGAGTACCAGGAAGACGAGGAACTACACCGGACCTTCGAAGAACGGGCCGACCGGGCCGCCGCCGAATACGAGTCGATGGCTGAAGAGTTGTTGGATCGTCAAGAGGGGGGAGCCGCCATGCTCTCCGCCGACTACAAGACCGACGCCCGCAAAAAAGTCCAGCAGACCGCCCGGTCTCTGCTACCCAACGAGACCGAGGCCCCGATGGTCTTCACCGGCAACGTCCGGGCGCTGAGGCACATAATAGAGATGCGGGCCGACGCGCACGCGGAGAGCGAGATCCGGGCCCTAGCCCTCCGTCTCTTCCTCTGCCTGCATACTTCCGACCCGATCCTCTTCGGCGACTACGAGCTTTCAGCCCTCCCTGACGGGACCTACACCGTAGCCACCGAACATCGCAAAGCGTAAAAGCGTCAGCCTCTCAGCCGCCCTATCTGGTGCTCCAGGAAGCGTCGGACGGAGAAGACCGCGCCCAGAATCTTCTTGTTTCGCTCGGTGAATAGCTTCTCGCGATAGTAGCCGTCGCCGGCCTTTTTGACGCTCTCGGAGAGGGTGGGGTAGACGTGGACGGTCTGGGATAACTCGCCGACGGAGATGCCTTTCCGCATGGCGAGCACGACCTCGGCGATGTAGTTCCCGGCTTCGGGGCCGATGATGTGACCGCCGAGGATTTTGCCGCGCTTGTACGTCACCAGCTTGACGAAACCTTCCGCCTCGCCGTCGCAGATGGCCCGGTCGAGGTCTTCGAAGGAGAAGCGGAAGACCTTTACGCTGTCGTGTTGTTCGCGGGCTTGTTGCTCGGTGAGGCCTACGCGGGCGACTTCGGGGTCGGTGAACGTCGTCCAGGGGAATGCGTCGTAGTCTATCTTTTGTTTGATTGGGAAGAGGGCGTTGGAGAGGGCGGTGCGGCTCTGGTGCTCGGCGGCGTGGGTAAAGAGGAGCTTGCCGGTTATGTCGCCGGAGGCGTAGACGTTTTTGGCGGTCGTTTCGAGGTGCTCGTCGACTTTCACGCCGTTGTCGCCGATCGCGATGCCGACGCCTGCGAGGTTCAGCCCGTCTACGGAGGGTGCTCGTCCGGCTGCTACCAGGATCTCCTCCCCACGCACCTCGAACGTCTCGCCGGTTTGCTTGTCCTTAACGGTGACGACCTTCTCGCCGTACGCAACACGGACCGATTCGGCCCGGACTCCGCCGTGGACTTTTATGCTGTCTTCTTCGAGGAATTGGCGTAGCGCGGCGCTTACCTCCGGGTCCTCTTTGGGGAGTGGATCGGGGGAAGAGGAGATCAGCTCTACCCGGCACCCGAAGCGGGCGAATATCTGGGAGAACTCGCTGCCTATCGGGCCGGAGCCTACGATCACCATCGAGCGGGGCAGTTTTTCCAGCTCAAGGACACTCACGTGGTCCACGTAGCCGGCTTCTTCGAGTCCTTCGATGGGTGGCGGTTTGGCGTAGGAGCCGGTTGCCAGGATGACGCTGCGCGACCGCAGCCGACTCCCGTTCACGGAGACTTCTTGCGGTTCCTCGAAGCGGGCCGAAGCGCCTAGAAACACCTCGACGCCGAGCTTCCGGAACCTGTCGGGGCTGTCGGCCTCGCCGGCTTTCTCTATGACGGAGCGCATCCGGCGCATCACCGCCGGGAAGTCCACCTCGACCGGCACTTCACTGATCCCGAACTCCGGGGCGCGGCGCATGAGGCTCGCTACCTTCGCGCTCTTTACGAGTGCTTTGGTCGGTACACAACCGTAGTAGAGACATTCGCCGCCGAGCTTGTTTTTCTCTATCAGGGCCACCTTCGCGCCGAGCGAGGCTCCGCCCGCCGCCGCGACCAATCCCGCCGTGCCGCCACCGATCACTACCAGGTCGTACTCACCCAAGCTATCTCCTCTATCGCCTACCGCGTCATTCTACAGTCCGCCTAATAGAGGAGATGTGTTTGGAGTTTCGCATCTTACGAGAGGCGCACGGTTTCGGCGCGCGATGCTAACATGGTCCTCACGTGCAATAGAGAACGGGAGGATCGAAATGGCGAAGAGCTACGAGGAGATGGTGGCCGAGGCTCGCGAAGAGACGGAGCAGGTCAGCGTGGAGGAAGTCCACGAGTCGGTAGAGTCCGGCGAAGAGTTCACGGTTCTTGACGTGCGGGAGCCAGGCGAGTATGAGCAGGGACATATTCCGGGTGCGAAGCACATACCGCGTGGGATGCTGGAGTATCTGGCTAACGACGAGTTGCCGGAGAAAGACCAGCGTATCGTCGTACACTGCGCCGTCGGCGGCCGGGGAACTCTGGCGACGAAGACCCTTCGGGAGATGGGCTACACGAACGTCGCAAACATGCAGGGCGGCACGAATGCCTGGCGCGAGAAAGGTTACGAGGTCGAGAGCGGCGGATAGCGGCGGATAGCGGCGGATAGCCCACTCCGGGGAAGCTGCGGACACCCGAACTAGAAACACGTTTTTTATGAGGCTCTGAAGTTCTGCCCGGTCCACCTGCGCATAGACTGCAGGGCCAGACTCCGAGACGAGGTATATGGAGATAGATACGAGGCCGCGCAGCCTGCCCGTGGTGTTCGGCGCGTTCGGGTTCTTCGGACTATTCGCGGGTACTTTCGCGGTCCTTTTGGCGGACCTCGCCCGCGCCCTAGACCTCTCGCCTGGTCCCCTGGGCCTCGCCCTATTCGCCGGGGCCGCGGCCTCCATACTCTCCATGGCGGCTCTCGGATGGACTGCCGACCGGCTCGGACGCCGGGTATTTCTTCTAGGTTCGTCCGCCGTTTTCGGACTGGGTATCCTGGGTCTCGCGGTCGCTGGTGGGTACGCGGCCCTGATCCTGGTTTTGGTAGTCCTCTATTCCGCCTCCGGGCTCTACGACGTAGGGATAAACGCCGCCGCCGTGGATCTGGAGAGGGTTACGGGCCACCGCTACATGACGCTTCTGCACGCGACTTTCAGCGCCGGAGGGGTCGTCGGCGCCCTCTCGGCGGGTGGGCTGCTGGAAGCCGGTATCGGGTTCCGGTACGTGTACCTTGCTGTCTTGATCCCGCTGGGCGCGGTTCTTATATCCGTGGGCATTACTCGTTTCCCTCACCCGGAAGCCGTAGGCTACGTAGAGAAGCCCGGTCGCTACGACCTATTTCTTAGCCTCCCGCTGTTGCTCGTGGCCGCTATAGCGACCCTATCCATGCTCTCCGAGGGCGAGATGGAGCATTGGTCGGGCATCTATCTGCGGGACAACGTCGGGCTTCCGGCGCTGCTCGGGTCTTCGGGAGTCGCCGTTTTCTATGCGGCGATGGCAGTGGGCCGCCTTGCTTCCGCCGCCGTCGTGGCCCGCTTCGGAAACCGGATCACCCTTTTGGGTTCGGGGGCGCTGGTCTCTGTTGGAATGTCGGTAGCTCTCGTTACCCAGAGACCTGTAATTATCATCATGGGCTTTTTGCTCGTCGGCCTCGCCCTTTCGGCGATTGTGCCGGTTGCTTTCTCCATGGCGGGGAATCTGGCGCCGGGACGGGCCGGGAGCGCCGTTTCGGTGGTTACGACTTTTGGATATGGCGGGTTTCTTTTGGGGCCGGTGGTCGTGGGCGGGTTGGCGGAGTTGTTCGGGTTGCGGCTCGCCCTGGCGGTCATAGTCGCGGCGGGCGTTCTGGTATTCGTCCTCTCGCTACGCCTGGGACGCCGGAGAGCGGCGAAGTAGCTGCTATTCTCCTCGCGCCGCCCGCGCGAGCTTCTCTTCCGCCGCCGTGACCTCGACGTCTTCGATCCTCCGGAAGAGCGGCTTCGCTCCCGTTACCCGGTAGCTCGTCGGAAGGTCGAGATCCAAAACCCGATCAACCGGTCCGGTGAAGAAGGCTTCTAGCCGTTCGACGGCCTCCGGGACGAATGGTGTGGCGTGGTAGGCGAGGGAGCCGAGGAGGACGGAGCACGTGTATAGCGTGACTCTGGCGCGCTCCGGGTTCTCCTTGCGAGTCTTCCAGGGGGCCTCGGAGTCGAAGAACTGATTGGCCCGGCGTCCGAGGGCGAGTAGCTCCGTGAGGGCGTCGCGGGGACGGCCGGCGAGCATCTTCTGCTCGTAGCGGTCCTCTATCCGTTTGAAGTCTTCCAGTACCGCGTTTGATTCTTCCGGCAACTCGTCTGGACGGTTGGACTCGCCGTCGGCGTATTTCTCGGTGAAGGAAAGAACGCGGTTTATGTAGTTGCCGAGGTTGCCGATCAGGTCGGAGTTCACCCGCGACTGGAACTCGCGCCAGGAGAAGTCCACGTCCCCGGTCTCGGGCAATATGGATGCCAGGTAGAACCGCAGGAGGTCGGCGGGAAAATCGTCAAGCGTCTCGTGCAGCCACACGGCCAGGTTGCGGCTCGTGGACATCTGCATCGAGCGCGGCTCCCCATTCACTACTACTTCGAGGTTCATGAACTCGTTGGCCGGGATGTTGTAGGGCAATATGAACGGCTCTTCGCCGTCCTCGGCGGTCCCCATCAGCATCGCGGGCCACACCACGGCGTGGAAGACCGTGTTGTCCTTCCCGATAAAGTGGACCATCTTCGTGTCCGGCTCCTGCCAGTACTCGCGCCAGCGGTCCGGGTCGCCGATCAACTCAGCCCACTCCATCGTGGAGGAGACGTAGCCTATCGGGGCGTCGAACCAGACGTAGAATCGCTTATCTTCGAAGCCCGGTTCGGGGATCGGGACTCCCCACTCGATGTCGCGGGTGATGGGTCGCTTCTCCAGACCGCCTTCGATCATGCCGAGCACGAAGTTCCGTACCGAGTCGCGCCAGTGCTTCTGGCCCCCGATCCAGTCCTTTATCCTCTCGGAGAACTTGGGCAAGTCCAGGTACAAATGAGTCGTCTCCCGGACCTCGACCGGGCCGCCGGTAACCTTCGAGTGCGGCTCTATGAGCTCGTACGCCTCGTACCAGCTACCGCAGTTGTCGCACTGGTCGCCCCGCGCCTCCTTGTAGCCGCAGACCGGACACGTCCCCTCGACGTAGCGGTCCGGCAAGAAACGTCCTTCGGTCGGGCTGTACATCTGGCGGCTCTCGGCCTCGGAGATGTACCCACCTTCCTTGAGCTTCTGGTAGAAGAGCTGGGTATTCTTCGCGTGAAGCGGTGTAGAGGTGCGCGAGAAGTTGTCGAAGCTGATGCCCAGGCGGGCGAAGGTTCCTTTCATATGGTCGTACCAGTAGTCCACGACCTCGCGGGGGGTCTTTCCCTCGCGCTCGGCGGTGAGGGTTATGGGTACGCCGTGCTCGTCGGTGCCGCAGACGTAGACTACGTCGTGGCCTCGGGCGCGCAGGTAGCGCACGAACACGTCCGCCGGCAGGTACGCCCCGACGATCTGCCCGAGGTGTAACGGACCGTTTGCGTATGGCAGCGCCGAAGTTACCAGGTAACGCTCTCTCTTCTCGCTCATGGCGTAAAGAATAACATCTTGGAATGCCCGATAATTGCGCGGTCATGGAATCTTCGGCAATCTGTAAAAGAGCATCTGTGTAAAGCCAACTTGACAAACATTGACTGTTAAGTTAGCTTTACACCCATGAAGAACGACGTGCGAGAGCTCAGGGCCGAGAAAGGATTGTCCCAGGGTCGGTTGGCGGAGGAGATGGGCGTGTCGCGGCAGACGATCAATGCGATCGAGACCGGACGTTACACGCCGTCGTTGCCGCTGGCGATCTCTCTGGCCCGGTTCTTCGCCCTACCTGTAGAGGAGGTTTTCCATGCAGACTACGAGAAGTAAGAGGTGGGCGGTGCCGTTGCTCTGTCTGCTCTTCGGTATAGTTTTCCTGTTTGCGTTTTGAGCGGCGGGCAATCCGGTCGCCGGTCTGGGGCCGTTCGCCGTCATGGTCGGCTATGGAGTCTTGCTCTTTACCGGCAGCAGCCAGGTCGTGCGGGTATTGCGCGGACAGCCCGCCGACGAGATGTGGAAGTCGTTCAACCTGCGTGCGATCTGGTTCGCCAGCGAGTTCCTGGCCGTGGTTATAATCGGGGCGTTCGTCTATGAGATAGTGCGGGGACAGGATGGCCAGCCCTATGCGCTCCTGGGTTTCGCGTTCGCGGTGGCCTACGTGGCGGCACTGCTCTGGTTCCGCTGGCGCTCTTGAAGCGCCAAATGTCCTGCTACCGCATGCTAAGATGGCCCATCCTATGACACGGAAACTTTGATGCGGATACCCTTCCGACGGTTGCAAGAGGATGCCCGTTTGCCGGCGCAGGCCCACGCGGGTGACGCAGGCTACGACCTGTGCTCGGTCGATGAGGTTCGTCTGGCTCCCGGCGAACGGGCGCTGGTTCGGACGGGGATCTCGGTCGCCATCCCTGAAGGTTATGCGGGCCTCGTGCTGCCGCGCAGCGGGCTCGCGGTAAGGCATGGAGTCTCGCTCGTTAATACGCCGGGGCTCATAGACTCGGGTTACCGGGGGGAGATCCAGGTCCCCCTCATAAACCACGACCGGGATGAGTCTTTCGAGGTCACGCCGGGAATGAGGATCGCCCAGATCGTGTTCGTGCGGGCTGCCGAGGCGGACTTCGTCGAGGTGGATCTTCTCGAAGACAGCCTGGACGGTCGTGGCGAGGGAGGATTCGGTTCCTCGGGCACGGGATGAAGGTCCGCCGGATAACATCGCGCCCGTTAGCGAACGGCGAGTCCTGAAGCTTTGTTTCTACTAGTTGAGCCTTCCACGGAACGCATCGAGGGGTTTCTGGGCGATCAGGAGGAGAAGCCATTCTCTTACCCGGAGGTTGGGGCTTCGCGCCTCGGTGCGGCGTCCGTTGGTGGATATACGGTGGACCATAACAGGATCCGTTTAGGTGAGGGTGAAGAGGCGTTCGTCCGGGCGGTGGAGGCCCTGCGTGGCTGGAAGATGTTCGACCTGGGATGGGTTCGTATCTATCCTCCGTGTGCGCCTACCGAATCAGGGACGACGGTCGCGGTGATCGGGCATCATTACGGCTTCTGGTCACTAAACGCATGCCGGATCGTTTATCTGATCGAGGAAGAAGGCGAGGTCAAACGGTACGGTTTCGCCTACGGCACGCTGCCGGAGCACGCGGAGAGTGGCGAGGAGCGGTTCACCGTCGAGTGGAACCGTGCGGATGGCTCGGTCTGGTACGACGTCTACGCTTTCTCCCGTCCCCGTCATCCGCTGGCGCGGCTCGGTTACCCGGTAGGAAGAGCGTTACAGAAGCGGTTCGCGCGGGATTCCAAACGGGCGATGGCGCAGGCTGTAGGTTTTCCCTAGCCGCATGGCACCTGTACAGGCCTTAGGCTAAGCCGACCAACTCTTCTACGCTCGCCTCCGAAGCTTGCTTCTCGGGCCGGGAGAGGTAGAACTCGGCGTGGTAGCTACCCTCGCCCTCTTTCCCTTCCGTGTCGATGCCCATGCGCTCGAGCTCGCCGCAGACGTACTCTTGCTCCTCCTCGTCGGCGAAGCGTCGCTGCTCGAAGGTGTGTCCTTCGAGTTTCTCGGTCACGAGCCCGTACCCGCCGAGGACCTCGGAAATCTTCTCGTACGAGACCCACCGCAAAGCGAGCACCGCGACCCAGGGATCCCGCGTCTCGTCCACGCAGCCGAGCAGCCGGTCGAAGGTGCGCTCCGAGATGTACCCGATGCCGCCCGTGACGGTGAAGAGATCCGTATCCGAAACCTCGCGCCGGAGCGCCTCCGAGGGCGGCCCGTTCTCAAGGTTTTCGCCCGCGCCGGCATCGAGGAGCCCGGCCTTGAGCGCGTAGGAAACCGCGTTGCCCGCCGCGTCCACGCCGACTACCCGAGGCGCGTCTTCCTTCTCGCGGTCTGCGTAGTACGCGGCGTCGGACTCCGCCAGCTCGTCGCCGGAGAGCGGCAGATTATCCGAGGAGTACCTATCGTAGAGGTCATCAAGGGCAACGTCGTACTTCAGCAGCGCGGCGTTGATGCCGTAAGAGCAGCACAAGTCCACCACGTTCACCGGCCCATTACCGTTGCCCCGCTTCTCTATGAGCGTGGAGAACAGCCGCTGGCCGTGTTCCGGGGCCCTGTAGTCCATGCCTCCCAGAGTGCTATAATACTCTCTTGGATCTTCGAGGTCGTAGATGTGCCCGAAGCTCGCCTTACCGGATTTCTGATGCATATTTCCCCTCGCAGCCATCCCGGAAGCTTTTGGAACTGTTGCACATGCAACAACGGTGAACAGGCATGCAAAACCCTTGGCCGGGATCCTCAGGGTTGCACGTATTCCATTCTCTTCAAAGCATAAGAAGAAGTATAGAGAAGTCTTACCTGAAGCGCAACCAAGATTGCTGGATGACGAACGTCTATCCTCCGAGTTGCTACACTGCATCCCGGATTGAATGCCACTACACACGCCATCTTCGGGGTCGCGGCCCTGACGGGGACCGCGCTCCTCGCCGGGACCGAGCCGTCTATCTACGTCTATCCGGCGGCGGTCGTCGCCGCGTGGGTGCCGGACGTGGATAACCCCCGCAGCCGTCTGGGAAACGGCCTGAGCCGCCTGAAGAGCCCGGTCCTGAACCTGGTCACCCGGCCCCTGAGTTGGGTGCTCCGGATCACGTCTTTCCTGCTTCTCAGGACCGTCGGACACCGGACGTTGACCCACTCTTTGCTGGGGTTGGCGCTTTTTACATTGCCCGTGTGGCTGCTCCTGGGAGACTACCCGAACTTCTTCTACGCGCTCGTGGCCGGTTACGCCTCGCACATCGTCGCCGACGCGCTGAATACTCGGGGCGTGCCGCTCCTCTGGCCTTTTGGAGGGACGTTCAGGCTCTTTCCTGGGGGCTTCAAGAGCGGGGGAGTGGTCGAGCTACTCGTGGCGCTGGTCGTGCTCGCCTTCGTGGGTGTCTCTATCTCCCTGGTCTATCCTTTCGTGGACGGTCTCCTCTAGCCACTTCAGGGTCTTCAGGCTTGCCGGGTGTGTCGGACGTCCGCGTTGTTCGTTGTAATCGCGGGACCTTTTCAGGGCTTCTCTGGCGGCTTCGTAGAGGTCTTTGGCGGCTAACTCCCGGAGCCGTTCCACGCTCGGGTAGTCGCGTTCCGGTTCGATCTTATCCGCCACGTAGAGGGCGAGCGCGAGTGGCCCCATCCCCGGACTCCCGACGGTGTGAACCCGGACGGCGTCCAGGACTTCCTCATCTTCGACACCAAGCTCTTCCCTTGCAAACGACGCTGCCACAGGACCGTGAAGGAGCTTGGGACTTTCGCGTTCTGGCTCGCCCATCCAGAGATCCCACTTCTCGGCCAGTTGTAGATATTCTTCGGGCGGGAGTTCCCGAGCGGCGTCGTGCAGTAGTGCGGCGAGGCGCGTCCGACGCCGGTCCAGACCGTGAACGGCGGCCAGGCGTTCGGCGGTCTCTGCGACCCGGATCGTGTGGGCGTAGCGCTTTTCCGAGAGCCTTTCGCGGGCGAAGGCGCCGGCGGTTTCCACGAAGTCGTCTACGGAGTCGGTGTATTTCGAGCGTTCTTCCATCCGGGGATTGTAGAATACCGGAATGCAAAAAAACCACGAACGGAAATCCGAAGAACGTAACATCGAGAGAGCGGAGATCATTACTATCGGCACCGAGATGCTGCTCGGGGCGCTGGTGGACACCAACACGGCCTGGCTCAGCACCCACCTCGCGGAGCTCGGCGTCGGCATCTACCGGCACACCACCGTTGGAGACAACCGGAACCGGGTAGTCGGCGCGATGCGTGACGCCGCCGCGCGTTCCGACCTGGTAATTACCACCGGTGGACTCGGCCCTACATCCGACGACCTGACGAACGAGTGCCTGGCGCTATTGTCGGGCCGGGAGATGGTCGAGTACGAGGAGGCCCGGCGGCACGTCGAAGACATGTTCGCCCGCTTCGGTCGCAAGCCGACGCCATCCAACTACAAGCAGGCCCTGTTCCCGGAGGGGACCACCCTGATCCCCAACCCCCTAGGCACGGCGATGGGCGCGCTCCTCGAAATCGACGGGACGCTTTTCGCCACACTCCCCGGCGTGCCGGGGGAGATGAAGGGTATGTTCGGCGAGACTCTCGCCCCGCTGGTTCGGGAACGCAGCGACGGCTCCATCGTCTCCAAAACTCTCTGGTTCTCCGGAATGGGCGAATCCGCGCTCGCGGAGAAAGTCCAGGACTTGCTCGACGCCGAAGACCCGACGGTAGCCCCGCTCGCCGGTCAGGGCAAGGTCCGCCTCCGCATCACCAGCCGCGCCGCCACCCCCGAAGAAGCCGAAGAAAAGATAGAGCCCGTAGCCCAGGAGATACTCTCCCGGCTCGGCGACTACTACTTCGGCGAAGACGAAGAGACCCTTGAGAGCGCCGTTGGACGCTTGCTCGAAGAGCGCGGCACCACGCTGGCCCTCGCCGAGAGTTGCACCGGAGGCTTGCTCGCCAAACGCCTCACTGACAGCGCCGGTTCTTCGGCGTATTTTCAGGAAGGCCTCGTCACCTACTCAAACGACGCCAAAGAGCGCCTGCTCGGAGTAAAGCGCGAGACCCTGATGGAGCATGGGGCCGTGAGCGAGGCCGTCGCCCGTGAGATGGCGGAGGGAGCGCGGGAGGTAGCCGGTTCGGATTACGGGCTCTCCGTTACGGGGGTCGCCGGGCCGGATGGCGGGACGGAAGAGAAGCCGGTAGGTCTCGTCTGGATCGGGGTCTCCGACGAAAAAGAGACATTTGCGGAGGAGTTGGACCTCTCGGCCTGGCGTCGTTCGCGGGAGGCGATCCGGGAGCGGAGCGCGAATCGGGCCTTCGATATTCTGCGGCGGCGGTTGGAAGAAAAATAAATCTTGAAAATACTCTTGCCGGAGATATTTAGGGATAGTAGAATCTCCGCTAGTTGACGGCACGGAGAGGAGGTGATCCAGATCGACGCACCGAGTAGTAGACGTGGGTATCTTCTGGAAGAGGTGGCTCTGACCTAGTCCCGCCAAAACCCTTGCGGAGTACCGGGTTATTTCCTGTACCGCCTCTTCGGTAGTTGAAGGCGGCGTGCTGAAATACCAGATACCTGCGTAACACTCAGAAGGTACGGCTCCTGGTTTTTGCCAGGGGCCGTTTTTTATGCCCGTACAGCACTCGATTTGCTGTACTCTTACAAACAAATCACCCTCTTTTCACCAGCTCCTGTAACGTGTTCAACTTATCCTTTAACTGCTCCGCTTTCTTCTCTCTACCAATACTGTACAGTTTCCCGACTTGCTCTAGAGCAGATTTAAGACACCCCTTCGAATATATCGAACTCAACCCGATGTAATCCAGCGCTCGATAAGTACTCTTATCTCTGGTCTGTACACGACATACAATAGGCTAAGTATTGTCCCTATTGCCCACCATACAATCTGCAATACCTTAACGAAGATGCTTTCGGCTGGCACTCCTAAGTAATCAAGCACTTCCCTCGGTAAGTAAACGAGATATTCAATCCAATACAAGGGGTTAAATGTTTCCCGCATCCTTGCTCGGTAGGTTCCTATGGCTTCGCGCATAAGCCGCTGTGCGGCACTAGACATATCTTGGCTGAGGTGCGGGAAGTTGTCCATTACCGACGCTTCGGTCACTCGCAGATTTCCGTAGCCCACATGTTCACTCACACTAATGCGTTGGTCGCTTACACCAGCGTCCCTTACCAACCTGACCACTTGCGATTTCGACTCCAGGAATTTCTCGTCCCTCGTCGAGTGCCATTTCTTATACTTTTCTAGGTAGCGTTTCATTCGTACGAAACGAGCTAAGTTGAGGACGAACTTCAACAACAGCAGAGAAACGATAACGACAGCCATAATTCTCACATCGCTAGAGAACCAGTGCATAATCTATCTCATTAATGTTCCCACGGAGCGACACGATTAAAGCTAATTGTACGCCATGCCGAGATTTATACCACAGTTATTTTTCCAACAGGGTACAATAGAAATACTGTACGATGCTTGGGTCAAGTGGGATGGAAGGGAGTAACGATTGTGCCGTCTGTAGGACTTGGGGCATTGCTTGAGGGGTTGAGGGTGTCAATCACGGATTCGCAAGAGAACAAAGAAAAGGGCATCGCTGGCAAGAGCGGTACAGTGATAGGTGCAGCTACGCCGATTAACGGGCCAGACGCAAACGAAGTCTACATCCAAGTGCAACCAGACGGAGACAATGCATTCTACTCCGTGCTGCCAAAGCACTTAACAAAAGAGTAAAGCGACCAGATAGAGTGTACTGGGCCAAGCAGTAACCTGCGTTCGACTGGCACAGTAACTACAGCACGTTAGCTTACTATGTCACTATATATTTGACATTACAAAGCCGTGCCCTTGTTGGGTGGAGTGGTCAGTGGAACTTTCGAGGGTAGCACTACTTACTTAGTCGGCAGATCTTCCAAAAGCTTGTTCATCACGTGTGAAGAAGCGTCTAATGGTAAGCAGCACGAAGCGGAAGAAGCGAAAACCTTTAAAGACTTGTTCAAAACACTGTTCAGCGAGACCAATAGGCAAGACCAAAGAAATTAACCGCCATCGTGAGAACGAGCTCGTCGATAGGAGGTGAAGTCGACGTTCTGATTTATCGACTTCTCGCTCAACAGAACCTCTTACTCAGTTATCTTTCTTCTAGAGAAACCCAACCCCGGTTCTCAGGGCCGACGTAGGCTGACTCCGGGCGGATGATCCGGTCGAGTTCCCGTTGCTCTATACAGTGCGCCGTCCAGCCCGCCGTCCGGCCGATGGCGAAGGTGGGGGTGAAGAGTTCCGTCGGGAGGCTGACGCCGTGCAGGAGCAGCGCGGTGTAGAACTCTACGTTGGTCTGCAGGTTGCGGCCTGGTTTGTACTCTTCGAGCAGTGCCACGGCGGTCTTCTCGACGTGTAGCGCCAGCTCGTAGAGTTCCGTGTCGCCCGCGTTTTCGTACAGCCTCTCCGCAGCCGATGCGAGCACATCGGCCCTGGGGTCGCGGACTTTGTAGACGCGGTGGCCGAAGCCCATTAACCTTTCTCCGCTTTCGATCTTCTCCCTCAGATATGGTTCGGCCCTGTCTTTTCCCCCGATCTCGAATACTACGTCCAGCGCCGGTCCCGGAGCGCCACCGTGTAGCGGGCCTTTCAGCGCGCCGATCGCCCCCACGAGGGCAGAGACGATGTCGGAGCGGGTGGAGATGATGACGCGGGCCGCGAAGGTCGAGGCGTTCATGCCGTGATCCACGACCGTGTTGAGGTAGGTCTCCAGGGCGCGGGCGCGCTCGGCGTCGGGAACCTTTCCAGTCAGCATGTACAGGTAGTTCTCCGCGTATCCCAGATCCGGGTCCGGCTCGACGACCTTTTCTCCGTTTAGCATTCGCCAGTAGGCCGCCACTATCTCGGGAGTCAGCGCCACCAGCATCATAGCGTCCCGATCGTATCCAGCTTCATCGGAAGGACCATTGGATGTCTCCAGGCCGACGGTTCCCGCCGCCATCCGTAGCGCGTCCATAACCGGGACGCCCTCTTTCGCCGCCGCCCTCAGAAGGTCCAGTGTCGCGCCGGATAACCCCGAGCTTCCGGCCAGAGACCTGCGGAGGTCTTTCAACTCTTCGGCTCCGGGCAAGACGTCTCGCCAGAGCAAATACACGCATTCCTCGAAAGACGCCCTGGTCGCCAACTCTTCTACGGGAAAACCGGAGATCACGAGCTCTCCGTTGGCGCCGTCTACCTTGCTGAGCCGGGTCTCGGCCGCAACCACGCCCTGCAAACCCGGTACGAAGGAGGTTGTCAGGTCTTCGCCCATCAGTCTTCCTTTCGTCATCTGTCCTAAAGGTATCGTAGTTGGTTGAAAGTTAGTTATCAATATTGATTTATAAATCAATGTAAGTTATGATGTTTGTCTATACGGGACAAGGTTTGAAGAAGGGCGTAAGGGCGTGTCTGGGGTGCCGGAAGAGAAGCGTTATTTGAGTGCGCGGGAGGCGGCGGAGGGGTTGGGGGTGAGCCTGCCGACCTTGTACGCTTACGTGAGCCGGGGGCTGGTGCGTTCGGAGGAGGTTGGGGGGAGCCGGCGGAGCAGGCGTTACCACGGTGAGGACGTGCGGAGGCTCCTGGAGCGGAAAGAGCGGCGGCGGGACCCGGAACGTGCATTGGAGGGTGTGTTGCGTTGGGGCGCGCCGATGTTAGAGTCCGGGATCACGCTGGTCACCGACGGGCGCATCTACTATCGGGGGCGGGACGCGTTGGATCTCTCCCGGAGCCGGAGCATCGAGGAGGTGGCGGCCCTGATCTGGACCGGCGAGCTTCCGGCTGACACTACCGAGATCCTTGGACCGGATATCTCGACAGGACACTTTGTAGCAGAGAAAGAATCGGGTCTTCGCCCAACGTCGCTGGAGGGCTTACAAAGTCTGCTGTCGCTCGCGGCCATGGGGGATTCTGCCGCCTACGATCTTCGTTCCGAGTCTGTAGCGAAGACCGGGGGGCGCATCCTGCGTCTAATGGCCGGAAGGCTCTCCGGCGGGGTCGAGGGTGGGAGCATTGCGGGTGCTCTGCAACGCGGTTGGGTACCGGAAGATCCGGACTCCAGAGGTCTCATAGATGCCGCGCTAATTATCTGCGCCGACCACGAGTTGCCCGTCTCGACTTTCGCCGTTCGCTGCGTCGCCTCGTCCGGGGCGACACCTTACGCAGCGGTTACGGCGGGTCTCTCCGCGATGCAGGGTGTGAAGCACGGCGGCCAGATCGAGCTCGTGGAGAAACTGCTACAGGAGGTCGAAGATTCCGGGGATGCGCAGGATATCGTGGGTGGTCGTCTGAGGCGCGGGGAGAGCATACCGGGTTTCGGGCATCAACTCTATCCCGGCGGCGACCCGAGAGGGGCGGAGTTGATCCGGCTGTCCGAAACAGCCCGTCCGGGATCTGCAGCCGTGCAAGTGTCCGCCGCCACGCGCGCGGCTGCTCTGGAGGTGCTGGGTGAACGACCGACCTTGGACCTGGGGCTTGTAACGCTGGCCCGCGCCCTGGAGTTGCCGCCGGGCGGGGCGCTCGCGCTGTTCGCTTTGGGGCGGACTGTTGGGTGGATCGGCCACGCCATCGAGCAGTACGCTAGCGACACTCTAATACGCCCCAGGGCGCGTTACGTCGGGGAGTCGCCGCAGGATTCAGGTTAGCGCGTTCGTGGGTAGCAGTGAGGCGTTACCCGAAGGCTGCGACGCCTGCCTCCGCTACCTGCTCGTCCTGGTCTACGGGGCCACCGCTGACGCCTATGGCGCCGACTACTTCGCCGTCGCGCACGAGCGGGAGGCCGCCGGGGAAGATGACGACCCGGCCACCGTTTGTCGTGTTGACTCCGAAAAGGGGCTGTCCGGGCTGGGCTTTCTCACCGATATCTCTCGTAGAGAGTCCGCGACCGGCCGAAGTGAAAGCTTTGCCTATTGCGATGTCTATGCTCAATACCCACGCGCCATCCATCCGCCCAAACGCCACGAGGTTCATGCCGGCGTCCATGACGGCTATGTTCATGGGCGTCCCGATCTCCTCGGCTTTCCGCGTGGCGGCGGCGATTATCTGCTGGGCTTCTTCGTATGCAATCATTGGCTCTCCCCTTTTTGCTTCGTGGACGATCTCTTTGCTGCCGTGGATGTTAGCAGAGTCGGTGTCGCCGTTTTGTTGCCCGAAACCGCCTGAGACTAGACGGGCAACTCGAACACGCCGAGCCCACTGAGGATGATCAGGACGGTGGCGAAGGAGTTGAAGGTCGCGTGGGCGACGAAGGATGGCAGTAGGCTCCCGCTCCACCGGAACAGGGCGCACAGGGCGACCGCCAGCGTGAGTAGCGCCGGAAGCAGGACCGGCTCCAGGTGCAAAAGCGCGAAGAAGGACGAGGAAACGATGGCCGCGAGGGCGAAGGAGATCAGGTCGGCCGACCGGGTGATTTCCTTGCCGCCCAACGAGACCGGAGCCAACCGAACCAGCCGATACAGGCCGTTGAAGATGGCCCCACGGAATACCAGCTCCTCGACGAACGGGCCGAAGATCACCACCGCGAATACGATGGCCGGTATGGCGAGCGCGGGACTGTCTTGCACCCATCCTTTCAGGGATTGCATGAACGGTTGCTGCACCCGCGAGTCGGCCGAGTAGCCCAGGCTCTCGAACACCACGGTGCTAACGGCGTTCAGGATCGCCCCCACGAATACCGCCACGACTCCCACCGACAAACCGATAGAGATCCCTCTAAGCGTGCCGTTTTTCGGGAGGGAGAAACCGAGCGGGGACAGAGAGAAGCTGCTCTTTCGTCCGAGCATCCGGGCCGTGAAGACACCAGCCCAGAAGAGGCCGACCGTAACGCCCATCAATAGCAAGTTCAGCGTTATGACGGAGAGTAGCGCCTGCAGCGGGCCGTTAATCTTCGGCCCCGTCCAGGTAGACTTTGCTGGTACCCCGTTCCCGTCCGGCGTCCTCTACTATCCGGTCCCGGATCCAGGTCGGCAACAATTCGACCTCTCCGAGTTTCGAGGTCTCGACCCAGCGTAGCTCTTTCAAAGTTGGCTCCTCGTCTTCCTCGACCTCCGGGTCGCTCCCGAGCCGGGCTTCTTCGTCCGCACCCGCCGTCGCCCGCACGGTTACGTCGACCGTGTGTCGGTCTTCGCGCAGGAACTCGCTTACGTAAAGTATCTCCGCGAAACGGACGGTGAGGTTAGTTTCCTCGGCCAACTCTCGCACGGCACACTCCGGGATCGTCTCTCCGGGCTCCAGCCTGCCTCCCGGCAAGACCCAGTATGGGTCGAGTTCCGGCTTCTGGTGGCGCACCAGCAAGATAGCGCCATCCCGCTCCACGATCGCCCCGACCCGGATACCGAAGTCTATGTTTTTGTCGCCGCGATCCTTAGCCATCGGTTTGAGTATACATCCGGGGATGGCCGGCGGACTTTGGGATTAGAAGCCCCGAGAATCTACTGGTCTTCGAGGACCCAGGTATCTTTTACCCTTCCCCCGGCCGAGGAGTTGACGATCCGGGTGCCGGGGTTGGCGACCCGCGTAAGGCCGCCGGGCATGACGTAATCCGCAGCGGGCAGCACGAAGGCGCGCAAGTCTATGTAGGCTTCTTCGGTGTCGGAGCCCTCGTCGTCTTCGAGAATGTGGGTCGAGAAGTCCAGGGTCTCCTGGGCGATGAAGTTGGCGGGGTTTTCGCGCGCGTTATCCCTCGCCTCGTTCACCGCCTCTTCGTCCGCTTCCGGTCCCACCACTAGACCCTGGCCTCCGTAGCCCTCGCGGGGTTTTAGGACCAGCTCGTCGAGCCGGGAGAGTGCCTCGTCGCGTTGCTCGGGTTTTATGAAGGAGTGGGTTGGGGCGTTCGAAAGGATAGGTTCCTCGCCGAGGTAGTGTTGGATCATCTCCGGTACATAGGGGAAGACGGCCTTGTCGTCGGCCACCCCGACACCGAGCGCGTTAGCCAGGCATACTTCGCCGTTCTCGTAGACTTCTTCCAGCTCCGGGAGGTCCGTCTTCAGGTACTCCTCGTCGAAGCGGCGGTAGATCACGTCTATCCGCCGATCGTCGGAGCGGTCCCGCAACTCGCCGTTCTCCACACAGCAATCGGCGAGCGTCAGGAGACGGATGCCACAGGCTTCGGCTATGCGATTATGCTCGAAGTATGCGGAGTCTTCTTCCCCACGGGTTACGAGGGCGATGCAGGGATCTCGCACGCCGGAAGGAGCGGCGGCTTCGAGGCTCGCGCGGAGCTTCGAGTAATAGGCGCGTCCGTTGGCGACCCTGTAGGGGGCGAAGAGGTCTTTCATTACGTCCAGGCTCGCCCACCTAAGAGCCTCCGAGTAGGTAACGCCGCTCGGTACCCGCACGTTGTCTTCGAGCACCACGTACTCGCCGTCGCCGAGGTGTACGAGGTCCGGGCCGTAGACGTGGATGGGGTTCGAGACCGAAGGTTCCGGGAGCGGGGCGTCTCTGTAGAAGATGCTGCTCTCTACTACCTGCCGGGGAACCACGCTCTGATCTCCGTTGTAGAGGTCGGTGAGCCAGGCGTTTAAAGCTTTCCCGCGCTGCAAGATGCCCGCGGAGATCTTGCGCCAGTGGTCGGCGGGGATGATCCTGTGCACCCAATCCGCCGGCAGGACTCGCTCTCTTCTACCATCCTCTTCGGAGAGCGGGAAGGTCGCCCCCAACTCCCGCAACCTCTCTGTGGCGGCCCCGGATAGTTTGGAGAACTCTTCGTCCCCGATACGTCCTATGGTCTCCATGAGTGACGCGTACACTTCGCGGGTTTCTCCGTTTTCTTCGAAGACTTCGTTGTAGTGGGATGGCCTGACTTTCATCGCTGTCCGCCATCCGCAGAGGTTGTTGTTTCTCGTTTTCGGAAGGAGTGGATTTGTTCCTCCAGTCTGCCACAGGCTTCTCTCACTAGCTGGAGGCCGGTCTCTTGAGAGACTTCTACGCCATAGGTTTCGAGGACTTCCGTCTCCGGACAACGGTAAGCATTGCCCTGTTTGAGACTCTCGAAGGCCGACCCGGCGAACGCACCGGCGAAATCGAAGATAGAGTCGAGGTAGGTGGTGATCTCCGCGCTATCTACGCCCAGAGTGGCCGCTTCCCGGAAGAGGTCCACGCTCAACTCCTCGAAACCGGGGACCATCAGGCTCCGGCCTTCTACCTCGAAGGATGTGAGCCCGGCGACCGGCGTTACCGTGAGGCCTTCGTCCAAGACCCTCCGGACCACCTGGCGGACGAGGGCGGCGATCTCCAGAACCACCTTCGGGTGTCCGGCGTCTATGCCGCGCAGCTCGACGGTGCCGTGGTCGTTCAGACGCACCGGATTCCACGCCGCATCCAGCATCCCGTCGCCCGCTTCCAGAAAAAGACGGCGTTCGACGCCTGCCCGGTCCATCGCCGAGAGCCACGCATGGTACCGCTCGAACTGTAGCTCGACGAGCCTCGCAGAGTCCTCCGCGTAAGGCCGCAGGCCGCCCACCTCCTCCAGTTCTCCGTAGAGACCGTAGGGGGCGAGCCTCGGACAACCCCGGTAGTAGGCCGTGCGGGCGGCGATCTCCGTCAGCCGGCCCTCGTAGAACGGACAGGAACGGGTGAGGGCGATGATCGCCGGGTCCAGCGCCGTCGCCAGGTTGTAGACGTTTAACAACTCCTGGCGGGCCTCCGGCTGGGAATCGTATGCGACACCGATTCGGGGATCGACGGTCTCCGGTGCGACCTCAAGGTGAAGATGCACCCCGGCGCAGCGCCCGGCGTGGAGGAACTTATCCGCCCCCAGGGTCATGGCCTGTATTTGGTAGTGGGTCTCTTCGCGCAGGTCAGGCGTTATAGGTAGTGGGTAGGTGGCGAGCGGATAGAGCCGCAGGCCCACATCCTTCGCAGACCGCAGAGCCGCACCGACGCTTTCTAAATAGGCTTCGGAGAGATCTTCCAGGGAATCGGCCGGTGGCGTGCTGACCTCCACGAGGTTCTTTACGCACTCCGGCGCGAAATGATCCGGGTCGAGATCCTCTTCTCCGGCCAGTTCCCAGCACCGTTCGAGAAACTCGTCGGCCCGGTTGGAGAGGGCACCTTCCTCGTCTACCAGGAAGAACTCCTGTTCCAAGCCCATGCGGCGGTCCTGCAAGCTACGCTCCTCTAATTCATAAGGTCGCTAAAGGTCGAATAACCCTACTCCCGCAGCCTCGTACATGCAATTGGCCCGATGGAGAAAATTACGTTTCGCGGGGCCCTGGATGTTCGGGGTTAGGGCGGTTTACTGGCGGGTTCCAACCTGGCTGCCGACCCAGATGTATCCGTCGGTCCAGATCTCCCGTTTCCAGATCGGGACTATCTCTTTGATCCGCTCGATGGCGTACCGGCTCGCCTCGAACGCTGGGCCTCTTCGCGGCGCGGAAACCACTATGGCGACGCTCGCCTCGCCGGGATCTACCCTGCCCAGCCGGTGGACGATCGAGACGTGGCGCACGTCCCAGCGTTCCTCGATCTCACCCCCGATCTCCGCGAGTTTCTTCTCGGCCATCGGGCGGTACGCTTCGTACTCCAGGTATTCGACCTTCGCGCCGGAGGTCTCATCCACCCGCGTCGTGCCGAGGAACGTCGAGACGGCGCCGCAGTCCGGGCGCTGGGCGGCGGAGAGCATGGCCCCGACGTCTATCGGCCCGTCTACTATGGCGAACGCGCCGCCCAAATGTCTACCCACCGGAGACCGGCGGCAGCACCGCGACTTCGTCGCCGGGTTCTACGAGAGCGTCGCCCCTAGCGTACTCCTCGTTTACCGCGAAAGCCAGAGTCTCGCGCATCGGTTCGAGGCCGGGATACTTCTCGGCCAGCACAGGCCAGAGCCCGTCGAGGGTAGTCGCTTCCGATTCTACTTCGACTTCGCGGGTCCCGGCCCGATCCGCCGCCGCCCCGAACAGCCGCACTTTTATGCTCTCCAAGTTCAAACCTCCGGTTCCGGGACGTACTCCGCCCCGGCCACTACTTTGAGGGCCTGGGGCATGATAGTAAACATGACGGGCTCGCTCCCGATCACCTCACCATCAATCGTGAACTCGAAGTCGGAGGGCTCGATGTCTACCCGGACCTCTTTCGCCCGCGCGAAAAACACCCCTTCTTTGTCGAGGTAGTCGGACCCGGCGAGCGCCGCCGGGGTGAGCGCCAGCACCTCCTGCAGACCCACATCTTCTATTATAACCAGGTCGATAAGGCCGTCTTCGGGGTTGGCCCTCGGCGCCGCGGGCCAGCCGCCACCGGCGTAGCGCCCGTTGCCGACGGCGATGTTGATGGCGCGGACTTCGCGCTCGACGCCGTCCAGCGTTAGACGCACCTCCTGCACCTCGAAGCCCCGTGCCACCTCGAGCCCCGCCCTGAGGTAGGCCATCTTTCCCCAACGCCGCTTCATCTCGTCGTCTACCATGTCGGTAGTCAGCGCGCCCACCCCGCCGGTCGCCACGTTGACGAGGAATTGGTCTTCTTCGCCTTCGGGCTGGACCCGGATGACGTCCAGCTTACGAACCCGGCCGTTTTGGATCGTTGCCACGGCTTCTCCGGGGTCTTCGGGGATCGCCAGGGTGGAAGCGAGGTCGTTGCCGGTACCCGTCGGCAGGAGAGCCAGGGTCACGGCTTCGGAGAAACCGGCTTGGCCGAGGCCGTTGACGGCCTGGGTGATGGTGCCGTCTCCGCCCACGACAATGAGAAGACCTTCCGACCACTCCCGCGCGGCGCTTTCAGCCTCTCCGGCGCTGCCGGTCTCGATCCACTCCAGATCGTAACCGCTCAGGCTCTGGCGCACTTCCTCGGGGTCGTAACCACCCCCACCGGAGGCCGGGTTGCAGATCGCCCGCGCTTTTTCCCTGAATGCCGCCATCTAACTTGAATATAGCAGAAGGCTCAGGAGGCCTGGAGATCGTACCCTTCCGAAGGATGAAAACGGGAGACCTGTGCCTCCGGCAGCCATATTTCCCGCCCACTATCAAGACTCACTACCGCGTTGCTCCCGTCTTCGGAGACGTAGCGGATCTCGCCCGACCCTTCGGGGGTTATGACCTGTTCACCAACCGATAGCTCGCTCAAGAACGCCTCTCGCAAAGCCGCGACGTAAGCCAGCGCCAGAGACCTACCCAGGTGAGACCCGGAATCCCGCCGGTCGGCGACGAGGATGCCGGCGATCCGGTAAAGGTTCGCCCGCGAAACCTGGGAGATCAGGGCAGACCGGACCGCCTGACGCACCAACTCCATCTCGAACTCCGAATAAGATTCGCCGCTACGCCCCAAGATACCCATCACCCTCGGGGCCGCCCGTCCAACCGCTTCCTCGACCGTCAGGCCATTCACGCCCCGCTCGTATACGTGCGGGTCCAGCCGCTCGTCGTCTCGACGTCTCGGAACGCTCAACCAACCTTGCCGGGTCTCTTTTTTTGTATCTGTCATAGCGTAATTATACTGCATAAGGGCCTCTTTCCGACGACGATTTTCCTGGAAAAAAGACATTTTTTGATCTGAGGAGTGACCGACTCCCGATACTCCGGTTGCGCGATGGCTTTGCTTAGGGCCCCCATTAGCGGCTACTATATGACCGGCGAGCGAGGCGTAAGAAAGGTCGGCAGTCTGGGGGCTGGTCGGTTGTTCCGTAGAGTCGTCGCCGCGAAAATAACGTCTGGTGAGAGGGCTTTCGCCGAGACTAGATGTAGAATAGGACACAGAATTGGGCGCTCTCCCGAAGCTATATTCGCCGTTCCCTTCGCGCATAAACTCTCACGCGGACGAAGTCCACGAGAGTACTGTCGAATGGCTGCAAGGCTTTCGGGTGTTCAAGGATGAGGCGGCGTACAAGAGGTTTTACGCCACCAGGATCGGGCGCTTGGCCGCCAGGTTCCACCCCGACGCCTCGCTCGGGACTTTGCAACTCGTCTCCAAATGGTATGCCTGGATGTTTTTCAGGGACGACGAGCGGGACGAGTCGGAACTCGGGGAACAGCCGGAGCTTCTGGCGGCTTCGAATGCCCGGTTTATCGAAATACTGGAAGGTTCGAAGCCCGAGGATAGTGAGGACACCCTTGCGCACGCCCTCTGGGACCTTCGGACCCAGGTGGAGGATGAAACTCTCCGTGGCGCCTGGATGGAACGCTTTGTCGACAGCATCCGGGAACATTTCGACTCGACCGTTTGGGAGGCGACCAATCGTTCACGCGGCGCTATTCCGGACATCGACAGTTACATCAGAATGCGGCCCATTACCGGAGGGTTGAACGTCGACACCCAGTTTATCGAGGTAGCCGAGCACGCGCGCCTATCGGCGACGGTACGGGTCAATCCTATACTCCAGACTCTAACCCGGACTTCCAACAACTCTGTTTGCTGGGCGAACGACATCTTCTCGCTCGAAAAAGAGGCCCGGCGCGGCGAGGTGCATAACCTGGTCCTGATCCTGGAGCACGAGGAAAACCTTACCCGCCAGGCCGCCATCCGCCAGGCTATCGAGATGCACAATGCGGAGGTACGCACTTTTTTAGAGACGATCCCGCAGCTTCAGGCGTCATTGGGGGAGCCGCCGAATGAGAACCTGGAGAGATTCGTGGATGTTCTTATGACCCGGATGCGGGGTTTCCTGGATTGGGCGAACGAATCGGGGCGTTACAGGCAGTCGTTCGAAGACTCCCCGCAGGAGCGTCGGCAATGATGATCCCCGAGCGGACGGACTCACCCTCTTTCCAGACGTCGCAGCTCAAGCAGCTCATCAACTGGCTGGTGCCGGTAGCTTTTGGTTTCGCCGGGCTCTCGGCTATCGTCGCGGTGATATTCGATGATGTCGCGCTTGGTGTGACCGGAGGTTTTATATTCGTCTTCGGTTGCCTGCTATTCGTGGCGCGGGCGCGGTTGCGGGCGGGCAGGCTGGAGTCAGCGGTCGTCACCATCTGCGCCGGCATCCTCGGTACGACCCTGGTCGTCGCCCTCGTGCAGCCATACTGGTACCCTACGCTCGTAATAACCTCGCTCCTTACGGTCATGGTAGCGCTTCCGTATACCGAAGACCGTATTCTGGGATCCCTGCTCTTTGGGACCTGGGTAGTGACCCTCGCGGTCGTCCTCATCGGCCGGATCGTCCCATATTCGACTAGCCTGCCGTTCTGGGTCCGGGATCTCTTTCTGGTGGCCTCGCTCGCCGCCACGATTGCCACCCTGTTGCTCCTCCTTTGGCAGTTCAGAAGCCGGTTAACTAGAACGCTCCGCCGGACTCGAGCGGCGGAAGAACGCTACGCGCTCGCTGTCCGGGCTACCAACGACGGCATATGGGACTGGGACCTGGGCACGGACCGGGTCTACTTCTCGCCGCGTTGGAAAGAGATGCTCGGCCTGGAGGAGCAGGCCGTCGGAGAAGAGTCCGGGGAGTGGTTGGATCGCGTACATCACGACGACCGGGAGCAGGTAGAGGCGCAACTCCAGGCTTATCTGGACGGCGCCACGCCCAACTTCGAGAGCGAGCATCGGATGTGGCATAGTGACGGTGATTACCTGTGGGTGCTCTCGCGGGGCGTGGCGGTGCGGGCTGGCAACGGCGATGCCCTCCGCGTTACGGGTTCCCAGTCGAACATTGACGAGCGTAAGCACGCCGAAGAAGAGCTTAAGAAACGGGCGATTCAGCTAGAGAGCTACAATGCCGAGTTGGAGCAGTTCGCCTACTCCATATCCCACGAGTTGCGGGCTCCGCTGCGTTGGATCACGGGCTTCTCAAAGATATTGTTGGAGGATCACGCCAAGAGTCTAGATGCGGAGAGCAAGGACTACCTGGGCAGGATACTCGTTGCGAGCGATACTATGGGTGACCGTGTGGACAGCCTGTTGGAGATTGCGCGCCTAACCCACAGAAAGCTAGAGCGCGAGAAGATAGACTTGGCCGACATCGTGGCCGGGATGGTCGAAGACCTGCGAAAGAGCCACCCGGAGGGCAATACGGAGTTTACGGTGGCTGAAAACCTTCCGGTGGAGGTTGACGAGCAACTCATCAGGGTCGTAATCGAGAACCTGCTGGATAACGCCTGGAAGTTCACCCGAGGCCAGCCTAACCCGGCGATAGAGTTTGGCGCGAAAGAGGAGGGTGGAGAACGCGTGTATTTTTTCCGGGATAACGGAGTGGGCTTCGACGAGTCCTACGCGGAAAACCTGTTTGGCCCGTTTCAGAGACTTCACGAGCGCGAAGAGTTCAGCGGCACGGGCCTGGGACTCGCCACCGTACAGCGCATCATCCACCGGCACGGCGGCCAGGTCTGGGCGGAAGGATACACGGGTCAGGGCGCGGCTTTCTACTTCACCCTCTAGCCGCTGCCAGCCCCGCTGGTCTCCGTACGAATCTATGGATTGGGCGGTAAACTAAAACAATAAGAGCGTATGTCGAGAGGTCGGATATGGATTCCACACAATTTCTGGAACAACTGAAACGGGATGTGATCGGGCACCCGGCGTTGATCCATCCTTTCCTGGAACGCTTTGGGGATGGCGAGGCGGATGCGGAAGGGGTGCGGGAGTTCGCCATCCAGTACTATCGGCACGTGCGGGTCAGCCGGTTGTACCTGGCGGCTTTGATCTCGAACTGCCGCGACGACGAGAAACTTCAGCTCGCCCTCGCCGAAGTCCTGGTGGACGAGTACGGTCACCTCAACCCGGCGGAGACTCACCCGGCCCTGTACCGGCGTTTTCTTCACGCCCTGGACATAAGCGAAGAGGAATGGGCGGCCCCTCGGACGCTTCCGGAGATAGAGTCGTACATCACCGTCCACTACGAGCTTTGCCGCAACCCGGACGTGCGGCTGGGACTCGGGGCGATGGGGCCGGCGAGCGAGTGGCCGGTGCCCCCGATCTACGTCCGGCTCGCGGAAGGCCTCAAGAAGAGCGCCGGGTTGCCGGATGAGGCGTTGGAGATATTCACCAGCCACGTAACCATGGACGTAACCCACGCCCGGATCATGATGGACGCCCTCGCGCCCTACGCCGAGGACGAAGAAGGACAACGGAAGGTTCGGGAAGGAGCCATCCGTTCGCTCGACACGCGTTCGATCATGCTGGATGGCCTCTACCGGGCCGTCTTTCGGGAGCCGGTTCCGTTGCGAGTCTCCGCACACGCCCTGAACACCGGCGAGTAAACCAGGCCGGATGCCACAGCTCCCCGAGGCCGAAACCATCAAGGAAGACCTGCGCGAGTTGGTCGTGGGCTCCCGGATACTGCGGACCGAGGTTCCGGACACGGCACTCGTAGAAGAGCATTCGATAGAGGAGTTCGCCCGTTATATTAACGAAGTGAAGATAACCGGCGCCTGGCGCCGCGCGAAGCACATCATCCTGGAGCTGGAGGGCGAGTATTCTCTGGACTTGCAGCTAAAGCTCGCGGGCCAGCTACTGCTCGCGCCGCCGGTCGAAGTCCCGGAATCGGCCGTAATGCTCATCTTCCATCTCGACGATGAGAAGCGGCTATATCTGCGGGATGAGCTCCGGCTAACACGGGCCCGGCTCTTCGGGCCGGGCGAGTTGGAAGAAGGGCTCTCGGACCTCGGGCCGGACCCTCTGGAAGAGGGCTTCAGCGTCGAGTACCTGCGGCAGAATCTGGGCGGCCGACGTTCCCGGATAAAACCTCTGTTGATGGAGCAGAGACTGGTCGCCGGGATAGGAAACATCTACGCCGACGAGATCCTCTACGACGCCCGGATACATCCCCGGCGCAAGGCCAGCACGCTCTCTATGGAAGAGTGCCGAGCGCTTCACGCCGCGATCCGGGAGAACCTCGAAGCCGGTATAGAGCATCGCGGCACGACGGTGCAGTTTCATCGGGACCTGCTGGGCCGCCCCGGAGAGCACCAGCACTATCTGCGGGTCTTCGAGCGAGGGGGACAGCCCTGTCCGGAGTGTGGAGGAAAGGTGTCGCAGGAGCAGGTCGGCGGCAGGACAACCTACTACTGTCCGGAGTGTCAGATAGAGAATGGTAGTTGGGAAGGCGAACAGTTATCATTGATGTAGACAAAACGAAAGGAGCTTAGGGTGGCGGATAAGTTTGATCTCATAGTAATCGGCGGCGGTAACGGGGGGTACATCCCGGCGATCCGGGCGAGCCAGTTGGGAATGAAGGTAGCCCTGATCGAGAAGCGCGAAGGCGGATATCTCGGCGGCACGTGCCTCAACCTCGGCTGCATCCCGACCAAGGCGCTCTTGCACAGCGCGGGCTTGATGAACGACTTCAAGCACGCCGAGCAGTTCGGAATCATGGCTAACGACGTGGAGCTCGACTACTCCAAAGTAACCGGCCACAAGGACCAGGTCATGGGCCAGCTTCGCAAGGGCGTATCAGGCCTGATGAAGAAGAACAAAGTACAGGTCTACAACGGGACCGGCAGCTTCGTCGAGCCAAAGAAGATCAAAGTGGAGACCGCAGACGGCGAGGAGGAGTTGGAGGCGGACAACGTGCTCATCTCCACCGGCTCGGCTGTCAAGAGCCTGCCGGGGCTGGACTTCGACGGAGATAAAGTCCTATCGAGCGATTACGTGATCACCGAGATGGATAGCATCCCAGAGTCGATCATAATCCTCGGCTCCGGGGCCGTGGGCGTCGAGTTCGCCAGCATGTTCAATGACTTCGGCGCCGACGTTACGGTAGTCGAGTTGCTGGACCGTATTGTGCCGCTGGAGGACCCGGAGATCTCCACCGAACTTCAGAAGGAGTTCGACAGCCGCGACATCAAGGTCCTTACCAGCACCATGGCCGACCCCAAAAGCCTCGAAAAGACCGACGACGGCATAAAGATAAGCATCTCCGACGCCGGTGAAGAGAAGGAAGAGGCCGAGGGCGAGAGCGGCAGCTACGGCGGCGGTGACGCCCCGACCGGCGAGGGTGAAGGAGGCGGCGAGACCCTGGAGGCCGAGTGCATCCTGGTCGCCGTGGGCCGTAAGACCGTCACCGAAGAGCTAAACCTCGATGCAATTGGTGTGGAGCTCAACGACCGGGGTGAGATCCAGGTGGACGGCTTCGGACAGACCGGCGAGGACGGCGTCTACGCCGCCGGAGATGTGATCGGGGGCTACTGGCTGGCCCACGCCGCCGGCCACGAGGGCATAATCGCCGTGGAGCACATGGCTGGCGAGAACCCGATGCCGATGGACCAGACGCTCGTCCCGCGCGTCACCTTCTGCCGTCCCGAAGTGGCATCCTTCGGCCTCACGAAAGCCGAAGCCGAGGAAGAAGGCTACGAGGTCAAGGAATCCAAGTTCCCCTTCCGGGCCATCGGCAAAGCCCTGATCGAAGGCGAACCGAACGGCTTCGTAAAGGTCGTCTCGGACGCGGAGACCGACGTGCTGCTCGGGATGCACGCCATCGGCCCGAAGGTGACGGATCTCATCACCGAGGGAGTCTTCGCCAAGCTAGTCGAGGGCACGCCGCAGGAGATCGGGATGACCATCCACCCGCACCCGAGCCTATCGGAAGTAATAGCCGAGGCTTCGATGGCCGTCGACGGACACGCCATCCACATGTAGGAACTGTAAAAATCCGTCACGACGGGGCCGGGCAGGATTCACAGTCGCGGCCCCATCGTGGGTTACCATATAGACAGACATAGGAGCTAGGAAAGAGGAGAGCGGTGGCTCGCAGACAGGTAAACCTGAAGGTTCTCGACGACGGCACGCGCACTTTCGAGGTGCGCCATCGCTGGGAAGACCGTCCCGTGGCGCCGCCGCCCGATGGAACTCCCGCAGAATACCTGCCGTTCAAGCAACAGCGCGGCGACCACGGGCGTCCCGATTGGCTGAAAGCCCGCGTCCCCGGCGGCGAGACCTACAAAGAGATCAAAGAGACCATGCGCGGCCTCTCGCTCCACACAGTCTGCGAAGAGGCCCGCTGCCCGAACATCGGTGAGTGTTGGAACAACCGGACCGCCACGTTCATGATCCTGGGCAACGTCTGCACCCGCTCCTGCGGCTTCTGCGCCGTGCTGACCGGCAAGCCATCGGAACTGGACCTGGACGAACCCTACCGCGTCGCCGATGCCGCGAAGCAGATGGGACTCCGGCACGCCGTCATAACTTCGGTAAACCGTGACGAGTTGGCCGACGGGGGGGCATCCATCTTCGCCGCCACGATTGGGGCGATAAAAGAAGAGGTCCCCGAATGCGCCGTGGAGGTCCTGACCCCGGACTTCAAGGGCGACAAGGACGCCATAAAGACCGTCATAGAGGCCCGTCCCGCCACTTTCAACCATAATATCGAAACAGTGCCACGACTCTATCCGGCGGTTCGGCCGCAGGCCAAGTACCGGCGTTCACTGGAGGTGCTCCAGCACGCCAAAGAGCTAAACCCCGACGGGCTGACCAAGAGCGGTTTCATGGTGGGGCTCGGTGAGACGGAAGAGGAGCTTCACCAGACGATGCGCGACCTGCGCGAGCACGACGTGGACATCCTGACCATCGGCCAGTACCTGCGGCCCTCGGAGAACCACCTGCCGATGAGCCGCTACTACACGCCTAAGGAGTTCGCGTTGCTGAGGCGTTACGGTCTCGACGAGCTAGGGTTCAAGCACGTCGAGAGCGGCCCGCTCGTCCGCAGCTCGTACCACGCCCACGAGCAGACCGCCGACGCCCAAAAAGTCGGGGCGGGCGTTTAGAGAGACCTACTACGATTAGCGGTGCGACTTGTCTTTCGAGTACACGCCATACAACGCATGTTCCGGCGACAGATTGGTAGCGAGGACGTTCGGCGTGTACTGGAGATGGGAGAGATAATCCAGGAATATCCGGAAGATAGACCCTACCCAAGCCGGCTAGTCCTGGGCTGGCGAGGCTCGTCGCCGATCCACGTGGGGGCTGCAGACAGTACGGAAGGCGATGAGACTTTCGTAATAACCGTCTACGAGCCTACGCTGGAACTTTGGGAATCTGGTTTCAGAAAGAAGCGAACGCTTTGAAATGTGTTGTGTGTAAGCAAGGAGAGGTGCAACCAGGTACTGCCACGGTTACCCTGGAGCGAGGTGAGATGGTTCTAGTGTTCAGGAAAGTACCGGCTAGAGTATGTCAGGTGTGCGGAGAAGAGTACGTAGATGAGGAAACCACTACTCGTTTACTTTCGGCGGCTGAGGAAGCAGCGCGTGCGGGAGTTTTGGTAGATATACGCGAATATGTTGCAGCCTGAGCCCGTAAAGTCGAATCTCGGTATCGAGGTTCGACGTTTGCCGGGGCTCGTACCTTACGCTGAGGGCTGGGACTTGCAGAAGGACCTCGTTCGGCAGCGGAAGCGTGATGAGATCCCGGATACCCTCGTTCTTTTAGAGCATTCGCCGGTCTTTACCGTGGGTAAGGCGGCGAGTGACGCCTCCAACCTCGGGGCGGGGGAGGGCTACTTGCGCTCGCTCGGGGCGGAGGTGTTCTGGAGCGATCGCGGGGGAGATGCGACGTTTCACGGGCCGGGTCAGATCGTCGGCTACCCGATCCTGCGTCTGAAAGTGCGCGACACCCACAAATATTTACGAGACCTGGAAGAGGTGGTTATCCGGGTGCTCGGAGACTACGGTCTCGAAGGCTGGCGGCATCCGGAATACACGGGGGTGTGGGTTGGAGAGTGCAAAATCTGCGCCATCGGGGTAAAGTTCTCGTCCGGTTGGATCACCTCTCACGGCTTTGCCCTGAACGTAGGCACGGATCTCTCCTGGTTCGACCGGATCACACCATGCGGTATCCGGGAGTTCGGCGTTACGAGTTTGGAAAAAGAGTTGGCGGGAAAAATACCACTTGATGAAGTCGAACACAGAATAGTCGAACACTTCCTGCAAGTATTAGGCTAACGTATAAGCAACAGAAGAGGGAGGAACCAAGCATGGCAATGGGAATAGCCAACGTCTGGATGCCGGTCGAAGACACCGATCGGGCCGTCGAGTTCTACGAGAATACCCTGGGCCTTTCGCAGGTGAAGCGTGATGGGGACTGGGTCGAGTACGAGGTAGAAGGCATGAGGATCGGCCTGAACGGCCGGGAGCCCGGCGGGGCCGGCGTAGAGGGTGGTCCGGTCTTGACCTTCCAGCCCGGCGAGGGCATCGAGGCGGCCATCGAAGACCTCAAGAGTAAGGGCGTCGAGGCCAGTGGGATCTCCGACCACGACTGGGGCCGGATAGCCACCTTCAAAGACTCCGAGGGCAACGATCTCCAGCTTTACGAGTCGCCACAAGGCTAACCGGAGTCAGCCCCAAACAACTCACGCCAACGCTTAAAGCTCCCCGCCCAACGTACCGATAGACATAGACAGAAAGATAGACGGGCCACGGTCGCCGGTATAGAATCCGGTGATACATGGGCGGGGAGGGTGGAGCCACTCTCGAAACCGCGATAGGGGCGGGTCCAAGTAAAATCGAAAATGATCGAGCGAAAAGTTCCCTGTCTTGAGAGGGAGCCAGGGCTGGAGGGGGATAAGTGGTTCTGAGGCGGCAGGCAGTTGTTTTCTTGGCGGCCCTGCTCGGCGCCGTGGCGCTTCTAGTTATCTCTTCATCCGCGCGGGGACAGTCCTCCGTAGAGGAGCTCGTAGACGAAGACCCTGCCGGATCTCCTTACGCGGCGGGCGAGTTGATCGTCACCTACAAAGAGGATGCCTCCGAAGAGAAGATGGGGGAGGTCAAGCGGGAGGCTAGGGCCGACCTGGAAGACGAAATCCCCGAGATAGACGCCCAGGTTCTCGAATTCCCCGTACTAAAGAATGAACGTGCCCAGAAAGTGCGTGAACAGAGCCTGGAGCTGAAAAAGGAAGACCTGGAAAAAGACCCCGCCGTAGAGAGTGTTGACTACAATTACATAGGCGTGGCGGGCTACACGCCCAAAGATCCCAAGTTCCGGTTACAGTGGGGCCTCAAGAAGACCGGCTTCGAGAAAGCATGGAACAGGTCTCGTGGAGGCGGAATAAAGGTAGCTGTAGTGGACAGTGGTCTGGACGTGCGTCACATAGAGTTCAGGCTTAAGGTAGCTGCCAGGTGGGATTTCAGGAATAACAACAAAACCGTCGAAGACACGACCGGACATGGTACTCACGTGTCCGGTGTGGTGGCTGCCAGGACAGGGAATAGAAGGGGAATAGCCGGTGGCTGTCCGAACTGCAGGCTTCTGTCCGCCAAGGTTATCGGATCCGAGGGATGGTACTACTATAACGACATGGTGGATGCTGTCATATGGAGCGCGGATAAGGGAGCCAGAGTAATCAACATTTCAGCTTACGGTACTGGGGATTCTAGTGCTCTACACAAAGCGGTTCGCTACGCGGCAGGAAAAGGGGCGCTGGTAGTGTCCATTTCCGGAAATGACGGTACCAGGTCCCCGGTATATCCGGGCGCCTACCGAAGCGTCTTAGCCACGACTTCGACTGACAGGCATGATCGACGGGCTGGCAACGCCGGATACGGAGGTTGGGTGGACGTAGCTGCTCCCGGCATCGGTATTTTCTCCACTGTTCCCGGTGGATACGGCACCTTCAGTGGTACCAGCCAGGCCGCACCGCACGTTTCAGCCCTGGCTGGACTTATCGCCACCAAAATAAAGAGACCGGAAACAATCCGTCGTCGCATCCTCCTTACCGCGCGGGACCTCGGACCGAGAGGGCGCGATCCTTACTACGGACACGGACGTATTAGAGCGAACAAGGCTGTCAAGTGAGTAGGATCGGTTCGGAGAACCGCGTGAAGGGGGATTCAACCTAGTGAAGAACGATTCCGTCGAAGTATTTGCAAGACGTTTCCGGAAGCAGTTGGTCGCCCTGGTGTTGGCGGTCGCAAGCGCTCTGGTCCTGCTCGCCGCGGCGCCGATGGCTCGGGGGGAGACGCCGGAAGTCGCCATAGACCGGGGTCCGGCGGGCGCTCCCTACGCGGCAGGGGAGTTGCTCGTTTCTCTGGAACCCGGCGCCGACGGGGAAAAGGTGAAAGGCTTGATCCGATCTACCAGCGCGGAGAGAAAGGAGACTTTGACGGACGTCGAAACCGTGCTCATCTCCTTCCCCGAGATCAAGAACAACCGGGCGCAACAGGCCCGTGAGGAAGCGCTGGAACAGATAAGGAAGAAGCTCGAAAAAAATCCGGCCGTCGAATCGGCGGACTACAATTACCTGCTCCAGTTCGACTACGTGCCGAACGACAGGCTCTTCAAACGGCAATGGGGACTGAAGAAGCCAGGCTATCCCGCAGCGTGGAACAAAACGCTCGGCAGGGGGGTAAAGGTTGGCGTAGTGGACAGCGGCATAACTGCCCGTCATCCGGACCTCAGGGGAAAGATAGCCGCCCAGCGGGACTTCGTAAACGGCGATGGCGCGGCGGACGACCAGGTCGGCCACGGGACGCACGTTTCCGGGATAGTCGCCGCCAATACCGACAACCGCCGGGGCGTCGCCGGAGGGTGTCCGAGTTGCAGGTTGCTGGTAGCCAAGGTCGGCGACCGGCGCGGGGTCTACGCCTCGGACGCTGCCAGGGGGATTAACTGGTCGGTGAACCGGGGCGCCAGGGTGGTAAACCTTTCATTTGGTTCGTCAGGCAAGACTCTCGCCATTGAGCGGGCTGTAAACCGCGCCTGGCGTAGGGGGGCGGTCGTCGTCGCGGCGGCGGGCAACGAAGACACGAGCCGGCAGAGTTATCCGGCCGCCTATGGACGGGCCATCGCCGTGGCCGCGACTACCGGCGGAGACCGGCGGGCGGGCTTCTCCAACTACGGACGGTGGGTGGACGTGGCCGCTCCGGGAACCAATATCTTCTCCACCGTACCCGGAGGATACCGGCGCTACAGTGGCACCAGCATGTCGAGCCCCAACGCCGCCGCGCTGGCCGGACTTCTAGCTTCTCAAGGCCTCAACAAAAAGCAGATTCGGGGCCGGATGCAGGGAACGGCCAGGGACCTCGGGCGCCGGGGACGGGATATCTATTACGGCCATGGAAGGATAGACGCGGGTAGGGCGGTGCGCTAAGAGTCGCTTACGCGCTCCCGATCAGGATGCCCGCCGCGAAGACCAGCGCGCCGCCCAGGATGACTTGCAGCGCCGACATCCAGAAGCTCATGCTGAAGTAACGGTAGCGGATAAAGGAGATCGCCAGAAGCTCCGCGCCCACAACCACGAACGCCACGTACAGCGCGAGGTCAACGTGCGACAACAAGAACGGCAACGTGTGCAGTATCCCACCGATAAAGGTCGCGACGCCGGTAATGAGCCCTCTCAAGAAAGGATGCCCGCGGCCGGTGAGCGAACCGTCGTCCGAGAGTCCCTCAGAGAACCCCATGCTGATCGCCGCCCCAACCGCAGCCGCCAACCCCACCAGAAACGTCACCCTCGGTTCCCGCGTCGCAAATGCCGTCGCAAACAACGGCGCCAACGTCGAGACCGACCCATCCATCAATCCGACCAGGCTCGGCTGCACGACCTTCAGAATGAAGTCTTTGCTGTGCCCCGAAGCCGTCATCTCCCGGCCCCCGAGACCAAGACGTTCCATCAACTCCGCCAAAAAGTCTCCTCCACACAAACCACCGTAAAGTTCATGTGACCATTATAAGGGCAAATGCCACGAAATCAAGAACAGTTCTTGTTATTGGTTAATGGGAGTCATTAGCGATTGAGAGAGGTTCGCGGCTACGAAAAAAGTCGGCGGCGATAGACTGGCTTCGCCGCCGAAAAGGGGGATTCGGATTTCAGGTATTAGACGCTGCGTCCTACAACGGCTCGGTAGACAGCCAGTATGATGACGGCGCCCACGACGGCCAGGAAGAAGCTCCCGAGGTCGAACTGCATGGCCCGCATACTAAAAGTGCCTTGTGTGAAGAGTGTATAAAGAGACCCTCCCAGGAATGCCCCCGCTATGCCGATCAACATGGTAACTATGCAGCCGCCCGGATCCCGACCCGGCATTACCAGCTTGGCGATTACGCCCGCTATAAGGCCGAAGATTATCCACGATAAGATACCCATCCATTCTCCTCATGATAGTTCGAAAGCTTTTTCTACACGCCAATATTCTACTCTACTGTGCCATCGCCACCAGCAAAGCCACCAGCAAAGCCACCTGACAGAGATCCTGAGAAACTCCAGGAAAGTGTTAATTGACACGTAGCGTGGGTTACGTTTTTTGGATATGATGCCGGTTATCTGAGCAATCGTAAGGTTTTGCGAGGTGGAATTGAATCAGTATACAGACCCCGTACCGGGTGCCGGTCGTCGTATGGACAAGAGCGGAACACGCAAGCGGGCGTTGGTTACAGTGTGCGCTTTTATGGCGGCCTTTATAGTATTGATGGTAGTTTACCTGGCGAACCCGGCGCAGGGGGCCACGACGGTGCCCCAGGGGTTCGGTAAGGCGCGGGTTACGGGAGGTCTTTCAGACCCAACGGCAATGGCTTTTGCGCCCGACGGGCGTTTGTTCGTCTCGGAGCAGGCCGGTAAGTTGCGGGTCATCAAGAACGGCCGTCTGCTCCGCAAGCCGTTCCTGCGGGTCAGGTCCGACGCGCGGGGGGCGCGGGGTCTCATAGGGGTCGCGTTCGACCCCGGATTTGCTTCCAACGGTTACGTCTACGTCTATTACACGGTCCCGGCTACCTCTTCACGGCCGGCCCACAACCGCGTCAGTCGTTTCAAGGCGGATCCCCAGCGTCCGAACGTGGCGGTTGATGGGGGCGAGGTCATTCTGGAGTTGAACAACCTGACCAGTTATGTCAATCACAACGGCGGGGCGCTACATTTCGGGGAGGACGGGAAGCTCTACGTGTCCGTGGGGGACAACAACCTATCCTCCAACGCCCAGAGTTTGCGTAACCTCAAGGGGAAAATGCTCCGGATCAACGCGGACGGAACAATCCCGTCCGACAATCCCTTCTACGACCGCGCGAGCGGCAAGAACCGGGCCATCTGGGCGTTGGGCCTCCGCAACCCGTTTACGTTCGCCGTGCAGCCCGGCAGCGGGACGATGTACATAAACGACGTTGGTGAGAAACGGTGGGAGGAGATCAACCGAGGCGTAAGCGGCGCTAACTACGGATGGCCGAGGTTCGAGGGTTACGAAAACCGTCGTAACCAGTACACGGGTTCCGTATATGCTTACCGTCACGGCGAAACCGCCACCACCGGCTGCGCCATAACCGGCGGCACATTCTACAATCCTGCCAGAAATACCTTTGGGGCTCGCTTCGGAGGGGATTACTTCTTCGCGGACTACTGTGGCGGTTGGATCCGGCGCTACGATCCCGCCACCGATAGGTCTATAAGGTTCGCCACGGGGATAAGCTCTCCCGTGGACCTCAGGGTGGGCGATAACGGCCATCTCTACTACCTCGCCCGTGGAACAGGCTCCGTGAATAAGATATACAAACGCAGGTAGACGAGTGAACCATACCCGCTTCAAACTCGTAGAGGAAGCAACGACCGGAGCTACCCTGCCGGCCGGAACAAGAGACCACGAGAAAGGATGATGCCGTGCCTCAATCTTCCAACCCATCGGTCCGTTCCGCTACTTACCAACTAGGTCTGGTAGTACTGGCGGGTTGCCTGGCACTCGTCGCGGTCATCGCCGTTTTGGTGTTAGCGCCGGCCCCGGCGGAGGGCGCGACCCGGGTGCCGGCGGGGTTCCGGGATACGCTGGTCGCAAATGGTGTGTCGAACCCGACGGCGATGGCGTTCGCCCCGGACGGACGGCTGTTCGTGGCCCAGAAGACCGGTGAGTTGCGTGTGATCCGGAACGGCAAACTGCTCCAGCGGCCATTCCTAAAGGTGCGGCCCAACACCAACGGGGAGCGGGGCCTGTTGGGCGTGGCGCTGGACCCCGGCTTCCGCAAGAACGGATATGTCTACGTCTACTACACGGCCCGCAAGCCTTTCGTCCACAACCGCATCGCGCGCTTCGCCGCCGTCCGCACCACCTCCGGCTCCCGCGGCAACGTCGCGAAGGGCGGCAGCTACCGGCGCATATTGGACCTCAACCGGCTCAAGAGCGACCGGCACAATGGCGGCGCTATACACTTCGGCGAAGATGGCAAACTCTACGCCAGCGTCGGCGAGAATGCCGTCCAGAGCAACTCCCAGACGCTGAAAAACTTGCACGGAAAGATTCTCCGAATAAACAAGACCGGGTCTATTCCCAAAGATAACCCCTTCTACCGGAAGGCTAGCGGCAAAAACCGGGCCATCTGGGCTCGGGGGCTCCGTAACCCGTACACCTTCGCCGTACAGTCGGGGAGTGGCAGGATCTTTATAAACGATGTCGGCGGACAGAAATGGGAAGAGATCAACCGGGGCGTCAAAGGCGCCAACTACGGCTGGCCCCGCTACGAAGGCCCCGAGAAGAACCGGCGCTACGCCGGTCCGATCTTCGCTTATCGGCACGGCAGTACCGGCCGTACCGGCTGCGCCATATCCGGCGGCGCGTTCTACAATCCTGCCCAAAACACCTTCGGAGCCGTCTACAAGGGCGACTACTTCTTCGGAGACTTCTGCCAGGGTTGGATCCGACGCTACGACTCCAAAACCGACCGTGCGGTCAACTTCGCCGTTACCCCAAAGTTCGGTCTCGTAGATATTCAGGTGAGCAGCGACGGAGATCTATACTACCTGCACCGGGCTTCCAACTCGGTCCGCCGAATCTCGAAGAACTAACGGAACGTAGAAAAGCCGCCCCCACCGTAACGGGAGCGGCTGCTCTTACGCTGCCTGGTAGAGGTCCAGGTCGGCTTTCATTACCATCTCACCTTCGTCGCGGCGAAGCCGGAAACCGAGATTCTTGCTTATGCGCTGCATGATCCGGTTCTCGAAGAGGATGCTGGCGGTTATGTGCTTTAGTCCTTCTTCGCGTCCAACCTCCAGCAGGTGACTCAAAAGCAGTGTGCCGAGGCCCTGGCGCTGGAAGTCGTCGCTAATGAGTATCGAGAACTCCGCCTCGTCGGTAGTGTTGCCGGGACGGCTCAGGCGTCCGACGCCCATGATCTCGCGCTCTCCCGTCTCGGGGTTCTGGCGCTCGGCGACCAGGGCCATCTCCCGATCGTAGTCTATAAAGCAGATGCGGGTGAGCCTCTCGTGGGCCGTCCGCTGGCCTAAATTCATCATGTGGAAGTAGCGCATGTAGATGCTCTGGTCGGAGAGCGATTCGTGGAACTTGACTATTAGCGGCTCATCTTCGGGCCGAATGGGGCGTACCAGGATGGGAGTCTCGTCTTTCATCTCTTCCGGCCACACGTACTGGGTCGGGTAGGGACGGATCGCCGGTTGTGGCAGTTCTTCTTCCCTGGTATCCGGGTCTTGGAGGACGACGCGGGCGTCGAGCGCGGTCAGGCCTTCGGGCGAGGCCAGGAGCGGGTTGATGTCGATCTCGGAGATCCAGGGTTGCTGAACCACGAGCTGTGAGAAACGCACCAGCAGTTTCTCCAACGCCGCAGTGTCCACCGGAGCCCGGCCCCGCACGCCTTTGAGCGCCTCGGAGATCCGGGTCTGCTCGATGGTTCGGCGGGCGAGCGTGGTGGTTAGTGGCGGCAACGCCAGCGCCCGGTCCCTGTAGACTTCCACCAGGCTACCGCCGGAGCCGAAGAGCAACACGGGACCGAACTGCGGGTCGAGGCTGCTGCCCAGGATCAACTCGTAGCCGTCGAGTGAGATCATGGGCTGCACCGTGACGCCGGAGAAGTGTTCCTCCCCGAAGCTCTCCCGGATGTTGCGCTCCATCTCCTCGTACGCGCCGCGGACTTCCGAAGCGTCCTGCAAGTTGAGCTGCACGCCGCCCACGTCGGTCTTGTGGGTTATGGTCTCCGAGTTGAGCTTGAGGACGACCGGATACCCGAATGAGTCGGCTATTTCCGCCGCATCGTCCGCGCTACGGGCCACGCGGGTCTCGACGATCGGGATACCGTAGGCGGAGAGAAGGTCCTTCGCCTCGAACTCGGTGAGGATCGTGCGCCCGGCGTCTCGGACGTTCTCGATGATCTCATCGGCCCGCTCGTGATCCACGCTTACGCCGTTTGTCTCGGTGGCGAGCTCGGGCGTCTCGTAGATGCCGCGCAGGTTGTAGTTGTAGCGGTACATGTTGGTGAACGCCTTTGCCGCCGTGTCCGGGTAGTCGAAGGTCGGGATGCCGGACTCGTTGAGGATGGCTTTTCCGGCTGCGACTTCTTCGCCGCCCATCCAACTCGCCAGAACGGGCTTTTTGGTCGCTTTCGCGTAGGGGACCAGCGCCTCGGCGGTCTCCGTCGGGTTGGTCATGTCCTGCGGCGTGAGGACTACCATCAGGCCGTCGCTCTCGGGGTCTTCGGCGGCGGTTTCGAGGGTCTTTGCGTACCGCTCGGGGTCCGCGTCACCGAGTACGTCTATGGGGTTGCCGTGGCTCCAGGGGGCGGGGAGGATTTCGTTCAAGGCCTCCATCGTCTCCGGGGAGATGTCCGCCAACTCGCCGCCGTTCTGTATGAGCGCGTCGGTGGCGAGCACGCCGGGTCCGCCGGCATTGGTTACGATCGTCATTCGCGGGCCTTTGGGGCGGGGCTGCTTGCCCAGGATCTCCGCCATGTTGAATAGCTCGGAGATATCGTTCACCCGCAGCACGCCGGAGCGCCGGAACGCGGCGTCGAGCACCTCGTCCGATCCGGTCAGGGAGCCGGTGTGTGAGGCGGCGGCTTTTCCGGCTGCCTCGGTTCGTCCGGCTTTTATGACGATGATCGGCTTGGTTAGGGCCACCTCGCGCGCCGCCGAGAGGAATGAGCGGGCGTCGCCGATCGACTCCATGTAGATCACGATGCTCTTCGTCTTAGGGTCGTCGCCAAGGTAGTAGATAAGGTCTCCCCAACCAACGTCCATCATGGACCCTACGGAAACAAAGGCCGAGAACCCGACGTTCTCTTGAAAGCTCTGATCCAGGATTGCGGTCAACAGCGCCCCGCTCTGGCTCAAGAACCCGACGTTGCCGGGCTTCGCTATCGCGCCGGCGAAGGTGGCGTTGAAGTTGGTGTTGGGGCTCATCACGCCCAGAGAGTTTGGCCCGATGACTCGCATCCGGCCGCGCCGGGCTTCTTCGAGCACCCGCCGTTCGAGCTCCGCGCCCTCCTCGCCGGTCTCTTTGAAGCCGGCGGAGATGACGACGACGCCACCGACCCCGGCCTCGGCGCACTCGGCCACGATATCCGGCACGGTGGGGGCTGGGGCCACGATCACCGCGAGGTCTACCTCCGCCGGGACCTCCGAGATGCTCGGGTATGCCTTGACGCCGAGCACGTTCGGACGCTTCGCGTTTACAGGGAAGACCGTCCCGCCGAACGGGTTGCTTACCAGGTTCCACATAATCGTCCGGCCCACGCTGCCCGGACGCTCGGTAGCCCCGATCACGGCTACCGTCTCCGGCTTGAAAATGGAGTCCAGAGACTGCCGCTCGTAGCCCAGTACGTCGTGCGCCGGGTCGGATATCGGATTGTCTCTCTTCATACTTCTCTCCTCGTGTAGGAGCTGTCTATAAAGTCTATATTCTTAACGCATCTATATTCTTACACGAGATAATGAAAAAGAAGTGATTTTCCCCACGCTTGCAGCGTTCCCGGTAGCCATTGAGCCGATGGATCCTTCACTATAGGTGCTTGTGACTTGTGTGTTGACCGCCTACCTCCGGTAAGGCTACACTGCATTGGTGGGAAAGGACTACGAGCGCGCCAAGGAGGTAACCGTCAGAGTAGATACAAGAGCGGCGAAGCGTATGGAAGCAAAATAAGCAAAACGTGCTGAAAGGAAGAAAAGTTGAAGAAACTACAGTTGTTGGTAGCCATGCTCGCGATGGTGCTTTTGGCGGCATCGCCTGCGGTGGCGCAGCCGATCGAGTTCGTGGAAGATGGCGTGCTCATCATAGCGGAGGGAACTGGGAGCCTCGAAGAGGCACCCATAACCGGCCTCTTCGCCGTACCGGAGTTTGGCGCCGCGGCTATTGCGGGTGGAGACACACTGGTTTTCGCCGATCCGAATTTCGGTAGCGGTGCTTTTGTGGATGGATCAACCGCCATCGGTAGTACAGAAGGGGACGTTTTCCTTCAATCGGGGCCCCTCTGCTTCGACACTACCGAGTTTGATCTCTGCCCGTAGCGAAGTTTTGGAGGACGGTCGCAGGACCGTCCTCTTTTTTCTGCATCAGTAGGCTAGAGCCTCGAAGAAAGGCGCATCTTCTACCAGCTTATCCCTGCTTACGGACTATATTCTGGAGGAGGGTCTGGTTCGGGATGCGGTAGAGGTGGCCGTCTTCGGAGCGGATGGTGAGGGCAGCGTAGCCCAGTTCCTCGACGGTGCCTTCTATGTCGTTCACGGAGATCACATCCCCCTGCTCGATACCGTCCTGGACGTAGCGGCTGGCGGCGATGTTGCCGGAGAGGAGGACGAGGCCCTGGCCGACCGCGAGTGCCGCTGCGACCCCGATTGTGGCGAGGACGACTATGGCGAGGACGACGAGCAGGGTGGTGTCCAGGCCGAGTTGGGAGGCGGCGATGAGCGTGGCTACGGAGAGTATGGCGGCGAACACGACGCGCCGGATGGTGGAAGAGCCGCGAAGGCCGGTCCGCTCGGATTCACGGGCGGCGAGATCCGCGAGCCAACCGGCGGCCATTATGCCGGCGATCATGATAACCAGCGAGAGCAGCGCCCGGCCGGAGAAATTGACGAGCTGGCTAGTGGTGTTCTCCAGGGTGGAGAGGCCGAGGATGCTCAGGGCGCTGGCTACCCCGATCATCACCACGCCCAGAAAGAGCGCGAGCCCGAGCAGATGTGAAGGCCCTCGCGTGTAGCCGAGCTTCCAGAGAGAATCCGAGGCTCCGGTACGCTCGAAGAGCGAATCCAGGCCGAGACCTTCGAGGGTGCGGGTCGCCAGGCGCTGGAGGAGTATCGCCAGCAGCAGCATCCCCAGCAGTACGGCCACGGCCCCGAAGATCCGGGGTACGAGGTCCATGATCGCCGTTAGCAGGTCGTTCGCGGTTTCAGCCACTCTGGTGCTCCCCTCCGTAAGTTTCTACGCCTCTTTGGGACGGAGGCCTAAATAATAGACGAATGCGCCGGCGTACGAGCGGCCGAGGCCTCCCACGAAGTCCTCCGCGCCCCTTAGAAACGCCGCTACGTAAGCCCGCCGGATGGCGTTGTTGACGACGGACTTGGGCGCTTCGGGTGATTCCTGGCCCATGACCGAGAGCAGGACGAGCATCCGGGTATAGGACTCGACGAGCCGGGGGTAATCTTCGTCCTCCATCAACAACAGTTCCGCTTCGCGGGCCTCTTCGCCGTCTAGCTCACCGGCGGCGTAGGCCCCGATCTTCTCCAGCGCCTCCCACCTCTTCTCGGTGGCCTCCCAGGTCATCGGCCGTCTCCGTTGCTCTCGTCGGCCTCACCGGCGAGTATGACCAGGAGCGCCGCCCGGCCTCTCGAAGCCCAGACTTTCGCCGTCCCTTCGGGGATTTCGAGGATCTCGGAGATCTCCCGGTAACTCAACTCCTCCAGGTGACGCAACACGAGCGACGCCCGGTGTTCGGGCCGGAGTTGCTGGAGCGCGACGAGTAGCTCGTCCTTCCGCTCCCGGCTCAGGGTGGTAGCTTCAGGGTTGCTCTCGAAGTTGCCGTCGAGTTGGGGTAGGTAGGGAAGATCCTCCCGCAACTCCCACCTCTCCCGTCGCAGCTCCTTCTCCCGGATGTTAAGGCAAGTATTCATAGTGATTTTGTATAGCCACGTACTAAAAGCGCTATCACCTCTGAAGTTGTTTATGCTCCGCCAGACTCTTACCCAAACTTCCTGGCTGGCATCCTGGGCGCCGCCGTCCCCCAGCATGCGAAGCGCTACCCGGTATACGAGTGTGGAGTGCTCGCGGACCAACTCCGAAAAAGCCCGCGCATTACCCTGGGAGGCGCTGTGGACGATATCCTCGTTGTTAAAGCTTTGTCCCATACTCTATTTGTGGAGCCGGCAGGGCTGGGTTGGAGATTCGGTATCCATGAAGATCACCAAAATAGCAGACAACCCTTGGGACAACACTACACCTGATTGCGCAACTTTGGCAAATTTCCGAAAAAATGTACGTACACTGTAACCGATCCTGCGACCCACCAGTCTAATAGGTTAATGATAGTCGATAAGGATGCCCCGGCGCGAGTCGGCTGCCCAACGGAGGTTATAACCGTGTACGACATCGAAGTGCGTAGCTCAGGCGGCGGAGACATGACGGTAGAGTTGAGGGGCGAGTTCGATCTCGCATCGGCCACCGAGTTGCGCTCGACGCTCGACAACGTGGCGAGCCTCCGCAAGCCGACGACCTTAGACCTCTCGGGAGTAACTTTCCTCGACCTGCAATCCACCCGCGAGCTGGCTGTCCGCTCCCAACTCTACGCCCACCACCTGACCCTCGTAAACCCCTCCTGGCAGGCCCGCGCCAGCGTAAAAGCCTGCAAGCTAACGGACTGGGTCCGGTTCGAGCGTCGCGCCCAAACCCTACAGAAAGTCAGCTAAACCGGCCTCTCACTCCATTACCGCAGCCGTACTGCGAGCATGCCCTCCCGCACGCACCGGAAAGTCAAGCTCGACAACTGGCGCTAAAGTTCCAGACAGTTTATGATGCAAGGCGTACTCTCGGACTTTATACACGAGTTACGGAGACTGGTTGGGTGGGCAACGCGTGGGGAGGAACTGTGGTTCTCGATAGAAGGATACTCGTTACCAGTGTTGTAGTTATCGGAATCCTCCTGTTCTTGATGGCGATCTCGGCTTCCCCGGCGTGGGCTCAAACCCTTTCTGTGGATACGACTGGCAGCCCAGGCACTGTCGAGAACGGTGACGAAATCACTTACACTATTGTGGTATCGAACTCTGACGACACCGCAGCAAACGGCGTTACGCTCACCGACCAGGTGCCAGACGGTACGGAGTTTGTCTCGGTGGACCCTGTCGGTAACTGCGGGGAAGATGGCGGCACCGTGACGTGCGACGACTTGGCCCCCATTACTGCTGGTCGACCAAGCGTTCCCATCACGCTAACAGTCAAAGTCGATGGGACGGAAGACACTATCACCAATAAAGCAACGGCGGATGCCAACAATGCTGACGCCGTAACCAGTGACCCCGTTACCACCACACTCGGGTCTGGCAGCGCCAGCGCCCAGTACGACCAGTACCGCCCGAATGTAGAGATCACCAACATCATCAACATACCGGACAAGGCTCTCCCCGACACCGGCGGACCGCCGATGCTCGGCATATTTTTCTCCATCGTCGCCGGTGCGGGCCTGCTTACCGCCGTGGTTAGACGCAGGTACTAAAGGTTCTGGGCTACCGGAGGTGTAGCGGGTAGATGCTTCTAAGGGTCGGTGTGATCGCCATATCCTTCTCCGTCATGCTGGCGCTCGTGCTGGCCGCGATCCTGACGCTCCGCGATAGGCCCGAGGAGGTGGCCGCGGAGCCCGCCGCCGCGAGCCCCGGATCCACCACCGGCCAGGAGTACCGGGACCCGCGCGACCTGATGCTGGACCTCCCCTCGCCGGAAGTGGAGCCCGATCCTCAACCGGAACCCGAACCAGAACCGGAGCCGGTTTCCGAGCCGGAGCCGGATCAGCCAGAGCCGGTTTCCAAGCCGCAGCCGGTCTCCGAGCCGGAGCCGGTACCCGTTTCGAAGTCTGAACCCGCGCCGGAGCCGAAACCCGAGCCGCAAAGCTCTCTGCCGGTGGCCGAGGAAGATTGGCCGGTGCCCGACAGCGATGAGATAGAAGCCGCCAACAAGCCCCGGAGCTACGATTGGATACCCGGCGCGATCATGACCCTCACCGTGGACGCCATGCCCATCACCAACGCGCCGGTGATGGGCAGCGACAGCCAGCAGGCGCTCGATAACGGCGTCGTACACGTGCCGGAGACCTCCATGCCCTGGACTCGCTCTCCGCACAGGAACGTGTACCTGGCGGGTCATCGGCTTGGGTGGCCCGGCACGGGTAGCCGCCTGATCTTCTACAACCTGGACAAGCTAAAGAGCGGAGACGAAATAATACTCAGAGACCGTCAGGACCGTAAGTACAGTTACCGGGTAAGCGACATCTTCGTGGCCGACCCCGACGAGCGTTGGGTGATGGGCCAGGAACTAAACCGCGACATGGTAACGCTTCAGAGTTGCACCGGCCCCAATTTCTCAAAGCGCCTGATCGTGCGGGCCGACCGCGTTTAGAGCGGGTCGGTTAATCAGTTGTAGCTCCTCAACGTATCCTGGAGCAATCCAGGAATTTCGCTGTCCTCGCGGGAAAAAGCGGCCAGCCCGTGCGTGGGCTGACCGCTAAAAGCTGACCGCTAAAAGCTGACCGCTGAGAGCTGACTGCTGATAGCTACTAAGCTGCTTCGTCCTCCATGTCCTCGGAATAGGAACCGGAGCGGGCGGCGCCGTTCATCTTCGCCCGATGGTAGAAGGCTTTCTGGGCCGCGTCCACGTTGGAGTTGTCGCCGCCCCAGATCTCCATCGGCTGCTCCTGAAGCGCCCGTGCGTACGAGAACCCAAGTTCCCACGGCAGGTCGTCGTACATCTGGTTCATCGCGTTGAGGTGCTGGGTGGCCTGTAGCTGGCTCTGGCCGCCGGAGAGAAAGACTATCCCCGGCAATGCGGCGGGCACGCTGCGCCTCAAGCATTCGACCGTCATCCGGGCTACCTCTTCGACCCCGGCCTGCCGGTCGGCCTGTTTGCCGGAGATGACCATGTTCGGCTTCAGGAGCGTACCCGTAAGCTCCACGCCCTGCTCGTAGAGCGCCCCGAAAGTGCTCCGCAGCGTCCTCTCGGAGACTTCGAAGCACTGTTCTATCGAGTGGTCCCCGTCGATCAAGACCTCGGGTTCGACGATCGGCACAAGCCCCGCCTCCTGACAGAAGGCCGCGTACAGGGCCAGGGCGTCGGCGTTGGCGTCTATGCATCGCCGCGTCGGGATGCCGTCGCCGATCGTGATGACCGCCCGCCACTTAGCGAAACGCGCCCCCATCTCCACGTATTCTTCGAGCCGCTCCCGCAGTCCGTCGAGACCCTGGGTGTACTTCTCTTCGGGTGAGAGCGGCATCGCCACAGTGCTCTTATCCACCTTGATACCGGGGACTATGCCCTGATCTTCGAGCACCTTAGTCAGCAGCGCGCCGTCGGATGACTTCTGGCGAATGGTCTCGTCGTACAGGATCACACCGGACAGAAACTCCCCGATGCCCTCTGTCGTGAACAGCATCTGACGATAGTCCCGCCGACTTTCCTCGGTAGACTCGATCCCAACGGCGTCGAATCGCTTCCCGATGGTCCCGTCGCTCTCGTCGGCGGCGAGTATGCCCTGTCCCGGCGCCAGCAATTCCTGGGCGGTATTCTCCAACTTCTGAAGGTCCATATCCTCTCCTTCTTCCTTTTTTCTACCGTGTTTAAGGATAACAAAAGGCCCCGGATCTTGAGGCGCAGTGGTCTGCCTCTTCGCGGCGCAGGGCTTCATCCGCTGCGTATGCCGAGAAGGGATTTCGCCCGATCCGCGACTTCCCTCTGCGTCTTCTGCGCCGAACTAGCTTACTGAACACGGTATGGACTGGTGAGCTCGAACCTCTCAATGTAAGCGGCGAAGCGTTCCGATATGGTTTCTCCGGTTTCTCCGAAGTCTTCTGGGGCATACCGATGTGCTCCGTACTTCCCTCTCGGGTTCTGTCGCGCGTAGTAGTTCAGTCGCTCCTCGAACTCCTCCGACCAGTCAAGACCGTAATGCTCGTAAATGTCTCTGACGGCGCCGACGGGGTCGTCGGTGAGCTGATCGTAATACACGTCGAAGATGACACCGGGATGGGAGTCTCGGGCCATCAGGTTGCGTGCTATCTGGCGCACTTGGAAGCTCAGAATCGCTTCGGTCATCCTGCGCACGTCGAGGCGCTCGGTCATTTTGTTGTGCGCCGAATGGAAGAGGCTGGCAAGGCTTACGCTTGCCTCCACCGGGTTGCGGTGCGTCTGGATCAGGAGAGCTCCAGGGATCGCTTGTAACAGGGCACCGATGGCGCCGGTGTGGGTAGAAGATTTGAGCACCAGGCGCCGCATCGGATCTGCCGCCTGCAACACCTGGAGAAGTTGGCGGTATTCGTAGTAGGCTTGCAGACGGTCCTGGTTCTTGTACCACTCCAGGTAGCTGTATACCGGCGCGAATGCCCAGTAGAGGGGACTGAGGAAGGTACTTGCTAGCAGCCAAATGCACTCTTCTGGTGTGTCTACTCGGGTGTAGTGCTTACGGTCGTAGTCAGGCATCGCCTTTTGACGCCTGTGTAGCTTCTTTTGTAAGATCTGGCGACGACGATCCGGCTGTCCGTCAGAGTTAGTGTCGGGCACGGGACGCGCCAGTTCCCACCACGGTACGGCGCGATGCGCGGGATCCATAGCCAGCAGTCGGTGTAGAAAAGTGGTCCCTGAACGGGGTAGGCCCAATATTATGATCGGGGGCTTCAGCGGCCGCTGAAAGACTGCGGGCGTTCGTTTGCACGCTTCGGTCAGGAGCAGCCGGTTTATGAGGTTGCTGACTATAACCTCCCGGTTGGCTACGCGCCCGGCGAAATGGAGCGCGGCGTCTTCCTCTAAAGACTCCAACAACTGTAACAAGCCCTCTCGATAATACGGACTTCCGAAATCAGTCAAGCCAGTTTCCTTCATCGCCGCCTGCACCAACGTCTCCTCATCCAACCCGGCGACAGACAGGCGAGCGGCACCAAGATGCTTGCCCACCTTGTTCAGAAGGCGAAGCCGCAGCGGTAAAGCCGTGCTTGCTTCTAGCACGTAAACCCCTCTCGTACTAGGTTTCGCTAACGTTTCGATAAACCTTGGAAGGAATTGTAATTCAACCGTCCGTCCGATTCCAAACGCTGCTGTAAACGGGTAGGAAGCGAAGACTCTTGTGATGCTAGATGGGTGTTGTCTGAAAAGACTGTGTCATCGCCGGATTAAAAGGTTTAAAGGCAGAATACCGCTAGCCGCTAGGACCCTCGATGGGGTGTTCGGGAAGAACGCTGCGCCTCGTTGCCGAAAGTCCTCTTTCGCCCGCCGGGCCACCAGTTCCAGTCGCCCAGGATACGCATCGTGGCCGGCACGAGAAGCACCCGGATGATCGTCGCGTCCACGAGAACGGCTACGGCCAGACCCAGGCCCACCGCCTTCGTGACGATGACACTGCTGAAGGCAAATGCCCCTGTGACGACGATGATGATGGCCGCCGCCGAGGTAATGATCCCGGCGGTCGAGACGAGACCCTTGGCGACGCTTGCGGTGTTGGAGTCACCGTTCTCGTAGGCTTCCCGGATGCGGGAGAGCAGGAAGACTTCGTAGTCCATGGAGACCCCGAAGATGATGCAGAACATCAGGATAGGCAGGGTCGCGTCCACGAAACCCAGCGGCGTAAAGTTCAACAGCCCGGAGAGGTTGCCGTCCTGAAACACGAAGACCATCGCCCCGAAGCTCGCCGTAAGGCTCAGTATGTTCACGACAACCGCCTTTAGCGGTATAAACACCGAGCGGAACGTCAGGAACAACACGAAATAGGTAACGGCCAGGACGAAGGCAGCCGCATACGGAGCCTTCCCATACACGCTTGAGATGAAGTCCTTCTGGCCGGCGGAGAGGCCGCCTACCAGGAAGCTGACGCCGTTCGGGGGCTCGACCGAGCGGACCTCTCCCACTGTCTCCCGGGCGGCTCCGACGTAGGGACTTGCCTCGGTGACGCCCCGCAGCAGCGTGAGATCCTCCGCCACGAAATTGTCTATCGCGCCTTGTAGCTCCTCGGACTCGCGGGCCTCGGGAAGCTTCAGGAAATTGGCTACGCCCGCGGGTGTGACCTCACCGTTGGCGCTTATGCCCTCCGGTAGGTCTGGAACCTGCGCATCTATCCGCTGTTGAATCTCCGACTCTACCTCGGACCTTATCCGTTCTCTGGCCCCGGCCTCATCCAAACGCTTCTCGACTTCCGGCTCGACCCTGGACCGGATTTGCTCCCCAGCCCCAGGTGGCAAGGTCCCCTGGACGGCTTCCAGTTGCGAGGTTTGCTCGTCCACCGCTTTTTGGATCTGCTCCTCTTTGAGCTGGTTGTACTGCTCCTCTACCAACTTGTCCGTTCTCACCCGCGCCTCGGCTCCTTCACGGGCTTTCGAGACCTCCCGCGCGTACTCGCGCGCGGCGGTTTTGCCGACGGTGTAGATGCTTTCGACGCTCCGTACACCATCGGTATCGCGTACACGCTCGCCAAGCTGTTTGGTATCTTCCAGGCCATCGGCGCTCAGGGGGTCTTCCGGGAGGGTGGCGACGATCTGCATCGGGGAGAGGCTGGCGTAGTCGAAGTCTTGCTTGAGGATGTCGTCTCCGGCGCGGGACTCGTACTTCTTCGGCAGGACGCTCGCCTCGGGTATGCCGATCTTCATGTGGGTTACCGGGTAGAGCAGGGCCGAGAGCATTACCCCCACGATCAGGATGATGAAGATCGGATGCCGCATCACCATCTCCGCGCTGCGTGCCCAGAAACCTGCCCCCACCACACCCCGGTTCCGTCGCACGGCGAGCGCATTTACCCGGTGTCCGAGGACGCCCAGCACGGCCGGCAGGAGCGTTAATGCCGCCACAACCGAAACGAAGACCACCAGCACTCCCGCCACCCCGATGGACCGCATGAACATGAAAGGGAAGAAGAGCAAGCCGGAGAGACCGATCAGAACCGCCAGCCCCGAAAAAAAGATGGATCGTCCCGCCGTGGTCACCGTCCGTTGCACGGATTCGGAGACCGAATAGTTTTCGAGTTCCTCCCTG
>JBGTJJ010000039.1:0-16703 GCA_041745215.1 Rubrobacteraceae bacterium | reverse complement strand
TTCGCCGTCGACTCCATCCCGGCGATCTTCGCCATAACCAGCAGCGCGTTTATCGTGTGGTCCGCCAACGCCTTCGCCATACTCGGGCTTCGTCCGCTGTACTTCATGCTCGCTGGCATGATGGACCGCTTCACGTACCTGAGCCTCGGGCTCTCCATCGTGCTGGTCTTCGTGGGGGCGAAGTTTATCTACTCCGGGTTGTTCGGGAAGTTCCCCGTTGGGATCTCGCTTCTAGTCATCTCCACGGTCGTCGTCGGTTCGATCCTGGCCTCCCTGTGGACGACTCGCGCCGCTTGAGAGGTTTCATGTAGGGCGTCTTTCTCTACCGGCGTTTCGCGCCGGCCGCCAGCGCGACCGGAAATATCGCCGAGTACAAGAGGAAGCGAAGCTTGCGCTGCCGGATCGCCCATGCCGCCGCCACAAAGTAGTACGGCAACAACAGCAGTCCGGGAACGTGGCTCGCGCGGAGGGAAGCGTCGTGTTCGGAGAGACGTTGGTGGAAGTGGACCACGCTCGAAACCAGCGCGAGCCAGCCGATAAAGTTGATGGTCGGAACGCCCCTGCGACCGTTCGCGCCTTTTATATCCAGCGCGTAGGCGCCGTCGCCGTGCCACTCCCACAGGCCGGCGTCGAGGCCGAACGGGTCCAGGATGAGATCCAGGCTCGTCCCAACCAGCGCCGCGCCGAAGGGAAGAAACCTCTCCCGGGTCGCTTCGTCCAGTGTCAGACGGGCAAGGGCGTTCTCCGCGATAGAGAGGGAGCCGTTAGTGGCGCAGTACCAGCCGAGCAGGATGGCGACCGGGACACTCGCCACCCGGGGCCTCGTACGGTGGCGAAGTAGCCCGAGTGGTCCCGTTGCCAGGACCTCGCCCGCTGCCGGGAGGCCGACCCCGAGGACGAGCAAGACGGTGGCGCGGCGAGGGCCGTGGGTCCGGATCGCATCGGCCAGGTTCAGGGCGCCGCCGAGTACGCCGAGGGCCAACGAGAGCCTCGAAAGCCTGGGGTGCGCATCTTCCATGCACGATACTCTACAGCCCGGGCCGGGGATGTCCGGCGACCGGGCCGCGGCTGGCGTCATCGAGGCTACGCCGCCGGTGCCGGACACCGGCGGCGTGGGCGTTTTACCGCTGGCCGCCATCCTCTTGCTGGCGAGCGCCGGGATCTTCTCCCTGGTGATGCGCCGGGCCTGAGAACTCAAGCCCCGCGTTCGCGGAACCAGGCGGCGGTGCGGGCCACGGCCTCCTCGTGGGGCGTCGGCGAGAAGGGCCCAAAGGTTCCCTCGTACTTCGACGCGTCCGAGATGAAAGGCTTCTCGAACTGGTAGACGGTCTCGACCACCTCGCGGACAAACGGCGAGAAGAGGCCGACGGCTCGGAGCATCGCTTTCGGGGTGGCGCTCGCCTTCACCGGGCGGTTCAGCTCCTCGGAGACCAGATCCAGGAACATCCGGCCCGTGATCGGCCCGGCGGCTGGCAGGTGCCAGACCTCGCCGTCGGCCTCCTCGCGCTCCCCTAAAGTGACGAGGGCGCGGGCCATGTCGGGCAGGTAGTTGAACTGGTGTGGCGTGTCGAGCGAGCCCGGCCAGCGCACCGTCTTACCAGCGAGCGCCGCCCCGAAGACGGTGTCGCCCGCTATCGTGCCGGTCCCGCGCGGGCCGTAGTAGTCTGAAGCCCGGCCCATCGTAACGCGGAGCTTGCCCGAGCGCTGCGCCTCCAAGAGCCTTTCGGCCATGAGGATACGGGTTTTGCCCTTCTTGCCTTCAGCTTTTTGCGGCGTCTCCTCGGTCATCGGTTGGGAAGACCCCGCACCGTACATGTAGAGGTTGTCGGCAAAGACGAGCTTCGCGCCCGCGCTTGCGGCGCCCTCGATCACGGCTTCCGTCATCGGCGGGAACTCTTGGGGCCACTTCGTATAGTCGGGCTGGGCGGCGTGGTAGACGACCGCGGCTCTGGCGCTCGCGGCCCTGGCGCCCCTGGGGGTGGAGACGTCTGCTTTCATGGCTTCCGCTTCTTTCGGGGCCTCGCCGCTCCGGCTCACGGCCCGGACGCGGTGGCCGCGTCGGAGGAGTTCCTCGACTATCGTCGAGCCGGTGCCGCCGCTCGCGCCGAGGACGACGTGCAGTTCGTCGGTCGTGGTCATCGCGTTGCCCCTTTCGTGTTCGCCATTTGCCGGGCGTCGTTGGACGGGGTACGTTTAACGGGTCCGGTGGGTTTGCGCCAGATGGTCACGCCCATCGCCAGGAACCAGAGCTGCGTTATGGTGAGAGCCAGCACCGGGATGATAGCCCCCGACCGAAATCCGAGCAGCTCGGCGCTGGAAGAGACGAGCAGGAGCCCGCCCAGGATACCCCAGACCCCCAGCCAGCGCGGAAAGCCGCGCCCCGTCAGGATCGCCACCGAGACCAGGATCGTGAAGAGCGCGCCGAAGATGTTCACCCCTATGTCCTCGGCCACCGTGCTGAATACGTCGTTGAGGGCTATGTACGTCACGTTCACCGCCTCGCGTCCCGCGGCACCCGTCCCCGGGGACAGGAGCAGACCGTCGAGCACCGGGTAGACGGTCAGGCCCGCGGCCCACCACAGGCTTCGCAGCGCGGCGGACGCGATGGCGAACCCGTAGGCCAGTTGCAGCAGTGGGCCAGGGCGTTCGCCGTCCGTCATCGCCCGGACGACGAAGGACGCGGCGGGCAGGAGCAAGAGCGCGTCGAGCACGAGGAGCGTGTAGCCGAGGCGGAAGGTCCTTACGGGCAAGTTCCGGGCTGACGAACGGGGGGTGTCCCCGTAGAATAGCCGCATGTTGGGACGTTACGCAGAGTTGAAGGCGCAGTTGCCGCCGGGCACGATCCTCTTCTACCAGGTGGGGACTTTCTTCGAGACGTTCGAGGAGGATGCCAAGAAGATCTCGCAGGCGCTCTCGATCCGTCTGACGAGCCGCGAAGCCGCCGGTGAAGGACGAGTCCCGCTCGCCGGCGTGCCGGGTCACTCTATCCAGGAACACCTGGCGACGCTGCTCCGTAAAGGACACTCGGTCGCGGTCGCTGAGCAGAGGCCGCACCCGGTAAAGCCGAAGCAGTTTACCCGTGAGATCTCCCAGGTACTCACCCCCGGAACAGTAATAGAGGACAACGTCCTCTCCGCCGGACACTCAAACTACCTGGCAGCCGTGGTAGTACGGGACGGCATCGCGGGCGTCGCGGTGGTCGAAGCCTCGACCGGCGAGTTTACCGGCACCGAGGTTCCCGAAGAGAACGTAGCCGCCGAGCTAGAACGCTGGTCGCCGCGGGAGTTGGTGATTCCCGAGCGGACGCTGGCCGAGAACCTGCCCAAGATACAGGCCAAGTTCAGCCCGGCCCCGCGCTGGACTTTTGAACCCTCCGCCGGGGAACAGTCTCTGAAGAGGCACTTCAGGGTCTCGAACCTCAAGGGGTTCGGGCTGGACGAAAAGTCCGCGCTCGTGGGGGCGGCGGGAGCCCTGATCCAATACCTCTCCAGCCTGCGCGCCGGCACGCCTCCGGAGCAGGTCGTGTCTTTCCGGCCCTATAGTCCGGACTCCGGTATGGTTCTGGACTCGACTACCCGGCGAAACCTGGGCCTGGAAGACCTGATCTCTACCATCGACCGGACCCGTACCCCGATGGGCCAACGCACCCTCCGGCGCTGGCTAGAACGACCTCTGCTGGAGGTCGAGCGCATCGAGCAACGGCTCTCGGCGGTGGACGCCTTCGCGGGGGACTACATGCTCCGGGAGGAGACCCGCGACGTGCTCGGCCGCATCCCGGACATCGAGCGCATCGCCACCCGCATCGTCCGTCTCTCCGCCTCGCCGAACGACCTGCTCTCCCTCAAGGGCGCGCTGGAGGCTATCGGACCGCTCAAAGCGTCGCTGGCCCCGGCTGCTGAGAATAGCCAACTGCTCGCAAGGGTGCTCGGGGCGATGGAGGAGCCGCCGGGGGTGCGGGAGCTAATCGTGGCGGCTATCTCCGAGGAGGACGGGGAGATCATCCGCGCCGGTTACTCCACGGAGCTGGACGAGGCCCGCGAGTTCCGCGACGGCGCCCACGAGTGGCTGACCCGCTTCGAGGCCGAAGAGCGCTTCAAGTCCGGCATCAAGACCCTCAAGGTCGGCTATCGGGACGGCGAAGGGTACTTTATCGAGGTGGCGGGCAAGGATACGGGCTCGGTGCCGGATCACTACCAGCACCGCAAGGCGCTAAAGCACAACGCCCGCTACGTCACTACCGAGCTGAAGGAGCACGAGTCCCGGATGCTCGGCGCGCGCGACGAAGTAGACCGGCTGGAACGCCAGATCCTCTCGGAGATAAGGTCCGCCGTAAAGGAAGCCGCCCCCGATCTCCAACGCATCGCCCGGGCCGTCGCCGTCGTTGACGTAACGGCCTCGTTCGCCGCCGCCGCGACCGAGCTCCGCTACTGCAGGCCCACCGTATCGGAGGAGCGCGGTATCCACATCGCCGCCGGACGCCATCCCGTCGTCGAGCACAACACCGAGACGCCGTTTGTGCCCAACGACACGGAGGTAGAGGGCGCTTCGCGGTTACAGATCATCACCGGCCCCAACATGGCCGGAAAATCCGTCTACCTACGGCAGGTAGCCCTCGTAACCCTCCTGGCCCAGACCGGCTCCTACGTCCCGGCGGAAAGCGCGACGCTTGGCGTGGTAGACCGCATCTTCACGAGGGTCGGCGCCGAAGATCGGCTGGCGAGCGGCGAGTCCACGTTCATGGTCGAGATGACCGAGGCGGCGAGCATACTGAACTCGGCCACGGAACGGAGCCTGGTCATCCTGGACGAGGTCGGGCGCGGAACCTCGACCTACGACGGGATGAGCCTTGCCTGGGCCATCGCCGAGTACCTGCACGACGACGTCCAGGCCCTGACGTTCTTCGCAACCCACTACCACGAGCTGACGCGGCTGGCGGAGATCCTGCCCGGCTGCCGCAACTACAAGGCGAGCGTCGAAGAGATCGGGGGTGAGATCGTCTTTCTTCATCGCATCGAAGAAGGCGCGGAGTCCTCCTCTTATGGCGTCCACGTCGCCCGGCTCGCCGGGCTTCCGCCGCAGGTAACGGAGCGGGCCGGGGAGATCCTGGATCGCCTGGAGACCGAGGGCGTCAAGGACTTTGCAGGGTAAATTGGAGTAATAGCGTGTACGCCGTCATGTTAGGATAGGAACATGAGCCAGCGAAAGAAAACCAATCTCACGCTAGAGGAGCAGGAGCTAAAGGAGCGTCTCATGCGCTCCGGCGAGCCGAAGATGCGCAAGAAAGGCACCGGTAGGATCTCCGAGGACTTCTGGAAGTTACCCAAGCCGAAGGATCCGGAAGGTCTGGCTTTGCGCTATCTTCTGGAAGACCGCAGAGAAGGCCGCTAGCGCTCTTTGAGGTTTTGGGACAGCTCGGCGGTGATACCGCTCATTTTCGAAGAGCCGACATCACCGGTACTGAACGAATTTCTGATGCAGGATGCCGACATGGTGGTCTGGTGGGGAACCTGGATCGAGTGTTCTGTTACCGTGAGCCGGCTCGGGCGCGAGGGAAGACTGGATGAAAACGGCCAGGAAGAAACTCGCGCCGCGCTCGACGGGCTTTCCGTAGACTGGTTAGAGGTCGAACCCGCCGAAGGCTTGCGCCTGCTAGCGATGTTAGTCTCCAAAACCCATTCGCTAAAGGCCGCCGACTGTCTCCAACTCGCCGCGGCACTCCGCTGGTGTGAAGGGAACACAGACGAGGCAGAATTTGTCTGTCTGGACAACCGGCTGCATCAGTCAGCGGAAGACGAAGGCTTCGACGTACTGCCCGAAAGTGTGGAGCTTTGAGGCTCTTCCCCCAGCTCATCTCTGAAGAAGCGGCGGAGTATGGGGGCCGCATACACTTGCTGCCGCCGGAGGTGGCGCACCGGATCGCCGCCGGGGAGGTCGTAGAGCGGCCCGCCTCGGCGGTGAAGGAACTGGTCGAGAACTCCCTTGACGCCGGGGCTTCACGGGTCGAGGTGGAGATAGAGGGTGGCGGCGTGTCCCTGATCCGGGTCCGGGATGACGGTTCGGGCATGTCGCCGGGTGACGCCGAACGCGCCGTGGCCCGGCACGCTACCAGCAAGATCGAGACCGCTGACGACCTGGCCCGCGTCGTCTCTCTGGGCTTCCGGGGGGAGGCGCTACACGCGATCGGCTCGGTCTCCGCCCTGACGCTAACTACCCGCGAGCGCGGCGCCAGGACCGGCACGCGTCTCAAGGTATTCGCTGGAGACATCACCGAGGTCGTGCCCGAAGGTGGCGCACCGGGTACTACGGTCGAGGCTCGGGACTTGTTCCTGAATCTCCCCGTCCGGCGAGGCTTTCTTGGAACGGTCCGGGCGGAGGCGAACGCCGTTACATCAGTCGTCCAGTCTCTTTCTTTGAGCAGGCCGGAGATCGGTTTCTACCTGCGCTCGGACGGAAGAAAGGTGTTGGCGTTGCCTGCTGCGGCAGACTTGCGGGAGCGTATCTCTCAGGTTCACGGTCTCTCGCTGGCCCGGTGTCTGATCTCCCTGGGAGACCCTCTGGTCTGGGGCTTCGTAAGCCCGCTCGCGGTGAGCTTCCCGACCCGCCGTTATCTGCACGTCGCGGTGAACGGCCGGGTCGTGGACACTGATTCTTTTGCCCCGGCGGTAGCGAAGGCTTACGCGGACCTTCTTCCAAAAGGCCGGCATCCGGCGGCCTTCTTGAGGCTGGAACTGGGACCGGGTGAGGTAGATGTGAACGTGCATCCGGCCAAGAGCGCCGTCCGGCTGCGGGGTGGACGGTCGGCGTATCCGTTGGTGGTCGGTACGATCCGGTCTGCCCTCGCCCCGGATAGAGAGATGTCCGGAGATCCCAGCGAGGAGGATGAGAATATAGAACTACGCCCCATCGGCCAGTTCGCTGGAAGATGTATTTTGGCCCAGGAAGGTGCGCAACTCATAATTCTGGATCAGCATGGGGCCCACGAGCGCATCCTCTACGAACGTCTCTCCGAGAACCCGGACGGAGAGTCGTTACCGCTGTCGGAGCCCGTCGTCGCGCATCTTCCGGAGGACCTCGCACCGGAGGCCTGGAACTTCGAGGAGGAGTTGAACCGGCTCGGCTTCGAGTTCGAGCCGTTCGGCGAAGGGACGGTTCGGGTGCATGCGGTTCCGAAATCAGTATTAGAAGCCGAGACGGGCATAGTCGCGGCGCTCGAAGCGCTCGCGGGTGGGGAAGATCTGGCGAAGGCTCTGGCCTGCAGAGGATCTACGAAGTTCGGAGAGAGTTTGTCCCGAGAGGGAATGGAGGTCTTGCTGAAAGAATGGACGGCCTGCGAGTTCAAAGAAATTTGCCCGCACGGCCGCCCGATAGTGAAGCGTGTCGCGCTCGTGGATCTACTCCGCGAGTTCGGTAGGATCTAGTCCTCGTCTATGAGGGTCTGGCCCAGGTTGAGGATGGTCGGTGCCCATAGACCGACGAAGATCCCCTCGTTGCGGTTGCCCCGCAAGAACAGGATCAGCGACAGCACGATCGAGACCAGTGTGCCGACTACGTAGACTTCTTTACCCATAACTTACCTCCTGTTTAGCTTTCAATGTCCAATGTAGTCTCTTCGGGGCCTGTAAACTGTAAGCGAGGTCTCACTATCTGCTGGAGGGTCGAACCATGAAACAAAGAAAGGCTTTACGCCCGGATCTGGGAGGTCGTTCGACGGTTTTCGGGCGACGGGGCGCCGTCGCCTGCGAGCACCCCGACGCGGCTGTGGCCGGCATCCGTATCCTGGACGCCGGAGGAACCGCCGCCGACGCCTGCGTCGCAATGGCCGCCTGTATGGCCGTACTCTCGCCGATGGCGACCGGGATGGGCGGCGACGCCTTCCTTCTCAACTACGAAGCCGGGACCGGCCGGGTCACCGGCGCGAACGGCTCTGGCCGCGCGCCCCGCTCGGCCACTATAGAGAAGCTGCGCGACCGGGGTATAAAGGAAATACCCGAGCGTGGCGGTCTTTCGGTAACCGTGCCCGGCGCCGTCAGGCTCTGGGAAGATTCCGCGAACTCCCTGGGGCGCCTGCCGCTCGACCGACTCCTGGAGCCCGCCTACGAGCTGGCCGACGAAGGGTATCCGGTCTCAGAGGTCGTCTCCCGCTACTGGGAGATCAACGAGTGGGTCCTGCGCCAAAACGAAGCCGCAACGAAAGCATTCCTGCCCGATGGCCGGCTACCGGAACCGGGAGAGGTCTTCCGCCAGCCGGATCTAGCCCGCACGCTATCCGCCGTCGCCGAGAACGGGGCCGATGCTTTCTACGACGGCGAGGTGGCGCGGAGCATCGCCCGCTCCGTTCAAGACGCGGGCGGATACCTCGCGGAAGAAGACCTCGCCGCCCACGAGACCACCTGGGTCGAGCCGATCTCCACCGACTACCGGGGCGTCCGGGTGTACGAGATCCCACCCCCCGGACAGGGCATAGCCGCCCTTCAGATGCTCAACATCCTGGAAGGCTACGATTTCTCTTCCCTGGATCCCCTCGGCGCGGAGCGCATACACCTCGAAGCCGAGGCAAAGAAGCTCGCCTACAAAGATCTGCACGAAAAGATAGGCGACCCGGACTTCGCCGACGTACCTACTGAAGATCTACTCTCCGGGCAGTACGCTGACAAGCTCCGCGAACGCATCTCACCCGAACGAGCCGGAGCCTCCGTCTCACCGAAGCTCGGCGACGACACGACGTATCTTTGCGCCGTAGACGCCGAGAGAAACGGGTGCTCGTTTATAAACAGCCTCTTTAAGGGATTCGGCAGCGGCGTAGTCGCACCCGGAACGGGTGTCTGCCTCCAGAACCGGGGCTGTTCGTTTGGCCTGGAAGAGGGCCACCCGAACTCTCTCGAACCCGGCAAACGTCCGCTGCACACGATCATCCCCGGACTCGCCACCCGCGACGGGGGCCTCTGGGCGACGTTCGGAGTAATGGGGGGCCCGATGCAACCCCAGGGCCACGCCCAACTCCTGATAAACCTCCTCGACTACGGCATGAATCCGCAAGAAGCCGTAGACCACGCCCGGCATTTTCACGATGATGAGCCCCTTCTCCTAGAAGGCCGTGTATCCGAAGACGAAGCCGAAAAATTACGGCGCAAAGGACACCACGTAGAGGTCGGGCCGGACTACGCCATACAAACCGGCGGCGCCCAGTTGATCCGGCTCCTCGATAACGGCGTCCGGGCCTGCGGCAGCGACCCCCGCAAGGACGGCTGCGCCCTGGCCCAGTAAAGATTCGGCCGGAGTTTGCTAATGGAAGCCCGGCATCGGTTTGCTTCGGCGGCACACGTAGTGTGTAATGTAGCAACAGGAGAGGTGGTAGCCAGGGGAGGAGATCCGGATGTCAGAGGCTTCGCAGGGCGTTAGTGGTGCTGAGAGGGCTCCTACCACCTTAGGCGGTCGTTTAAGACTGGTGGGACCGGGTCTAGTCATGGCGGCGACGGGTGTGGGAGCCGGTGACCTAATCTCTTCTCTCGTAGCCGGCACCCAGTTCGGTACAGTCCTGATCTGGGCCATAGTCCTCGGCGCGATCATCAAGTTCTCGCTGGTCGAGGGGATGGGCCGCTGGTACATGGCGACGGGCCGGACCATCTTCGAGGGATGGCGTGACCTGGGCCGCTGGGCGACCATCTACTTCGTCGTCTACCTGTTTCTCGTGACCTTCGTCTTCGGCGCCGCAGTAACTTCGGCCTCCGCCCTGGCGGTGGACGCCCTGTTCCCCGGCGTGCTGCCGATCTGGGCCTGGGCCGTGCTGCACGGCATCTTCGGGTTCGTCGTCGTGGGCATCGGACGGTACAACCTCTTCGAGCGTGTTATAGAGGTCTTCGTGGGCTTGATGTTCCTGACCGTCGTCGGGCTCGCCATCGTTCTCGCGCCAAACCTTGGGGACCTGGCGATAGGGCTCGTGCCCCGAATACCGGATGGGTCCCTGATCTACGCGCTGGGTATTATCGGGGGCGTTAGCGGTACTTTTACGCTGGCCTCTTATCCGTACTGGGTGCGCGAGCGCGGTTGGCGGCGATCTACCTGGATCCCCACGATGCGGACCGACCTCATCGTCGGTTACATCATAACCGCAGTGTTCATGATCTCTATGCTCATTATTGGATCCGAGTTCCTCTTCGGCACCGGCACATCCATAAGCGACACCGAAGGTCTGGTGGCGCTCTCGGATCCACTCTCCGAAAGGTTCGGTACCGTAGCCGGCTGGTTCTTCCTGATCGGCTTCTGGTCCGCCACTACCAGCTCCATACTCGGCGCCTGGAACGGCGCGGCCTACCTGTTCGCCGACTTCGTCCGGACCTTAGACGTAACCCCCGGAGACGATGAGACTTACCTCTCAGAGAAAGGCCCGTTCTTCCGGGGTTTCCTCGTCTGGATCACCTTCCCGCCGATGGCGCTTCTTTTCTTCGACCAGCCGGTGTTATTGGTAATAATTTACGCCTCACTCGGGGCCCTCTTCCTGCCCTTCCTGTCGATCACCCTGATCTGGCTCCTGAACTCGGATCGCGTGGGACGGGAGTACCGCAACAAAATCTTCTCCAACGCCGGCATGGCCGTGGCCCTGCTGCTCTTCCTGGCGCTGGCGATCAACGAACTTATCGGACTCTTCTAGAATCCGAGACCCCGGCTGGCAGACTCGACCTCCGGAGAATAGTATCTATCCGTAGTTTTATACGGAGGTTTGTGATGCAACAAGAAGACAAGCAGGTACTCGGAAGGGATGTTCGTGGTCCGGTCGGGGCCGATCAACTCGACACGGTACCCTGGAACCACGGCGACACGGACGCCGTGGTCGAGTTCACGACGGACGAACTCACGGCGCTCTGCCCGGTGACGGGACAGCCGGACTTCTACGACCTGACGTTGAGTTACCGTCCAAAGGGAGCACTACTGGAATCGAAGGCTATGAAGCTCTATCTGTGGGGGTTTCGGGAAAAGGGAATGTTCGCCGAGGACATGGCCGCAACGCTACTAAAGAACCTCGTCGCGGTCTGTGATCCCCATGAGATGACGGTGGACCTCACCCAGCGGGTGCGGGGCGGGTTGAAGATCCGGACCGTCGTGCGCCACGCTCCCTGAACGTTTTCGTCTACCCGCCGCGCGGGAGGCGCGCGTAGTTTTTCGGGTTCATCGTACTCGATGCGGCTCCGAACTCTTCCCAACATCGCCGCCAGTAGCCTCCGAAGCTCATGCCGCCCCGCCTGATGGCCCTGCCGTGGTTGCGCCAGACGACGAGACACGCGCCGAAGAACAGCACGCGGTGGAGCAGGTGTGTGAGCGTCATCGCCGTTTGCGATCTGTCGCGGCGTAGGATCGCGAGCCGTTCGGCCTGGAAGCGGACGTGCGATTCCTCGTCGCGCAGGATGCGGGCGCAGATCCCGCGCAGCATCGGAGATCGGGTAGCCCCCTCAAGCGCCGCGTAGTAAACCTTCGCGATGATCTCCGCCGTTATCAACACCGCCACGGAGACTTCCAGTCCGGTCAGGTTGCGCAGTCTCCTGAAAACGGTGTCCGCCCAGGTCTTCTTCAAAGTCCCGAAGCCCTCGGTAGCGAGAAAGTCTCGCAGGTAGCGGGCGTGGCGCTGCTCCTCGCGGATGAAGTACTCTATCGCCTGCAGGTAGTCTTCGTCTCCGGTCTCCTCCGCGTACTCGCTGGAGCGCCGGTGCAGATGCCGGCCCTCGGAGCTTTCGCCGAGCTGGAATTCCTGGATGGATGAGATGACCGCTCTCTTCTCGGCCTCCATCAGCCGCGGCCCTTCGTCCGGCAAGACTTCCGGCTCTTCGTTGGCCCGGAAGTGTTCGAGCCACTCTGTAGAGCTGCGAGGTTCGAAAAGAGAGCCTTTATCCAACGTCCACGTCCGTAGTGTCTACCTCCCGAACGCCGTCGAGACCCACAAGCTCTTCGACGCTCTCCTCCAGGTCTTGCTGGGTTGGGACCGCGCCGGTTAGCTCCACCACGCCGTCTTTTACCGCCCGGACCTTCAGGCCCGTGCCGTCGAGTAGCTTGGCTGCGTCATCCCGGACCTCTTCGCCCTCGTTCATGGCCGGGTCTACCTCGGCCTCGCCGGTATCAGGGTCTATGTAGGCGTCGGTGCGCGGGTAGCCGGAGTCTACCGGGGTGTGAGCCTCGTCTTCCCAGTCCTCCCGCACCAGGTCGGCCTCGGACTGGGCCTCCTCTTCGCTCGCGGGTTCGCTGACGAGCTGGCCCTCGTGACGCCGGTCGTCGGCGGCGGACTCTAGCGGGGCGGCTTCTTCCGGTTCGATCTCGTCTTCGGCGTGGTCTCCGGGTTCTTCGTCCGAGCGGTCGGGGTGGAAGGTGGCGAAGTCCGCCTCCGGGTCGAGGGAAATGGCGGTGATCGGAACCTCGAACCGTTGGTCCTCCCTCTCGACTACAACGTGTGTTACCTCGCCGGACGTCTCGTCCGTCAGTATCTCCGAGATGCGTCCGACTTCCTCGCCGTCGGCAGTCCGCGCCTCGATTCCTACCAGGCCTTTCTCTTCCACGGTCCGAACCTCCTGTTTTGGTTGGAGTGATCTACTTACCACATTGTACGTTCCACTAAAAAGCGCGCCTTGATATAACCCTCGCCGGTAATAAAATATGAGCGTGGCAGACTAAGATATTTACAAAGATTTCGGGAGGTTTTGAGAAGATGATATGTGAGAATTGCGGAGTTCGGCCGGCGAGTGTACAGGTTTTCAGCCAGCAGGGCGGGCAGAGGGCTGCGTCGTATCTCTGCAACCAGTGCGCGCGGGAGCTCGGCATGTTCGGGGGAGGCTCAAGCGGCCCGGACCCGTTCGGGATGTTACAGAATTTGATCCAGCAACAGAACCAGGGACCTAGTATGTTCGATTCACTTTCAGGCGAGGCCCAGCAGGCCGTAATGCGTGCCCGAGAGGCTTCGGCCGGCACCACGCGGGCCAACGCCATCGGCACGGACCACTTGCTGGCCGGCATAGTAACCGGCGAGAACGCGGCTACCGAGGCACTTGGCAAGGCCGGTGCGGACCTAGACGGGATGCGGGCCAAGTTTCAGGAGTTCCGGGGGGATCCCGGCGAGGATGTCTACACTTTCACACCGAGCGCCAAGCGGGCGTTGCAGCTCTCGTTTACCGCCGCCCGCCAGATGGGCGTCCAGCAGGTAGGCCCGGAGCATCTGCTCCTGGGGCTGCTTGGCGAGGGCGACGGCAACGCGTACCGGATGCTCTCCCAGCACGGCGCGGGCGACGCCGAGGCTTTGAGGCGTGAGATCCTTCGTCTCATGCAGCAGCGCGGTACGCAGCAGGGCGCCGGAGCCGGTATGCCCGGAGCGGCCGCCGGCGGAACGGGGGCGCCCGGAGCGCCGCCGAGCGACAGCAGCACCCCGATTCTGGACCAGGTGAGCCGTGATCTTACCGAGATGGCCCGCAACGGCGAACTCGACCCAGTCATCGGACGGGCCGAGGAGATCGCACGCGTCATCCGTATCCTCTCTCGGCGCACCAAGAACAACCCGGTGCTTATCGGGGAGGCCGGCGTCGGAAAGACCGCCGTGGCCGAAGGTTTGGCACAGCGTATCTGCTCCGAGGACGTTCCCGAGTCTCTGAAGGACAAGCGCGTGGTCGCGCTGGATGTGGGCGGTCTCGTGGCCGGCACCCGTTTCCGGGGAGACTTCGAGGAGCGGATGCAGCAGATGATCAAAGAGCTCCAGCAGGAGGACAAGAACATAATCCTGTTCATCGACGAGCTGCACCAGATCGTGGGCGCCGGCGGGGCTGAGGGCGCGGTGAACGCATCCAACATGCTCAAGCCCGCGCTCGCCCGCGGCGAGTTGCAGGTGGTCGGCGCGACGACGCTCGACGAGTACCGCAAGAACGTCGAGAAGGACCCGGCGCTGGAACGGCGTTTCCAGCCGGTGCTGGTGGACGAGCCGACGGTCGAGGAGACCGTCCAAATCCTCTACGGCCTGCGCGACCGCTACGAGGCGCACCACCGCGTGCGGGTTTCCGACGAGGCCATAGAAGCCTCCGCGAACCTCGGCGGCCGCTACATAAACGACCGCTTCCTGCCGGACAAGGCGATCGACCTGCTGGATGAGGCCGCCGCCGAAGTGCGTCTGCGCTCGACGGTTCCGCCGGTGGACGTAAAGCGGATCGAAGAAGAAATAGCCAACCTCGAACGCGAGAAGGAGGAGGCCGTCCGGTCTGAAAACTACGAGGGTGCCGCCGGATTCAAGCAGCGCATCGAGCAACTCAAGCTGGAGCTCGACGAGCACCAGGAGGGCTGGCCCGCCCGCGAGGACAACTCTCCCGAGGTGACGCGCGAGGATATCGCCCGCATCCTGGAGGAGTGGACCGGCGTGCCGGCGAGGAACATCGTCCAGGAAGAGGCCGAGCGCCTCTTGAACCTGGAGGCCGTGCTGCACGAGCGGGTAATCGGCCAGGACCAGGCCGTAACGGCCGTCTCCGAGGCGATCCGGCGGGCGCGGGCCGGTATCAAGGACCCGAAGCGCCCGGTCGGGAGTTTTATCTTCCTCGGCCCTACGGGCGTCGGTAAAACGGAGCTGGCGCGGACGCTCGCCGGATACCTCTTCGGCGGGGAAGACGCCATGATCCGGATAGACATGTCCGAGTATCAAGAGAAGCACACCGTCTCTCGACTCGTCGGCGCGCCTCCGGGCTACGTCGGCTACGAGGAGGCTGGGCAGCTCACCGAAGCCGTCCGTCGCCGCCCGTACAGCGTGGTGCTCTTCGATGAGATAGAGAAAGCCCACCCAGACGTGTTCAATACGCTCCTGCAAGTTCTCGACGATGGACGTCTCACCGATGCGCAAGGAAGGACGGTCAACTTCGAGAACACGGTCATCATAATGACCTCCAACGTCGGCAGCCAGCATCTCATATCGAACAAGCAGTTCGGTTTCACCTCCGGCGATGGTGTGGACTTCAAGGAGACTGAGCGCCGAGCGAGGGAAGCTTTGGAGAGCGCTTTCCGTCCCGAGTTCCTAAACCGGGTTGATGAGATCATCGTCTTCAAACCCTTGAGCAAGGAAGACGTGCTCAAGATCGTAGACATCATGCTCGCTCGACTCAATAAACACCTCGAAGGCCAGCGCATAAGCGTCGAAGTAACCGATGCCGCGAAGGAATTCCTGGCCGAAGAAGGCTACGACCCGAAATTCGGTGGTCGACCACTAGCCCGCGCCATCCGGCGCTACATAGAGAACCCGCTCTCCAGCAGCATAATCGGGGGCGGCTTCGACCCCGACGACACCATCGTCGTGGACCTGGCGGGCGACGAGCTTACCTTCAAGCCGAAAGTGCCCGCAGCGTAGAAACGTCCAACGCCACGTTTTCACGAAAGGCTCCCGGAAACCGGGGGCCTTTCTCTATTGCTCCAGCTTCCGGTCTTCCAGAGATTCGGTGCAGCTAAGGAGCGCGTCCAGAAACCGGGCGCGTTTCTTCTTGCCCAACCCGTCGAGCATCTGCTCCTCGATCTCATCTACCGTTCGGTGCGCTTTGGCGAGAGATTTCGTCCCGCGCTTTGTGAGGAAAGCCTGCAGCACGCGACCGTGTTCGGGATGGTCTCGCCGTTCTACGAGCCTGTCGCTTTCCAGGTTCACCAGGATCTGATTCATCGTCTGTGGCGTTACGAAACACCGTCGGGCCAGCGCCGCTCCGGAGAGACCGGGACTATCATCTAATACGCTCATTGCCGCGTACTGAGGCGTGGTCAGCCCAGCGTCCCGCAGCCCCACGTCCATCTTGAGCCTCAACGCGTGCTGAACCCGCTTCAACTCGTACCCGATCCTGCCATCCACAGTTTTATTGCTCATCTTTCAGACTCCCTCTTGAATATCATCAGTACTCTTATATTATTACCAGTGTACTGATAAGTATAGCTGAAAGGAGTGGAGGAGATGGGAAAGATAGTTGGGCCTGATTTCGTCGCTTTGCAGGTGCGAGATCTGGACGCTTCCAGACTGTTCTATACGGAGCATTTGGGGCTCGAAGTGGACCCGAACGGGCCTTCGAGCGCGGCGGTTTTTCGGACGGAGCCTATATCTTTTGCGGTTCGGGAGCCGAGCGTGGACCTCGACGCGGTAGACAAGCTCGGTTGGGGTGTTGCGTTGTGGATGAAGTGTGACGACTCCGACGAGCTTTGCGGTTCTCTACGATCCGGCGGGGTCGAGATAGCGCAAGAGCTATTCGACGGTCCATTCGGGAGAACGTTTGCGTTCGTCGACCCGGATGGCTACACGGTCACGGTCCACGATGGCTGAGCGGTTCGAGCTGCATGCCGCTGGACCGTACTCGTTTGCTGCCAGTACGAGGTTTCTCGAAGGTTTTGCGCCCGCTGCTTATGAGGGCAGTGAGTCGGGGCATCTGCACATGGCTTTCGTGGCGGATGGCGGTGAGGCTGCTGTTGGGGTGTGCGTACGCTCCGAGGGCGAGACGATTGTCGGCGAGATATTCGGTGAGGGAGATGCCGAGTTGGTGCGGCGGCAGGTGGAGCGAACACTTTCGCTGGATGTTGATGGTAGCGGTTTCCCGGAGGTGGGGGAGCGAGATGCTGTCGTGGGTCGATTACAGGAGCGGTATCCAGGGTTGAGGCCGGTATGTTTCTATTCGCCCTACGAAGCTGCGGCGTGGGCGATCATCGGCAATCGCATCCGCATCGTGCAGGCG
>JBGTJJ010000038.1:0-51466 GCA_041745215.1 Rubrobacteraceae bacterium | reverse complement strand
GGCGCTCGAAGAGAACGCCCGCACACCGGAGGAATGGCGCGAACTCTACCCGGCCATCGTACCGACTCCTCGCGGTTAGAGTGCGGCTTCACGTTAGAGAGTACGGTTGAGGATCCTGCTAGATGCCCACATCTCCGGTCGGACGGTGGGCAAGGCACTCGTCGAAGGTGGTCACGACGTGCGCGCCCTCGACTCCGAGATAGAGCTCGAAGGGCTCTCTGACCCGGAGGTACTGGAACTGGCAGCCACCGAAAGTTGCGTACTAGTGACCGCCAACGTAAGAGACTTTGAGCCCCTTCTGAGAGAGTGGGCTGGCGAAGGCCGCTCTCATCCAGGCGTGATTCTGATTCCCTCCAGCGTGAGAAACGAGGCTTTCGGAATCCTCATCTCGGGTGTGCAGAAAACAATAGAGAACACCACGCAGGAGGCATGGAAGAACCGTGTGGAGTGGCTTCGGAGAGCTTGACCGGTATGCAAAGGAGGGGAGGGATAGACCCCATCGTCGTTCACCCCACAAAGTCTTCGTCCGATGTCAGAGGCGGCATCGTGAGCACGGATCACCAACCCAAAAAATACTGCAACCGGGCCGGCACGCGCTGGTACGCAACGGACGGCCTTCACACCGACGAAATTGTGCCTTACCGCAAAATCTGCTTATTTCCAGGTATTTTGTGGACAGGCTGGTACGAGGTGGAATACCCTGGTACACACTGGGGCCGTAGCTCAGATGGGAGAGCGCTGCTCTTGCACGGCGGAGGTCGCGAGTTCGAATCTCGCCGGGTCCACTCTTTAATGGTCGCTGTGGTCGTGCATACTCTCGCCCTCCGGGACAGAGCCTCCCATTTCACGGAGCATCTCTTTCATTATCTCGATCTCAGCTTGTTGAGAGGCGACGATGGCGTTTGCGAGATTTTCGACTGTCGGGTTGTTTGTCCGTTCCAGAGCGGCCTCGGACATCGGCACGGCGGCTTCGTGGTGCGGGATCATTAGCTTTAGGAAGAGTTGGTCGGCCTCCTCCGGTGGCAGGGTACGGAGTTGATTCACTCTATCCTGGGCCGCCATGCCGGGCATCCTACCCTCGTGGGCCATGCCCATCCAGGACATCGCGGGCTCGGAACCGGCGACCGGAAGCCCCCATAGGTCGAGCCAGCCTTGCATCTGGCCGATCTGGGCTTGCTGGGTGAGCGCTATGTCGGTGGCGAGGGTCTTTATCCGGTCGTTTTCGGTACGGTCACGAACTATCTCGGCCATCTCGACGGCCTGAGAATGGTGCACGATCATGTCCCGTGCGAACCCGGCTTCGGCGGAGCTATTACCGGGCTCTCGGGCGGAGATCCAGAGAAAAACCGAGAGCCCGAAGAGTAGAACGACGCTGACGGCCAGGGCGGCGACCAGCATGATAGAGGCGCCGCTCTTACCGCCCATCATGAAGGCGTGCCGACACCGCCGGTGCAGGTAGCGCCGGGTTCGGGAGTCTGCGGGCCTTGCAAGTAGGAGCCTACGAAGCGGTCCAGAGCGGGGTCGTCGGCGCCGTCGAGCTGGAGCTGCTTGCCCCAGGCCGAGGCCACGACCGGGGAGTCTAGACCCTCGTATGGGCTGACGAGGATGCAGTCCCGGCTGTTCGCCAGGTCTTGGAGCTCACTCACCTGCCCTTGAGGCAGGTCCGGGCTGTAGGTGACCCAGACCGCCCCGTGTTCGAGGGTATGAACGGCGTTCTCGTCCTCCACCGGTTCGTCGTAGAAGCCGGCGTTCTGCCAGGCGGGGTTGTGCTCGCCGCCGGCCGGCGGCGTCTGGTCGTAGTCAACGTTGCCTTCGGTGTGCTGTCCCGCTTCGCCCACGTCTATGTCTTCGACACCTCCCGGTGGTCCACCTGCGGAGCCGCTCCTGAAGTCCAGCGCGACTACGACGATAAAGGCGGCGACCACCGCCACGACTATCGCCCCGATGATTATCGGTCCCCAGGAGCGACCGCCGTCGAGTCCCCTTACTGTCCGTGTTCTTCTAGCCAAAGGTGTTCACGCCTCCTGAAATAGAACAGATTTTCGTTTGCTTGCGTACGAGCCTAGCGGAGCGCCGCCGCCGCCTCGGAGAGTCGATCCAGATGGTCAGAGGTCTCGCTCTCAGACAGGGTCGGCAGACCGAGCAGGACGCGTTCCACACCCATTCTAGCGTATTCTTCCAGGTCTTCGGGATCGCTGGAGGCGTTGAACACGGTGACCGGCACGTCCTTTCCGGCCATCACTTTAAGCTCGCCCATCATCGGCTCCAGCTTATCCGGCGGGAGCCCGTTGGCGAGCCAAGCGTCACCGAACTCGGCCACCCTGTCGAAGGCCGGACTTCCGCCGCCGACGTAGATCGGCGGATATGGTTTCTGCAACGGCTTGGGCCAGGCCCCGATCGGGTCGAAGTCCACGAACTCTCCGTGAAACTCCGCCTCGTCTTTCGTCCAGATCTCGATCATCGCCCGCAGACGCTCGTCCATGAGCCTGCCGCGGGTCCGCGGATCGGTGCCGTGGTTCTCCATCTCCTCACGGTTCCAGCCGACACCGACGCCGAAGATCATACGTCCACCGGATACGAGATCGAGGCTCGCAACCTCCTTGGCCGTGACGATCGGGTCGCGTTCGATCAGCAACGCGACCCCCGTGCCGACCAACAAACTGTCGGTCGTGGCGGCAGCGGCGGTGAGCGTGACAAAAGGGTCCAGCGTCCGATAATACTTTTGCGGAAGCTCTCCGCCTCTAGGATAGGGTGTCTTTCGGCTCAGGGGAATGTGGGTGTGCTCGGCGATAAAAAGAGAGTCGAAACCGCGCTCTTCGATCTCCTTCGCCAAAGGGCCCGGTGAGATCCCCTCGTCGGTTACGAACGTCGAGATGCCAAAATTCATCCCCGTATTGAAACATATCGGGCGGTGGGCTGGAAGAATAGCGTCGGGCGATTCTCGTTGGAGAGGTGTATTGTTGGTGGATGGATCTCTGGTTTGTTTTTCGTGGCGAGCAGGTGTTGGTGCGCGACAGCGATGGCGGTAACCTAATCCCGTTAACCACGCCACCGGAAGACCTCGGGCTCGAAACCGTATTCGCCAAGGACATCGGCGACCTCGACGGCAAGAATTACTTCGCCGCTGAGATCGGACCAGATACGGAAGCCCCGGAGGAGATGTCGTTCCGAGACCTGCGGGGCATGCTGGTAGCATAGGCGAAAGATTCTTCGCTATGGCAGGCCGGGCGAAGCAGATCGTCAACTGGAACCGCACCCACCAGTTCTGCGGGAGATGTGGAGCCGGGACGATACCGGGTCCGACCGATCTGTCGAAAGAGTGTCCGAGGTGCGGGATGCACTTCTATCCGAGGTTGAGCCCGGCGGCGATCATGCTGGTCACCAGCGGCGAGCAACTACTCCTGGCCCGTTCGCCCCATTTTCCGCCGGGTATGTACAGCGCGTTGGCCGGCTTTATCGAGCCCGGCGAGTCGATAGAGCAGACTATCGCCAGGGAAGTTCGGGAAGAGGTCGGCGTCGAGGTCCGAAACCTGCGCTACTTCGGCAGCCAGCCCTGGCCGTTCCCCGACTCCCTGATGATAGGGTTCACCGCCGAGTACGCGGGCGGCGAGCTCCGTTCGAGCGAGGAGATCGAAGACGCCGGATGGTTCTCACCCGAGAAGATGCCCCCGCTTCCGCCGAGGTTGAGCATCGCGCGGGCCATGATCGACCGCTTCCTGTCCTGATCCTTCCAAAAAAGCGGTCAATGCCAAAATGGTCAAAATGACCTGTTCGAGGTCTGGAGAAGAGTATGGTGGAGAAGATAAGAGCAACGGAAGCGAAGGCGCATCTCTCGGCGCTGATGGCGCGTGCCGGTTATGGTGGAGAGCGTTTCGTCGTAGAGCGCCGGGGCAAGCCACTGGCCGCGCTAGTAAGTGTCGAGGACCTGGAGCGCCTGGAAGGCGAGCGAGAAGATGCCTCCTCCCGTCCGATGGGGGCATTGGCCTTGATCGGGGTGTTGGACGAAGAGGATGAACGAGAGTTGGACTCGGTGCTGGAGGAGGTATACATGGAGCGTGAACGCGATACCGGACGTCCCGTGGATCTCGGCGCCTGATGTACCTGCTCGACACCGACATTCTGAGCAACCTGATGAAGCGCTCCCCGTCGAGCGATCTGGTAGCAAAGGTGGCCCGGACTCCGCCGGAGCAACAGTTCACGTCGAGCATAACTTTCGGGGAGCTAATCTACGGGGCTCATCGTTTGAGGGAGCGCACCGCCGTTCTGCTGGAAAAGATCGAGGGTGCTCTGCTACCCAACCTGCCGGTGCTGCCCTTCGACGTCTCTGCGGCCCGGCGCTACGGGAGATCCGGGCCGATCTGGAGCGGAGAGGTACTCCCATAGGCGATGCCGATATACGGATAGCGGCGATCGCGCTCTCGCAAAATCTCAAAGTAGTGACCGGCAACGAGCGCCACTTCCGGCGGGTTCCCGAGCTAGAGATAGAGAACTGGCTGGAAGGGTAGACAGCGCTCTTAGCTTCGACCGTCTCGCAAGACCTCGCCCATCTTTTCGAGAGCCCGGCTGATGTTCTCGCGGGAGTTGGCGTAGGAGAAACGGATGTGGCCTTCGCCGTACTCGCCGAAGCCCGTGCCGGAGAGGCAGGCGACGCCGGCTTTCTCCATCAGCAGGGCGGCCAGCTCTCCGGCGGTTTGGCCGGTGCCCGTGATTCGGGGGAAGGCGTAGAAGGCGCCCTGGGGGGTGGCGCATTCGAGGCCGGGGAGGTCGTTTAGTCCGTCCACGATCAGGTCGCGGCGGGCGCGGAACTCTTCTAGCATTCGGTTCACGCCGTCCTGCGGGCCATTGAGCGCCGCGAGGCCCGCGTACTGGGCCGCGGCGTTGGTACAGGAGTTGGAGTTGACCTGTAGGCGGGCTACCGCCTCGGCGAGCCATTCGGGCATCACGCCGTAGCCGAGCCGCCAGCCGGTCATGGCGTAGGTCTTTGAGAAGCCGTCGAGGATGATGGTGCGCCCGTCAGGGCCGAGTCCCGACTCTGAGGCGATGCTGGTGAAAGGGCTATCGTAGAGCAAACGAGAGTAGATCTCATCGCTCAAAACGAAGATATCCGGGCGCTCTCGCAGTATCTCCGCCAGCCCGGAGATGTCCTCCGGCGTCAGGACGCCGCCGGTCGGGTTGGCGGGCGAGTTGAGGATGACCAGTTTGGTGCGGTCGCTGATCCCCGCCCGGAACTCTTCGAGGTCGAAGCGGAAATCGTTCTCCTGCCGCAGCGGCACGAAGACCGGACGGCCGCCGGCGAAGTTGACCATCGATTCGTAGATCGGGAACGCCGGGTTCGGCAGCAGCACCTCGTCGCCCTCTTCGACGAGCGCCAGTATGGCGAAGAACATGATCGGCTTTCCACCCGGCGTCACCACGACCTGCTCGGGACTGACCTCGATGCCTCGGCTGCGCGCCACGTCTTCGGCTATGGCCTCTCGTAGTTCGGGGATTCCGGCGGTGGGAGTGTAGTGGGTCTGGCCGTCGCGTAGCGCCCGGCAACCGGCCTCGACTATGTGTTCCGCTGTGTCGAAGTCCGGTTCGCCGATCTCCAGGTGTATGATCTCATGCCCCTGCGCCTCAAGCGCTTTCGCCTTCGCCAGCACCGAAAATGCCGTCTCCGTACCCAGTCGTTCCATCCGCCCGGCTAAACTCATCCCACCGCTCCTGTCCGACGTTGGTCCTCAACGAGTTATTACAACACACGCCGGATTGTGAATCCCCGTAAGAACAGAACTCCAGGACGGGCTAGAATACGTCGCGTTGGTTTAGTTCAGAGAGGTTTCGATTTGGCGAATTTGAACGGTGCGAATAACGGTATGCCTTTCGATCTCGGGGTTTTCGATCTCGACGGTACGGTCTTGAGCCACGACCTGGTCATAACGGATCGAGTTCTGGATACTTTTCAGAGGCTTCGGGAAGATGGAATGCGCCTGATCGTCGCCACCGGACGTCACTATGGGAGCGCCCGCGAACACGCCCTGAAGCTTGGTTTCCAGGACCAGGACCCCCTGATCTGCTACGGCGGTTCGATGGTCCGTCGCATGAACGGCGAGACCCTTATGCACCGCACTTTGCAACGCGACCTCAGCATCGAGGCGCTTGAGTGGGCCGCCGAACGTGGTCTTCAAGCCCGAGTATTCCTCGACGGCCGGGTCGTATCCGCGCAGAATACGGCGGCGCTGCTGGATAACATGCGCCACCCCGAGTGGTTCGACGTGACCGTCGTCGAGTCCCCGCTGGAGTGGCTCCGGGAGAGCGACGAGCACCCTACGAAGCTCGTAATAGTGGACCATCCCGGCAACGTACCAAACTGGATCGACGATGCTCGCAGGGCGTTCGAGGAACGGTTGTTCGTTACCCGTAGCCTGCCGCACTACGTGGAGATAAGCGGCCACGAGGGGACCAAGTCCAAAGCGCTGGAGTTCATGTGTAATTACTGGGAGGTAGACCCGGTCCGCACTATAGCCTTCGGCGACGCGGACAACGACGTGGATATGCTCTACTTCGCCGGGCACGGGGTCTCGGTCGGCGGGAAGACCGCCGCGGTTCGCGATGCCGCCGACGCGATCGCCCCATCGGTGAACGAGGACGGGGTGCCCCGGTACATAGAGAAGCTGTTGGGAGGCTAGTTGCCGGAGCTACCCGAGACGACGGTGATCTCCGAGGACATCCGGGTGCTCGCCGCCGGAAAGAAAGTCCTCCGGGCCGCCGTGTTCCGCCCGGACGTGACGAATGTGGCGTTGGAGGAATTCGGTCGGCGGCTCGTCGGTAAGACGCTCCTGGGGACGGGACGGCTCGGCAAGATCATCCTGCTCGATTTCGGGGACGTCGTCGGCGTCATCCACCTCGTCATCTCCGGGCGGGTTTTGCCTCTGCCGGAGTGGCGGGAGCCGGACCGGATGAACACCGCCATCCTGGAGTTCGAGGACGGCTTGGTTCTCGCCTTTACCCGGCTCTGGCTCGGGTACTTCAACCTCTACAAGCCCGGCGAGGTCGAGACGCACCCCCTGATCTCACGCCTCGGCCCCGACCCGTTCTCGGATGAGTTCACTCCCGAATACCTGACGAAAGTCTTCGAACGCAAAGCGAGTATCAAAGGGCTGCTCCTGGACCAGTCGGTCGTCGCCGGTCTGGGCAATATCTACGTGGACGAGGTCCTCTTCGCTGCGGGTGTCCATCCCCTGCGAAAAGCGAACACCCTCGACCCGGAGGAGATAGAACGCATCCACGCCGCGATCCGTGACATTCTCAGCCGGGCCATCGAGCTCCGGGGCACTACATTCGACTCCTACCATGACGCTTTCGGTGAGACGGGCAAGTTCCAGCACCAGCTACAAGTCTTCACCCGCGCCGGAGAGCCGTGCCCGATCTGCGGCGCGGAGATCGTCAAAACGAAGGTCGCCGGGCGGGGGACGCACGTCTGCCCGGCGTGCCAGCCAACCGGCTAGATAACGCTTGCGAAAACCGGAGCACCTACACCCGCGGCTGGCGGGACCGGGGAGAATATCGGACCTCTGGCTGTTGGATAATTCGGTGGACGCCGGAGACGAGTAGTGGTTAAATCGGCAAATGACGATTAAAGGACGCAACATGGAAGAAGATAGCCGCATGGCAAGATCCGTACTGGACGACGCTGGTGGGAAATGCCTTCCCGCCGGGGAGATACTGCCGGAAGTGGCGTTCGAGGCTTTATCGGACGACCATGAGAGGTTTGCCGGGCTCTGCAAGGCGCTCGGGCATCCGGTCAGGGTAGCGATCGTGAGGTTGTTGCTCTCCGTGGAGACTTGCGTTTGCGGGGATATCGTGGAGAGACTGCCGCTCGCCCAGTCCACCGTCAGCCAGCACTTAAAGGTCCTGAAGGACGCCGGCCTGATCGAAGGCTCGATAGACGGTCCCCGCACGTGCTATTGCCTGAACCGCGAAGCCTTATCCGAGTTCAAGGGGCTCTCCGAAGCTCTCTAGTAGAGAATATGAAATCCGCCGGCGCGCCGCCACGGAACGACGATCATTTATCCACTTGGAGGACCTATGTACGAGTTTCCTGCGCTATTGCCCGAATATTCGGACCCGCCCTCATTGGAGAAGCTGGCGGGCGGGCAACTCTCGACGCATCCGCCGCGAATACTCCTGCTCTATGGCTCGCTGCGCGACCGTTCCTACAGCCGCCTGTTGGTGGAGGAAGCCGCCCGGCTGCTCCGCAGTTTTGGGGCCGAAACCCGGATCTACGACCCTCGCGGCTTGCCCCAGCCGGACGACGCCCGACCGGATCATCCAAAGGTCGCCGAATTGCGTGAGGCGTCGGTCTGGTCGGAAGGGCATGTCTGGTGCAGCCCCGAACGGCACGGGACCATCACTGGGATCTTCAAATCCCAGATCGACTGGCTTCCACTGGAGAGCGGCGGGGTGCGACCAACCCAGGGGCGGACGCTCGCGGTTATGCAGGTGAATGGCGGTTCTCAATCTTTTAACGCCGTGAATGCCTTGCGGATTCTGGGCCGCTGGATGCGAATGATCACCATCCCGAACCAGTCGTCGGTGGCGAAAGCCTATGAGGAGTTCGACGAGGCCGGGAGAATGAAGCCGTCTCCCTACTACGACCGGATGGTGGATGTAATGGAGGAACTCGTCAAATTCACTCTGCTAACGCGGGATCGGGCCGACTACCTGATCGATCGTTACAGCGAGCGTAAAGCCGAAGACCGCACACCGCATAGCCCGACGCGCGTCGCAACTGCCCAGACCGGCTCATAATCCGACCGAAAACGAGTCCTCAGCAGGGAAAATTTAACCGTCTTGAAACAAAAATATCTACGCCGGCGCGTATACTACCGGATCAAATCGTCAAATTACGATTAAGGAGGTACACGTGAAGTACGCCCTGATCTCGGATGTCCACTCGAACCTGCCGGCCCTCGAAGCGGTGCTAGGGGATATAGACAGCAGGGACGACGTAGACGCCATATACCACCTCGGAGACCTCGTCGGCTACGCGCCGTGGCCGAATGAGACGGTCGCCCTCATCCGGGAGCGCGGGATACCGGGCATCGCCGGCAACTACGACTCCACGGTCGCCACCGACTACAAGCACTGCGGTTGCAAGGCGGACAGTCCGCGGGGCGAGGAACTTTCGCACATCAGCTACGAATGGACCCGCGAGCACGTCGTGGCGGAGACCAAGCGTTTTTTGGGGGAGTTGCCTTTCCGCATGGATCTCCGGACTCGTGGCGGTCACACTTCGCGGCCCCAGATCACACTGGTACACGGCACGCCGACCCTGAACACACTCTACTGGACCGAAGACCGCCCCGACTCCTTCTGCGCCAAGATGGCGAAGACCGCGGGCCTCAAGGAGGGGGATCTCATCGCCTTCGGACATACCCATAAACCCTGGTATCGGGAGGTGGAGGGTGTTCACTTCGTAAACACCGGCTCCGTGGGCAAGCCCAAAGACGGCGACTTCCGGGCTTGTTACGTGCTCATCGAGGCCGGGGAAGATGGGTTCTCGGTAGATTTCGTGCGGGTCGAGTACGACCTGGATAGCGCGATGGAGGGCATCAGGGGGAGTGAGCTACCCGACGAGTTCGCCGGGCAGCTCGCGGCCGGAGGCACGCTGGAGACGGTAGAAGTTTCGTAGATCGGAGAGAAGGAGTTTGGCGGATGGAGAAGACCAAGGAAACCAAGAAGCAGAAGGTGATCTTCCTGTGTACCCAGAACTCGGCGCGAAGCCAGATGGCCGAGGGTTTCTTGAGGCACTATGGCGGCGACGCGTTCGAGGCCTACAGTGCGGGTACCGAGCCGACCGGCGAGATCCACCCCTACGCAGTAGAGGTCATGGAAGAGGTAGGCATAGACATCTCCGACCAATACCCAAAGCGCCTGAAGACCTACCTGGGGAAGACGGGTTTCAACTACCTCATCATCGTGTGCGCCCGGGCCGAGAAGAACTGTCCCAAGACCTTTCCGGGTGTTCACGCAAGGATCTCCTGGCTCTTCGACGACCCTCGGGCGGAGGAAGTCCCGGAAGAGGACCTGCTGGAGAGCTTCCGCAGGGTCCGCGACGAGATAGAGCAGAAGGTGCTTGCCTTGATAGACAACCCCAAAATAGAGCTGGAGAAGCTAAAAGCGGAGCGTGAGAGGCAGCGTCTCGAGCGGATTGAGACCGAACGTCTCGAAGTCGAGAGGCGGGAGAGACAACAGTCCAGAGACAGATTTCTCTCCACCGGCCTTGATCCCGATCCTGGGGAGGCCGGCTATACACCGGCCTTACACTGACGGCCCCGCGCCGTTTGACGCGTCAGATCATCATCGAGGGTAGCGAAGCTCAGCAGGCGACCCATTCTTGCCGAAGGCCGTACATAAACTTATCCTGGAGTCCTCCTTCATCCTAGAAAACCACGAGGCCACATCGGTCGAAAACGGAGAACATCAGAAGGTTTTTCTGTAGCCGGTTGATAGTAGCTTCTTGAGGCAACCCCGAAAGCTCCAACGGGCGTATTTATGGCCGGAATACTGACAGGCTATACTTTCCGGGTTATGGACGTGCTCTCAAGACTACGGCACCGATTCGACGCTTCACTGGATCGTTTTATCGCCCGCAGGCCGGGGCTTGCGGGCAACACCGTCCGGTACGGGTGGGTGCTGTTGGCAATGCTGACGATACTGCTTCTGGCCGTGGGAGTCGTTACTGGACGGGAGAGGAGCCAGGAGATCATCTACGCCACCGAAGATGGCTCGGTGGTCTCGCTAGAGCCGGAATCCGGGGAGGTCACGGAGATCTACACCGGAAACCCCGATGACTATGCGACTTCCCTGGCGCGTACCGGCGGGCGCAGTATCTCCTTTACCATCTTGCGTGAGGATGGCGGGGAACTGCGCGGTGACCTGTACAGCGCCGACCTCGTACGCAATACTCGGGCGCTGACCCAGAGGGCCGAGCCTGGTGAGGTCTTGGCCGATTCGTCCTTCTCCGGCGACCGCACGTGGTTGCTGGCGAGCCGTTACACAGCCGGGTCTTCTCCCGCGAATGTGCTGGCGCTGCCCGCGAGTGGAGTAACGAAGCGATTGCTGGAGCCGGATCTCCTCGGTGCGGTTCCGGTACTCGGCCCGGTATGGGGCGCAGAGAACACAGTCTACGCCTGGAGACTCGGCCCGGATGGGCTAACCCTCACGGCCTACAACTTCTTCGAACGGCGGCAGGCTACCGTCTACGAGACCCAAAAGAGAGTGGGGGCCCCTTACTACTACTTCGACTCGAACGCGCTGGTCTTCGACGAACGGCCCCAGGGCGCCGACCTCTCGGAGTCTCGCGTAAAGCTTCTCGTCGGTACCGGCGAGATACCTCTATCCGGGGTGGAAGACCTCGGACTCTACGACCCGGCGCCCATCGTGCCGGAGCTGGACGACGCGTTGCCCGTGATGTGGACGGACGGCGAGAAGACCGGTGTTGGGCTCATGGATTCCAAAGACTGGAGTTTTAGCAAGACCGGGATCACGGTCGAGACGGGGAGCCGCAACCCGCGTGTCAGCCGCGACGGCGCCTATGTAGCAACCACGGACGCTGCCGGTACGGTGTTGACGGTCCGTCGCATGGGAGACGGCAGCGTCGTCCGGCGGGTAGACGACCTGCAAGAGCCTGGCGCTACCTTAGATCGTATGCGGGAGGCCGGTTTCGGGCCGCCACGTGAAGCCCGTTGGTTCGCGTCAGAGAACTTTAGTTGGAGGAGCCTCGATGATGATTAACGTGAGGCTCCGCAAGTTTCTGGGTGGTTTCAATCGCCCCGGTCCGAGAGAGATCGTTCTGATCGTCGCCGTTCTCTACGTGGTGATCTTCTCGCTACTCTCCATCTACAAGCACGAGACCTACGCCTCCTCCCGCTTCGACCTGGGGAACATGGACCAGGCCGTCTGGAACTCCGCCCACGGGCGCATCCTCGAAGCCACCGACGAGCAGGGTGAGATCACCTCCCGGCTCAAAAACCACGCCGATTTCCTGCTACTCGCTTTCGTCCCGCTCTACTGGATCACCCCGAGCCCTTACTGGCTCCTGATCGCCCAATCCGCCGCCGTGGGCCTCGGCGCCATCCCGCTCTACTGGCTGGCGAAACGATTCCTCGGACGCGATTGGCCCGCAGCGATCATCGCGGTCGCTTACCTCTTCAACTACGGGCTCCAATCCGCCAACCTCTTCGACTTCCACGCCCAGATGATGGCCGGGACGTTCCTGCTCTTCGCTTTCCACTACATGCTGGAACGGAGACTTTTCCCCTTCGTACTCTTCGCGGCGCTTGCCTCCCTTACCAAAGAGGAGATAGTCCTTCTAGTAGCCATGATGGGCCTGTACGCGCTATTCGTGGAGCGGTGGCCACGATGGGGAATCCCGATCTTCGTGGTGGGCGCGGCGTACTTCCTCCTGATAATGCAGGTCATAATCCCGGCCTTCAACGTGGGGGACACGAGCCAGCTCGTCGAGGGACGCTACGAAGCCTTCGGGGGCTCGATGGGAGGGGTCGTACGAACTGCGCTAACGGACCCGCTCTTCACGCTCTCTTTTCTGTTCTCCGAAGACAAGCCGCTCTACCTGGCTTCGCTGCTGGGATTGACGGGATTTTTGGCGCTATTCGCGCCGTTAGTGTTGACGATACCGATGCCGGAACTCGCCATAAACCTCCTCAGCGACCGCCCCCAGATGGCGAATGTCCGCTACCATTACTCCGCCCCGATACTCCCCTTCGTATATGTCGCCACAGCCGCCGGCATTCGTAACATGACCGAGCTGTTGCGCCGGGCGGCTAAGAGTCGTCGCCGGTACCTCTCCTGGCTGAAACGATTGTCGCCGGGTGAGTCCGTCCGAGATAAATTACCGCTCTTTATAGCCCTGGGGATACTCCTGTTCGGGGCGCAGATAAACTACGATGCGGGTCCGCTACCGTTGTTCAGTTCCCCTTCTAACACCTCGACCGTCATACACCCGCCTTCGGAGGAGCATCTGGAAGCCCTGGACGAGGCGGTCTCTCTCATACCGGATGGCGCCAAGGTCTCGGCGACGAACCAGGTCGGCCCGCATCTGGCCCACCGGCGGCATCTCTACCTCTTTCCGACGATCCGGGACGCAGAATACATCGTTCTGGACGAGACCGTACCAGCTTACGACACCAACATAAACCCCGTTCTGAACCTCCAGACGACCAGCGAACTTCGCCGGAGCCCTGAATACCGCAAGATCTACGACCGCGACGGAGTGCTGGTCTTCGAGCGTCGGGGCTGACCCGAGTCTAGTTGTTGGACCCGCCTTCTGAGTTATTGTCCGTGGAGCCGGAGGCCGGGCTCAGCACGTCAGGGTTGGAGTTCGCCAGTTCCTGGGCTTCTTCGTAGGAGTTCTCGGCCTGTTGGTAGCTGTCCCCGGCATCCGAGAGCAACTTCTGCGCCTCGTCCCGGTTGTTCTCCAGGATCGGGTCCTCCTCCAACAGGTCGTAGAACTGTATCTCTTTGGTCTCCGCGTCGAGCTGGGCGTCCATCGCCTCCGAGAGCGTCGTTGCGTACTCTTTGACCACCGGGTCCAACTCTTCTACGCCTTGGGTGTCTTCGAGAGAACTCCGGGCGTCTTCCAGGTTGCTCCGCGCTTCTTCGAGGTTCGAGCGGGCTTCGGCTATACGGTCCTTTTCTTCCTGAAAGGCGTTATCTCCACCTTCGCCGCCGCTCGACTCTATTTTCTCTTTGACGTCCTGGTAGGTGCCGCGGGTCTGTTGGAAGAGTTCGTTGTGCTGGGCTACGGCTTCATTCGCCGCCGAGATGTCTTCGTTTGCCTGCTCCCTGGGAGTCTCTCCCATCAGGCCGGAACATCCCCCAAGCAAGAATGTTGAGAGGGTTATCACAACGATTAGCGTCGGACGGTTTATCATGTGCGCCATGAGTGAAGGAAGTGTATCGCCTTTCAGAAAAATAGGACTACGGTCTCCGATGTCTCAGCTCCGCCGGGCTCTCGTCCGGCTTCTGCCGGAGAGACGACCCGCCAAGCGTGCCTACGATCCGACGGCCCGACAACGCGCCGCCGCCGCGATCCTCTCCCACGCAGAGGCGCACGCCACGCTCTTTGAGCGGGCCGAACGCCTGAAGAGTCGCGCCGAGAGGCTCGAACAGGAAGGAACACCGAGTGATAGCGCCGCCAACCGGGCTGGGCGGGCGGAAGATGAGGTCCGTTCTACTCTGTCGGACCTCCGCTCTTCTTTCGCCGCTTCCGGCGGAGACCTCGGCGTTCTCGACCTCGAGCTGGGCAACCGTTACCCGGCTTTCAAGGTCTCTGAAAGCTCTTGAAGCTTCGTAGTGGATTCTGCTTAGCTGCCTGAGTTCAGGGCGCCGAGGGCTTCTTTGGCGAGCCTCCGGGCTTCCGGGCCGGTGCGCGGGTTGAGGAACAGGAAGCCTACGGCCGCGGCGAGTAGCAACAGCAGTATGCCGCCGCCTCCGCCGCCGCTCTTTACTTTCTCTCCCCGGACACGCCTGGTACCTTCCTGGGCGGCGGCCGTCGCGGATTCGATCTGCTCCCTGAGTTTATCGTCGTCCCAGAGCCGGGCGACTATCTCGCCCGGGCTGTCTTTGGAGACTTCGCCATAGATCTTGTTGGCCGCCTCGATAAACGTGCGAAGGTTATTCCGGAGGTCGTCATCGTAGAGCAGCCTCTCGGCTACCGGCCGGGCTTCGGCGAAGAAGGCGGCCAGCGCAGCTACGGGGACAAACGACCTTGACTCAGCTTCTTTTTTTAACCGCTCCGCCCGCTTTTTTCTCCCAAACACCTGGGCCTCCCTTTCTTGCGTTAGTTCAGTAGACTCTACAATCCTACATCATACCCGTTTTGCCCGTTCTATTATCTGGAGCTACGAAATTCGGCCGGATGCCGCTAATCTGAATTTTCTTTCCCCAGCGGTTTCAGCCGAACCTGCAACTCTTCCCCGTCTACCTCGACGGCCTCGGCGCCGTCTTGGGAACCGAGATCCAGGTTCCGCGCCAGTACCTCGGTCTTGAAATAATCGCCCCACTCTCCATCGAGCAGGTTCGTGATCCGGCGGCTGCCGGAGATGCCCACGTGGATGCTCTCTTCGATCTCGAAGTCTTTCTCCCGACGCAGACTCTGCACCTTATGGACCAATTCCCGCACGAGCCCTTCGTCGAGTAGCTCAGGGCTTAGCTCAGTAAGTAGCGCAACGGATAGCTCTCCTTCCCGCTCCACGGCGTAACCTTCGCGCTCGCCCGGCTCCACGAGTAGCTCTTCTGGCGAAAGCTCTACTTCTCTTCCATCGACCATCACCGCCACCCCTTCTCCGGCGGCGGCCCGCGCCCCGGTCTCGGGAGAGGCTTCCGCCAGAGCTTCCCGGATGCCCGGCACGAGCTTTCCGTACTTCGGCCCGACCACGCTGAGGTTCGGTTTGAGGTCGTAGGCGACCACGTCCTCAGCCGTCCCGAAGCGAAGCTCCTTGACGTTCAATTCGTCCAATATGATCCCCTGAAGACTCTCCACGCCTTGGCGGAAACCTGCGTCTTCATTCGACGGGACCACCACCACCTCGCGCAGCGGCTGACGGGTCTTTATGGCGGAGGCATTTCGGGCGGCCCGGCCGAGGGCCACCACCTTGCGGGCGGCGGCCATCCTCTCTGAGAGACTCCGGTCCACGAGTCCGGTGTCCGCGACCGGCCATTCCGCCAGGTGGACGCTCTCCGGGGCTTCCTCATCGACGCTTGCCACCAGGTTCCGGTAGATCTCCTCGGCCACGAACGGCGTAAAGGGGGCGGTTAGTTTCGTAACGGCGACCAGGCACTCGTACAGGGTCGAGTGGGCGGCCCGCTTGTCGGTGTCGTCCTCGCCCTTCCAGAACCGGCGGCGGCTGCGCCGGACGTACCAGTTGGAGAGCTCGTCCACGAAATCCCCGATGGCCCGTCCGGCCGCCGTTACGTCGTAGGCGTCGAGGCGCTCGGTTACGGTCTGGACCGTTAGCTGCAACTCCGAGAGCGCCCAGCGGTCCATCAGGGTCCGCTCCTCGGGCGGGACGTATCCCGTCTTTGGGTCGAAACCGTCTATGCGGGCGTAGGTTACGAAGAACGAGTAGGTGTTCCAGAGGGTCAGGAGGTACTTGCGGACTGCCTCGTCTACCTGATCCTCGGAGAAGCGACGCGGGTTGCCGGGGCTGGAAGCGGTGTATAGCGCCCAGCGTAGGGCGTCGGCCCCCTGCCGCTCGAAGACCTCCCAAGGGTCCACCACATTGCCCCGGCTCTTGCTCATCTTCTTGCCCTCGGCGTCGAGGATGTGGCCGAGCACGAGGCAGGTCTTGAAGGAGCTCTTGTCGAAGAGCATCGTCGAGGTCGCCAGCAGCGAGTAGAACCAGCCCCGCGTCTGGTCCACCGCCTCGCAGATGTAGTCCGCCGGGAAGTTGTTGCGGAAATGTTCTTTATTCTCGAACGGGTAGTGGTCCTGGGCGTAGGGCATGCTCCCGGAATCGAACCAGGCGTCCAGGACCTCCGGCACCCGCTTCGCCTCAGCGCCGCACTCGCCGCACTCTACTTTTACGTCGTCCACGTAGGGCCGGTGCAGGTCGTCCGGGACCTCCCCGAGCGCCTTTTCTTTCAACTCCTCGACGCTCCCAACGACCGTTACGTGGTTCTCGGGGCAGCGCCAGATGGGCAGGGGAGTACCCCAGTAACGTTCGCGGGAGAGGGCCCAATCCACGTTGTTGCGGAGCCAGTCGCCGAAGCGGCCCCATTTTACGTGCTCGGGGACCCAGTTGATCTCCTCGTTCTCCCGAAGCAACTCGTCCAGGACACGGGTCGTCCGGGCGTACCAGGCTTTCTTCGCGTAGTACAGAAGCGGCGTCCCGCACCGCCAGCAGTGGGGATAGGGATGCTCGTACTCCTCGACCCGGAACAATACGTCCTTCTCGCGCAACTCATCCACGAGCCCTGGGTCGGCGTCTTTTACGAATTGGCCGGTGAAAGGCCCGACTCGTTCGTCGAAAGTTCCGTCAGGCTTTACGGGGTGGATGGTCGGCAGGCCGTAGCGACGGCCCGTTCGGGCGTCGTCTTCGCCATAGGCCGGGGCGGTGTGGACCAGGCCGGTGCCCTCCGTGATGGTCACGTAGTCGCCGAGGACTACGGTAAAGAGGTTGTCCGTGTCTTCGACGGGAACGTAGTCGAAGGGGCGGCGGTACTTTTTGCCTTCGAGACCCCGGCCTTCGGTTACGGCGTGGACCTCGTAGTTGCCCTCGCCGAGGACTTTGTCCAGGAGCTCGCGCGCCAGGATCAGGCGCTCCCCGTCCGTCGTTACGGTTGCGTACTCGACGTTCGGGGCGGCGGCGACGGCGGTGTTGGAGATCAGGGTCCAAGGCGTCGTGGTCCAGATGAGGAGGCTCGTCTCCGGGTCGTCTTCGAGCGGCAGCTTCACGTAGACGCTCGGGTCGGTGACGTCTTCGTAGCCCATGGCGACCTCGGCGCTCGACAGCGAGGTCTGGTCGCGGGGGCAGTGGGCGGTTACCTTGTAACCTTCGTAGAGTAGGTCGTTGTCGTGGAGCTCCTTCAGGGCCCACCAGACGCTCTCGATGTAGTTGTTGTCCAGGGTCCAGTAGGCGTTCTCCATGTCCGCCCAGAATCCCATCCGGTCGCTCATCCTGCGCCACTCGTCCACGTAGCGAAAAACGGACTCGCGGCAGAGGCGGTTGAACTCCTCGACTCCGTACTCCTCGATGTCGTTCTTGCCGGTGAGGCCGAGCTCCTTCTCCACCTCCAGCTCGACGGGGAGGCCGTGGCAATCCCAGCCGCCCTTGCGCTCGACCCGGTAGCCTTGCATGGTCTTGTAGCGGGGGATCAGGTCCTTAAACGCCCGCGACAGCACGTGGTGAAAGCCGGGCCGCCCGTTTGCCGTCGGTGGACCTTCGTAGAAGACGAACGGGTTATCCTCCGGGCGGCTCTCGACCGACTTTTTGAAAGTCTCCGTTCTCTCCCAGAGCTCGACGATCTGTTTCTCCAGCTTCGGGAACTCGACCTGTGGGCTTACTTTCTCGAATGACACCATCTACGACCTCTCTGAATGAAAAAGCTCCCGTCCACTACGGACGGAGCTACACTACTCTCCGCCGTAGGGACGGGAGCCTCGTAAAAGACCCTCGCGGTACCACCCTACTTGTCCGGGAACTCGCGTCCCCGACCACTCTGTGGCGCCTGCCCTGGCTTACGCCGGGTATACGCTTCGCCGCTGTAACGGGCGAACCCGGCCTAGCTTATTAACGCCTGAGTCCCGTATCCGGGCTCTTCGCTTTCGGCCGGCGGCTCTGGGAGGATCTTCGCGCCGCTTCCCGCGCCGGACTCTCACCAACGCCGGTTCGCTGTGGCGGGAGGTCGCACCGCTACTCGTTCCCATCTTAGCCTGTACGGCGCTTTGTAGCGCCAAAGTGGGATGATGTCAAGGAGGCCGAGGGTTTGGCGAGACCTCCGGTGATCCAGGTTCGACCCGTCGGTCGTAATAAAGTTGTAACAAACGGGTAGTTGACCGGTAGTAGAATTTCTTGAAAGCGAACTCAGGATTCGGAAGTGGCGGATAACAATGGAGATCAGAAGTGAACGTTAAATTAAGAGCATTTTTCGCCGGGGCCGTAGGAGCCGTACTGGCGTTTGGAATAGTGGAGTTGGTGCACGGTCTCTATCAACTCGTGCCGTCGGTCTTCTTATCGCTGGCGCAGTTGGTCATCAGATTGACGCCGGGCGGCTTTGCGACCCGTGCCATCGAGATACTCGGCACCGCCGATATACCGATTTTGATCGCTTCAATGGTCGTCGGTACACTCATCGCCTCAGGTCTCCTGGCCTATCTTGCATTGAGATCCCCATTGCTATCCCTCGTCGGCGTGAGCGTTTTGGCGGCTATCGCTATTATCGTCACGCTCGCGGAGCCGTTCGCGGACTCTGTCCTTACGGTCGTAACCATCCTCGTTGCCCTATCAGCCGGTGTTACGGTCTCGGCAATGTTGCTGCGGTCCTCCGGCCTGGATGCCGCGGAACCCACTCCGGCTGCATCCGAAGAACAGGCCGCGCCGGCCATGGCGGGTGTGAGGTCGCGTGAGGCCCATTCTTCGGGGGGCATCGCGGTCGGGCGGCGGAACTTCCTGCTGCTCGGCGGTGGCGCGGCGGCTGCGGGTCTCGCGGCCGTCGGAGTCGGCCGTTTGCTGGCCGGTGGCGGCGCGGCCGGGGAGTCCAGCGCGCCCAAAGCCCTGAACCTCGGTGGGGGGGACACGTCCGGTGGCGATACTACTGGCGGCGGTACGACAGGTGTCGTCAAGAACGAGACACTCCCGCCCCCGCCCGATGCGGCCTCCCTCGAAGTAGAGGGGATGCCGCCCCTGATCACACCGGTCAAAGACTTCTATCTGATAGACGCGGCGATTACCTCGCCGAGGATCAACGTAGATGAGTGGTCGCTCAAGATAAAGGGTTCCGGCGTACAGAACCCGCTTGAGATGTCCTATAAAGACCTGCTTTCCATGTCCACTCGCGAGTCGGACGTCACGCTCTCGTGCGTCTCAAACGAGGTAGGCGGCGGCCTCGTCTCCAACGGCCGCTGGACCGGCGTTCTCCTCTCCGACGTGCTGAGGGAAGCCGGCGTGAACCCGGAGAAGATCAACCGCTCCTCCGAGCAACTCGTGGGCCGCAGCGTGGACGGCTGGACAGGGGGCTTCAAGACGGAGCTTGCCTTCGACGGACGCGACGCGCTTGTGGCCTTCGGGATGAACGACTCCGAGCTTCCGGTCAAGCACGGCTACCCGGTCCGCCTGGTCGTCCCCGGTCTCTACGGCTACGTCTCGGCGACGAAGTGGCTCACCGAGATAGAGCTCACCAACTGGGACTTCGACGCGTACTGGATCCAACGCACCTGGACCAAGAAGGGCCCCGTTAAGACCCAGTCCCGCATCGACACCGTAAAAGGCGGTGAGAGCCTTTCCACAGATAACGTGCCTATAGGCGGCGTTGCCTGGGCGCCCCACCGCGGCATAAGCCGGGTAGAGGTCTCGACCGACGACGGCGATACCTGGAACGAGGCCCGCCTGGCCGAACAGCTCGACATAGATTCCTGGCGCCAGTACGTCTACGAGTGGGACACCAGGAACGTCGAGCCCGGCGACTACACCCTCAAGGTGCGGGCCACCGACGGCAAAGGCGAGACCCAGACCAGCGAGACACGCCCGCCTCACGGCGGCGGCGGCACCGACGGGGCCACCGGATACCATACTGTAGAGGTCTCAGTAGCGTAAAAACCAGACAAAAACACTGCAAAAAGAGGCGTGGGTCTCAATCTGAGTAACTCTATATCTCAACTTTAGGTATAGGTAAAAAGGAACAATAGTAACTTAGTTTCTCGATCGGGCGGCTGATCTTAACTGGATTGTTTCTCATACGAAACAAAATCGTAACATTATGGCAATAACTACGTTACAGTGTATGTGTATAGTGTTAATCAGCCGAACCCCGACTGACTGGATCATTTCCCCCCTCCAGACTCCGTTAGTCGGGGCGGTTTCTTTTCTCCGGTGGTATGTCCAAATTTCTTCGCAAAGGTTACGTTGAAATCCGGCGACGAAGCATTGGCGCCGGAAACCACTCGCAGGAGCCCTAAACAATTGACGGGCCGCAGTGTAGAGATGAGGGCCGGTTGTTTCTGTAGCGTTGCCGCAAGAGAAATGCTAATTTACTCCTATTAGTAAGCTCGTATATAGCTTGCGAGATTGATCTTCTCAAGAAAGGGGAATGCCTTGACGCAGATCAGGGGTATACGGATGTTGAACCGGCGTGATTTCTTAAAGCTGGGTGGCGCGAGCCTGGCGGGCGCGGCGCTGCTCGGGGTAGCCGGTTGCGGCGGTAGCGAGACTATCGGCGGCGGACAGGGAGGCGGTGGCGATGGTGGAGGAACCTTCACCTTTGGCCGCGGGGCCGACTCAGTGGGCTTCGACCCGATAAACGTTACTGATGGCGAGTCGCTTATCGTGGCCCGGCAGATGTTTGACAGTCTGTTGGACTTTGCGCCCGAGAAAACCGATATCATACCGGCGCTGGCCGAGGAGGTTCCCGAGCCGGAAGATGGCGGGCGGGCCTACACCTTCAAGCTGCGCCAGGGCATTACGTTCCACGATGGGGAGCCGCTCAACGCCGACGCTGTTGTCTTCAACTTCGACCGCTGGAAGAACACGGACAATCAGTACCATAAGGGTGGCGGCAGCCAGACCTCCGACTTCGCCTATTACTCCTCCATGTTTGGCGGTTTCGACGATGAGTCCGTCATAGAGAGCGTCGAGGCCGTGGACGACTCCACGGTTCGCTTTACGCTGAAGCGTCCCCAGGGGCCGTTTATCAAGAACATAGCCATGAGTCCCTTCGGCATCGCCTCACCGAAGGCAATAAAAGAGAATGTCGAGACCTTCTGGCGCAACCCGGTCGGTACGGGACCGTTCAAGTTCGAGGAGTGGAACCAGGGCTCGACGGTTCGCCTGAGCAAGTATGCGGACTGGTGGGGCACGGAGCTATCCGAGGAAGAGGGGGGTGGCGGCCCCAATGTGGATCGGATCGTCTTCCGCTCCATACCGGACAACACGGCCCGCGTGGCGGCGCTCTCCGGCGGGGAGCTCTCCGCCGCCGACGGCCTTACGCCCGACGACGTGCCGACTATCGAGGAGGACCCGAACCTCAAGGTCATAACCCGGCCGCCGCTCAACGTCGGATACCTCGCCATGAACAACGAGAAAAAGCCGTTCGATGATTCCAAGGTTCGCCAGGCCGTCGTTCACGCCATCGACATGCAGAAGATCGTGGACGGCTTCTTCGGCAATACCGCCGACCGGGCCTCCAACCCGATGCCCCCGACCGTTCCGTTCTTCAACGAGGACATAGATCCGTACGAGTTCGATCCGGATCTGTCCAAGCAGCTACTCGAAGAGGCGGGCTTCCCGGACGGATTCGAGACTAATCTTTGGTACATGCCGATCCCTCGACCCTACATGCCGGACGGCAAAGGTATAGCCCAGGCTATGCAGCAAGACCTTAACCAGGTCGGTATCAAGGCGACGCTAGAGACCCGCGAGTGGGGAACCTACCTCGAAGAGACCGGCAGCGGCGCCCACGACATGGCATTGCTTGGCTGGACCGGGGACAACGGCGATCCGGACAACTTCATCAACGTGTTGCTCGCGAGCTCTACCGCCACGCCTACGGACGCCCAGAATATCGCCTACTACAAGAACCCCGAGGTAGACGAGCTCCTGCAGAAGGGCGCTTCGACTATCGACGAAGACGAGCGACGGGAAGCGTACATGAGGGCGCAGGAAATCATCCACGAGGACGCGCCGTGGGCGGAGATCGCCTACGCTGAGCCGCCCCTGGGCTTCCAGGAGAACGTCGAGGGATACTTGCCAAGCCCGACCGGCGGCGAGCCTTTCAACACCGTAGACTTGACGGAGAGCGGAAAGTAAAGCCAACGAGACGGCACTCTGAGGCACGGGAGGCGGTCTTCACCGCCTCCCGTGCTCTCGATAACAGGAGGTCCACGAGCTGACGACGTACATCGGGCGGAGGATTCTGCAGCTTGTTCCGGTTTTGATCGGGGTTTCGCTGGTGGTGTTCGTCATGGTGAGGGCCATCCCCGGCGATCCGGCGCAGATACTGCTCGGCCAGCAGGCGACCCAGGAGCGCGTCGCCGAGATGCGGGCCGAGATGGGCCTGGATCAACCAGTGCCCGTTCAGTACGTGCGCTATCTGGGGAACGCGATGCAGGGAGACCTCGGTATCTCGATAACTACGGGCCGTCCGGTGACCACCGAGTTGCTGGAGCGTTTCCCGGCGACGCTGGAGCTTACGCTCGCTGCGATGGTCTTCGCTATCGCCGTCGGAGTCCCGATAGGGGTGCTGGCGGCTGTAAAGCAATACTCTCTCATCGACCGGATCACCTCGGTCTTCGCGCTCACCGGAATCAGCATGCCTATCTTCTGGCTCGCCCTGATCCTGGTGGTTATATTCTCCGTGAACCTGGACCTGCTGCCCTTCCAGGGCCGGACCGAGGTCCCTATCGTGTCGATAACCGGGATGGTAATTCCGGATTCGATCCTCACCCTGAACTTCGCCGGTCTCTGGAGCGGTATCAAACACTTGATAATGCCCGCCGTCGCCCTGGGTACCATCCCAATGGCGGTCGTAACCCGCATGACGCGCTCCAGCATGTTGGAGGTGATGGGCGAGGATTACATCCGCACGGCACACGCCAAGGGCGTTCTGCCCCGCCGGGTCGTCTTTCGGCACGCGCTGAGGAATGCGATGCTCCCGACGGTGACGGTCATTGGGCTACAGTTCGGCATTCTCCTCGGAGGCGCGGTGATTACGGAGACCATCTTCGGCTGGAACGGCATCGGACAGTTCGCCCTGGAGTCCATCAACCGCCGGGACTACGCCGCGATCCAGGGCGTAGTCCTCTACGGGACGTTTTTCTTCATGTTCATAAACCTCATAGTTGACGTGCTCTACGCGACGCTCGACCCACGGGTGAGACTGTAGTGGCGGAGGGCGCGGCGAATACCGATACGGTCGTCCCTGGCATAGAGGCCCGGACCCGCCTTACGGACTTCCGGCGGGCCTTTGTCGGTAACAAGCTGGCGGTCGTCGGATTGGTCGTCCTGAGCATCTTCATCCTCGCGGGCATCTTCGCGCCACTGATCGCGCCCTATGACCCCATAAGTGACCAGAACCTTTCCGAGAAGTTTGCCCCGCCGAGCGCCGATCATCTGCTCGGCCAGGACGAGCTGGGACGGGACATACTCTCGCGCCTGCTCTACGGGGCACGGCTTTCTTTGACTGCGGGCCTCGCGGCGGTGGCGCTGGCGACGGTCGTGGGAACGATAGTGGGCGTTACGGCCGGGTACGCCGGGCGTTGGATCGACTCGATTTTGATGAGGTTGATGGATGTAATTCTGGCTTTTCCAAGTATCCTGCTCGCCATCGTCATCGTCACCATTCTGGGGCGGAGCCTGACGAACGCCCTACTGGCGGTTGGGATCGTCTACATCCCGCAGATGGCCCGCGTCGTGCGTTCGGCGGTGATTAGCGTCCGCGAGCGCGACTACGTGGAGGCTGAGCGCGCCCTGGGCGCGAGCCACACCCAGATAGTCTCCTCGGCCATCCTGCCAAATAGCCTGACCCCGCTGGTGGTCCAGGCGACGCTGACTCTGGCGGTGGCGATCCTGGACGTTGCCGCGCTCTCGTTCCTGGGCCTCGGCGCGACCGCGCCTTCGCCGGAGTGGGGCGCCATGTTGACCGACGCGTTCCGTAGCGGCTTCGGGGTGTTCGTCAACGGCCAGCACGCTATTATCTTCCCCGGCATCGCCATCGCGCTCTCGGTTCTCTCGGTAAACTTTATCGGGGACGGGCTTCGGGATGCCCTGGACCCTCGCCGCCGGTAGCGGTGGCGAGGGTTTATTCTGGTCTTTATTCCGCCGGGGGTAGCTCTTCGGGGGAGCGGCGGGACCCGTACTCTTCCATGAGCGGCGCCGCGGCCCGGCCTAGCTCTTCGCGCTGGTCGTCCAGAACCTCCATGACGCCGGCGAGCCACTGTTTCCTTTCCGCGACGTCTCGGGAGTACTCGTCGAGCAGATCGGAGACCGCGTCTCGCAGTTCGCGGGAGACTTCTTCCTCGTCTACTTCCACGCTCTCCAGCCTCCCGGCCATGCGGTCTCTATGCTTCTCGGCCTTTCCGAGGCCGCTGGAGTGACGCTTGTAACCTCGCTCCGCTTCCCGCAGCCCATCTTCGTCCGCTGCGGACATCGCGGCGCTGAAGTCACCCAATAAGGAGACGCCCTCCGCCTGGAGGGATTTTATATTTTCCTCCGCCTCCGAGAGCGCCGCGCGGGCATCGTCTCGCACTCGCAGACGTTGCCTGAACTCATCGTGTAGAGCCTCACAGCGCTTCAGGTAGTCCTCGACCTCGGACCTGACCTCCGAGATCATGCGCTCTTCTGGCGACTTGTTCCAGGGGAATATCATCCGCCGTCTCTCCGTTAGTAGTAGATATCTTTCTTTAGCTTTCTGTAAGCGCGGTAATAGAGCGGCTCGATCCGCTTCCAGAGCTTCGCCTGGGTGGATTTTACCGGCAGGTCGAGGCAGCCTACGAAGTCTTTGATCTCCCCGCCGAAACCGGCCTTGAACTTGTAGACGCCGTAGAGAGGATGCTCCTTGTGTAGTTCCTCTGGGCTGGGGATCGAGACCATGTCGTAGTAGGTAATGCCGCGCTCTTTGGCCCAGCGCATCGCCTCCCACTGGAGCAGGTAAGTTGGGTTGAGGTTCCGCTTCATGTTGGTGGAGGCGCCGTAGGAGTACCAGCACTTGTGCCCCAGGTTCGAGACGAACATGCCCGCGAGCCGATCGCCCTCGTGATCGGCGAAGAAAAATCGCGCCTGGCCAGCCTCGATCATTGCTCGCCACATCGGGACCTGGTACTCGTGCGGCCGGTACCAGAAGCCGTTGCGTTCGGCCGTTACCTCGAACATCCGCCAGAAATCCTCGATCCCCGTCTCGGTGTTATCCTCGACGACCTCCACGCCCTCGCGGCCCGCCCGTCGAATACCGTAGCGGGTATCCTTCTTCATGTTCGCCATCAGCTCTTCTTCCGAAGGCTCCAGGTCCAGAATCATCGTCGTCTTGAAGTTGAGGTCCCACCGGAATTTCTCGAAGCCCAGCTTCCAAAGGATCGCTTTTACGTCTTCCTGCTCCTCCCGGACTTCAGGCTCTATCTTGACCGTGTGCGCGCCCTTGTCGGAGGCTATCGAGCCCACTCCCCGGAAGAAAGCCCTGACCGCCGCCTCGTCCTCCCATGGGAGCCACGGGCCTTTCGGAGAGTACATTAGGGCGCCGGGCACCGGGATGGTTTTGTACAGGAGGAACTGGCCAGTCCCAACTACCTCTCCGTCGCGCTCCATCATTATCCGCACGGGCGTCCAGCCCAGACGTTTCTTGAACTCGCCCCAGGCGTGGCTCTGGAAAATGTGGCCGCCGCCGGGTACGTTCTGCACCAGGGAGTCCCACTCTTTCGGTGAGGGGTTGATCTCTCTTACCGTGTAGGGAGCGGTCTGTCTATCAGAGGTCATTCGCGAGCTACCGCATCCAGAAGGCGGCTTCTCCGTCGCCAACGGTGTACGCCCAGTTGGAGACATGGCGGGCCATCTTATGCTGGCCCTTGTCCGCGAACTTGGTGAGCAGTTTATTGCTTCGGCCGGTGCGGTAGAAGAAGCCCAGGCGACGCAGGTCTCCCGAACGGGCCGAGGTCAGCGACTCCTGGTACCGGTAGCGGATGATCTGGACCCCGGCCTTCCTGAAGTGCCGGATCGTCTCCCGCAGCAACGCCCGCGCTACGTCTTGCCGACCCGGAAGTACCGATAGGTCCAAGATGTAGCCGTCCATCCCGCCCGTCGGCACCTTGAGAACGGCGTAACCGAGCAGCGTATCGCCCTCTCTCACGCCGAACACGGTAACCGGATGCTGGGGACAGCCCGGCCCGTAGCGCCAGCGCAGGAAGTCCGCGTCTCGCTCGGCGGTCGCGGGTACGGCGGCGGCTACCTCCTCGAACAACTCGTCGAAAGAATCGTCAAAGGACTCTATGGACTCTACCCGCAGATCGTTGCCGAAAGCGTTCTCCAGCACATCGTCTATCTTCTGAAGTCCTCCGTTGAGAAGATTCTTTACCGGCTCCGGAAGCGGCAGGCGAGGGCGTGCCACCGGGATCTCCTCACCTTCGAGGTTCTGGGAGCCGTCCGACCTTACTATCTCGCCCCGGTCATTCAGGTAGCCTTGCGGAACGGGCAACTCCCTTTCCTGAAGATTCAGGAGCCGGGCCACCGGACCTGGGAGCGGGGGCACTGGTAGCCGCCCGACGTTCAGGAGCTTCGCCGCGTAGCCCAACTCGCCCGCCACCTCGGCCCCGAACCGGGTCTCTACCGTGATCGTGGCGGGAACCATATCGCACGCCACGCAGTTCTCGCAGGCGCGGAAGAACTTCCGCATCAGAGAGAGGGCGTAGAAGCCGTACCGGGGGTCCACCATATAGTCGCCGGGAGTGTGCCCCACGACCCGCTGGCCGTTGACCCAATAATACTGGGGGAGGGCGCAGAGATGGCCCACCACTTCGTTATCTTCAGTCACCGCGATCCAGCGATATACCTGGTCCGCGAGCGGATGGTCCTCGAACCAACGGTATACGAAATCGTAGAAGCTGGAGTCTCGGACCTCGGGAAGGTGAGGGTAGGCGACGACGCGTAACTCTCCGATGCCTTTCTCGTAAGAGGGATCATCGACCGAGCGTATCTCTACCTTCTTCACAGCTTCAACCTTTGCCGGCCGCCAATTCTTTCCGTCACTGCACGCAACTCCTTTGCTCTATGAAATACGATGCCAGGTCCGGGCCACGAAGAGGCAGTCTAAAGGAGTATCCCCATAGACTTCAAGCAGCCAGGACGTGGCCGAAACAGCCCGGTCTAGTAGTAGATGTCGCCTTTGAGCCTTTGGTGGATACGGTAATAGGTAGGTTCGATCCTATTCCACAGCCTGGCCCGAACAGAGTTTACCGGCAGATCCATGCAACCTGGAAACTCTTCCACCTCGCCACCAAATCCGGCCTTGAACTTGTAGACGCCGTACCAAGGGTGGTCCTCGTGCAACTCGTCTGGGGGTGGGATCGCCATCATGTCGTAGCGCGTGGCGCCGTTCTGCTTTGCCCAGCGCATTATCTCCCACTGCAGGAGATAGGTGGGCTGGAGGTTGCGCTTGTGGTCTACTGCGGCGGCCTGGATGTACCAGCACTTATCTCCGAAGGTGTAGGCTATCGCGCCGGCCAGCCGCTCCCCCTCGTGCATGGCGAAGAACAAGTGCGCCCGCCTCGTGTCGTACATGGACTGCCAGGCGGCGAACTGATACTCCTTGGGCCGATACCAGAAGTTCTTCCGTCCCGCCGTCTCTTCGAATATCCGCCAGAACTCTTCGCGCGCCCCGGAGGAGTTGTCCTCGACGACCTCCACTCCTTCCCTTCCGGCCCGACGGACACCGTAGCGCGTATCCTTCTTCATGTTCGCCATCAACTTTTCCTCAGAAGGTGTCAGGTCTATCGCCATCGTTGCCCTGGCGTGCAAATCCCAGCGGAACTTGTGGAAGCCCAGTTTGCCGAGAAGATCCTTTACATGCTGCTGTCGCGCGAAGAACTCGGGCTCTATCTTGACCGTGTGCGCGCCCTCCCGAGCGGCCACGTCGCGGATGCCCTCAAGAAATGTTCGTACCGCCGCTTCATCTTCCCAGGGTAGCCACGGTCCCTTGGCAGAGTACATCAAATAGCCGGGCACTGGGGACGTTTTGTATAGGAGGAATTGGCCGGTCCCGGCGACCTCACCGTCGCGCTCCAGGACTATCCGCACGGGCTTCCTGCCCCGGTTTCGCTTGAACTCACCCCACTCGTGGCTCTGGAACACGTGTCCGCCGCCGGGCGATTCTTGCAGCCAGCCGTTCCACTCTTCCCTGGTAGCGCCGTACGCCTCTCTTACTCTGTAGGGGGTGGTGGTCTGTACTGGTGGGGTCAATGTTGGGATCCTCCGTAATTTTACAGATGGGCAGCATGAAATTCGGTCTCATGTTTACGGTTAGTAGTAGATATCTTTCTTTAGTTTTCTGTAAGCACGATAGTATAATGGCTCGCCCTTTTTCCAGAGCTTCGCGAGGACGGGCCTTACCGGTAGGTCGAGACAGCCTACAAAGTCTCTTACTTCGCCCCCGAATCCTACTTTAAACTGGTAGACGCCATAGAGGGGATGGTCTTCGTTCTCCAGATCTTCGGGGCTAGGAACGGCCATCATGTCGTAGAGGACGGCGCCCTGATGCTTGGCCCACTTCATCATCTCTCGTTGCAGTAAATGTGTGGGTTTGAGGTTTCGCTTTTTGTTAGTCGTGGCGCTCTGGAAGTACCAGCACTTATCTCCGAAGGTGTAGGCTATCGCGCCGGCCAGCCGCTCCCCCTCGTGCATGGCGTAGAACAGGTGCGCCTGTTCTACGTCGAACATGGCCTTCCACACCCTGAACTGGTACTCGCGCGGCCGATACCAGAAGCCGTTGCGCTTGGCCGTTATCTCGAACATTTCCCAGAAGGCCTCCTGCGCCTCAAGGGAATTGTCTTTTACGATCTCTACGCCTTTGCGCTCGGCGAGCCGGGCGTTGTAGCGGGCCCCGCGTTTCATGTTCGCAACGATCTCGTCTTCCGTAGGGGCCAAGTCCACGAAGTACGCAGTCTTATGGTTGAGGTTCCACCGAAACTTCTCAAAGCCGACATCCCAGAGCAGTGTTTTGGAGTGCTCGTCTTCCTCTTCGATCTCGGGCTCCACCTTCAGTGTGTGTACACCTTTTTCCTTGACTATTGCTCTGGAAGCTTCGAAGAAAAGCTTTACCGTCTCTCCATCATCCCAGGGGAGCCAGGGCCCCTTGGGACAGAAGGCGAGCTTGCCGGGCATGGGGAGGACACTGTAGAGCAAGAGCTGGGCCGTACCGACTACCTCGCCTTCTTTCTCCATGAGGAGACGCAAAGGCTCCCAGCCCAGACTGCGCTTCAGTTCACCCCAGGCGTGGCTCTGGAAAACGTGGCCGCCTCCTGGAGAGTCGGCAACCATGCTATCCCACTCCGAGGCCGAGGGGTTATGTACCTCTCTTACCGTGCAGTCCCCCACACTTCTCACCAGAGGGATCACAGGACGGAGTTTCCAGGAATCGGGTGGCGTGCGCCGGAGAGGAACACGATGCTAGAGCACCGCTTTTTGGCCGTTAAGCACGTCTTCGGGCTTTCCGCCCGCCCGTAGCTCATGCGTCTTGCCCTCCCAGACCAGCACCTCGGCCGGTTCGGGATGGCTGAGGAATCCGCGGTTGCTGGCGGAGAAGCCGTAGGCCCCGCTGTAGAAAACCCCGATCAGGTCTCCTGGCACGGGCTCTGCGAGCGGGATGTTGGTCCCGAACATGTCCAACGGCGTGCAACAAGGGCCGGCGACCGCCGTGCCTTCTTCGCCGATGGGTTCCTCACCGGGGCGGCTCAGGTTTAGCAAGGGATAAGCTTTGCGGAATACCTGGCCCATGTTGCCGGTCGCGGTTAGATGATGGTTCATGCCGCCGTCCGTCACGGCGAAGGTCTTGCCGCGCATGTCTTTCACGTCCACCACGCGGGTGACGTAGAGGCCGGCGTCGGCGACCAGGTAGCGGCCGAGCTCGAAGATAAAGCGGCAGCCTTCGAGGCGCGGGTCGGAGCGGTAGACGGAAAATAAGTCCCGGAAGCCGGCACCGAATCGCTCCAGGTCGAACTCTTCCATCTTCTCGAAGTACGGGACCCCGAAGCCGCCGCCGAAGTCGATCATCTGCAAAGGCCGCCCGGCGTGATCCGCTGCCTCCAGCGCTACCTCGAAGATGTTGCGGCAGTGCTCCAGCAGGGCGTCCGCGTCGAAGACCTGGGTAGCGGTGTAGATGTGGATGCCGCGCAGGATGAGTTGCGGGTATTCGAGCGTCTTCTCTACCGCTTCCTTTAGATGCTCCTGGTCCATGCCGAACTGGCCGACCGTGCCGCCCATCCGCATCTGAGAGCCCATGAGCTGGGCCGCCGGGTTGATCCTGAGCCCGACCCCGATCTCACGCCCCATCTCCTCGGCGATGGCGGCGAGACGCTCTATCTCGGTGAGGGACTCGACGTTGACCGCGAAGATGTCTTCCTCGATGGCCCGGCGCAACTCGTCGTTCGTCTTGCCGGGACCGGCGAAGACGATGTCCTCCGGCGCGATGCCGGCGGCCCGCACTACCGCGAGCTCGCCCGCCGAGGCGACCTCGCCGCCCGCTCCGCCGTGGGAGAGGAGCTGGCAGACGGCGACGCTCGGGTTCGCTTTTACCGAGTAGGAGACTTCGACGCCCTCGCCGAGAGCCTCACGGACGCGCCGGACGCGCTCGACGAGCATCTCGCCGTGGTAGAGGTAGAACGGCGAGCCGAAGTCTTCCGCGATCTTTGAGATCGGGACTCCGCCGGGTGAGAACTCTTCGCCGTCCCCGCCGTCGAAGCGGTCGGCCAGGGTACGGGCTTTATCCTTCTGTGTAAGCATTCTGTATCGCCTTCCGGTCGATCTTGCCAGAGCCGGTCTTCGGTAACTCGTCCTGGAGGTGTATCTGTTTCGGGACCATGTAGGGTGGGCCGTTCTGGACGCAGTGCTGGCGGATCGACTCTATCGAATCGTCCCCTTCGCCGTCCTTGAGAGAGATGGCCGCCATAACCTGCTGTCCCACGTTCGGGTCCTCGACGCCGAAGGCGCACGCCTCGCGCACGACACCGGAGCCTATGATGAGGTCTTCGATCTCCTCCGGGCTCATCCGGTAGCCCTGGCTTTTTATCATGGCGTCCGCCCGGCCTACGAGGTAGAGGTATCCTTCCTCGTCCCGATACGCCAGGTCGCCAGAGTAGACTATGTTGCCTTTGGGGAGCTCGGGATGGGAGAATGGGTCTGTCTTGTAAGCCTTGCGCGTCGCCTCTTCCTTGCCCCAATAGCCCATCGCAACCGTCGGACCACGATGCACCAGCTCCCCGACCTCGCCGGTCGGTCGTTCTTCGCCGTTCTCGTCCACGACGTAGACTTCGGCGTTCGGGATCGCCTTGCCGATGCACCAGTTCTCCGGAGTTACGCGGTCCAACTCGTCCGGTGGCAGGTAGGTGGAGCGGAACGCCTCGGTGAGGCCGTACATCAGGTATATCTTCGTGCCCGGCAAGAGGCGCCGGAGTTCTTCGAGGTTGGCGAAGGGTATCCGTCCGCCGGAGTTGGTGATGTACTGGAGGTGATGGGGGGGCTCTTCCTCAAGGCTCTTGGCGTTCCGCAGCAGCAACGACCACAGTGGAGGTACTCCGGCCAATCCAGTTGCCTCATGGCGGCGCAACCCTTTTAGGAGGTCTCCCGGCAGCCGGGAGTTCTGGAGGATGAGCGTCGCCCCCACCCGCAGCGAGCTGGTTAGCTGGTTCAGGCCGTAATCGAAGCCGAACGGTAGGGCGGAGAGTATGCGGTCCTCAGAGGTATTCTCGACGTAGGCCGAGACGATCTGGGCTCCCACCACCAAATTGCGCTGGGAGAACGCGACGCCCTTTGGCTGTCCCGTCGAACCCGAGGTATAGAGTATGGAACCGAGATCGTTCTCCAGCACCGGCTTCTCCACCCAGGACACGTGGTCCTGTCCGAACACCTTATCCAGGCTCAGCAGGTTATCAGCGGCATCCGTATCCGGCGGCGTATCGCCTTTGTAGAAGGCCGTCTCGGCGAGCCCCGCATCCAGGGACGCCAGCTTAGGCGCGTCGCCGACGAGGACGTTTACGTCGCAGTCTTCGGTTATGTACTTGACCTGGGGCGGCTTGAGCAGCGGGTTGATGTTCACGAAGGCGGCCCCGGCTTGCGAGGCGGCGAGCATCGCCACCACCGCCTCCCAGGACTTCTCCATGTAGATACCGACCCGGTCGCCCTTGCTGACCCCGGACTCTAGAAACGCGTTAGCCAGCGCGCTGCTGGAGTTCGCAAGCTCTTCGTAAGAGTGGTCGGTTTTGCCCTCTACTATCGCGGTCTTGCCGGGGTCTCGCTCCAGAGAGTTCCGCAGCAGGTGGTGTAGGGCGAATTCGGGGTACTGGCTCACGCCGTTTTGCTCTCCACGAGGGAAGCGATGCTCTGTACGGTGGCGAACGTCTCTTCGTCCAACTCGTCGTCCTCGACCACGATGCCGAACTTATCCTCCATGAACATCACCAACTCCACCGTCTGCAACGAGGTGAGGACGCCGTTCTCGATCAGCAACTCGTCGTCGGAGACCGGCCGGTTGCCGGTTACGTTCTCCTGGAGCCACTCCCGTATCGCGGCCGCCGCGTTCTCGGTGTTTACGCTCATGCTCGTACCTCCTGTACAGGCTCTAAAAAGTTTGTTTCGATGTCTCGTCAAACACCGTGCAATCCTACCATCTTTACCCGTGGAGTCTGACGCATCCGTGCCGGATGAGAGTTCTCCCAAGAGGCCGAAAGACGCCCGCCGCAAGCAACGTTAGAGTTTAAAAAGCGGTTCGTTGGCCGTCAAGCGGCTGCTGTCCGGCCTAACGGGTCCAGAAGCTCGCTTCGCCGTCGCCGACATTGTACGACCAGTTGCCGATGTGTCGCGCTGTCGCGTGTAGACCGGGGTCCGCGAACCTGGTGATCAGGCGGTTGAGCCGCTTCCCGCGCTGGAAGAAGCCCAGTCGTCGCAAGTCCTCCCGATGTGCAGAGAAGGAGGATTCCTTGAAACGGTACCGGATAATGTGCGTCCCGGACTTCCTGAAAGAACGGACCGCCTCCCGGAGCAGCGCCCGCGATACGTCGCGGCGTCCCGGCAACGTTATGAGGTCCAGGATGTAGCCGTCCATCCCGATGGTCGTCTTGAGCACGGTGTAGCCGAGTAGTTTCTCTCCATCCTTCACGCCGATCACCGTGACCGGGTGCTGGGGCGAGTCCGGTCCGTAGCGCCAGCGCAGAAAGGCGGCGTCCTTCTCAGGTACGCAAGCTACGTTCGCGGCGACTTCCTCGAAAAGCTCGTCGAACGAGTCGTCGAAGCTCTGAATGACCTCCGCCTCTAGGCCGCCGCCGAAAGCGCGGCCGAGCGCGTCGTCGAGAGTTTTTAATCCTCCGTTCAAGATGTTCTTTACAGGTTGTGGGAGCGGTAAACGCGGACGCGTTCGCGGCGCTTCCTGTACCTGAGAACCATCTGAGGATCCGTCGGATTGGTCTCGCCGGTCGCCGCTGAGTTTCAGAAGACGGGCCAGTGGCTCGGGGAGCGGGGGAGTCGGTATCCGGGCGACGTCGAGCAGTTTGATCCCATACTGCATCGCGCCCGCCTCCTCGGCCCCGAGACGGGTCTCTACCCCGATCACGGACGGCAACATGTCGCAGGCTACGCAGTTCTCCACCGTGCGGAAAAACTTCCGCATGAGGGAGACGGCGTAGAAGCCGTACTGGGGATGGATCATGTAATCGCCCGGAGTGTGGGCCGCGACCCGTTGGCCGTTTATCCGGTAATACTGAGGCGTTGCCGATAGGTGCCCGACTACCCGGCCGTCGTCCGTGACGGCGACCCAGCGGTACACTTGCTCGGAGAGCGGATGGTTCCCGAACCAGTCGTAGACGGACGAGTAGAACTCCGCCTCCCGGACTTCGGGCATGTGAGGATAAGCCAGGACTCTCAAAGCTCCGATCTTCTCTTCGAGTTCCATCCTGCCGAGTTCAGTGTCTCCGAAAGACCGTACCGTGGCCTTCAACTAACGGGTCTCCTTTCGATACGCTAAAAACCCGTGATTGCCTCCGGGGATTTGGCGCGGATCCATCTAATACCCTACGATATCTGCGCGGAAGAACAGAGTGTAGGGGAGTCGGCGGGCGAAGTCTACGAGATACATCGGTTAAAATAAAAGCTCCCAACCTAGCATAAGCGGTTGGTTTCTGATTTCATAACGTAGTTTTGGTAATGAAGATGCAGAGGTTTGAATCCGTGGATCACGACAGACATCCGAACGTATTCGAAGGTCGCCGGTCAGCGGTCGGAAATCTTACTCGCCTCGTAGTTCTCGTAATGGGCGAGTTAGTGTGAAGACGCCTTTGCGCGGAAAACGGCGCATTATCTTCGACGCCAAGGCAAAACGCCAACGCCACCGGCGTCGCTTGATGGGTATAGTAGCCCTCGTTGCGCTGATCGCGGCGTCCTTTGTCTACACCGTCTACGTTCAAGGCAGTCCTTCAGGCGCGGAGCAGGCTTCCACTCCCGACGGTCAGGAGCAGAAGGTGGCGCTTTTGAACGACCTCGCGGTGGACGAAAAGCCCCTGAAAGCCCCCGATGCCCTGAAACTGAAAAAAACTCCGGCGTCTTCCGCGTACCTTGCCGTGTCGGGCGAGTTGCCCGGCGCATCCAAAGAAAGCATAGAAGGCGTCTACAAGAGTAAGAAGGATCCGAACTGGTCTGCGGTGCGCTTCGACCTGGAGAACGAAGAGGGCGATTACGTTCTCTTTCTGGAGAAGGCGGAGCAGGCTTGGGAGGTACGGCGCTCGGTGTTGACCGACGAGCCGGACTACGAGGATAACGAACAGGCAGTTCTCGATGGAGTCCCCGACGACCTGGCCGGCTCTCTCTACACCGTGCCGGCCTCCGAGAACGGGACTTACATGACCTCCGAGCTGGAGACCGAGTCGTTCGACCGGGATAGCTTGCCGGAGGGTGGGGAGCCGCAGTACCCGCCTCCGGACCCGGTGCTCGAAGACGTGCCGAGTGAGCAGCGGGACCGAATAGAGGCAGATCTCAAAAAGCTGCAAGAGAAGATAAAAGGCTACGATGGGGTGGCCGGCGTCTACGTCAGGGACGTAAAAGGCGGCTGGGGTTACGGGATACGGCCCGACGAGGAGTTCTTCAGCGCCTCGGTAATAAAGGTCCCGATCATGGTCGCCGTCTACCGGAAAGTGGACTCCGGCGAGCTTTCCTTTACCGACAGTTTCCCAACCGAGAAGGGGGACTGGGCTGCGGGCGCCGGGTGGATGCAGTGGGAAGACGCCGGTAAATCCTACACCGTTGGAGACTACCTCTGGATGATGATGACCCAGTCCGACAACGTGGCGACCAACGCCCTCGTACGCATCGTGGGTGGGCCGGATTACGTCAACGAGGTGGCGCGTTCGATGGGGGCCGAAGATACCGTGCTCTACCAGAAAGTGACCAGCGAGCGAGGTGTGGTCCCCGTCTACGATAATCGCACCACCACCCAGGACATGTCCGTGATGCTGGATGAGATCGCCCGCGGCGAGGCCGCGAGCGCCGAGAGTTGCAAATACATGACGGAGCTCATGCAGGCTAACGAGCTAGAGTCCTGGCTGGAGGACCCGCTACCGGCGGAAACGGCGGTGGCTGGCAAGGGAGGCTGGCTCTACGGAGTATATGACGAGGTGGGTATAGTTCCTCACCCGGATCGCCCTTACACAATAGCCATCCTCACGAAGTACGGGCCGGACCCGGAGACCGCCAAACCAACTCTTCAAAATATCTCGGAGGACGTCTGGGAGATACAGGGCGGCTAGTAAGTCGCTTTTCTTCTAATCCTCCGTCGACCGTAGACGCCGCCGCGCCAGATCCACGGCCGCCCGAAGTTCTTCCGCCCGGAGCGCGTACGCCACCCCAATGTAAACCGTCACCGACGCGCTACCAACGACCAGAATGACGACCGCGCGTTCCAAAGGTCTCGTTCCAAGACCGAGTAAGGCTATTCCTCCCCAGGCTACAGCGTACATGGCGATCCCCGAGACCAAAATTTTCGTCAGGGAACGCAGTAACCGGCGGCCGTCGATCCGCTTTATCCGGCGTCTCATCGCCATCAGACCTAGTACGGCCAGTATCGTGTAGGTGACCGAGAGCGCGAGCACCACGCCGATAAGTTTGATCTCCTGTGACAGTACGTAGACGAAGGCCGTGTAGAGGACGAAGAGGATCACATTCAGCGCGGCCGGCGTCTTCGTGTTCTGCTGCGAGTAGAACGCCCGGACTAGCAGGAAGTAGACTCCGTAGCCGAGCAGGCCCACTGCATAGGCTTGGAGCAAGGCGGCGACGGTTTGAGTATCTTGGGCGTCGAATCTGCCGCGCTCGTAGAGCAGCCCGACGATAGGCTTCGCCAGCACGAACATGCCGATGGTGGACGGAACCACCACGAAAGAGACCAACCTCAAGCCGAAAGAGAAGGTATCCCGGTAGCCCTCCACGTCGCCGCGTGAGTGCTGTTCGGAAAGTTCGGGCATCAGGGCGGTCGCTATGGCGACGACGAAGATACCGTAGGGTAGCGAGAAGATGACGAAAGCGAACCCTAGCTGCGGCGCGGCATTGAATTTGGTGGCGAAGAAGTTCGCCACGGCCTGCAACCCGACGGAGGCGGCTACCAGGATCAGCATCGGGCCGGCGAGCCGGGCAGCGTAGGCGAGCGCCGGGTGGCCGAACTGGATCCGGGGCTTGTAGCCGAGCCGTAGCATCGTCGGGACCAGGCAAAGGGCCATCACCGCTACGCCCAGGGTGGCGCCTATCGCCAGCACGTATATGGCGAGTGTCTGGTTGCGGTCTTCGAGCAGTGCGTAGGCTCCGAAAGAGGCGATGATGATCAGGTTGTTGAAAACAGGGGCGAAGGTCGGCAGAAAGAAATGCCGGTGGGATTGCAAGACGCCGGTGGCGATGGTGTTGATCCCGTATAGGATCAATTGCAAAATGAAGATGCGGAAGATCAAGACAGATATCTCCAGGGTCTCCCGAGCTTTTTCGGGGGAGAGTTCCTCGGCGCTGCTCCAGTCCGTGGCGAGGCTCACCAGAGGTTCGGCGAACACGACGCCGACGACGGCGACCACCGCCAGCAGCGGCAGGGCCACGGTAAAGAGAGCGTTGGTGAGAGCCTGGGCGTCCTCTTCGCCGTGGTTGGTTATCCGCTCTATCAAGATGGGGATGAAGATCGAGTAGAAGATACCGCCCAGGAAGAGCTCGTAGATCCAGTTCGGCAGGGCGCTCGCTACAGTGTAGGCGTTCGAGACGACTGCTGTCCCCAAGGTGGCGGCGAGAACCATGGTCCGGAGGTATCCCGACGCCCGCGAAAGAAAGGTGGCCGCCGAGATCGAGAGCATTGACCGCAGAAGACCTGGCATGCCTGGGATGGTACTAAAGGGCGTATAAAAAGTCTCCGTGAGGAGGGTTTCTACTCGGGCAACGCTACATGTGGGATAAAAATACCATTCGACACCGTAGATTTGGTTTCCTGAAAAATTTGGTGGGTATAAGATATGGGTATGCAACGAGACTTGGTGGATAAACGATACTCCGTGCTGGGCACCCTGGGCAGTGGTGGCATGGGACAAGTCTACCTGGCCCGCGACGAGCTACTGGGCCGGGAGGTTGCTCTAAAGGTTCTCAGGGCGCAGCACGCCGAGAACCAGGACTTCGTCGAACGATTCAGGCGCGAGGCCAAAAACGCCGCCGCGCTCTCTCATCCAAACATAGTCTCCGTCTACGATGCGGGAGAAGGCCCTGACGGTATCCCTTACATGGCGATGGAGCACATCGGCGGAGGGACTCTGGGGGAGCATATAGAGAGAGAAGCGCCGCTGGATTCTCTAGAGGCGGCCGGCATCTCACTCCAGGTCGCGCGGGCGCTGGAGGAGGCTCATGCGAGCGGTGTGATCCACCGTGACATAAAACCCCTGAACATATTTCTGGTCGAGGAGGCTATCTCCTCCGAAGGCACGTCAGAGGTTGCTCTCGGTGGTGTACCGCCCGGAAGCATAAAGGTGGGTGACTTCGGCATAGCTCGGGCCGCCGCCGAGACCGCCATGACCGAAACGAGCCTCATATTAGGTACGGTGCGCTACCTCTCGCCCGAACAGGCTACGGGCGACGAGGTGGGGCCGACCAGCGACCTGTACTCGTTGGGAGTCGTCCTCTACGAGATGCTGACCGGCGAGGTTCCCTTCGACGCCGAAAATCCCATAGCTATAGCTATGAAGCATGTTTCGGACGAGCCGGAGCCGCCCCGAGAGAAGAACCCGAGCGTACCGGAAGGTATGCAGGCCATCACCTTGAAGCTACTCGCCAAAGACCCGGAAGATCGTTACGCGGACGCGGGTGATCTCATAGAAGACCTGGAGCGGGTAAGTCGCGGCCAGCCCCTGGCGCATCCGGTCGATGACGAGACTCAAGCTCTAAACCAAACTTCGCGGTTGCGGTCTCGCGCCGCAGCCGCGAAGTTTGGTGGAATCTTAGTGCGTCCCAGGCGGGTACTCGGGCTGGCGGGCGCATTCGTGGTCCTGACGACGGCGCTGATACTCGCGGCGGCTACCAGCGGGTTCGCCGACTTCTACGACAACCTGGCCCCGCAGGACTCTTCGCAGCCCGTATTAGGGATGAAGGTCCCCGAGCCCTCTGTAATAGCGGCGCCAATCATCGAGGTCAAAGTCCCGGAAGTCGTCGGCAAAAAGCAAGAAGAGGCTGAAAAGATACTCGGCGGGGCTGGTTTCGAGGTTGCGGTCGAGGAGGAAGCTTCCGAGAGAGACAAAGGAACCGTTCTCTCCCAAAACCCCGAGAAAGGCTCGAAGGCCGAGCGAGGTTCCAAAGTGACGATCATGGTGGCGAAAGTCCCTGCGACCGGCGAAGTCCCCGACCTCCTCGGTTTGAGCCCCGAGCAAGCTGAAGAGACCCTATCGGACAACGGGCTGAAACTTGGCTCCCAGAGCCGTTCCTCTAGCTCGTCCACCCCCGAGGGACTTATCCTGGAGCAGGACGTCCGCGCTGCCGCAGAGGTGTCTCGCGGCACATCCGTGGGGGTCACCGTCAGTTCCGGCCCGGCCCCCGAACCAGCGCCCGCTCCCGAACCAGCGCCTGCGCCCGAGTCAACACCCGAACCCGAGCCAACGCCCGTCCCCGAATCAGCGCCTGAACCCGAATCAGCGCCTGAACCCGAGCCAACGCCCGTTCCCGAGCCAACGCCTGAACCGACACCTGAACCTGAGCCAGAAGCGACGCCCGAACCCACCCCAACGCCCGAAATAGAAGAGACTCCTGCTCCCACTCCCTCGGCGCCGGCTTCCGGTGCAACGCCTGCGCCACAGCCGTCGAGTGGAGGATCCGACTCGGAGCCAATAGATCCTCCGATGCCCGATATGCCAATGTTCGACGACTGATACCGATTCCGCTACAATCTCCGATGCGTTTGTAAAGATGCTCCGCCAGTGATGAATAGTTACTCATGTTGTTAGCGCTTTGTAATACTCGGATGCTAAGATATCGGGCGTGAGACGTGAGGCCCAAAGTTACAGAACCTACAGGTCGCGGCCCCGCTGGGAGAATACGTCCAGACGCCCCCGGCGAAAGCGCTTCGGCGGCAGAAGCCTCTTTATCGGCGCTCTCGGGGTACTTATTGTCGGGTTCGGCTTGGTGTTCTTCATTTCCCAGGCTTTTGGTTTCCTGGGTTCCGGGCCCGCGCCGACCGACAATACGATGAAGCTCACGATCCCCGATATGAAGCGGGTGAAGAGTGTCCCCGTGTTCACCGGACCAGCCAACGACGAAAAGAAGCTCGGCGCGGGCGCCATCCACCTCGACAGCACCGGATATCCTTGGGAGAGCGGCTCGAATGTCTACATAGCGGGCCACCGGCTAGGTTATCCGAATACCAGGAGCTTCCTCGTCTTCTACGACCTCAACAAGCTGGACAACGGTGATAGGGTGGTTTTGAGGGACTCCGCCGGAACCCGGTATGTGTACCGGGTCTTTAACCGGGTCGTGGCGAATCCGGATGACGTCCAGATCACGGAACCCGTACCGGGCAAGAGCGTAGTAAGCCTCCAGACCTGCACGCTGCCCGACTACTCGAAGCGGCTGGTCGTCCAGGCAGAGTACGTAACGAGCAAGGCGGCTTAAGCGTAAGTCTAGCGTCAAGTTTTGAGCTTGTAGCCAGTCTTGAAGATCCACCACACCGCCGTCAGGCATACGGCCAGGAAGAGGACTGTCATGGTCACGCTCAGGCCGACGCTTACGTCGGCGACTCCGTAGAAGCTCCAGCGGAAAGCGCTTATGAGGTATACGACGGGGTTGAAAAGGGTGATCGTCTGCCAGACCGGCGGTAGCATGTCGATGGAGTAGAAGCTCCCGCCCAGGAAGATCAGGGGCGTCACTATAAGGAACGGCACGAGTTGGAGCTTCTCGAAGCCGTCGGCCCAGATACCGAGCACGAACCCGAAGAGACTAAAAGTCATCGCCGTGAGCAAGAGGAAAGCGAGCATCCACACGGGATGCGCGATCTCCAGCGGCACGAACAGACTCGCGGTGCCGAGGATTATGAGGCCCAGAATGACCGACTTGGTAGCCGCCGCCCCGACGTAGCCAAGCACGATTTCGATGTAAGAGACCGGCGCCGACAGAACCTCGTATATGGTACCCGTAAACTTCGGAAAGAAGATGCCGAACGCCGCGTTGGTGATGCTCTGCGTCAGCAGTGAGAGCATGATGAGACCCGGCACGATAAATGCGCCGTAGCTAATACCGTCGATGTTCTGTATGCGCGAACCTATCGCCGCGCCGAAGACTACGAAGTAAAGGGACGTGGATATGACGGGCGAGACTATGCTCTGGAGGATCGTACGCAAGGTACGGGCCATCTCGAACTTGTAGATCGCCCGGATCGCGTAAAAATTCATTGCCCTTCTTTCACCAGGTTGACGAAGATTTCCTCCAGTGAGCTTTGTTTCGTCTGTAGGTCCTTGAATTTGATTCCGGCGTCGTTCAGGTCAGAGAGCAAGGCGGGGATGTCCGCGTGATCCGTCTGTGCGTTGTACGTGTAGATCAAACCGGCGCCGTCCGCCGTGAGTTCGAGTCGGTACTCCGCGAGTCCGGCCGGTATCTCGTCTAGTTTGTCGTGCAACTGTAGCGTCAACTGCTTCTTGCCGAGCTTACGCATGAGTTCGTCTTTCTCTTCGACCAGCACGATCTCGCCGTTGTTTATCACCCCGATACGGTCGGCCATCTCTTCGGCCTCGGCGATGTAGTGGGTGGTGAGGATGATGGTTACGCCGTTCTCCCGCAGCGAGCGGACCATCTGCCACATATCCTGACGCAACTCGACGTCGACACCCGCCGTCGGCTCGTCGAGAAAGAGGATTCGCGGCTCGTGCGAGAGCGCCTTGGCGATCATGACCCGGCGTTTCATGCCGCCTGAGAGCGTCACGATCTTGTCGTCCTTCTTGCTCCACAGGGAAAGGTCTCGGAGCACCTTCTCTATGTGGTCCGGGTTTGCCTTCTTGCCGAACAGACCGCGGCTGAAGTTTACGGTGGCCCAAACGGTCTCGAACGCATCCGTCGTGAGTTCTTGCGGGACCAGCCCGATCGCGGACCTCGCCGCCCGATACTCGGAGATGATGTCGTGGCCGTCGGCCAGCACTTCGCCCTTGCTCAGGTTGACGATTCCGCAGGTTATGTTGATGAGGGTCGTCTTTCCGGCACCGTTAGGGCCTAAAAGGGCGAAGATCTCCCCGCGCTCGATCTCCAGGTCGATATTCTTTAACGCCTGGAAGCCCGAGTCGTAGGTTTTCGAGAGCTTGGATATGGAAACTATGGGATTCAATGTCAGGCGGCCAGTTTGGCGGCGTTCGGTCTGCTGTTCGCCGTCATTGTCCACGCTCTTCGATGAGAGTAGATCAACCTCCGGCGTAGGTGTTTTTGTGCGTGCGAACTGTTCATCACCATAATCACCATAGTTTGACAGGCTCCAGGGTTTGTGTCTTGGTTTCCCATGCGGGGACATCATTTCTTGTTGCCGTACAGGTACATGGTGATCGGAGCGAAGATGGCGATGAGCGCGGCGCATGCGATAAGTACCGCGCCGATTTGAGGGATTGTCGCCGTACCGTACATCAGGCCGCGCACCGCTGTTACGAGGTGTGTGATCGGGTTGAAGCCGATGGTCGTTTCGAGCCAGGGCGGCATTGTCCTCGGGTCAACGAAGATATTGCTTGCGAACGTGAGGGGGAAGAGGATCAAGAAGCTTACCATCATTACCGAGTTCGGGGTTCGGAGGACCAGGCCGAGGGCTGTCCAGATCCACGACAGGCTGAACGAGAACACGAGGACGAGCGCGACGGACAGCAGCACGCCAATTACGCCTCCTTCAGGACGGTAGCCTAGTATGAGACCGAGCGCTATGACTATCGTAGAGGCCATCGCGTAGCGGGCCACGTCGCCGAGGAGCGCGCCGACGAGAGCGGCGGGCCGCCAGATGGGCAGCGACCGGAAGCGGTCGAAGACCCCTTTGGTGACATCTGTGTTCAGCCCCATCCCGGTGTACATGGTGATGAACACAACAGTCTGCACCAGAATCCCCGGCAGGAGGAACTGCAGGTACGCGCCGGTTGACCCGGCCAACGCCCCGCCGAACAGGTAGGTGAACATCAGCGTGAACATGATCGGGAACGCGGTTACGTCGAAAAGTTGCTCGGGGACGTGCTTGATCTTCAGCAGCGCTCGCCACCCGAATGTGAGTGACGCGGAGAGCGCGTTCGGGCGTGTCGGGCGTCTGCGTGAAGCGAGCGCTGTGCGAAGCGCATCTTCACGAATTATTGGCTGCGCTGATGTGGTCGGCGTCGTCATGCGGCGTCTCCTTCGGTCGTGGCTGTGTCTTCGTCCTCCGCGGGCCGTCCGGTGAGGGCGAGGAACACTTCGTCGAGGCTCGGCTGCCCGAGGGCGAAGTCGGTTACGGCGACGCCGGAGCGGGACAGCTCCGCGAGTGCGTATGAGACGCGTTCGGGGTCGGAGACCCGGGCCGAAAGCGCAGCCGGATCGGACTCGAAGTGCATAGGTACGCTTAGCGCCTGCGCCAGCACCCGTTCGGCTTCAGGCCGCTGTTCGGGTTCCCGTAGCCGCACGTGCAGGGTGCCCGAGCCGACCGAGGCTTTGAGCTCGCCGCTGGTTCCCTCAGCGATTACCTTGCCGTGGTCTATCACTGCGATCCGGTCTGCGAGTTGGTCGGCCTCGTCGAGGTACTGCGTGGTGAGAAGTACTGTCGTGCCTTCGGCGGCGAGAGTTCGGATGATGTCCCAGACCTGGTTGCGGCTTCGCGGGTCCAGGCCCGTCGTGGGTTCGTCCAGGAAGATGAGGTCGGGGCGCACGACGATGCTGGCGGCGATGTCGATGCGGCGGCGCATGCCGCCGGAGTAGTGCTTGACCTGCTTGCTGGCGGCATCGGTCAGGCCGAAGGCGTTGAGCAGCTCCTCACCACGCGCACGCGCTCGGCGCTTGCCGTACCCCCACAGCCGCGCCAGCAGGATCAGGTTCTCGATGCCCGTCAGGTCCTCGTCGACCGAGGCGAACTGGCCGGTGAGGGACACGCGCGAGCGGACGGCGTCGGCGTCGGCGACGATGTCGTGCCCGAAGACCCGGGCGCTGCCGCCGTCGGGCGGAAGCAGCGTGGCGAGCATGCGGATCGTGGTGGTCTTGCCGGCGCCGTTGGGCCCGAGCACGCCGTAGACCGAGCCGCTACGAACGGCGAGATCGACGCCGTCGACGGCTTTGGTGTCGCCGAAGGACTTGACGAGGCCGGTGACTTCGATTGCGAGTGGGGAGGGGGATGGCATCGCTCAGCATTGTGGGGGTTCAAGTGGGGGTGAGGTCAAGGGGGTTATCCGTACTGTCGATCATGCTCACGCGGGCAAGCTTGGAGGACCGGCGTCGTGCCTCGCGACTATGCTCGGCTCGTGATCGACAGCCTTGGCCGAATCGCGTGAAGATTGATCGTCTTGAGGTCAGCGGAGGATTCCTCGACGGTCTCCGGCTCAGCTTCTCTGACGGCCTGAACGTCTTGATCGGATCCAGAGGCGCCGGCAAAACCTCTGTTCTCGAGCTGGTGCGATTCGCCTTAGGTGTTCCCGCCATGACCCCCGACGCGGAGAACGCCGCGCAAAAGCAGGCACGGGACGTTCTCTCCGACGGTACGGTCTCGGTCTTCTGTTCGATTCAAGGCGAGCAGCTTGTGTTCTCGCGCACGGCCTTAGACGACGCTCCCGCGGCGTCGGCCTCGTACAACTACAGGGAGCCCCTCATCGTTTCGCAGAGCGAGATCGAAGCCATCGGGCTTGATCCGGGCAGCCGACGAGAAATCCTGGATCGGCTGGTAGATCCGCTGGCGTGGACCCAGTTCGATACCCACGAGACGCGTGCTGCCGTCGCCAGCCTGGAGCGCCGGCTGGAGCGCTTGCGAGAGGAGCGCGACCAGTTCGTCGATCGAGCCGCCCAGCTCGAAGGGCTGACCGAACGCCTCGCCGAGGCCGAGCGTGAACAACGGACGGTTGCTGAGGAGATCAAGAAGGCCAAACCTCTGCAAACAGCAATCGCTGAGGAAGCCGACAAGCTGGGCCAGATGCGAGCCGCCTCCGACGCTTACAGGATGGCTGAGGAGGCGCTAGGGGAGTGGGGCAAGGAACTCTCAAAAACCGGGCTGGATCGGCCAATTCCAGCATTGCCATCGGCTGCGGTTGAGGCAGAGGTGGCTGCCGTCGTCTCGAAGGTCACTGATCACGTTCGGAATGCCCGAAAAGAGATCACTAGAGCGCAGAAGCTCGTCGCTGAAGCGCGAGCGGAGGTTCGTTCCGGCCAAGGCAAGGTCCAGAAGAAGCTCAAGGCTGACGCCGACCGGCTCGAAGGCCTTCAACGCGGCGCAGGAGATGTGGGGCGCCGCGTCAGCACGTTGAGGCAGCAGCTCAAGGAGCGGGAAGGATACGCAACGCGTGTCCGTCAACTTGACGTAGAAATTGCGAAGGTCGTAAAGGAGCGCGATGCGGCGATGGACGAAGCCGAAAACCGCTCGGAAGGCCGCTACGAACTGCGGCGTCGACGGGCAGTGGAGCTAACCAAAAAGTTCCACCGCCGGATTGAAGTGCGCGTTGACAAGTCGGGTGAGTTCGCCGCGTACGAGTCAGCTCTTACCGATGCCTTGCAGGGCAGCAACCTGCAGTACAAGGCGCTCGCCAGCTCGCTTGCGGAAAAAATGAGCCCGAGGGAATTGGTGGCGGCGGTTGAGGCCGTTGACCCGGATCGCGTCGTTAGGGCTGCTCAAATCAGCAGTGATCGCGCCGTCCGCCTCGTGGCTCATCTGCAGGAACGGTCGGTTGCTGACCTGCTTCTTGCGCCCCTTGATGACGCCGTTGACTTCGCTCTTCTTGATGGTCAGGGCTACAAGCTGACCAAGAATCTGTCCATGGGTCAGCGGTGCACGGTGGTGCTTCCCCTGTTGCTGGCTGAGGAACGCGAGTCCATCCTCCTTGATCAACCCGAGGATCACCTAGATAACGCGTTCATTGTCCAGACACTGGTTGAAGCCATACGTGAGCGCGCCCGGGGCGGGCAGGTCATTGTGGCCACCCACAACGCCAATATTCCGGTACTAGGTGATGCACGTCAGGTGGTCGTGCTGGCGTCCGACGGCCGTCGCGGTTTTGTTAGCGCTGCGGGTGCGCTTGATGATGACGCGGCTGTTGAGGCCATTACCACCTTGATGGAAGGGGGTCGTGAGGCGTTCGCACGACGAGCGGCGTTTTACGACGCTCATGAACATGAGTGATGAGCGCTTGGAAGAGGCTCTGGGCAACCTCACGGCTTCGGGTGAGACAGATCGACTAGCCGCGGCCCGGGAGATTCTCGATGTGATGACTGAGCTTTCGCCCCGAATCGATAAGGCCGCGCGCGAGGCGCTCGCCAGAGAGTCAGTGCCATGGGTTCGGGGCGCGCTCGTCTCGATTCTGGCTCAAGGTGGCCCTGAGCTGGAGGAAGGAGTTGTCGTACCGGCCCCGACTTGGGACGCGGCTCTCGACGAGCTCGATGTAGACCTGGCGCATCAGGTACTCAGCATGAGCACGAAGAGGGTCCTACACGAGGTTGCGGCGGTCGTCGGGCGGGCGAAACTCGCTGCCGGGGTCGAGTTGGGTGACGCATACTCCGGGTCCCAGACCGCCAGGCAACTCGAGTTCTTGTCCGAGGTTTGTGCCGGCCTGCGAACGCTCACGGCCGCAACCCAGTCACCGACGCTCCTTGAGTTCGATCTGAGCCAAGAACTTGAAGAACTCAGCAGATCCGTGGCCGAGCAATGGCTCTTTCCCATCACTGCGAACGGTCCAACGCCCTTCATCATCACGTCCGATCGGAACTTGCTCATACTCGCTGTGAGCAACATCCTCGTCAACGCGGTCGAGGCGACCCTGTCAGTAGGGCCTGCTGAGGAGGCTCGAGCGATCGTTCTGACGTGGGGGAGTTCTCCGGGCGGATTTCACACCACAGTGATCGACCGGGGTCCGGGGCCGCCAGGCTTTTTCGGAGCCCTTCGCAATGCGGGAGTCAGCACCAAGGAGGGGCATCCTGGCTTCGGGCTTGCTACGGCGAGTGAGGCGATGCGCTCGCTAGGAGGTGCTGTACAGATTCAGCGCAATGAACGGGGGGGCGCGACCGTAGTCCTTTCCTGGAGAGAGGAGGACCAGTGAAGCCGATCTGTCGGTTGCTACTCATCGAGGACGATCACGATGAGGCTATGGCGATCGAGAGCGCGTGCTGTCCAGACCCAGATAGCGCCGCGATCGACGTGGTGCAGAATGGCGCTGAGGGCGAAGATGCTCTTCGCGAAGGGGAGTATGACCTGATCATTTGCGACCTTGCGCTGCCCGCGGACAATCGGCTCTTTGAACCAGACACGGAAGAGGGCCTCAGGCTGTTCGAACTGATGCGCGAGCAGTCGCAGGGAACGCCGGTCATCGTTCTGTCGGGGCACGCTGACCTTCACATGATGCAGCGCTTTTTCCAGGCTAATCGCGACGGCGATCTCTACGGCACACGTACGGAGGAACCGCTGGTCCAGTTCTATCCGAAGGAGGACCTCCCCGATTGTGTCGACGCAGTGCGAAGCCATATTGCGCGCACCGAAGTACTGGACCGTCTAGAGCTCGATATCCCCTCAGGACTGGATCTCTCGTTGAGTGACGAACGGGCCCTGAAGATCTACGGGCGCCGAGCCGGTGCCGCCCGGGGAGTGGTAGAGACGCTGGACGGCGGTCTGTCTGATGCCAAGACTCTTAAGGTGGCGTTCACGGACGCCGCCGGAGGCTCTGCAGGGACGGTCGTGGTGAAGCTGGGAGAGTTGCGCAAGGTCGTCCGTGAGGCGGGACGGTATGACCAGCTAGCCGCGAGACTCCCAGTCGGGCTGGGTGCCCACGTTCTATACGTCGTTCAAGCTGGCGCCGGACGGCGAGGTGCCCTGATCTATCAGCTTGCTGATGAGCACACCACTAGCCTGTTTGCTCTGCTGATCGATGGCGATCACGCGGCGGTTGCGGCGGCCAATCGCCTGCGTGATCGGCTTACAGAGTGGGTTGTGGATGCGCCGCTCGTTGTGCGTTCACTCACCGAGCTGCGCCGCCCGCTTATCTCGGACCTGCAGTTGCGCGACTCGGGGGCCACGCTACTTGACGAGCGCGGCATCGAGATCACGGTGCGCGAGTCCATGAGCCACGCTGACCTCCATGGTTTGAATGTGCTTGTGAACCCCCTCGCGGAGCCGACTCTCATCGACTACGGGGAAGTTCGGAGAGCCAACGCGGCGCTCGATCCGGTAACCCTGGAGTTGAGTGCTATCTACCACCCAGCGATTGCGGGCAGGCTCGGCGGATGGCCAAGCGATGTCCAAGCCGCCTCATGGCATGACCTGGATGCCTACTGCGTGAACTGTCCGGTCGAATCGTTCATTCGAATCTGCCGAGGATGGGCAGAGGACGTCAGCGCAGGTCCGGAGGAAGTACTAGCCACGGCATACGCGTACTCGGTCCGCCAACTCAAGTATGAAGGCCCGGCTGTTTCGCTGGCCCACTTGGTAGCGCAAGGTGCGCACGAGGCTCTGACGTCGTGACGGAAGTGCTAGGGAACCGCAAGACAGCGGAACTCGGCCAGCGCCCAGAGCGCCCTGACTACCCGCAGCCCGTGTAATTCCCCGCAGCTCGACCACGTGTATCAAGGCCCGGTCCGCTGCATCATCCCGCCGCACTGCCCGCAGACGTTGGGGGCGGGGCCCCGACCCTGCTCGACGTATTGCGTCACGCCTTACATAGTGTTAAAGTCGTAAGACGCTGCGTAATATGCGCCGGAGAGGGTTCTGCGAGATGGAAACGACGGACAAGACGACGTTGAAGACGATTCGGTTTAGTGCGATCGAAGCTCGGCTACTGGAGGAGAGCGCGGCGGAGCGCCAGTTAAGCGTCTCGGACGTCGTGCGGCGTGCCGTGATCGACTGGCGGGAGAACTCGGGTGACCGACAGCAGGCACTCGAGACCTGGGCGAATCGCCTCCTCGCAAAGCACGGGTCGAGCGCAAAGCTGACAGCCCGCGTCAACGACCAATTCTCGTTGGACGTCGAAATCGACGAGAGGGAGATGGACGACTTCATTGGTCAAGCCGTCTTCGATGGGCACAAGCAGGTTCAACTCTGGGTGGGCGATCCTGAGACCGATGCCCGCGTCTATCTTGGTCGTGTTCGTGTAATCGCCGGCGCCGCAATTACGGTGCCGGTCGCGGCGCTTCCTGAACTTGGTGCGTCGGACGTTGACGCCGTCTGAAAGTGCACGGGGGCAGGAGGCGTTGGTCGACGCCCACGTCGCGCTCCTATGGGAGGAGGCCCGTACCGCGCGGGACGCCCGGTGGCGGAAAAACGCCTGGTCTCTTGCGTCCCTCCTCGTCGTGGTTCTCGCCGGTCTTGGACAGGACGTCTCGTTAAACGACGTCCTGTCGCGGCTGGCTCCGCCCTAGCACGTAGCGGCCGGTCGTCTGGAAAATCACCTAGCCGAACGCGTCGACGCCTAGCACGCATCGGAGGTCGTCAGGATCGAGCACCTCGAAGAGGATCTCGTCGTTGGGGAGGTCGTGTAGTGCAAATCCGATCTGGCGTAGCCACGCACCGAGCTCGGCGGCTATCTGCTCCGCGAGTCGGTCAAGTTCCGCGATAGGCGTCGGTGTGCTCGCCGACGGAACTGCGACAAAGGCATCCCGGAGGTTGGGATACGACGACCTGAGCCACCGACCGTCCGGCCCCCGCAGGTCCGGAACTCTTCCCCCGTCTGAAGCGACGTCATCGCCGATGACGTATGCCACCACCGTCATGAGCTGCTCGAAACCGCTAAGCGCGGCGTTGTGAAGCGGATCACCTCACCTGTCGCCTCCCACTCGAGGAAGGGCCTTCGGAGCGAGTCGACGTAGGCGTCAACGAACACACCCAGCTCGGTGCGGTAGTGGTCTGGAAGTGGATAGCCAAGGTCTGACAGCGCCCGTTCCACCCGAAACTCTTCGCCCGCGATACCGGCCATACCCGCAAAGCTGCCGATAGCGCTTCCCCGCTGGTATCCGAGTCGGGCTCGACGACCGTTGAGCGTTTCGCCTCGACGACCAATCAACAAGTGGAGCACCTCGTGAACAAAAGTTCTGGTGGGCGAGTCGTACTCGTCGCGATCGACATCAACTACCGATGCATCGACTAGCAACTCGGCCGACCCATCGGCGCACTCGACGATCTTCCCGATCGCGTACCCAACCAACCGATCCTGCACGTACTCCTGGACCGGCGCCCACGAGTCACGCTCCCGGACGTAGTTCTCGAAGTCGCCGCTGACGACCACACGAAGGTCGACGTCCGGTGCAATCGCTGCCGCCGCCTCGACGGCCTCGCCCAAAGCGTCCACGTCGAGCCGCTCTGGATCGAGGTCGCGCAGGGTCACCGTGATAGGGCCACCTTCCTCAACCACCGGCATATCGCCTTCGGGGCCGCTCGGGAGCATGGGACTTCAGTCGCCGGCCCGTGACCCTTCGCCGCCCCTACCCGCAGCCCGTGTTATTCCCGCAGCTCGAGCAGGTGTAGCAAGACCCCGTCCGCTGCATCATCCCGCCGCACTGCCCACAGGCGGGCCCTAGATCCAAGCCCTGTAGCTGCGCCGGCACTGAGGGCGGCTCGTCGGTCATCGCCTCTGCTGCCGGGCGGGTTGTTCCGGGCTGGATCGGCGTCTCGGCCTTCGCCGTGCCGGGCGCCGGGACGCTGTGGCCACCATTGCCGCCCCCGTTCCCGGAACCTCCGCCATTCCCGCCACCATTCGCCGGCCCCGCCGTATCCCCGCGCATCAGGGCCTCCTGCGACATCTTCCGTGCCCGCACCTCGGGCGTGAGAATGCCCAGCTCCTCGCAGATGTCCGCGTCGAGGAAGCGTGAGGCCAGCCAGCGCATGATGTAGTCGGGCATCGACTTCGCGAAGGGGATCTCCGGGTTCTGCGTGATCCCTTCGGGCTCGAAGCGCATGTAGGAGAACTTGCGCACGAGCGTCTCGAGCGGCACGCCGTACTGCAGCGCGATCGAGATCGCCGTCGCGTACGAGTTCATCATCCCCCGCAGCGTGGAGCCTTCCTTGCCGATGTCGGTGAGGAAGATCTCCCCGATCGAGCCGTCCTCGTACTTGCCGGCTGTGATGTAGCCCTCCTGCCCGGCGATCGAGAACTTGTGGGTGATCGACTGGCGCTCGCGCGGCATCCGCCGGCGCTTGGGCCCGGCCTCCGACAGCGCCTTGGCGACAGCCTGGTCGATCGTCTCGGCGTCCGTCGGATCGGACTTCTGGGCGTCCGTGCGCAGCGCCTGGGCGGTCTTCGAGCCGTCGCGATAGATCGCGAGCGCCTTGACGCCGCAGCGCCACGCCTCGGTGTAGGCGTCGGCGATGTCCTCCACCGACGCCGTCTCGGGCATGTTCACCGTCTTGGAGATGGCGC
>JBGTJJ010000037.1:0-2747 GCA_041745215.1 Rubrobacteraceae bacterium | reverse complement strand
TCGCGGGCCCCGGTGTCTTTCCGGGGTTCGGCCCTAGGCAGTAGCCGGCTCGCCGACCTCGACGCCCTCGGCGACGGCGCCGGAAGCCGTCACGTCGGCCTCGTCGATCAGCCCGGCGCTCGCCAGGATCTCGCCCTCGCGGGTGCGGGATGCATCGACCCGGATGCCGGGCCCCATCGTCGTAGCCAGCGTGATCGAGAGGATGTATCGGCCCTTGGAGGCAGCGGGCTTGGCGCGGACGATCTCGTCGATCACCGCGGCGTAGTTCTCGAGCAGCGCCCGCTCGGTGAAGGAGACCTTGCCGATCGAGAGGTGGACGACGGCCTGGCGGTCGGTCCGGTACTCGACCTTGCCGGACTTGGTCTCGCTGACGGCCTTGGTGACGTCATCGGTGACCGTGCCGACCTTCGGGTTCGGCATCTTGCCCTGCGGGCCGAGGATCCGGCCGAGTCGGCCGACCTTCGGCATCTGGTCGGGCGTGGCGATGACGATGTCGAAGTCGGTCCAGCCCGCCTCGATCCGTTCGGCGAGGTCGTCGGAGCCGACGAACTCGGCCCCCGCCTCGGTCGCCTCCCGGGCCTTGTCGCCCTCGGCGAAGACCGCGACCGTGACGTCGCGGCCGGCGCCGTTGGGAAGCGCCAGCGTGCCGCGGAGCTGCTCCTCGGCGTGGCGGACGTTGACGCCCAGGCGGATGTGGACCTCGACCGTCTCGTCGAAGTTCGCGGTGGACGTCTTCTTGATCAGATCGACGGCCTCGCCGGGCTCGTAGTGGTGGGTCCGGTCGATCTTCTCGTAGGCGTCACGGAACCGCTTGCCGCGCTTACCGGCCATGATCAGGAACCCTCCACGTCGACGCCCATCGAGCGGGCGGTGCCGGCGATGATCTTCGAAGCGGCGTCGAGGTCGTTGGCGTTCAGGTCGGGCATCTTGATCTCGGCGATCTCGCGGACCTGGGCAGCGCTGATCGTGCCGACCTTGGTGGCATGCGGCTCGCCGGAGCCCTTCTGGATCCCGAGCGCCTCCTTGATCAGGACGGCGGCCGGCGGCGTCTTCGTGATGAAGGTGAACGAGCGGTCCTCGAAGACCGTGATCTCGACCGGGATGATCTGACCCATCTGGTCCCGCGTGGCGTCGTTGAACTGCCGCACGAACTCCCCGATGTTCACCTGCGCCTGGCCCAACGCCGGGCCGACCGGCGGGGCGGGGTTCGCCTGGCCGCCCGTGATCTGTAATTTTAGTTTGCGCGCTACGCGGCGCCCGCGTCCTCTACCCATGAAATTTCCTCTCGGTTGTTAGAGCTTGGCTACCTGGCTGAATGAAAGCTCGACGGGCGTCTCACGCCCGAAGATTGAGACCAGCACCTTCAGCCTCGACTGGTCCACGTTGATGTCGGAGATCTGCCCCTCGAAGTCCGAGAGCGGCCCACCAATGACCCGAACCGTCTCCCCTATATCGTAGTCCACGGTCGTCTTGACCTTCTCCCGCTGCTCGGCGGCCTCGCCCGGATGTAGCAAGCGCTCGACCTCCGCCCTCGAAAGCGGTATCGGCGTGTCTCCGGCCCCGACGATCTGGGTGACCCCCGGCGTCTGGCGCACCAGGGTCCAGGTGTTATCGTTCATGTCCATGTTCACCAGGATGTAGCCGGGGAACTGGCGCTGGACGACGGGAACCTTCTTGCCGTTCTTGATCTCTATGACACTCTCCGTCGGGATCTTTATCTCCCCGAAGTGCCGGTTGATCCCGAAAGACTCGATCCGGCGCTCCAGCGTCGTGCGGACCTTGTTCTCGTGCCCGGAGTATGTATTTACGACGTACCACTTCTTCAAAACGAAAACGCTCCTACTACTACAGGAAGATCAAACGAGAGAGGCTATTGAAAACGAAGTCCCAGGCCGCTACGTACAAACCCAGCGTAACGACGATGATGAGAACGACAGCCGTGCTCTGACGGAGCTGGTCCCGGTTGGGCCAACTAACCCGACGCAACTCGTTACGCACCCCGCGAACGAAATCCCTCGTCGCGGCTATGCGCCCCTGAGATTGCCCTCTATTCTGCTGTTGTGAACCTCTGGCTCCCCTAGTCACTGTAGAGCCTCTTTTTTTGCCCATCACTTCCTCGTTCCGCTCTCTTTGTCGGAGCAGGGCAGGAGGGACTCGAACCCACGACCTGCGGTTTTGGAGACCGCTGCTCTTCCAACTGAGCTACTGCCCTTTGTTTACCTGGTCTCCCGGTGCGCCGTATGCTCCCGGCACCACGGGCAGAACTTACTCAACTGCACGCGATCCGGGGTGTTACGCCGGTTCTTGCGCGTGTGGTAGTTCCGACGCTTGCACTCATCGCAAGCCAACGTCACTAATTGTCGCACAACTTTCCTCCAAATCACAGGAGCGGGACCGCAGCCCCACCCCTATCGGTTAGTTAACCTGCTTATTCTACGATCTCGGTAACGACGCCAGCGCCAACAGTCCTACCACCCTCGCGAATGGCGAAGTTCAATCCTTCATCCATCGCTATCGGTGAGATCAACTCCACGTTCATTACCGTGTTGTCTCCGGGCATCACCATCTCCACCCCTTCTTCGAGGCTTATCTCTCCCGTTACATCAGTGGTCCGGAAGTAGAACTGGGGCCGGTAGTTGCCGAAGAACGGCGTGTGCCTACCCCCTTCTTCCTTGCTAAGGACGTATACCTCGGCCTTGAACTTGGTGTGCGGGGTGATCGTCCCTGGCTTCGAGAGTACCTGCCCC
>JBGTJJ010000036.1:0-30347 GCA_041745215.1 Rubrobacteraceae bacterium | reverse complement strand
AGGTCCCGTGCCGACACCTGATGACACCCAGAAACCGGCGCTGAGCAGAGCGGAGCGCACGGCGGTGGCGTTGGAGTAGGTGTAGAGCTCGGCAGAGCGGCCGGCGCAGTGTGCGCCCAAGGCGGCGAAGAGCTCCGGCGTCCAGAGTATCGCGTCCACCTTGGGAGAAAATGGATCGAAGAAGATCAGATCGGGTTGCGGCGCGCGAAGCAGGTGTTCGCGAAAGTCCCCGTGCATGAGTTGCCACTGCAGTCCACCTTCGGCGCAGTTCCAGGAACCTTGGGCGAGCAGGGTATGCGGTGCGGAGTGGCGAAGGTGAGGAAAATATGAGGCATGGCGGGCGGCGAGCAAGAGCGGGTCGTTCCAGGGCACGATGCAGGCGACGGTACCGATTGGCTCCTTGATAACCAGGGCGAGTTGCTGGGGCTCGATGGGAGCCGGTAGATAGCCGATGGAATCTCGGGCGATCTCACCGTAGTAGTCGAAGCAAGCCGCCACCCATTCGACCTCGTCGCTGTTCTCTATGTAGGGCTTGCCGCCCTCCAGCGTCATGGTCTCCGCCAACTCATCCTGGTGTTCCAGAAGGTTGCGTGAGATATCGTGAAAGATTCCCGCCCGGTCCAGCCCCGCAAACCCACGCCACTCCTCGAAAGCCCGCCGAGCCTTCTCCACGACGGAGTCCAGTTCTTCACGGGTAGTGGTCTTTACTTCCTCTATGCTCTCTCCGGTCGTCGGATTCACCACCTGGAGAGAATTATTTTGGGTCAAGCGTCCTCCTTCCCCATAAAGAAGCGGCTGCCGCCGAAGATCAGGATCATGGTGGCTACCAGGATCACGGTCGAGAGCGCGTTGATAACCGGGCTGACACCGAACTTGATCATGGAATATATCTTCAACGGCAGCGTGCTGGATCCTACTCCCGACACGAAGAACGTTATGACGAAGTCGTCGAACGACAACGTGAATGCCAGCAGAGCCCCGGCCATGACACCAGGCAGTATTAAGGGCAACGTCACCCGCAGAAACGTTTGCAACGGGTTCGCCCCGAGGTCTCTAGCCGCTTCTTCGATTGACTGGTCCATCCCCGAGAGTCGGGCACGCACCACGATGGTGACAAAGGAAATGTTGAACGCCACGTGGGCGATGATGATCGTCGTGAGGCCAAGCCCGATGCCGACGGCGACAAAAAACACCAGCAGGCTCACGCCCACTACGATCTCCGGCATCACCGTCGCGGCGTAAATGGTCGAGTCGGCGACTCCATGACCTCGAAAGCGATGGCGGGTCAGGGCCATCGCCGTCAGCGTCCCGATAATCGTGGCGATGATCGTTGAGGTCACACCCACGACGAGGGAGTTGTAGAGGGCGTCGAGGACCGACTGATCCCGCAAGAGCGCCGCGTACCACTGGGTCGAGAAACCCTCCCAGACCCGGGTGCTCCGTGAGGAGTTGAACGAGAAGACCATCAGAACCAGGATCGGGGCGTAGAGGAACAGGTAGATCAGGCCCGCCATCAGCAGCAACGCCCGGTCCGGTAGCTTGCCCATTCCTTTCTGCAGCGGTCCCGCGCCGCTCTTGGCAGCCACTTTAGATACCTCCCAGCTTATCCGTGCCGATACGCCGGACGTAGAACATGATTGCCCCGATGAGCATCACCGCGAGCATCATCGCCAACGCGCTGCCGAAGGCCCAATCCCGGGCGTTGAGGAACTGCTGCTGGATCAAGTTACCTAACAATACGGTCTGCGAGCCACCGAGCAGGTTTGGTATGACGAACTCTCCGGCCGACGGGATAAAAACCAGGATGCTGCCCGCGATGACGCCCGGCATACTCAGTGGGAACGTGACGCGCCAGAAAGTATGCCACCGGCTCGCCCCGAGGTCTTTCGCAGCCTCTTTTAGGCTGACGTCGAATTTCTCCAGGGTGGCGTAGAGCGGCAGGATCATGAACGGCAAGTATGAGTAGACCATCCCCATCAACACAGCTTGAGGAGTAAAGATCAGGCTGATCGGCCCGTCGGTTATCCCGAGGAACTGCAGAGCCCTGTTCGCGAGCCCGTTGCCACTCAGGATAACGACCCAGGCGTAGGCCCGGATGAGCAGGCTGGTCCAGAACGGCACCATCACCAGTATAAGAAGCGCGTTCTTCCACCGGCCGCCGCGCAGGGCGATGAAGTAGGCCAGCGGATACCCTAGCGCCAGACAAATTAACGTGTTGAGCGTGGCGATGACGAGGGTGCGGAGCGTTATCTCCAGGTACAGTGGGTCGAAGACCTTGAGGTAGTTGCCGGGATTGAAACCCAACGTGATCCCACCGTATATCCCGCTGGTCCCGAACGAGTAAGCGAGGATCAGGGCCAACGGCACTAGAAAGAAGATACCGAGCCAGAGCGCCGCGGGACCGAGAAGACCCGCCAGCCCCAGGCTCCAGCCCTTTCCTTTACCCTCTCTCATACTACGAGCTCTTTACTTCGGTGAAGGTGCGCTCGTAAGCTCGGGTCGCCTCCCCCACGTCTTCGATGATCTGAAGCCGGTCGAAGACCTCGTCGGACGGGTCCCACTCTGGAACCTGCTTTAGTTCCTGGTCTATAAGCGGCAACGCTGCCTCGTTGGGCGTGCCATAGTAGGTGTAGTTAGTGAGCGCCGCGGCGGGCTTCTTAGCCAGGATGTAGTTTATGAAGTCGTGGGCCAGGTCTACGTTGCGCGCGCCCCTGGGTATGCACATGTTATCCGTCCAGCGGGTCGCGCCCGGTTTGGGGATAACGTAATCCAACCCCTCGTTCTCTATAGCCGTCAGAATTCCTTCGCCGGAGAAGACGTGTCCTAGCAGGATGTCCCCGTTCGCCACGAGCGGGCTGATCTCCGTCGAGTCAAAGTACCCGCGCAGCAATGGCTTCTGCTTTATGAGGTCCTGCTTGGCGGCCTCCAGCTTATCCGGGTCGGTGGAGTTTATGGAGTAACCCTGGCGCATGAGCGCCGCCCCGAGCGTCTCCCGCACGTCGTTTATCATGGCGATCTGGCCGGAGTACTGCTGGTCGAACATGGTATCCCAGTTCTCTATCGGGCCGATCTCTTTCTTGTTGTAGAGGATGCCGGTCGTGCCCCACTGGTAGGGTACACTCCACTTGTTCTCCGGGTCGTAGGATAACCCTTTGAAGTTGCGGCCGATGTTGTCGAAGTTCGGGATCTTGGAGAAATCGAGCGGTTGTATGACGTCGCTCTTCGTCATCACGGTGACCATGTAGTCTGAGGGCACTATGACGTCGTAGCCCGTACCCCCGGCCTGTAGCTTGGCGAGCAGTTCCTCGTTGGAGGCATAAGTGTCCTGGGTGACCTTAGCCCCCGTTTTTTCCTCGAAATTAGGGATGGTGCTTTCGGCAACGTAGTCCGACCAATTGTAGAAGTTAAGCCGATTGTTGCCCCCGCCGTCACCGCCGGCATCTCCTCCACTCTGCGCGCTCGTGTTCGGCTGGCAGGAGAGAATCGAGAGCGTCGAGCCGGCGACAGCCCCCGCCCCCATCACCTTGAGGAACCTGCGCCTCGAAATCCTTGCTTTACCCATCCTCATCCTCCTAACACTAGACAGTTACGGGAATCCCAGGCTACGGAGACTTCTTCCCCTACTCCGAAGCCGCTCGCGTCGTGGACGTTTTGCTGGTAGAGCACCAATTTCTCCCCTCCAGGTAGCTCCGTTATGTACTGCGTGCTGACTCCCATGTAGACGACCTGACGTACCTCGGCGGCGCAGACGTTGTCCCCCAAGTCCCCGAACCGCACCTTCTCGGGCCGGACGGCGGCGTGGGATTCGGAGCCGGGTTCGGGATCTATGCCTTCGGGGGCTATGGCCTCTATCTTCGTGCCGTCCGGGGTGACGAGCGTTACCTTGTCTCCATCTACGGACTCGACCGTGCCGGAGAACAGGTTCGTCTGGCCGATAAAGTTTGCGACGAAACGGTTGCGCGGTTGCTCGTAGAGGGTAGCGGGTTCGGCTACCTGTTGGACTATACCGTCGCTCATTACCGCGATCCGGTCGCTCATAGTGAGCGCCTCTTCCTGGTCATGGGTGACGTAGATAAAGGTGATCCCAACCTCATGTTGCAGGTTCTTTAGCTCCAACTGCATCTCTTTGCGGAGCTTCAAATCCAACGCGCCGAGCGGCTCGTCGAGCAGTAGCACTTTCGGACGATTGACGAGCGCGCGGGCGAGCGCGACCCGCTGTTGCTGGCCGCCGGAGAGCATCCGGGGCTTGCGTTTCTCGAACCCTTCGAGTTGCACCATCTCGCAGGCCTCGGTGACCCGCTTTTGCAGCTCGTCACCCTTTACCCCGCTACGGCGGAGTCCGAAGGCTACGTTGTCGAAGACGTTGAGGTGGGGGAAGATAGCGTAAGACTGGAATACGGTGTTGACCGGACGGCGGTATGGTGGAACTCCCTGTACCGGCTCACCGTCGACAGAAATTTCTCCTTCCGTAGGCTCCTCGAACCCGGCGATCATCCGCAGTGTCGTCGTCTTTCCGCATCCACTCGGACCGAGCAACGAGAAGAACTCTCCCTCGTGGATGTCCAGATCCAGGTCATCCACTGCCTTGAAGCTACCGAACTGCTTGGTGATGCTGGATAATCTGACGGCCACCCTGGTTTCGGGGCGCCGGACGTTGCGCGTGTCCGGCGCTCCCACGATAGGCTTTTTCTCCACCTTTATACCCTCCTAGTCCCGGACTCTTTGCATGACCCGCGCCCGACGCAGAGCCTCTTCGCCAGGCCGCTTCCCGTCTTCTTCGAGGCGGGCCAGAATCTCACGCGATGCCGACTCCCCTGACCGAACTGCGCCCTCCATGTAACCGTTCCATTCGGTTGCCGTCTCGGTACCGGCCCAGTAGATGCGCCCCGAGGGGCTGATCAAATCGGCGCCGTTGCCGGTCAGAAAACCAGGGACGGCGAGACCGGAATAACCACCCCGCGAGTAGGTTTCCAGCGACCAGTCCAACTCCGTATAGTAGCGAGGATATCGCGCCGCCTCACCGAAGTAGCGGACGAAGCAGTCGAGCACCGCGCCCCGACGCCCGCCGGACGACCGCTTGCCCCATTCACGGGCGTCGTTCCCCAGTATAAACCCGGTAAGTACCCCGGCCCCATTATCCGGCGGCGAGTTATCCACGGTGACCTTGCAGGGTCCGGTATCGCTCTCGGCCCTACCGTTCAAGCCGTCCTCTCTCCAGAACGGGGTGTCGTAGACAGCGTGGCACTTGATGACGCTACCCATCGGCATTTGGCTCGATGACGCATCGTATGCCAGTGGCAGAGCCGGATCGTAAGCGATGTCCTTACGCAACGCCGGTGGCGTCGTGACGACTACGGCTTCCGCTTCCACCGTACATCGGTCGGAGTACACGGAGACGCCGGGGTCTCTTTGGACAATGCGTCGTACCGGGGCGTCCAGTACCACTTTCTCACCAAGCTCGCGGGCCATCCGAACCGGTACCTCCTGCGCGCCGCCGACGAAACCGTACTCCTCGGCGGAGGCTTCTATCTCGAAGAGTCCTTCGAAGCTACCCGTCGCGGCGATGTCCGATAGCACGCCAAGCAACGAGACATCCCGAGGCTCGCAAGCATACAGAGACTCGACCGCGAGATCGAAGTAGAAGCGGGCGCCCTTCTTTTCGAGATGCCGCAGCTCCCAATCCTCGAGCGTCTGCGAGTCCCACTCAACTGCCTTCTCCGCCGTCCACGGCGATCCGGCGGGCACTTTCCGCGCCATGTCTCCGAGGAGGCCAAAGGCCCTCGAAACCTCTTCGTAGGCTCCCGGTTCCTTGAGCGGCGGTTCCCTATCCTGCTCGTAGACCGAGCGGGTTCCACCCTCGTAAAGCACGTTTTGCCCATCCTGATGCGTCGAGATCATCTCCACGCCAACTTCCTCGGCGAGCGCCCTGATGCGATGTTGCCTACCACCGATCCACTGGCCGCCCATCTCCAGCGGCACGCCATCGACGAACTCCGTGCAGGCGCGCCCCCCGACCCGGTCACGGGCTTCGAGTACGATGACCGAAATACCGGCGGAATCTAACTTCCGGGCCGCCGCGAGCCCCGCAAATCCTGCGCCGACGACCACTACGTCCGCCCGGATAGTGCTCTTCGCGGTCATCTCCTACCTACCTCGACGGCCAAGCCCGCGCGGTCGTCTCGAAAAGATTCGGCAACGTCTTTGCCCGCCCGGAGTCCCGCTTTGACGGCGCTGTTCATGAAGCTCGGCGCCGCTACGACTCCCTCGGCGCCCGCGAGGTGGACCCTGCCGAAAGAACCTCCCATGGCTTCGCCAAAGCTCGCCATGTCATCTGGAGCCACGATCATGTAGCTCCCCCGCGTCCAGTAGTCGTGGGGCCAGACTTTCTCTAGCACGACCTTGGGCTGCGGTACATCGTATAGGGTCTTCAATAAATCCGCGGCCCGGCGTTTGCGTTCTACTTCGGGGAAGCCCAACTCAGCGAGTAGCGGACGGCCGCCGGCGAATGAGACGATGCCCCGCGCAGAACCCGAGCCCGTGTCTTGCGCCGCGCAGAGGTAGCCCAAATGTGTATCGGTTACCGTGAACCTCGACGTATCCACCTCCGTATCGAATGTGAATAGCATCTTTCGTACCACGCCATAAGTCGCGCCGGAGATCATACGGCGGTACGCTGGTGGAGGCTCGGGACGGAACCGGATCGTCGGGTAAGCCGTGAACGGGACCGCCAGGATCACCCTCGACGCCCGCGCCGATGCGGGACCATCCTCCGTCATCCAGCGAACCTCGGCCACCTCTTCGTCCTGAATCACCTCCGTAACCGGCGAAGAATAGCGGACATTGGGTTCGATCCTCCGGGCCAACTCGCGCGCTATGCTTCCGGCGCCGCCGCGAACCCGGTACTCGTTGCCCTTGCCCGGCCCGCCGCGGGTCGCGAGCTTCACGGCGTAGGAGTAGAAGGACATCCTATCGAGTGGAACGGTGGAGCCGCAGGTAGATACCAGCGTCTCGACGGTGTGGATGCCGGTCTCGCTCATGCCGGCCTCCATCAGCCAGTCTTCGACGCTTGCGTCTTTCTCCGGCGCGTTCTTCCAGTAACTCTCCGGGTCCAGCGCGGAGGCCGCATCCATGAGGACATCGTTCATCCGGGCGTAAATCTCCGCGTCCTTCTTCGAGAGTGGCATCTCGTCATTCATCCGGCCGTTTACGAACCAGCGGGCGTTTTCTTTCCGGCGCTCGTAGGGGTAGAGTTCGACGCCGATCTCGGCGGCTAGAGCCCGTATCTCGGAGTGGGCCTCGTCGACCCACTCTCCACCGATGTCGAAAACGATGCCGTCCGACTCAACGACCCCTGTGCGTCCGCCGGAGCGGCTGCGGGCTTCGAGGACGAGGACGTCGAGGCCCGCCTTTTTCAGCGCGTGGGCGGCGCTGAGGCCGGAGAGCCCGGCTCCGGCCACGATCGCGTCGGGGCTATCGGCTTCGAGCAACTCTATCCCCTGTAGCCGAGATCGCGTTCGAGTTCCGTCAGGGCGGCGTCGGTGATCTCGGCTATCTTTGAGATCACCTGCTTGTCGGCGATCAGGGCCGGTGAGAACTGGATGACTGGCTCGTCCTTGTCGTCGAAGCGGCAGATCAAACCACCCTCCAGAAGTTTCCTCGACACTACGCCCTTGAAGTATTTGGTGTACTCGTCCTCTTTGAGCGGCGTCCCGTCGGACCACTCGGGCGTTATCTCCACGGCCCAGAAGAACCCCATCCCCCGGACGTCCGAAACCACGGGATGATCCTCGGCCATCCTTCTGAGCTCATCGCCGAAGTATGACTCCAAGGAGTGGACGTTGTCCAGCAGTTTCTCCCGCTCGATGATCGCGATGCTCTCCAGCGCGACCGCCGAGGCGACGGGGTGCCCGCCGAAGGTGGAGCCGTGCATGAACATCGGCGACGATTCCCTGAGAGCGTACTGTATCTTGTCGCTCACCATGACCCCACCCATCGGTATGTACCCGCTGGTCACGCCCTTGGCGAAGCTGATCATATCGGGGACTACGTCGAAGCGCTCGATCCCGAACCACTCGCCGAGCCTCCCGAAAGCGCAGATCACCGCGTCCGCGACCAGAAGCACCCCGTGCCGGTCGCAGACCTCCCGCACCCGCCGCCAATACTCCGGCGGCGGCACCAAACACCCACCCGCGTTCTGAACCGGCTCCAGAATAACGGCCGCGACCGTCTCCGGCGGCCCGAACTCGATGGCTTCCTCGATCGCATCAGCCGCGCCTTCAGGATCTTCGTGGGTGTTCGGCACGTGCATGAACCCCTGCAATAGCGGCTCGAACGGCGCCTTAAACGAGGGCAATCCGGTGACAGAGAGGGCGCCCATAGTCGTGCCGTGGTAGGCGGTCTTGCGGGAGATCACCTTGTAGCGTCCCGCCTCGCCGCGGGCCCTATGGTACTGCCGCGACAACTTTATAACCGTCTCCACAGCCTCGGAGCCAGAGCTTACAAAGAACGTAGAGTTCAGGTCACCCGGCGCGAGCTCCGCTAGCTTGTGCGACAACTCAAGCGAACGGGGATGCTGGAAGCTCCAGTTCGGGAAAAAGCCGAGTTCTTTGATCTGCTCTGCCGCCACATTGGCGAGCTCCGTGCGGCCGTGACCGACCTGCGTAGTGAAAAGCCCGCCGAGACCGTCTATATAGCTGTTTCCTCCGTCGTCGGTGATGTAGCAACCTTCGCCGGAGACGATCACCGGCAGCTTCGACCAATCTTCCGAAAAGGGAGTGAAGTGGAGCAAGAGGTTCTCTACCCCTCCAAGAGCCGCACTCTCACCCTTCTCTCCGAGACCCCGCATGACATCCATCGGCTCTACCACCCCACAGACTTAGCCTCTATTCAATGAATCGCAGTATATACTGTATTTCGTCGACGATGCAAGAGTGGTTAGGTAAGTCGCGCATAGTATTATTCGCTGACGGGAATACGGGAGGAGAAGATGGCTAAGAGTTCTCGCATTTCGGGGGATGTCAAAGGTTCGGGGCGTCTGGGGCGTCTGGAACAAGGCTCTCTCTCCGAGAGGGCTTATGGTGAGATCCGGAGTTCAATCATCAGTGGGCGTCTCGTGCCGGGAGAGCGGTTGATCGAGGAGGATCTCGCCGAGGATTTGGGGGTGAGCCGGGCCCCGGTCCGGGAGGCTTTCAGGAGGCTGGCGGACGAGCAGTTGGTCGTAGAGAAGCCCCGTTACGGCACGTACGTCCGGGAGTTCACCGCGAAAGACTTCGTAGACATCTACAACCTTCTGGGTGCGATCGAGAGTCTCAGCGTTCGCCTCATAGTCCGCAACGGGAGTTCGTTACAGCCGATAAAGGAAATCGTCGAGCAGATGTCGGATGCCGCGAAGGCCGGAGACCTGCCTCGGGTGGTGGAGATAGAGCTGGACTTCCACCGGGAGTTGTGTTCCACGGCGGGCAACCATCAACTGGACAACGTATTCCGGCTGTTGAGCGGCATGGTAGGCATCGCCCTCTCCCTCGACGACGCGACCTACGAAGATGTGGCGGACATCGCCTCGGAGCACTATCCGTTGCTGGCGGAGATCGAGAAAGCCAAAGAAACCGGAGATCAAGAACGGGCCGTCTTCGCCATCCGGTCCCACATCCGGGCCTCTCTCGGAGAGGTCATGAGCCGTCTGGGCGGAGACCCCTCCGACGTACTCTACCCTCTCGTGTATCCCGAAGTAGACGAATAGCGCGCAGTTTACTCCAGCGGCGAAAGCACCATAACCGGGATGCTTCGTCCGGTAACTCGCTGCTGGTAATCGGAGAATCCGGGGTAGATCTCCAATCCCTTCTCCCAGAGACGGTCACATTCGTCGCCTTCGGCTTCGTAAACCGTAACGTGATTTTCTATACCTTCTACGGTCGCCGTAGCTTCGGGGTTGGCCCGGAGGTTGTGATACCAGGACGGAGGCCGCGAGCCCCGTCCGTAGCTGGAGGCGATCACGACCAGTCGGTCTCCATCCGGCAGCCCGAGTACCGGCACTGTACGTACCTTCCCGCTCTTCGCGCCCGTAGTAGAGAGCATGATGACCGGAAGTCCGGTTATGAGACTGGATAAAGTATGTTTTCCCTCTGTAAGGCGAAAAGCCAGTTTGTCCGCACGGTGTAGCGTGCGCGAGAGTACCCAGGAGACCGGCGCGGTCGCGGAGAGATCCCGCGCCGACTTCCGGAACGCATTGGTTTTTCCACGCTGGACTTTCATAAATGAGGTTTTAGCTCAGATAACTTCGCTGTTCAACCGGCTACCTTGACCTGCTTTCCCAGATACTCTCCCAGCCTATCCAACGCCATATGGGCCTGACGCTCGCGCCTGTCAGGCTTGGAGAGGCGGCGGCCGTTCTCCTTTTTCGGAACCGTGGGAACCAGGCCCCAGTTGGAGTTTATGGGTTGTAGGGTGCCTTCTTTTACGGTGATGTAGTTCGCCAGAGCCCCGATCATGGTCGCCTGGGGCAACTCGACCGGCTCTTCGCCGTGGGCGAGACGGGCTGCGTTCGTGCCCGCTATAAGGCCCATCGCCGTGCTCTCTACGTAGCCTTCGACGCCGGTTAGCTGACCGGCGAAGAAAACCGGCTCTCCAGTTCGGACGCGCATGGTGGCGTCGAGCATCTCGTTGGAACGGAGGTAAGTGTTGCGGTGCATGACGCCCATCCGGGCGAAGTCTGCGTTCTCCATGCCGGGGATCATACGGAAGACCCGTTTCTGCTCGCCCCACTTCAAACGTGTCTGGAACCCGACCAGGTTAAAGAGTTGGCCCGCCTCGTCATCCTGCCGCAACTGCACGACGGCGTAGGGTTCTTCGCCGGTGCGCGGGTCTGGTAGTCCGACGGGTTTCATTGGGCCGAAGCGCAAAGTTTCGGGGCCGCGCTTTGCGATAACCTCCACCGGCAGGCAGCCCTCGAAGTACATGTCCTCCTCGAAGTCTTTTATCGGGGAGAGTTCCGCCGTGGTCAGCGCCTCGATAAAGGCGTAGTACTGCTCCTCGTTCATCGGGCAGTTCAGGTAAGCGGCCTCGCCCTTGCCGTAGCGGGAAGCCAGGTAGACCAAATCCTCATCCAGTGACTCGCGGAAGATTATGGGCGACGCGGCGTCATAGAAGTAGAGCGTCTCGCCGGAGAGGGCGATGATCTTCCCTGCCAGCGCGTCGGAGGTGAGTGGGCCCGTGGAGATCACCGTAGGGCCATCGGGAAGGTCGGTGGCCTCTTCGCGGATGACCTCGATATTCGGGTGAGACTCGACGGTCTCCGTTACAGCCTGCGGGAATCCCAGCCGGGCCACACCGAGCGCGCCGCCCGCCGGGACGGAGTGGGTATCCGCGCAGCGCAGGATCACGGAGCCGAGCCTCCGCAATTCTTCCTTCAAGAGCCCCGATGCCGTGGTCAGGGACATATTTCCCAACGAATTTGAGCAGACCAACTCGGCGAAGAACTCGGTGTGATGGGCCGGGGTCTGTTTCATCGGCCGCATCTCCCAGAGTTCGACCGAGCAACCGGCCTCCGCCGCCTGCCACGCTGCTTCACTGCCGGCGAGCCCGCCGCCTATAACCGTCACATCAGCCACTACGCTCACCTTTCACAGAGTAAACAGTCGTCGATCTCGAAGAGCGTATTGTACGACGGCTATGCGATATGTCAGCCCTCTACCAGACCGTGGCTCCACCATCAACCACGAGAGTCTGGCCGGTCACGTAAGAAGCGGCGGGAGAGGCGAGGAAGACGACGACGCCCTTGAGGTCTTCGGGGTTGCCGAAGCGGTGGAGCGGGATGCCGTCTAGCATCTTTTCTTCGAACTTCTCGATCAGGGCTCCGCTCATCCGGGTTGGGAACCAGCCGGGCGCTATGGCGTTGACGGTGATGTTGTTCGGAGACCACGAGGTCGCCAAGTCGCGGGTCATGGAGATTATGGCGCCCTTGCTCGTGTTGTAGCCTATGGTCTGCATGTAGTCCGGATGGCCGCCGACGATTCCCGCCACAGACGATATGTTGATTATGGTACCAGCGGTACCGCGTTCGATCATGCGCCGCCCGACGGCCTGGCTCATCAGGAACGTCCCGCGCACGTTGACCTGCACGACTTGGTCGAACTTCTCTACCGGCATCTCCGAGGCCGGCGCTCCCCAGGTAGCCCCGGAGTTGTTGACCAATATATCCACGGAGCCGAAATTCTCTTCCGCTTCGGAGACTACTTTCTCCACGTCGTCGGGATCGGTTACGTCGCAGGCGACGGCCAGGGCTTTGCCGCCCCGAGCCCGTATCTCGTCCTGCACCTCTTGCAGAGGTTCCAGCTTGCGGGAGCAGATCACGACGTTTGCTCCGGCGTCGGAGAGGGCTTCGGCCATGTACTGGCCCAGTCCCCTACCGCCGCCGGTCACGATAGCGGTCTTACCATCGAGCCGGAAGAGATCCAGAGTGTCCAATATTCGCCTCTCTAACTCGGGGACGGTGGTTCAGTTGCCCCGTCGGTCGATCCGTCCGCCGCCTTCTCTTTCTCTTCGTCGGCGAGTACCCGTCGCAATAGCTTGCCGACGGTGGATTTGGGTAGTTCCTCGCGGAACTCTATCGACTTCGGGGTCTTGTACGGGGCGAGCCGCTCCTTGCAGAAGGAGAGTATCTCTTCCTCGGTTGTGTCATCGTCTTGCTGCTTTACTACAAAAGCTTTGACGGACTCGCCCCGGTACTCGTCCGGGACACCGATGGCGACGGCTTCGGAGACGGCGGGATGTTCGAAGAGGATCTCCTCGATCTCGCGCGGGTAGACATTGTATCCGCTGGCGACGATCATGTCTTTCTTCCGGTCAACGATGTAGAAGTAGCCGTCCTCGTCCATCTGGGCCACGTCCCCGGTGTAGAGCCAGCCGTCGCGCAAGGTTTCGGCGGTCTCGTCCGGCATGTTCCAGTAGCCCTTCATAACCTGCGGGCCGCCTATTATTAGCTCCCCGGACTCGCCGACGGGCATCTCTTCTTCGCCGTTCTCCACGCTCACGACCTTCGCGTCGGTGCTCGGTATCGGGACTCCGATGCTGCCGGGGCGACGCTCGGCGAAGATCGGGTTGAAGTGGGTCACCGGCGATGCTTCGGAGAGACCGTAGCCCTCGTAGATCCTGCGTCCGGTCTTCTCTTCGAGGGCGTGGAGCAGGTTCACCGGCATGGCGGCGCCACCGCTATTGAAGACCCGGATCTTGTCGAAGCCGTACTCCTTTAGGTCCACGCCGCTCCCGTGAAGGGCCATGTACATCGTGGGGACCCCGGCGAACAGCGCCGGCTGGTTCTCCTTGACGAGTTGGAGGACTTCCTGCACATCGAAGCGTGGTAGAAGGAGCTGCTTGCACCCCATCCGAATGCTGAACATCATCACCGAGGTCAGGCCGTAGATGTGGAAGTAAGGCAGAACGGCGACCGCGCCCTCGTTGTTGGAAAAGTCGCCTTCATTCTCGACAAACACCTCTATCGCCTGCTGCACGTTCGCCGCCAGGTTGCGGTGGGTGAGCATTGCGCCCTTAGAAACTCCAGTCGTGCCACCCGTGTACTGCAGGGCCGCCACATCTTCGGCCGGGTCGATCTCCACCTCCGGCGCAGGGTCGGCGTCCATGCCCAAAAACGAGTTGAAAGAGAGGTGGCCTTCGTCCAATCCCTCAGGCTCATCGCCGAAGCTCACTACGACCACATTCTTCAGGCTCGACGCCGGTAGGACGTTCTTTACTCGCTCGTACATATCGGCATAGACCACGATCGTCTCGGCCCCGGAGTCCGTGAGGATGTGTTCGATCTCCCGCTCCACGTACATCGGGTTTAGCTGCGTAACTACGGCCCCGAGCCTGACGGTTGCAAAGAAGCTGACTACATACTGTGGACAGTTCGGGAGCATCAAGGCCACCCGGTCGCCCTTTCGCACTCCGCTAGCCGCGAGCGAAGCTGCCATCTTCACGGTCATCGCATGCAGTTGGGGAAAGCCGATCTCCGTACCGTAGAATGAGAGAGCGAATTTCTCCCGGTGCTCCTCGACTGAGTTGCGGAACAAGTCGTAGAGCGAGCCTTCGAAAAACTCCGCCTCCGGCTCGGTGTACCCTTCGTAGACTTTCAGCCACGGTTTCTCCGTAGTAAACATATTCCTCCTTACGCGCCGCCGGATGCCACCTCGCACCGGCGAGATTCCCTTTCATTCTTCATACCGCATGATACTTCAAAACACGGCCCGGTGAGACCGGCGTCGGTGTCAGACGATGGCGCTGCCTGTCGTCTCGAAGACCCGGAAAGCCCCGGTCCCCATCGCCACGAGGTTCCCGTCGGAGTCGTAGACTTTCGACTCGGCGGTGGCGGTGCGGCGGGTGCGGTGTACGACCTCGCTGTGGCAGGTGATCCTACCGTCGTTTACTGCGCCGAGGAAGTGTGTATTCATCTCTATCGTGGCGGTGCGGGTGCCGACGAGGGCGAGCACGGCGAGGCCCATCGCGTTGTCCATGAGCGAGGCGTATACGCCACCATGTAAAGTTCCGGCCCCGTTGAGGTGAACTTCTTCTATCTCTATGTAGATCACAGACCGACCCGGCTCGACCTCCTCGACCTTCGCCCCGATGTGTTTGGAGAACGTAACTTCCTCGTCGAAGTAACGGGCGAGCTCTTTTAGCTGATCGTCGCTTAGCGGTTTTCCACCGTTATCCATGGCGACTCCTATCTCTCTGTAAAATCCTCGGACGCTATTACGGACTATACACTCCGAAAACGATACGGTATCCTAGTCCCTGCATACTAGAAAGCCAGCCTCTCCGGCGGCGACTACGTCCTCTCCCCTCTTAGCGTGCACCTCGAAGATATACAGCGTCCCATCTCTCATCGTCTCTGAACCGATCGCCCGGCCACCGACTGCCAACTCGTCACCGACGAAGACCATACCCGAAAACCGGCTGCCGAAGCTCTTGATGTATCCGTGCTCCAGATACGGGGAGAAGAGCAGGCCCATCGTGGCGACTGTCAGCATGCCATGCGCTATAACGCCGGGTAGCCCCGCCTCGGCGGCGGCCTCGTCTACGGTGTGGATCGGGTTGTAGTCTCCCGAGGCCCCAGCGTACTTTATGAGCTGCAACCGGGTGACGGGAGGTAGGCTCATTTCCTCCAGGTGCTCCCCAGTTTCCCAGTGCGGCCGGCTCAAGACCCTACGTTCTTCCGGACGGTCTCCGTGACGATCACGGTGTCGTTCATGGTAAAGATCCTTGCTCCGTCCTGGCTCTCGCTGATTCGCTCGAAGAACAGGAACCCCAAAAGTCCGTTACGGCTCTCTTTGTCGTAGGAATCCTTTAGCTTGAGACTGCACAAAACCTCGTCCCCGACATAGAGCGGGCGTTCGTAGGAGATGTAAAACTCGCCGTGGATCAGGCCGGCTTCCGGTAGCTCCAGGCCTGGAACGTAACCGTAATCGAAGGTGCGAGGAAAGGTCGGAGGCGCAAGCAAGCGCTCGTGGCACCCCTGCAGAGCATACGCCTCGTCTACGTAGAAGGGATTCGGGTCGCCTATCGCCTCGGCGAACTTCTGGACCGCGCCCTTCTCGACGGTATTCTCTACCGGCTCGGAGCTTAGGCCCACAAACTCTCCGTAGAGCATCATGCCTTCGGTCCGCCTGCTACGTAGAGAACCTGGCCGCTGACGAACGAGGCTTCTTTGGAGGCGAAGTAGAGGATGGCGGAGGCCACGTCCTCCGGCTTGCCGCCGCGTCCTACCGGTATCTCCTTGGCGCGGGCGGTTACGAACTCTTCCCAGTCGACGCCCATGCGCTCCGCCGTGGCTCGGGTCATCTCCGTCTCTATAAAGCCGGGCGCTACGGAGTTCACGGTCACGCCGTAGCGTCCGAGTTCCAGGGCGAGCGTCTTGGTGAAGCCCTGAAGGCCAGCCTTCGCCGCCGAGTAATTCGCCTGACCTCTGTTTCCGAGGGCGCTGGTCGAGGAGACGTTTACGATCCGTCCGTAGCCGTTCTGAACCATGTGTTTCTGGGCCGCCTGACTGCACAAGTACGCGCCGGTGAGATGCACATTCAAGACCGTGCTCCAGTCCTCGTCCTTCATCTTGTAGATCAGGTCGTCCCGCGTAACGCCTGCGTTATTGACCAGAATATCGAGCTTCCCGTAGCGATCCACGACCTTCCCGACTACCGCCTCGACCTCGGAGCGCCGGGTTACGTCCAACTGAGCCGCGAAAACATCCATCCCCTCGTCCACGAACTCCGCCGCCGCCGTGGATGAGCCTTCGACGTCCAGGTCCGCGAGGCATACCCTCGCCCCCTCGGTAGCGAGACGCCAGGCGGTCGCACGTCCGATACCGCGCGACGCCCCGGTAACGAGCGCCACCCTTCCTTCGAGTCGTCCCAAATGTTACTCCCTTCGGTTGACAGCTATCAGGTGTCAGCGGTAAGCGGTTGGGTTTTGCTGATGGCTGGCACCTGACGGCTGATGCCTAGTATTCGTAGAAACCTTCGCCGGTCTTCTGGCCGAGCTTGCCGGAGCGCACCATCTCTTTGAGGATGCGCGGGGGCGTGTAGTAAGGGTCTCCTAGCTCGTCGTGGATGTAGGTGTTTACGTCGAGGGCCACGTCGAGGCCGACGAAATCTCCCAGTTCGAACGGGCCTATCGGGAAGCCGAGGCACTTTTTGACGATCAGGTCTATCTCCTCTTTCGTGGCGACTCCCTGTTCGAGCAGCCGCATGCCCTCTATAAGAAAGGGGATCAGGAACCGATTCGCCACGAAGCCGGGCACGTCTTTCTCGACCACGACGGGCAGCTTACCGAAGGACTCTATGAGCGCCTTTGCTTTCTCCACGGTCTCGTCGCTCGTGAGGAGGCCGCGCGGTAGCTCGACGGCCTCGCGTACCGGCGGCGGCGTGAAGAAGTGGGTACCGCAGACCTTATCCGGTCGCTTCGTGGCGGAGGCGAGGTCCGTGATGGAGATGGAAGAGGTATTCGTCAGGATCAGGGCTTCCTCCGCGAGCAACTCGTCCAGCGCGGCGAAGGCTTCTTTCTTTGGCTCTACGCGCTCTACTATTGCCTCGATGACAGCCTCGCAGCCGGCGAGGTCTTCGAGACTCGACGTCCACCGGACGCGCTCGTAGGCGCTCTCCGGATCGGAGATGATGCCTTTCTCCGCGAACCGGGACAGGCCCTCCCTGACGTATACCTGCGCTTTTTCGAGGGCTTCGACAGCCGGATCGCAGGCGACGACGGCGTAGTCGGCCTGGGCGGCGAGCTGGACGATGCCGGCGCCCATAGTTCCGGTTCCGAGAACACCTATCGTGCGGTCTTCCATCTAAAGCTCGCCTTTCTCCACGAGATGGTTTGCTTGCAGGATCAGGTTCCGCACCCGCTCGCCGAAGGTGGCGAAACGCTCGTCTTTGGTCTGGCCGTTCTTCCAGCGGGCGTAGATCTGCTGCAAAATCACGGCGAGCTTGAAGTACCCGAAGACCATGTACCAGTGCATCTCGGAGAGGTCGCGTCCGCTCTTCTGGGCGTAGCGGTTCATAAACTCCTTGCGGGTCATGAAGCCGGGCGTCGAGGTAACGGTCGGCAATACCTCGTGCAGCTCTTGCGGGTCGTCGTGCTCGACCCAGTAGGATAGCGAGACCGCGAGGTCAAAGAGCGGATCCCCGATGGTCGTCATCTCCCAGTCGAGGACGGCGCGGACTTCGGTTAGGTCTTCGGGATTTAGCACCAGGTTGTTTAGCTTGAAGTCGTTGTGGATGATCGTCGGTTTGGGGCTCTCTGGGACGTTCTCCGCGAGCCATTCGGTAACGTTATGGACTTCGTCTATCTCGTCGGTTGCGGATTTTTCGTAGCGCGAGATCCAACCTTGCGTCTGCCGCTCCAGAAACCCTTCGGGCTTCCCGAGATCCCCCAACCCGGCTTCCCACGGGTCCACGGCGTGCAACTCGACCAGCGTGTCGCACACCATCTCGGACATCTCCCGGCACAGCTCCTCGGTAGGCTCGACGCCTTGCAGGAAGGAATCGTCCACCACCGTGCCCTCCCGACGCTCCATTACGTAGAACGGGGCCCCGATGACCGACTCGTCCTCGCAGAAGAAGTACGGTTTTGGGGCGAGAGGATAGGCGTCGTGCAGCTTCATCAGGATGCCGGACTCCCGACCCATGTCGTGGGCTTTCGGTGGCACCGGGCCGAGCGGCGGCCTTCGCAGCACGCCTTCCCAGTCCCCTATCCTGAGCAGATACGTGAGGTTGGACGCCCCCGACGGGAACTGCCAAACCTCCAACTCCCCCTCGGGCAACCCGTCTATGTTCTCTCTCAGGTACCGTTCGACCTTCTCGTGGTCGAAGCCTTCCCCTTCGCGGACCTCTATGGTCTCGGCCATTTGAAATCCTTTCTATTCGGTGTCCGACGCACGGTGGAGTTGGCCGTCGATCACCTGCGGCACGAGGTCGCTCGCGCCCACGTCCCCGACGAACTCCAACTCATCCGGCCGGTCGTTCTCGATGAACCAACGTCCCGCCCGTCCCTGTTTCAGGGCCTCCATCTCTCTGTCCTGATAGTCACGCGCGAGATCCAACGCCATCCAGGCAGCATCATTCAGACGCCACCCTTCGGTGTGCATGTAGGAGAGTATCGTGGAGGCGCCGAGGAAGTCTTCCAGCGTAAAGCGCCCGCCGGAACCGGCGCAGACAAGGTAGATCGAATCCGTCCCCGAAGCTTCGAGGTAATGGGCAACCGCGGGAGCGTTACGGAGACATCCGACGATCACCCGCTCCGCCGAAGAAACGTCCGCGATGGTGCGGGTTCCATTGGTGGTCACGAAAACAACGTCCTTATCCGAGACGACCTCTGGCGAATACTCCGCCGGGAAAGGGCCAAAATCGTAGCCGTCGATCCTCTCCGCATCCTGCTCTCCGCCGCGCAAGGGGTTCGTGAGACGCTGACGCAGTTCCTCGGCTTGCTCCAGATTCTCGGCCGGGTAGACGCCGCGGGCACCGTTCTCCAGGATGGTGAGCAGGGTCGTAGTAGCCATGAATACGTCCAGTACGACGACGGTGGCATCCGCCAGACGGTCCGGCGAGATCTCCTGCCGCGACATCAAAACCCTTAGCCTCTTCATCGGTAAATTCCCCGCAACCGTCCACCCTCTCACCTCTACGAAACTCTATCCAATACTACAGAATAGAAAACCCGGCCACACGAAAACTCATCAGCAATCGTGCAAAGTATGGGCGGAGCCAGGGTTAGCAGAAACCAACTCAGAAATTCCACGCCCCGCTCCGGCCCGAAAATATGCAAAGCAGTGAATAACTATACGGTTCGAGTTACAAGCGGACACAGGGATAAGCAACGAATATAGTTTACGGATCTGCGACAGAGCTTATGTCGAGCTCCGTACAACTTCCGGGAAGTCCTATAGTCTCCTGTATCTCCGCAAACACCCCATCCTCATGCAGGATAATGAATTACCGGCAATATCCATTCTCGGAAGCTCAGGGAGGCATAGTCAGGGCGGCTTTCTCAGCATCAGGGACTCGGAACCCGCGCAGAACTTAGCGAAACAACGGACGGTCTACAGGCTATCCACCGGGGAATAGCTGACCAACTATCACCAGCGCGTTAGCGGCATTAGCAAGCAACCAAGTGATTGCAGTCGCCACGCTCCCCAGGCCGGAGCGAGGATTAACTACTCCTGATCTAGCTTTAGGAATATTCTTCAACCGAGGTTGTATAAAGAAGAAGTCAAGCGCAGCAGCAACGAAAAAAGTGCCAATTACGGCCAGTGTGGTAGACGCTAGTTTTATCGGCACTTCGATGAGGGGCAATATTTCCACCAGACGGACGACCGCGTAGAGGGCTCCTGCAGGTACTAGAAAGGCACAAGAAGCAAGCAGGTACTCCCATCCCTGTTCATTCATACCGGACATGAATTTCTTGATTTCTCCAAGTTCCAAGAGAAAGCCCATCGTGCTCCAGAACCATAAAGAAATAGCGAGAGAGAGCACCACATCGAAGTATATTGAGGCCCATTCAAAACCTAGGTAACTGGGGGAGATAGCTAAAACCACTCCGCCTAACCCCATAGCCAAAGCCACCCCAATGCCGGAGATCTCATCCCCAAAATCGTAGGCTTTCTGGGTAAACCTCTTGTTCCCTGACCTGCCGCGTCCGCTCATTAGAACCTCGTTCTGTCGGCTCGCATCTTCAATAAGATAGAGTGTAGTTATGAGACTAAAGCCTAGCAAAAAAGAGCTCCAGGTTATGGGAATCATCCTGGGTACAGCTGTCGTGGCCTTCTTTATTATTAGGATACTTAGATTCTTGTTTTAGTCATCCCCCGGACATCCTCCGCCGAATCCTCCTGCAAACGCTAGCGCTCCTTCTGGACCTCTTCGAGCTGTAGGACGAAGGGCTACTGCTCATAACTAGCTAAAGCCTTCTGTACACCTCACGTCGGTGTGCGACACGATAGACGGTAACCTCTCGTGCTTCCTCGTCCACAAGGTACAGCGCCCGGTAGTCGCCTACCCGGATTCGGTAGCCCTCCCGACCTTTTAGCTTGGTGGACCTGACCGGATGCGGGTCGTCTCCGAGGGCCAGGATCTCGGCCAGAATCCGGTCGTGTGCTTCGCTGCTCAGGTGTTCTAGTTGCCGATCAGCCCGGCTAGTCGTGTATACCGAGTAGGGGTTACTCTCCACGCGGACGGCGTAGAGTCCGGGTCTCGCGCCCGCTTTCCAAGTCTGCTACGGTTTCATCATGGGCCACAATATCTGACAGTTCCTCTTGAGCTTCGACCAGCGCTTCATACTCGTCTATAGGTAGCACCACGGCGGTACGGTGTCCCTCGTCGTCTGTTAGGTATCGCTCCATAGATCAGCTCTCCTGCTGGCTTTCTATCCAGTCCAGTATATCCGAGCGCGAGATGGTCCACTCGCGCCGGTAGCCGCCCTCGGTCTCGTCGCCGCCAACCGGTGGCGTCGCTCCATGCGCTTTAGCTCCTCGTACTCCTCGCGAGTTAGGGTTTAGCCCCGGGCGTACGGACGCATTGGCGGCACCTCCTAGCAACGTGTGCTCTATTGTAACGAACTTAGCGGATGAACCACTAAGCAAAATTGGACCGTGAGTCTTATCTGGAAGATTGTCCACCACATGAGTCGATTAACCCGGCGTACCGGAACGATATTTTCTTCACCCAACTGCCGATTAATCGGCTTCTCGGAAACTGATATCACTCGTTAGATTATAAGAAAGTAGGGGCCTAAAAGCTTCTCTACAGTTGCCGGCCACAGGGCCGTTACCGGAAACCAAAAAACTGTCTACCCTCTCGCCTCTATGAAAGTATCCAATCCTACATGAATCAGCAGCCCAACCGCAGGCGCAGCTGGAACTGCCACGACCTTCGGGCACAAAGGTTTTAGGTATGAGTCTCGTGCATGGCCGGCCGGTCCCTCCGATGCATGGGTCGAATCACCTCGTCCACCGAACTCGTGACGCGGGCACCGTGCGCAATGATCTTGCCGAACAGGGCGGTCGCCTCTCCGGCGGTGTAGTCGCGCTTCGTGGCGCAGGGCGGGAATCCGTCACGCAATAGGATGACCGATACGCCGCTTTCCTGGGCTTCGGCGGCGGCCTGGAGGTTGCGGAGGTTGCCGGTTCCGACTGGCGCATCACATATTATGACCGTCTCGGCGGCCGATGCGGCGGCTGTGTTGCTTGCGTGGGCGGTGTCGGAGATTGGTGCGTAAGACTCTTCTTCCACGACCGGAGCGCCGAGCGAGCGGGCGACGGCGTGGTCCGTATCGCCGACGCTGAGTACGCCGGCGGAGAATGGTACTCCTTCTTCGCTCAGGCGGCGCATCATGGCCGCACCCGAGCCACCGCCGCAGATTACGTGTACGAGAGGTTTTCCGGGAGGCCGGGTGGCTTCCGCCCCGATAGGTTGTATCTGCAAGGCCCCGGTGCGGGGTGAGATCGAGGTCTCCACCTCGGCATCGAATACAGTCCGGATCACCTTCGGGTCCAGCGCGACGCTCGGCGGACCGGCGGCGAAGATCTCGCCTTCGTGCAACACGACGACCCGGCTCGCATATCTCGCGGCCAGGTTCAGGTCGTGGACGATCATGAGTACCGTCTTTCCGACCTCGTTGAGCCGGCGCAGCGCCTCCATGAACTCGACCTGGTGGCGGATGTCCAGGTTGTTCGTCGGCTCATCCAACAGCAACACTTCCGGTTCTTGGGCCAGAGCCCGCGCGAGCCTGACGAGCTGACGCTCCCCGCCGGAGAGTTGGCTCAACCTCCGCTCCCGCAGATCCCAGACGCCGACCACCCGCATAGCATTCTCGATGGCCCAACGCGCATCCCGGTCCGGCGAGAGGCGCTTCTCGTAGGGCGTGCGTCCCATCCGGACTATCTCGATGGCCGTGTAGTCGAAAGCGGGCGTGCCTTCTTGGGAGACTACGGCAGCTTCGCGCGCGAACTCCCGAGGGTTCCATTGTCCGACGCTCCTGCCGTCGAGCAATACCGCCCCGATGCGCGGAGTCAACGCGCGGGCCATGGTCTTCAGCAGCGTGCTCTTGCCGCTGCCGTTCGGCCCGACGATGCCGAGGAAGGACCCCGCCGGCACCTCCAGGGTGACGCCGTGAAGCGTGTCTCGCGCCCCGTAGCCCACCCGGATGCCCCGGACCTCCAGCGCAACTTCACTACTCACGTTTGCGGCTCCTGTTCAGCAGATAGAGGAAGAAAGGAGCGCCGCAGAGGGCGGTAACTACCCCGACGGGTATCTCAGATGAGGGGACGGCAGTCCGGGCGATAGTGTCCGCCAGGACTAGGAAAGTGGCGCCCCAGAGTCCGGACACCGGGATCAGGATTACATGGCGCGGCCCGACCATCAGTCGGGCGACGTGGGGTACGATCAGGCCGACGAAGCCGATTACACCGCTCACCGCGACCGCCGCCGAGGCAGCCAACGCCGCCAGGGCTATCGCGGCCAACTTGAGCCGCTCGACCCGTATCCCGAGGTATCCGGCCTCTTCCTCGCCTAGAGAGAACACGTCCAGCTCTCGCGTCAGCATGAGAAGTCCGGCCACCGCAATCGTCAGGTAGGGCAAGACTACCAGCACCCGGCCCCAGTCGGCGGAGGCCAGAGACCCCAGAAGCCAGAAGAGTACGCTGGCTATCCGGCCGTCGTCGAGGCTAAGAATCAGGAACGAGTAAACCGCCGCCGCGAACGCCCCGACCGCGAGGCCCACCAACAAGAGGTCCGCCACCGGGAAACTTCCGCCCCGACGGGCGAGCGTCACGACCGCCAACGCCGTTCCCATGCCGCCGACGAAAGCCGCGAGCGGCAACGCCGATAGCCCGAGAAATCCCGCCGAGATGCCGAACGCCGTCACAAGCACCGCGCCAAGCGCCGCGCCGGGAGACACCCCCACGATGTACGGATCGGCCATCGGGTTGCGGAAAAGTCCCTGCATCGCTGCCCCGCTTACACCGAGCGCGGCTCCCACCAGGACCCCGAGAACTATCCGGGGCAGCCGTATCTCCAACACTATAGTTCGGGAGACGTCCGGACCGAAGCCTGCGAGTGAACGTAGAACCTCGACCGGCGAGAGCCAGGCGGGTCCTATACCGAGTGAGACGACACCGGCGAGAAAGAGGGCGACCAGGGAGCCGGAGATCCAGGCGGCAGGCCTCACAGCGTCACGTGGCGAACCAACGCCGCCAGGGTAAGCAGCGTCACCACCTCCCCTATCTCCGACATCGCTCCGTAGGTGTCGCCGGTCAGGCCGCCGAGCACCGAGACCATCCACCGGGCCAGGAGGTGCGAGACGGCCAGGACCACAATCCCGACGAGCGCCCCCCACGGGAAGAACAAGATACCGCCGGCCAATGCGGCGAAGACCGTCGCGTAGACGAAGTCCCGGCGGCGCATCCGGTCGTGGAAGGATCGGCCCATTCCCCCTCCCGCGGCGGCAGGGAAACCGTAGATTCCGTAGACGTCGGCCCAACGTCCCCACATCGGGGCGAGCAGCGCGCCGGCCCACCACAACGGCCCGAGACTGTAGAGCGCCCCGACCTTTAGCAAGACGCCGCCGATAAGCGCCAGGGCTCCCATAGTGCCGATTCGGCTGTCTTTCATTATCTCCAGTTTGCGCTCCCGCGGACGCCAGGAGAAGAGCGCGTCGGCGCTATCCGCCAGGCCGTCGAGGTGCAGCCCCCAGGTCGCTACCATCCAGACGACCACGATCGATATCGCCTGAAGTTCCGGCCCCCACAGCAATCCGGAAACCCATCCGACCCCGGCGCCAAGGGCGCCGATCACGAGCCCCGCAAGCGGGAAGGCGGCGATGGCCCGCGCTATGTTCGCCTCTTTCATCGGCGGCAGTCCGGGGATCGGCGCGGCCGTCAGGAACCGTAGTGCCTCTCCGATAGGTTGCAGCGGTCCCCAGCGGTTCGTGGATCTCCTGTTCTCCGGGTTATCCGGCGCCTTCACCGCGTGCTCCTCTCCAGGGGCGGCACCTCGTTAACCGTTCGGACTATGGTGGCGGAAGGATACAGGTCGAGGCTGGTGATACCCCCGAGATCCACCCGAAACCGCCAGTGATTCTCTAACGGAACGTCGAGCAAGTAACACAGTATCAGCCGGATAGGGGTTGCGTGAGTTACCACGAGTACCCTGCCGCCGTCGTAGCGGACTAGCATGTCGTCCCACGCGGACTCCACCCGTGACCAGAGGTCCGCCCCACTCTCACCACCGTGGGCCCGGCTGTTCCAGAAGTCGGCGAACCGATCCCGAGCCTGCCGACCGTAGCGCGCGGCGACCTCGGTGTGGGTTAGTCCCTCCCAGAGGCCGTGGTCCACCTCGCGCCAACGTCCGTCCCGCACGAAGTTCGATAGCTGAGGGTGCTCTCCCAAGACCGCGCGCGCCAGTTCGTCCGTCCGGGAGAGTCCGGAGGAGATGACGGCCGTAAAGGACCCGGCGCGCAGCCGGTAGGCCACCGCCCGGACACGGGCTTCCCCGAAGTCGGTGAGAGGCCGGTCGGCGCAACCCTGGTGGCGGCCTTCCCTGTTCCAGTCCGTCTGCGGATGACGCACCAGCTTTACGTGCGTGTGTCGGGAGACTCGCCTCATCCCCCGCCGGTCGTCCCCCCTTCAGAGGTAGTTCCTCCGCCGAACGCCTCGGGATGGATGGTCTCGGCGATCTCACGCACTCCTTCCACGATCCGGGGTCCCGGACGGTTCACGAGGTCGTCGTTTATAACAAAGACTTTGTCCTGTCTTACCGCCTGCAACGAAGAGTAGGTCGGGCGGCTCTTTATATCTTCGATGGTCGCGCCGGAACTCGCGCCGGCCAGGTAGTATTCCGGGTCGTCTTGTAGCAGCTTCTCGACCGAATACTGCGGGTAGGCTTGCTGGGCGTCGGCGGTTACGTTCTTGCCTCGGGCGATCTCGATGGCGTCGTTGACGAAGCTACCAGGCCCGACGGTAAATAGGGGATCAAAGCCAAGCTCGTAGAAGACCGTAGGCTCCGGCAGTCCCTCGACCGTTGACTTTATCTGCTTCAGTTCCGCCCGCATTCTTTCTTCGACCACCTGGGCCTTCTCGGTGTTGCCTGCGGCCTTGCCGACGGTTCCGATGCTTTCGATGGTCTCATCCACGCTCTTCGGGTTGACGACGACCACCTTCGCGCCCGTCTTTACCTCCAGGTCTTTCGCTTGCTCCTTGGTAGCCGAGTCGAACGAGAGGAACAGCAGGTCTATGCCCAGCGAGGCGATCTTCTCGGCGTTGGTTTGCTGGTAGTCCCCGATCTTCTCTATGCTCTGTACCTCTTGTGGGTAGTCGTCGGCGGTAGTAACCCCTGCCACCCGGTTGCCGGCCCCAACCGCGAACAGCGTCTCCGTAACGCTCGGGGCCAGGGAGCCGATCTGCTCCGGCTCCTGCTTTATCTCGACCGTTCGTCCCAGGTCATCCTCTACGGTAACCGGAAAAGTAGCGGCAACGGTAGTTCCACCACCCGACGATGCAGAGGTGGCGCCTCCCTCCTCGGACGACTGGCCGCAAGCCGTGGCGAAGGCCAGAATAAACACGATCAGTAGTACGCTCAGCTTTTTATGCACGGAACCTCCCAGGCCCTATGAGTCACATCGTCCACAAGGATCTTTGGGAGGCGTTACGGTAGCCGCTGTCACGCATCGTCCCCACTCCTTCCTCGAAGAGCGATCGGGTTCAAAGCGTCCGGCAGGTCTCCTGGCTCGCGGCTCGAACGCCGATGGTCGCAACCTTCCCGGATCCTGAGACCCAGTGGCCGGGAGAGCAACTCTCCCGAACGACCCCGGCTCGCCGCACACAGTGGCGGGACCGCGCCGGATTCAAACCGGCTTCCCTTCACCGTGACGCTATCTTGTCACAGGTAAGCGTAGCCTAAATCTTGCAGCGGCGCACGGAGCCTATCTTTCGTAAATCGGCTATAAACCCCAGACTTGAGACTTATACCGCTCGCGTTCGCCCGGCTCCAGGATCGCGCGGGTGCCGTTGCCGAACCGGCCATAGAAAACAGTCTTCTTGACATGTTGTCCGTTCTTGTCCACCTCGACCACCTTGGCCTCGACCGGGAAGCTCGAAGGCTTTACGTGGACCCGGCACAGGTGCTTGCCACCGACCTCCAGGATTTCGTGCCCGACGTTAGCAGCCGCAGCCATGCCGAAGGCATTGATTACAGCCTGGCTCAGATGCAACCGGAATAGATCACGATCATCCTTTCCCTCTTTGCGTAGAGTGGCGTAATCCGACTCCAGTCCGAAGACCGATCCATCGTCGGCCACCCCGATGAGCAACGTCCCTCCTTCCCGGCTGTTTAGAAAGGCGGCTATGGTCTTGAGACTCGCCGTCTGGAGCGGTTTAAACAGCTCGCCGGTTTCGGCGTGGGTGCGGAAGGTGGATTTGTATTCGAGGTGCGCGCCCTCTTTCGGTGGTGGGCCGAGCAACTCGCCGATGGGGCAATGTTCCTGCCAGGCGACTTTCGCCCGACCGTACACGAGCGGCAGGTATACCTGTCGCACCTGCTCGGCCATTTCTTCATCTTCCAGGAGCTTGTAGGAAAAGTCTTCGGCGCCGGTGAGCCGATCCACTACCGCTTTCTCGAAGTGCTGCGGAAATTGGACACCGAAGTTGGACTCCGAATTCGCTGCGGCCTGACGCTGCACGGTCTCGTCTTCCGCTAGCTCCTGGGCGATGCTGTCAAGGTGGAGCCGGTCGGCCTCGGTGAGCTTTAGCCCGAAACGCTCGTTGAGCTTCGAGATGATCTGGGAGAGCGGCGACTCTTCCGGCTCCTGTTGCGTTCCGGCGCCGTCGTAGATCGCATTGACGACCCCCTGCTCCGCCTCCAACGCTACGGAGCCCTCGAAAGTCTGCTCCAAATGTAGATGCGTCAACTCGACCTCGGAGCCAAGGTCCAGGCTCGCCCCAACGTCACGCCTCACGAACGCCGACAGCGCTCGGCAGAAGCGATAGTCGCGCTCCAATCCAGCATCCGTGAAGCTGACGACCTGCGAGAGAAAAGAGTAGGTTCGCACGAATCGGACGAGCGTGTCGCGGAAGGTTTCTTGTTCGTCTTCTTCGAGGGCGTCAAAGCGGTCGATGGCCGGGGCGAGCGCCGCGTGGATGCGGGCGTGATTCAGGTCGCTATTGGTAGCTACGAGCAGCGCGGCGACCCTTTCTATCTCTTCGGGACGCAGCACACCGTACTCGTCGAGGGCGTGGCGGTTATCGTAGAGCAGGTTCGGGTCGGTGGGCGGGGCGACCGTTTCACCGTAGTAAGTCTCGAACTCGGCCCGGATGGCGTCGGCGTCGTTTCGGAAATCCAGAATAAAGGTTCCGTCTTTGCCCTCGGCGCGGCGGTTTAGGCGCGAGAGTGTCTGGACGGCGGCAAGCCCGGTTAGGACTTTATCCACGTACATCGCGTACAGGAGCGGCTGATCGAAGCCGGTTTGGTACTTGTCCGCGACGACGAGGAAGCGCCACTCATCCTCCTCGAACTCTCGTGGGGTCCGGCCTTCGGGGAAGCCGTTCATCTGCGACTCGGTGTAGGTGACGCCCCCGTCCTCGACTGTACCGGAGAAAGCCACGAGGATGCCCAGGCTGCCGTGGCCGTGCTCATCCGCGTACCGGCGGAGGGCGAGCGTCATGCGGACGGCGTGCTTGCGCGAGGAGGTGACGACCATCGCCTTAGCCTTACCCCCGATCTTCCCGGCGACGTGCCGACGAAAGTGTTCGACGATGACCCCGGCCTTCTGGGAGAGATTGAAGTCGTGCAGGGTCACAAAACGGGCGATAGCCGCACCTGCCTTGCCAGGATCGTACTTAGGGTCTTCCGCAGCGGTCTTCTCGATCTTCCAGTACGTCCCATAAGTGACGTAGCTCTCCAACACGTCGTGGATAAAGCCTTCTTCTATCGCCTGGCGCATGGAGTAGAGGTGGAATGGGACGTTGTGTCCCAACTCCTCATCGTAAGCGCCGAACGTCTCCAACGTGCGGCCTTTGGGCGTGGCGGTAAACGCGAAGAAGCTCAGGTTCTTCTGCCTAACACGGGCCTCGACCTCGCGGTTGAGAGCCTCCTCCGCCGGGTCCATCGGTTCCGATGTGGCTTCGCCGGTATCGTAGTCGCCCGGCCCTTCTGCGGCGAGGTCCCCACTCTGCACCGGGCCGGCACCGATCACTTTTCGCAAGTCTTTGGCCGTCTCACCCGTCTGAGAGGAGTGGGCCTCGTCCACGAGCACGGCGTAGGAGCGGGAGGAGAGGTCCTCGACCTTATCCAGGACGAACGGGAACTTCTGGAGCGTGGTGATTATTATGCGGGCAGACTGTCCGGCCAAGGCTTCGGCGAGCTGGGTAGAGGATTCGTCTATCCGCTGGACGACGCCGTGGGCGTGCTCGAACTGGTAGATCGTGTCCTGGAGTTGTTTGTCGAGGACGACCCGGTCGGTGATGACGACGATCTTGTCGAAGACTTTCTGGTTCGTCGCATCGTGGAGGCTTGAGAGGCGATGGGCGAGCCAGGCAATGGTGTTTGACTTGCCCGAGCCCGCGGAGTGCTGGACGAGGTAGTGTTCGCCCGCGCCGTGCCTGCGAGCATGGTCGGACATGGCGAGGACCGCGTCCCACTGATGGTAGCGAGGGAAAATCACGGTCCCGGTAGACTTGGATCCCTTGCCCGGCTTCTCGACGTGGACGAAGCGCCCCAGGAGATCCAACCAGGCATCTCTCTCCCAAACCCGCTCCCACAGATACGATGTGCGATGCCCTTGTGGGTTGGGCGGATTGCCCCGACCCAGCGCATTGCCCCGATTGAACGGCAGAAAGCGCGTCGAGCCACCGGCGAGCCGGGTGGTCATGGCAGCCTGCTCAGTATCCACCGCAAAGTGGACTACGCAGCGGCGGGCAAGGGTGACGTTCTTAGGGTCGCGATCCTTGCGATACTGCTCCTTTGCCTTCTCGACGTCCTGTCCGGTGAGCGCGTTCTTCAGCTCCGCCGTGACGACGGGGAGCCCGTTGACGAAGAGCGCGAGGTCGAGGGTCTTGTTGGACGCCGCCTCGTAAGGCAGTTGCCGGGTGACGGTGAGCCGATTGGCCTCGTAGCGCCCGACGAGCTGCGGCGTCAGCCCGTGCGCGGGCTTGAAGAAGGCGAGCTGGATCGTAACTCCTAAATCTACGACCCCATGCCGCAGCATGTCCACCGTCCCCCGCGAATCCAGCTCCTTCACGAGCCGGTCCACGAACTGCCTCCGCGCTTTCGACACATCGCCGTGCAGCTTCGCGAGCCGCTGCCACGCTTCGGGCTGAGTCTCTTCGATAAACGCGAAAAGCTCTGCCAGGTCCAGGCCGCGAGTCGCATCGAAGTCCCCAGAGGCGTTGCCGGTCTTTACCTCACGGTATCCGCCACGCTGCAGGAGCGAGGTCGCGATGTGGTTCTCAAACGCTGCTTCGTCAGGCTTTATATCGCAAGCACCGTCCTCAAGACCTCTTCCAACCTGTAGCCTCTGCGAGCCGTAAATTAGTGGTCAGGATCGAGACAGCAATCTTCATGCCTTCAGTCTAACCGCAGCCGTACTACGGGTCTATGGGATGGCCGCAGGCGGGGCAGAATGAGTGTTTGGCGGAGACCTTCGTTTCGCAGTTCGAGCAGGCTACGGTCCTGCTTGTTCCACTCCGCCAGACGGGATTCGTAGTCCTTGGTAGCTATCTCGATCGGCATCTTGCCAAAGAAGGTTCGCAGCGGCGGCTCGTCGGCGTCGACCACTTTAAGGATCGGGTCGCGGGTCGCCTTCGGGTCACCCGGGTC
>JBGTJJ010000035.1:0-20248 GCA_041745215.1 Rubrobacteraceae bacterium | reverse complement strand
AGCGAATCCTGGTCGGGATCGGCCCCGGCACCTTTACCGGCATCCGCATAGCAGCCTCAACCGCCCGTTCGCTCTCCCTCGGTACCGGCGTCGCACTCTCCGGCAACTCCACCCTCGCCGCACTCGCGGCCCCGGCACTCGCCGGCGGCCACCCGGACGTCCTGGCCGTCCTGGACGCGAAGCGGGGCGAGGTCTTCGTCCAGCGGTTCTCCGGCAAAGGGTCAGATGGCATCGTCTGTGCGAAACCGGAAGAGCTTCCGGCGGAAGGCTCGCCGCTTCTAGTCGGAGACGGTGCGATCCGTTACAGGAACGTTCTCTCCCATCTAGGCCGCATACCACCAAACGACTCGCCCTCACACCGGGTGACGGCAACCGGCCATGTCCTGTCGGCGGACCTGGCGCCCGTGGATGCGGAAGCGCTGGTCCCGATCTACGTCCGGGAACCCGACGCTGAAGTCCGCAAGGACCTCAATCCCTGGAGCCGGTAATGGAGCCTGTAATCCGCCCGATGGAGCCCGACGACCTGCCGGCGGTCATGGAGATCGACGCGGCCGGCCTGCCGCGACCGTGGAGCGCGGCGGTCTGGCGGGAAGAGTTACAGAGCCCGTTCAGCCGTTACCTGGTGCTAGAGGTAGACGGACGCGTCTCCGGTCAGATCGGGGTTAAGCGCATCGCCAACGAGCTGCACGTCATGACCATCGCCGTCAGTCAGGAATACCGTCGTAGAGGCCATGCGAGAAAACTGGTGCAAGCCGCGCTGGCCGAACATCCCGACGCCAACTTAGTCTACCTGGAAGTGCGACCGGGAAATGCCGCCGCCCGCGCCCTCTACGAGTCGCTCGGCTTCTACGTGACTGGTGTGCGTCCCAGGTATTACGGCGACGAGGACGCGCTGCTCATGACCCTCGATCTCCAGAATTCCGGGACTCCTTGCGACGACGGTCTCGCTCCTCCTTCCGGCGCAGGAAGTCCTCCCGGCTCTCGAAAGGCTTGAGCAAGAGGGCTGCCGGAACCGCGCACGCCAGGAAAGAGATGAACAGTCCGCCGGCTATCAGCGGATCTACCGGTCCCCGAACCACATAGATCACGAACATAGTCAACATCACCAGCGCGATCATGGCGAAAAGCAAAGAAAACATTCTCATGCTCTCAGTATAGTCGGTCGGAGCAATTAAACGTCTGGACGAAATGCTATAAACACTCCATGATCCTGGCTATCGAGACTTCCTGTGACGACACCTGCGCAGCAGTAGTTGATGGCCGCCGGGCGCTATCGAACGTCGTCCACACCCAGGCCGAGCACGCCCGCTACGGTGGCGTTGTTCCCGAAGTCGCGTCCCGCGCACACCTCGAACGGCTCGACGGAGTGGTGGAGATGGCGCTCTCGGAGGCTGAAATTTCGCTGGATGATGTGGATCGGGTCGCCGTCACCGTACGGCCCGGCCTGATCGGGGCTTTACTGGTTGGTGTCGCCGCCGCCAAGGGGCTTGCCTATGCTTGCGGGTTGCCGCTCGTCCCCGTGGATCACCTCGAAGGCCACGTCGCGGCCGCCTACCTCACGGACCCGGACCTGGAACCGCCCTTCGTCGCCCTCATAGCTTCCGGCGGACACACCGCACTCTACTCCGTGGACGAAGACCAGAAGATGCATCTCCTGGGCGAAACCCTGGACGACGCCGCCGGCGAGGCGCTTGATAAAGGCGCCCGGATGCTCGATCTCGGTTTCCCCGGAGGCCCGGCCATCTCGAAGGCCGCCATTGAAGGGAACCCTTCTCGCTACGATTTCCCGGTCGGGCTCAAAGACAAGAATAACCTGGATTTCAGCTTCTCCGGCCTCAAGACCAGCCTGCTCTACAAACTAAAAGGGATTGATGGGGATCAGGTTCGGGAGGAGTTGCCTCACCTGGCTGCTAGTTACGAGTCGGCCGTGGTCGAGGCGCTCTCTCGCAAACTCCTCCGGGCCGCCGAAAATCAGGGTTCGCGGACGCTCGTCGCCGCCGGCGGGGTCGCCGCAAATGGTCTGTTGCGCCGGACGCTGGCGGCCGAGTGTGAGGAGCGTGGGCTCAGGCTAGTCATACCGCCGCCCGCGCTCTGTACGGACAACGCGGCCATGATCGGGGCCGCCGCCCTACACACACCTTCGATCCCCTTTCCGAACTACCTGGATCTGAACGCCCGGAGCGTATAGGCGCCGCCTGGCGGGTAAGTTCCCCGGCCGGGATGTCGGGCCATTCTTGACGGGGGATGCGTTCTCTGTGAGAGTACCTGCTGTCCGGTCGTCGAAGGTCTTTTTGAAGAAGGGAGCCGGGTGCCTTATTTTAGCTGGACGAGGGCGTCTTACGTCATGTTCGGCATCGCTGTGTTTGCGGCCCTGATCAAGCTGTGGAGCCCGGATGTATCCAGTCCGGCATCTTTCGCCGCAGAGTCCCGGACGAGCAGTGAAGCTTCCCCGCTCCCCAGCCAGACGAGAACACTGGACATCGAAACACGGAAACCTCTGGAGGTAGATTCCAGGCCCCAGGACCGGGAGCAATATGTTCGGCCCACGCTCGACATTCCCGACGAGAAAGAGGCCTCAGTCCGCGAGCCGGAGACTTCCATATCCGAAGACGAGCCGCCTGTATTCTACCGTCCGGCGCCCGAAGATCCGGGTAATGATCTTCCGGCGGAGACGGGTCCCGTGTGCGGAGATCTCGGCAATGTCCCGAAGAGCAGTCGCGTCGTCTTCCCGCTTCGGGACGACTACTTCTACTCCTACGATGACACCTGGGGCGCGCCGCGTCCGCAGGGCGGCCACGAGGGGACGGACCTGATGACCCCATCCGGCGTCCCGGAGTACGCGATCACCGACGGCACGATCGTCCCGGTTTCGGGATCTAAGAAGGGCTGGAATACCCTGGGCGGCTACACGGTGATGGTCCGGGCCGACTACGACATCGGGCCTATGAGGGAGGGCGACCTCTTCTACTACGCCCACATGGACCGGAAGAGCGCGCTGCCCATCGGCGCGAAGGTTCGGGCCGGGCAGGTCGTCGGCTATTCCGGAGACACGGGGCAGGGACCGGAGGTCACGCGGGGCCTCTTCCCGCCGCACCTGCATCTGGGTTGGTACGACGGCGGCGGGGACCGTAGCGACCTCGAATCTGGGGCGATGAACCCCTATCCGCTCCTGGAGTGGCTCAAGCGCAACGGAGGATCGGTCGTCGGTGGCTCGGGCGCCGAATACTGCGAGGCCCCACGAACCGAAGACGAGCCATTCGCGGATATGGAAAGCTGGTCATTCCCAGCCCCTCCCGGAAAGAGCCCCGACCTCGACACCGGTAGGGGGGATCCACGCCCCAGCCCGTTTGTAAAGAAGCGTCCGGCCGCCGCGCGCGCAACTGTAGAGAAGAGCAAAGAGAAAGAGCGCGCCGACGCTACCCCCAAGCGGAACAAGAACGTCCGGGCAAACTCCCAAAAGACGAGAGACATTGCGGAGAATGCCCCGGCGAACCGCACGAAAGCTCCAACCTCACAGAAGAGCAAACGGCGCGCGGAGCCACCGGACTCGCCGGAACGGAACCGCTCCTCGATCGACCGGCCTCCCAAAGAGCCCAAAGAAGAGCGGCCTGTTACCGGGGCTCCCACGCGCGAGAACGATGATAGCCGGCGGGACATCGAAACCCCAGCGGATGAGCCCGAAAATAGTGACTCCGTGGATTCTGGAAAAGAGCAGAGTGAAAGACCGGAGAAGCCCCCGGAGGAGGGTGAATGCACCGCCGCCGGTTGCTCCGAAGAGCCGGACAATCCCCAGGCTCCCGTAGAGCGACCGGAGAAGACTACCACTTCCGAATCCGAATCCACCGCGCCGGAAGATAGCGAAGTAGAAGAGAACTCCGGAGAAGCGGTCGAGCCGCCATCCGGGGAAGACGAGGTCTTTAGAGAAGAGACGACAGTCGCCATCCCGTAGGGACGCTCTAGGAATCGTCCAGTGACGACAGCGCCCGTTCGCGGTCCTCTCCGCTCAATATCTTACTCCTGGCGCAGGAGATACAGGTAGCGTGCAGGTTCTTGTCGTGCTCTTTGACATACACTATGATCACCTTCTTCGGTACCCGGTACAGGATGTGCTCCGTCCGCAGTTCGCAACGGTCGCAGAAGCGCTCTTCGCGCCCCAACTCCTTGGGCAAGCGGCTGAGGCTCGGTATCTTCTCCGTGCGGAAAATTCGCGCGTGTGGCATGTTTGAATTGTAACCCCGTGAGGAATATACTTCTCGATGTTGGCACTCTATTCGCTAGAGTGCCAAACTGCGGAATACGCTCAGTAGCCGCAGGGTTGTGTAGTTTAGCAGAGGAGGCAGGAAGTGCCGCATAAAGAGCTAAAGTTCAGCACTGAAGCTCGTCGCGCGTTGGAGTCGGGGGTAAACAAGCTCGCCGACGCGGTGAAGGTAACGCTCGGGCCGAAGGGACAGTACGTAGTGCTGGACCGGAAGTTCGGTTCGCCGACCATCACCAACGACGGCGTGACGATCGCCCGTGAGATCGAGCTAGAGGACATCTTCGAGAATCAGGGCGCCCAGCTCGTCAAGGAAGTGGCGACGAAGACCAACGACGTGGCCGGTGACGGTACCACCACGGCGACGGTTCTGGCGCAGGTCATAGTGCGCGAGGGACTGAAGAACGTCGCGGCTGGCGCGAACCCGGTTATCCTGCGTGCCGGCGTGGACAAGGCTGTCGAGGCCGCCGTCGAGGCTATTCAGGAGCAGGCCACGGAGATCAGCGGCAAGGATGAGATCTCCCGCGTCGGCGCCATCTCCGCCCGTTCTGAAGAGATCGGCAACGTTATCGCCGAGGCTATCGACAAGGTCGGCAAGGACGGCGTCGTGAACGTCGAGGAGTCGCAGACTTTCGGTATGGACCTGGAGTTCACCGAGGGCATGCAGTTCGATAAGGGCTATCTCTCGCCGTACTTCGTGACCGATCAGGAGCGCATGGAGGCCGTCCTCGACGACCCGTACATCCTGATCGCCAACCAGAAGATCGGCAACGTCCAGGACGTGCTGCCGATCCTCAACCAGGTCATGCAGAGCAACCGTCCGCTCCTCATAATCTCCGAGGACGTGGAGGGCGAGGCTCTCGCCACCCTGATCGTCAACAAGTTGCGCGGCACGTTCAACGCGGCGGCGGTCAAGGCTCCGGGCTTCGGCGACCGGCGCAAGAGGATGATGGAAGATATCGCCATCCTGACCGGCGGCGAGGTCATCACCGAGGAGCTCGGCCTCAAGCTGGAGAACACCCAGCTCAGCCAGCTAGGTACCGCCCGTAAGATCGTCATCACCAAGGATGAGACCGTAATGGTCGACGGCGCTGGTGACCCGGAAGCCATCAAGGGCCGCATCAACCAGATCAAGAACGAAGTCGATAACACCGACTCGGACTTCGACCGCGAGAAGCTCCAGGAGCGGCTCGCCAAGCTGGCCGGCGGCGTTGCCGTCATCAAGGTCGGCGCGGCCACCGAGACGGAGCTCAAGGAGAAGAAGCATCGCGTGGAGGACGCCCTGTCCGCGACCCGCGCGGCCCTTGAAGAGGGCATCGTGCCCGGCGGTGGTGTGGCCCTGCTCCACGCCCAGAAGCCGGTCGAAGATATTCTCGACTCTCTCGAGGGCGACGAGCAGACCGGAGCGAAGATCATCTACCGGGCGCTCGAAGAGCCGATCCGTCAGATCGCCTCGAACGCCGGTTCCGACGGCTCCATAGTCGTGGACAAGGTTCGTACGCAGGGTGGCGGCACGGGCTTCAACGCCCTAACCGGCAAGTACGAGGACCTCGTGGCGGCCGGCGTCATAGACCCGGCGATGGTCACCCGGTCCGCGTTGCAGAACGCGGCCTCCATCGGCAGCCTCATCGTGACGACCGACGTGGTCGTTGCTGAGCCCGAGGAAGAAGGCGGCGGCATGCCCGGCGGCGGCATGGGCGGCATGGGCGGCATGATGTAAGCCCTCTCCAACGAGGCTTTTCGAGGCGGCGTCCCAAACGGGGCGTCGCCTCTTTGTTTCGGCTGGGACACGGGGGGTATAGAATGTTTCCAACAGCAACGAATAAGGAGGAAATAAGCTGTCTGGGGTAAGGCTCGGAGTTCTGGCGGCGGTTTTGATCGTAATCCTTCTGATAGTGCTGGTCTTGCCGTATATTACGTAAGCCCGGCACTGGGAGAGACGAGGGGAGGTGAGGGCATGAGGAACGTCGGTGGGATCATCACTATTTTGGTCGTAATCATACTGGTCATTGTCTTGTTGAGGCTACTCGGGGTTATCTAAAGTTTCGTGCCTTGACCGCCTCGTCAGAGCGGGGTAGCATAGCCGGGACTTGCAGCGTTTAGCTAAAAAGATCGTCCCAGACCCACGGTTCATTGAGCCGTGGGTTTTTGCGTACCCGCCGGAGTAGACCAGAAAGGACCGTCCCGCATTCTATGGATATTGAGATCGGCAAAGGAAAAACAGCCCGCCGGGCCTACGGCCTGGATGAGATCGCCATCGTCCCCAGCCGCCGCACCCGAGACCCGGAGGACATAGACATATCCTGGTCTCTTGGCAACCTGCACCTGGATCTGCCGTGCCTGGCGAGCGCCCTGGACGCCACAGTGGACCCGACGACGGCGGGCATAATCGGGAATTTAGGAGGTCTCGCGGTACTCAACCTTGAAGGTCTTCAGACCCGCTACGAAGACCCCGATCCGGTCTTCGAGGAGATAGCCAGCCTGCCCCAACACAAAGCAACCCGGATGATGCAGGACATCTATACCGAGCCGATCAAGGAAGAACTCGTCTTCCGGCGCGTTCAAGAGATAAAGGACAAAGGCGTAATAGCCGCCGCCTCCCTCACCCCGCAGCGGGTGGAGCAGTACCATCGGGCGGCGATCGAGGCGGGTCTGGACGTGCTCGTCATACAGGGAACCGTCGTCTCTGCCGAGCACGTCTCGTCCACCGTCGAGCCGCTCAACCTGATGGAGTTCGTGCCGTCGCTCAACGTGCCCGTCGTAGTCGGCGGATGCGCGAGCTACTCGACCGCTCTACACCTCATGCGGACCGGCGCCGTCGGCGTTCTGGTCGGTGTGGGACCGGGCCGAATCTGCACGACGCGCGGTGTCATAGGCGTCGGGGTGCCTCAAGCGACCGCCGTCTCCGATGCGGCGGCTGCCCGGATGCGCCACTACATGGAGACCGGCGAGTACGTCAATGTCATCGCCGACGGTGGGATGCGGACCGGCGGTGAGATCGCCAAGGCCATAACCTGCGGCGCCGACGCCGTCATGCTCGGCAGCGCCTTCGCCAAGGCCGAGGAGGCGCCGGGGCGTGGCTACTCCTGGGGTATGGCGACCTTCCATCCTACCCTCCCACGCGGTACCCGAATCGGCACCAAGACCACCGGGACTTTGGAGGAAGTGCTCGTCGGACCCGCTCGCGAGAACGACGGTACGCTAAACCTCATGGGCGCCCTGCGGACCAGCATGGCTACGACCGGCTACGCCAACATACGTGAGTTCCAGAAGGCCGAGGTCATGTACGCGCCGTCGCTCAACACCGAGGGCAAGACCGAGCAGCGCTCCCAGGGCGTAGGGATGGGATAAGACTTTGATCCTGGTCCTCGACTTCGGCGGACAGTACGCCCAACTCATCGCCCGCCGGGTCCGTGAGGCCCGCGTCTACTCCGAGTTGATCCCCCACGACACCCCGGTAGAGGAGATCCGGAGGCGCGGGCCCGAGGGCATAATCCTCTCCGGCGGCCCTAACAGCGTCTACGAAGATGGCGCGCCTCGTATAGACCCGGCGCTCTTCGACCTCGAGGTCCCCGTGCTCGGTATCTGCTACGGGATGCAGCTCATGGCGCTCACGCTCGGCGGCGAGGTGGGGGCCGTCCAGATCCGGGAGTACGGGCGCTCCGACCTGATCGTCGAGAGCCAGGAAGCCCTCTTCGCCGGAACCCCCGACGAGCAGAAAGCCTGGACGAGCCACGGCGATGCGGTACTCGCCGCCCCCGAAGGCTTCTCCGTTACGGCGAAGACGCCATCCGTCCCGATCATCGCCTTTGAGAACCCGGACGCCGGACGCTTCGGCGTCCAATTCCATCCCGAGGTACGACACACCGAGTATGGGATGGAGATACTCAAGAACTTCCTCTACGAGGCCTGCGAGTGTACGCCCGACTGGACGCCGGTCAACATCATCACCGACTCGGTAGAGAAGATCCGGGAGCAGGTGGGTGACGCGAAGGTGATCTGCGGCCTCTCCGGAGGTGTCGATTCTTCCACCGCCGCGATGCTGGTCCACCGGGCTATCGGCGAGAACCTGACGTGCGTCTTCGTGGACCACGGCTTGCTGCGCCAGAACGAGGCCGAACAGGTAATCGAGACGTTCGGCGAGAACTCCGACGTGCCGCTCATCCACGTGGACGCCAAGGGGCGCTTCCTGGACAAGCTCGCAGGCGTCACCGAACCGGAGGCGAAGCGCAAGATCATCGGCGAGGAGTTCATCCGCACCTTCGAGGAAGAAGCCGGCAACATCGAGGACGCCCGCTTCCTAGTGCAGGGCACGCTCTACTCTGACGTCATAGAGAGCGGAACCCGCAACGCGGCCAAGATAAAGAGCCACCACAACGTGGGCGGGCTGCCGGAGGTCATGGACTTCGACCTGGTCGAACCGCTAAGGAGTCTCTTCAAGGACGAGGTGCGGGTGGTGGCGGCGGAGCTCGGCATGCCGGAGCGGATGGTCTGGCGCCAACCGTTCCCCGGACCGGGGCTGGCAATACGGGTGATCGGGGACGTCACCGCCGAGCGGTTGGAGATACTCCGCAAGGCGGACTTCGTCTTGCAGGATGAGATCCGGAACGCCGGACTGTACCGGGACTTGTGGCAGAGCTTCGCGGTGTTGCCCGCCATACAGTCCGTAGGTGTCATGGGAGACGCCCGCACTTACGCTTACCCGGTCGTGATCCGGGCAGTTACCAGCGACGACGCCATGACCGCCGACTGGGCGCGGCTCCCCTACGACCTGCTGGAACGCATCAGCAACCGCATTATCAACGAGGTTCCCGGCGTCAACCGCGTGGCGCTGGACATAACCAGCAAGCCTCCCGGCACCATCGAGTGGGAGTAGTTGCCCGCTTCCACACACCGATTACCGGCCCACAGCGTCATTTAACATAGATTTAGCGCGTAGTTTACATAAGTGAAACTAAAGTATGGGGCTTATGGCCTATTATCCTGCCCTGTAGGTTGATCAAAGATTGCGTTCGAGGATTCGAAGGGAGTGCGTAGCTTGAGTAAGAGTGTGCGTTTGTGGCTGATGGTGGTGAGTCTCTCCGCCCTGGCCTTCATAGTAGCCGCCTGTGGTGGAGGCGGTAACGGCGGCGGTGGCGGAGACACCGGCAGTGGTACCTCCGGTGGTACCGGAGGTGGTCAGGCTTCGGGTGACATCTCCATAGAAGGTTCCAGCACCGTATTCCCGATCACACAGCGGGTCGCCGAGGCGTTCCAGCAGGAGAACCAGGACGTGAGGATCACGGTCGGCGGCGCGGGCAGCGGCGACGGCTTCGAGGCTCTGTGCAACGGGCAGGTCCCGATCTCTGACGCCTCCCGGCCTATAGATCAGGCGGAAGAGGTGCCGATCTGCGAGGAGAACGGGGTCGAGTTCGTCGAGTTGCCGGTCGGACTGGACGGCGTCGCGGTCACGGTCAACAATCAGAATAACTTCGCGGACGGGATAACGCTGGAAGAGCTCAACACCATCTGGGCGCCGGACTCTCAGGTTCAATCCTGGAGCGAGGTACGCTCTTCCTGGCCGGATCAGCCGCTGACACTCTACGGTCCCGGCACTGAGTCGGGGACCTTCGACTTCTTTACCGAGGTGGTCAACGGCGAGGAAGGTGCGAGCCGCACCGACTACCAGGCCAGTGAGGACGACAACGTGCTGGTGCGCGGCGTCTCCGGTGACCCGAACGCCATGGGCTACTTCGGCTACGCTTACTATGCGGAGAACACGGACTCTCTCAAGGCGCTCCGGGTAAACGATGTCGTGCCTGAACCCGCGACTATCGAGTCAGGCGAGTATCCGCTCTCGCGGCCGCTGTTTATCTACGTCAACAAGAAGGAGCTGGAAGAGAACCCGCAGGTCGGGAAGTTCGTCGACTTCTACCTCCAGGAAGGCAATTTCGCAGAGTTTGTCGAGGAGTCCGACTACGTGGCGTTGCCGGAAGGCGCCCGGCAGGCGGTGCGCCAGCAATTCGAGGATCAGACGACCGGCACCGTCTACAATGAGAACGGCGAGTTGCCCGGCGGCGAACTGCAGAGTGCGCTCGAGCAGTCGCAGTAGTTTGTCAGGGAAACGAGCAAGTTGTAAGATTGGGGCCGGCGATGTCGGTCCCAATCTTCTTTTCGAGAGAATCCCGGAGGTTCTTCAAGCGTGACGACTCAGACTAGAGGAGGCCCGGATAATGGGTCGGATCTCTGGCGGCAGGACGGCCGGACCAGGAACGTCAAGGAGCAATCTATCCGGATACTGCTGGCGGTGTGCGCCTACGCTTCAATCCTCACTACCGTCGGGATCGTGTTCATTCTGCTTTTTGAGACCCTCGGTTTCTTCCGGGAGGTTTCTATCTTCGAGTTCCTTACTTCCACGGAATGGTCCGCCGGGTTCTCGCCGGAGCAGGCGGAGTTCGGGATAATCGTGCTCATCAACGGCACGCTGCTCGCCACGGGCATCGCGTGCGCGGTGGCGCTGCCCATCGGCCTCGGGGCGGCGATCTTCCTCTCCGAGTACGCTTCCACGGGGATTCGGCGGGTGTTGAAGCCGATCCTGGAGATTCTGGCCGGGGTGCCGACCATCGTCTACGGGTTCTTCGCCCTGACGTTCGTGACGCCACTCTTGAAGGCCACTTTCTTCCCCAACATCGCGATCTTCAACGTCCTCAGCGCAGGGCTCGTTATGGGGATCATGATCATCCCGACGGTCGCCTCGGTTAGCGAGGACGCCATCTACGCTGTGCCCAGAAGTCTGAGAGAAGGCGGCTACGCGCTCGGGGCCACAAAGCGCGAGGTTGCGACGAAAGTCGTCGTGCCGGCCGCCATCTCCGGCATCGTGGCCTCGTTCGTGCTGGGAATATCGCGGGCGATAGGGGAGACGATGATCGTAACCGTCGCCGCCGGCGCCCTCGCACGCGTGGGGTGGAACCCGACCGGCCCGTTCCAGACCATGACCGCCTACATCGTGCAGGTGGCCGGCGGGGAGACCGCGCGGGGCACGCTCGCGTACCAGACGATCTTCGCCGTCGGGTTCACGCTCTTTATCATGACCCTGATCCTGAACATCATCGCCTACGTGTTCGTGCGCAAGGTTCGGGAGGTCTACTAATGAGCCAGAGCAGCACCGAAGTCGCCCGCCAGCGCGAGCCGGAACCCGGAAAGGGGAGCAAGTTCAAGGCCGCGACGGGCGCGCGGCACGGGTTCGATAAAGTCTTTGCGCTGCTCGTGCTCTTCGCCACCCTGATCGGGGTGGTCGTACTCGGGGCGTTGCTGGTGGACGTGACCGTACAGGGCTTGCCCGCCCTGAATTGGGATTTCATCACCAGCCTGGGTTCGGCAGACCCGGAACAGGCCGGTCTCTTGCCGGCCATCCTCGGCTCGTTGCTCTTGCTGAGTGTGATCCTAGTCGTCGCCGTCTCTTTGGGCGTCGGCGCGGCAATCTATCTGGAAGAGTACGCATCCGATAACTGGATCAACCGCGTAGTCGAGATAAACATCTCCAACCTCGCCGGGGTGCCTTCGATCATCTACGGATTGCTGGGGCTTGGGATATTCGTGAACCTGCTGGGTTCGTTGACGGGCGGGAAGACCGTCTTGTCGGGCGGCCTGATCCTGAGCCTGCTAATCCTGCCCGTTATCATCATCGCAACCAGGGAGGCAATACGCGCCGTCCCGCGGGATGTGCGCGAAGGAGCTTACGCCCTGGGGGCGACGCGGTGGGAGGCGATCCGGCACCACGTGCTGCCGCAGGCTTTTCCGGGCGCATTGACGGGTTCGATCCTCGCGCTGTCGCGGGCCATCGGCGAGACGGCGCCCTTGATCGTTATCGGGGTGCCCGCCTACATAACCTTCCTGCCCGAAGGGCTGTACTCGCGCTTCACAGCGATGCCCATTCAGATCTACAATTGGACCAGCCAGCCGCAGGAAGAGTTCCTGACCATTGCGGCCGCCGGTATCGTGGTCCTGATGATAGTGTTGCTCGTGGCGAACTCGGGCGCGATCCTGCTCAGGAACAAGTATCAGAGGCGCAACTGATGTATTTTACGCGGAGAGAGGTGTCGAGGTGGTAGACAGAAAGATCAGTGAGGAGCGGAGATTGTCTGGTATATCCGAAGACCGGGGATCCAAGTCGAAAGGCGGCCAGCGGTCTCAGTCCGAGGACGCGGCCGTGAAAACGGGCATGACGGTCGAGAATCTCTCAGCTTACTATGGCAGCTTCAAAGCCGTGACGGACATAAGCATGAATATCCGGCGCAATAAGGTCACGGCCCTGATCGGACCGTCCGGCTGCGGGAAGAGCACTTACATCCGCTGTCTGAACCGGATGCACGAGGTAGTCCCGAACGCGCGTGCCGAAGGCTGCGTCTTGCTCGGCGACCACGACATCTACGCCAAGAACATCGATCCCGTAACGATCCGGCGCCGCATCGGGATGGTCTTCCAGAAGCCCAACCCCTTCTCGAAGTCCATCTACGAGAACGTGGCGTGGGGCGCGAAGATCAACGGCTACAAGGGCGACATGGATGAGCTCGTGGAGCGGTCTCTTAAGCAGGCCGCCCTGTGGGAAGAGGTCAAGGATAAGCTGAAAAAAAGTAGTGGCCTGGACCTCTCCGGGGGACAACAGCAGCGTTTGTGCATCGCCCGTACCCTCGCGGTGGAGCCGGAGGTCGTGCTGATGGACGAGCCGGCGAGCGCGCTCGACCCGGTCTCGACCCAGAAGATCGAAGACACTATGAACGACCTTAAGCAACAGTACACCATAGTCATCGTGACTCACAACATGCAGCAGGCCGCCCGGATCTCGGACTACACGGGCTTTTTCTTTATAGAGAACATGGGAGATCCGGGGCAGCTCTGGGAGTTCGACGATACGGAGAAAATGTTCTCGAACCCAGAGCGTAAAGAGACTGAAGACTACGTCACCGGACAGTTCGGTTAGAACGTGCCGCGCGAGGCTTTTCGGGAAGAGCTCAACCATCTCGTAGACGGCGTGCTGGAGTTGGGCGGAGAAGTGGAGAGGTCTCTCGCGTTCATGGTCGAAGCAATGGAGACCTACGACTCCGCCGTGGCGGAGCAGGTTGTCGGGGTGGACACGCTCTACAAGGCGCGGGGGGCCGACCTCGACCAGGAGTGCATGATCCTCCAGGCCCGCCAGGCCCCGGTAGCCAAGGATCTACGTCTGATCTATACGGTGCAGGCGCTGAACAATCACATGGTGCGCGCCGGCACACTTACCGAGCATATCTGCCAGGCCATCACGGAGACTTCGGAATGCGAGCGGGATGAGGAGCTCACCGAAACCCTACTGGAGATGGCCCGAACGGCCAGAAACCTCTTTCACCGGGGAATCGAGATTTTCAGGGCCCGCGACGCCGAGGGTGCCCGCGACCTCCAGGCCGCCGACGACAAGGTCGACCTCCTCTATTCCGAGGCTATAAACCTGATCGCCAACCCTTCACCGGGTGGTGGTGGAGACCCGGAATGGCGCATGAGAGCCGCCCTGATGGTCCACTATCTGGAGCGAATTGGTGACCACGGAGTAAGCATCGGCGGACGCACCGTTTTCCTTGTCACCGGAGAGCGCATAGAGAGCGCCATGCAACAATACCTCGACCGCGATATAGGCGACGAGTAAACTTCGATCCAGCTCTTCGAGCTGTGAACTTATGCTACAATTCGGCTTTAGGGTAAGTTCACCCTCTAGCAAGGATCGATATTCGTGAGGCTCACACAGAAAAGCAAATACGCGGCCAGGGCTCTGGTGGAGTTGGCTTTGAACGATTGCGGCGAGACGCTTGGCGTCTCCGAAGTCGCCCGGCGCCAGCACATCCCGGAGCGTTTCTTGGAGCAGATCTTCGGTGAGCTTCGTCGGGCGGACATTCTCGAAAGCCGCCGGGGGGCGCACGGTGGTTACTGCTTCTCGACGCCTCCTGAGGACATTACCGTTCTCGATATCGTCGAGATCCTGGACGGGGCGGTACGTCCGGCACGGTGTAGCGCCGGTGGGGTCTGCTATATAAAAGACGCCCCGCTTTGCGTCACGAGCAAGGTATGGGACGAGGCCCGCGAAGCCCTGGAAGGCGTCTTTGGCCGCTATACCATCGCCGAGCTCGCCGAAGCCGAGCGTGAAGGCCGCATGTCCGCCGAAACGGCTGCCGTTACCCACTAAACCAATCTCCTAGCTCCACGATTGTCCCTGGATAACTCCCTGAATAACCTGCGCTCGCGTCTTTACGGAAAGACCGATCTTGCCGAGACCAGTGTGTCGGTGGGGGAGAAGACCTATCGTATCGTTCACCCCGAGGTGGTGGACGCCCTGATCGACGAAGCTGAGTTCGACCAGGATGAACGCCTCCCGTACTGGGCCGACCTGTGGCCTAGCGCCCTGGCTCTGGCCCGCCATCTCTCTGGGCGAGACTTGTCGGGCGAGAGGGTTTTAGAGCTCGGGTGCGGCGTGGGACTTCCCGGTGTTGTTGCCCTGGACCGTGGGGCGGAAGTGCTGATGACGGACCACTACGAAGCGGCGCTAGACTTCGCGTCCTACAACGCCCGGATCAACACAGGCCGTGAGTCGCGGACGATGCTTCTCGACTGGCATGAGCCGCCGGCTCAGATCGGGAAGTTCGACCATGTGATAGCGGCCGACGTACTCTACGAACGGCGGAACATCCCCCCGTTGTTAGACCTGATCCCAGCCTTGCTCGCGCCGGAGGGCGAGGCGCTGTTCGCCGACCCTCAACGGAAAGATACTCCGTTCTTCATGGAGGAGATGAAAGGTAAAGGATTTCAGCATGAGGCGGAAAGCCTCACGGTAAAACAAGGAGGAAGAGAGATCGAAGTGCTGCTACACAACCTGCGCCGCACGGATTGGAGGAAAGCGTAATTACGGAGAGACGGAGCTTCTCTGCTGATATAATTCTTTCTCTGTGCTACTAGACTCATTAAATCCTACCCAGGCTGACGCCGTATCGCACACTGAAGGACCGCTACTCATCCTCGCCGGAGCCGGTAGCGGCAAGACCCGCGTGCTCACGCACCGGATCGCTTACATCCTGGACCAAGGGCTCGCCGCACCCGATGAGATCCTCGCCATAACCTTCACCAACAAAGCAGCCCGCGAGATGAAAGAACGGGTCGCGTTCCTCGTCGGGCCGGATTCGCGGAAGATGTGGGTCTCCACGTTCCACGCTTTCTGTGCCCGTATCCTGCGGGTTCACGCAGAGAAACTCGGCTACAAGCGGGAGTTTACGATCTACGACGGGGCGGACCAAGTCCGGCTCGTCAAACGCTGCATCATCGAGCTCGGTAAAGACCCGAAACGCTTCAACCCGCGCTCGTTCCAGTCCCAGATCAGCACCGCCAAAAACGTCCTCATGTCTCCCGACGATTACCTCCGTAACACCGAAGGCTACATGGCCGAGAACGTCGCGGAAGTCTACGACCTCTACCAGACGCGGCTCTACGAGAACAATGCGATGGACTTCGACGACCTCATAATGCAGACCGTCGCCCTACTGGAACTCTTCTCGGAAGTCCGCGAACGCTACCAGAAGCGCTTCAAATACATCCACGTAGACGAGTACCAGGACACGAACCACGGCCAGTACCGGCTGGTCAACATCCTCGCCGCAGAGCATCGTAACTTATGTGTCGTTGGTGATGACGATCAATCTGTCTATAGTTGGCGTGGGGCGGATATACGCAACATCCTGGACTTCGAGCGGGATTACCCGGAGACCGTGACGGTGAAGTTGGAGCAGAACTATCGTTCGACCCAGACCATTCTAGGCGCGGCGAACGCCGTGGTGGCGAACAACGCTTCGCGCAAGTTCAAGGAGCTGTGGACGGCGGGTGATGAAGGGGAGCGTATCCGCATCTTCACAGCCTCGGACGAGTACGCCGAGGCCCGCTTCATAGTATCGGAGATAGAGCGGCTGATGGATTCGGGCGTCTCTCTGGACGAGGTAGCGGTCTTCTACCGGACGAACGCCCAGAGCCGGGCGCTGGAGGACGTACTGGTTCGAGAGGGTGTCTCTTATCAGATAGTCGGCGGCGTCAGGTTCTACGAGCGGGCGGAGATCCGGGACGCGATGGCGTACCTGTCGGTTATCTCCAACCCGGACGACTCGGGTTCCCTGGAGCGGATTGTCAATACTCCCAAAAGAGGCCTCGGCGCGACCTCGGTGGCTAAGCTCCAGGACTACGCCCGCCGCAACGGCATCTCGCTCTACGAGGCGCTCACGGAGGCCGGAGAGGCCGGGCTAACGGGCAAGGCACAGAAGGCTTGCGGCGAAGTTCGGAGCTTGTTCGAGGGCTGGCGGGTCGCCGCCCGCGAGGTGCCGCCGACGGAGATCATCGAGGCCGTCCTGGTCGAGTCGGGCTATAAGGGCGATTTAGAAGCCGAGAGAACTATTGAAGCCGAGTCGCGCCTGGAGAACCTCGAAGAGCTAATAAACGCCGCCCGCGAGTACGAGCGGGTCGAGCCCGAGTCCACCCTGGACGGCTTTTTGCAAGAACAGATGCTCTACTCCGAGGTGGACAAGGTAGGCGCTTCGGGGACTGCGACGCTCATGACGCTCCACAACGCCAAGGGTCTCGAATACGGGCACGTCTTTATAGTCGGGATGGAGGAAGGGACTTTTCCCCACGCCCGGTCGCTGGACGAGCAGAATTTGGAGGAAGAACGGCGGTTGTGTTACGTGGGGATCACACGCGCCATGGAGTCGCTCACGCTCTCATACGCAAAGCTCCGATCCAACTGGGGAGAGCGCGAGTACCAGATGCCCTCACGCTTTCTCGACGAGATCCCGGACGAGTTCAAATCCGGGAGCCTGCCCGGCGGGTTCGGTGGCTCCGCCAGGGGCCGCGGAGGATGGGGCGGCGCCCTGCCGCCTCGTGGCCCGGAGCGCGCGGCATCTTCGGAATCAGCAGCATACCGCGCGGGCGAGAAAGTCCGGCACGCTAAATTCGGCGATGGCGAGGTCGTCGAAGCGGGAGCCGGCAAGGTCGTTGTCCGTTTCGGGACGGAAGAGAAGACCTTCGTGCCGGAGCTTGCGCCTCTGAGCAAAGCTTGAACGCGTTCGGATCAGGGTAAGGCGCCTCGAATCCTCCAGGGATAACGAAGCGTCTAGAAGAGGAGAGTCGAATTGTCTCACATATATGTAACAGGACATAAGAACCCGGACACGGACACCGTAGCTTCGGCCATCGGATACGCCGAGTTGAAGAACCTTCTCGACCCGGAAAACATCTACGCGCCGGCCCGGCTCGGTGAGGTGAACTCCCAGACCGCTTGGGCGCTGGAGAAGAGCGGGGCGAAGTCTCCGAAGCGGATCTCCCACATAAAGCTCCGGGTCAAGGATGTGATGAGCAAAGAGGTGGCGGTCACCGGGAAGAAGGATCCTCTGCGTAACGTCGGCCTGATGATGGCGAAGAAGAACATAAGCCAGGTCCCCATAGTGGACGATGATGGATCTCTCGTCGGGCTTATAACTGAGAGGACCCTGGCCCGGATGTACATCCGGGAATCGAGAGAGACCTCGACCTTCGCTGAGAGCCCGGTATCGGTAGACTCGATGGTGGAGGTGCTCGAAGGAGAGCTTCTGGCGGGCAAGGATAAGGAGACGAGCGGCAAGCTGTGGGTCATCTCGATGGGCGTCGATTCGATGGGACAGTCCATGGAGACCGGGGACATAGTGGTGATCGGGGACCGTCCCGAAGGCCAACGCCGGGCCATAGAGCTCGGGGCCGGGGTGTTGGTGATCTCCAACGGAAAGCGACCGGACGGCGAGATCCTTGAACTGGCGGAAGCGAAGAACACGACGGTAGTGCTCTCGCCGCTCGACTCTTACGTAACCAGCCGGATGATACAGCTCGCCGTCCCGTGCCTGGAGGTGATGAGCGAAGACCCCCTTACCGTTGCACCCGATACCTTCATCACTGACATAACGGAACAGGTGATGGAGGTCCACTACCGGGCCGCCATCGCCGTTGACGAGAACAATGTGCCTGTCGGCGTCGTTACTCGTACCGACCTCCTAAATCCCGAGCCCCGCAAGGTAGCCCTCGTGGACCACGCCGAGGTCGGCCAGAGCGTCGCGGGTGTAGAGAAAGCCCAGGTCGTCGAGATCCTGGACCACCATCACATCGGCGACATCGAGACCACCTCACCCATACCAGCGACCTTCGATCCGGTAGGTTCGACTGCCACCCTCATTATCGAGCGTTACCGGGCCCACAGCATAGAGCCCGAAGGCTCCACCGCCAAGATGCTGCTCGCGGCGATCCTCTCAGATACCGTGGTGCTCAACTCCCCGACCACCACCGACCGCGACCACGAGGTAGTCAAGTACCTCGAAGAGTTTCTCGGCATCGACGCCGAAGAGTTCGGGATGGAGATGTTCGAGGTCTCCTCGGACGTATCGGATCTTTCGGCGGAGGAGATCGTGGACCGGGACGCGAAAGAGTACGCGGCCACCTCGGGCGAGAAGATGAGCATCTCCCAGGTCGAGACGGTGGGAGCAGCCCTTCTCGAACGCCGGGAAGAGCTAGTCGAGGCTCTGGATAAGAAGCGTGTGGAGAATGAATATCTCTTTACTGCGCTGATGGTCACGGACATCATCGAGGGTGGTACCGAGCTTCTTTGCACGGGGGATTGCGCAATCGTTGAACGCGCCTTCGACGCTCGGGTCGAGGATGGCATCATAGACCTGCCCGGCGTAATGAGCCGTAAGAAGCAGGTCGCACCCAAGCTGCTGGCGATCCTCTAAGGTGGCCCGAATCCTCGACGGCAAGGCCGTGGCGGCCGAGATAAAGTCCGAGGTCGCCGAAGGGGTTGCGAAGCTCAAAGAACGGGGCCGTTCCGTGCGGCTTGACGTGATCCTGGTCGGCGAAGACCCCGCCTCCGTGACCTACGTACGGAACAAGCAGAACGACTCGGAGGAGATCGGCATCGAATCCGAGTCGCACCGCTTCCCGGAGGACGTCTCCCAGAAAGAACTGGTTACGCTCGTTGAAGAATTGAATGAAGACGACGCCGTCTCTGGTTTCTTTATACAGCTCCCGCTGCCCGAGGGATTGGACTCGCTAGACTTGATCTCCCGTATAGACCCGGCGAAGGACGTGGATGGACTTAGCCCCCTGAGCGCAGGGTGCCTGGCGGTCGGCCTGCCGAGTTTACTTCCCTGTACTCCGCACGGCGTGATCCAGATGCTCCGCCGCAACGATATCGAGATTGGCGGGAAGCGAGCCGTCATCCTCGGGCGGTCAAACCTCGTAGGCAAACCACTCGTCCAACTCCTACTAAAAGAGAACGCCACCGTCACGGTGTGTCACTCACGTACCAGAGACTTGCCGGATGTGGCGCGGGAGGCGGACATACTCGTCGCGGCGATCGGACGCCGGGAGATGGTCGGCGCGGAGTACGTCAAAGACGGGGCGGTCGTGGTGGATGTTGGTATTCATCGCAAAGAAGAAGGTGGCCTGACCGGGGACGTGAAGTTCGATGAAGTCGAGCCGAAAGCGGCCTGGATCACGCCAGTCCCCGGTGGAGTAGGCCCGATGACCCGGGCGATGCTCATGTACAACACGCTCCAGGCGGCCCGGAGGAACGGCTAACCAGGCGTCGAAGCGGTGCCCGCTATTACATCGGCCGACGGGTGGCGATGCAGCTAACTTAGCTTACAGGCTGGTTCCTATCTACAGTCCGATACGATACTAAAGGACTAAAAACCTCGAACGTCGCCAGGTGCCCTGGCGACGTTCGTAAGAGTGGGCGATGTGCTGAGACGTTCGCTATGCTCCCTGAGCCTCGGCGGCGACGGGCTGCCACTCGTTCCACTCCGCCAGACGGGATTCGTAGTCCTTGGTAGCTATCTCGATCGGCATCTTGCCAAAGAAGGTTCGCAGCGGCGGCTCGTCGGCGTCGACCACTTTAAGGATCGGGTCGCGGGTCGCCTTCGGGTCACCCGGGTC
>JBGTJJ010000034.1:0-27303 GCA_041745215.1 Rubrobacteraceae bacterium | reverse complement strand
TGCTCACGTTCGTGCTCGCCGGCGCGGTTCTGGCGGATGGGGGGGCCGCCGGGGTGCTCGCTTCAGAGGCGAGACGTTTCGGCGGCCTGTACCCGGCAGTCCTGCCCGTGCTCGGGGCCTTCGGGGGCGCGCTCGCGGGGTCCAACGCGGCCTCCAACGCGCTCTTCATGCCGCTACAGGTCGAGGCGGCTCGGGGGCTCGGCATCTCCGAGTCACTCGCGGCTGCCTCGCAGAATGTGTCCGGGAGCCACGCGAGTTTGTTGGCCCCTCAGCGCATCGTGCTTGCGGCCACGGCGACCGGGCTCCTTGGGCGGGAGGGTGAGATCACACGCCTCGCCATAGCGCCCGTCGCGATCTCCGTAGTAGTTCTGGCGGTTATAGGAATGGTGTTTTAGCGAGCAGTGATCCGCCCTCTGTTTGATCCGGTGCCAGGGACATCTGTATCGCCGTCCTGGCCTTGCGCCCGTTCGTCACGGATTATCCCCCGTTCCAGATCCTGCCCGGGCCGAGAGCGCCCCGATGCACTCCTCGCGCACGCGCCACACCCGCTCGGGGTCCAGCCTCCGCTCCGTGGCCCACGTGCGTAAGAACCGGCGGTGCAGGTCTAGCTTGTACGCGCCGATCTGATCCGGCTCAATAGACTCTTCGTAGAGAAATTCTTTGACTGTATCCGACTCGACGCCCGTAACGTCCACGCGCTCACCCCGGTAGGCCAGGTAACAGTGCGCCTCCGGCAGGCCGGCGAGCCCGCGGGCTTCGAGGACCCCGGCCACGCCGGGCGTGTTCGTTCCGTCCATGAGGTAGACGCCGAGTCGCAGCTCTACGTCGACGCCGTGCTCCCGCGCGAGGGCGGCGAGCAGGGCGTGCTTCGTGCTGCACGTTCCACGTCTCTCGGTCAGCACAAGAAAAAAGTCGGATCTGTCGGAGTTCCTGGCGTACGGGAGATCCCGGACGTAACCTGCGGCCTGCCGGAAGTCTTCGACCTCGAGGGCGCGAAAGCTCGATCTGAGGCGTCCCGTTGTCTCCAGCCGGAAACCCGGTAGATTCTCCACGCTCAGGACGACGATTCCCGTCCGGCCCTGTACTCATCGAGAATCTCCATCAGGGAGTCTTCGTCCTCCGCTATCCGGTCCAGCGGAACGCGGACCATAGGGTTGAGTTTCGAGCTGGTGAACGTGGCGCGGGTGTCGGTGTGAAGCCCGACGAGCAGTTTCCCGACGTTACCGAGGCGGCGTTGCGTGTGCGCGATGCCGAGCTCCACGCAGGCACCTTCATCGGGGACCCGGCCGTCGAGGACAAAGAGAAAGACGTTTGCCCCCATAATTTTGGCTTCATTCAACTCGAACATGGCCAGGCGCCGTTCTTCGGGAGACATCGCGGCGTAAGGTGTCTTGTCCCGTTCGACGCCGTCGCGTTGGGGGAGAAAGACGTGGAATCCTCGCTCCTCCAGCCTCCGGGTGAGGCTTTCGTTGTACGATCTCTCCGCTTCGGAGAAGAGGGGGCCGGCCAGGTAGATCAGCACGGGGTTAGCCGAGGGCGCGGTCGAGGTGGACGGCGGCGCTTATCAGGGAGAGGTGGGTCAGGGCCTGGGGGAAGTTGCCGAGGGCCTCGCCGGAGGAGCCGATCTCCTCGGCGTAGAGACCGAGGTGGTTGGCGTAGGAGAACATCTTCTCCAGGGCGAGCCGGGCTTCTTCGACGCGGCCGGCCTTTGCCAGACACTCGACGTACCAGAAAGAGCAGAGGCTGAAACTCCCTTCGTTGCCGCTGAGGCCGTCGGAGGCGGCTTCGTCCACGCTATAACGGTCTACGAGAGTATCGTAAGTCAGCTCCCGCTGGATGCTGTCGAGGGTGGAGAGCCAACGCGGGTCCGTCGGCCCGACGAACTTGACCAGGGGCATCATCAGAAGCGAGGCATCCAGGGCTTCGGCGCCGTAGTACTGGACGAAGCTCCCGCGTTCGGAGTTCCATCCCTCCTCCATTATCTGTTCGTAGATCTCGTCTCGTTCCCGGAGCCATCTTCCATCTCCCGCCGGAAGCCCTCGCTGGCGGGAGATACGAACGGCCCGCTCCAGGGCGACCCAGCACATAACCTTCGAGGACACGAACTGCTGACGGCCGCCACGCACCTCCCACATCCCCTCGTCCGGCTGCCGCCAGTTCTCGGAGAGCCAGTCCATGATCCTGCGGATGTTGTGCCAGAGATCGTAATCCAGCGGCGCGCCCCACTTGTTGTACAGGTAGGCGGCGTCCATCACCGCGCCGTACATGTCTAGCTGCAACTGGCCGTGCGCCGCGTTGCCGAGCCTCACCGGGTTTGAGTCCCGGTATCCTGACAGGTGATCCAACTCCGTCTCGCCGATTTCCGAACGCCCATCCAGTCCGTAGAGGGGTTGGAGCTTTCCGTCGGCCTCCTGGCAGCGCTCGGTGAGCCAGCCCATGAACTTCCCGGCTTCTTCTTCGAAGCCTATGGAGATCAGGGCGTAGAGCGCGAAGGCCGCGTCCCGGAGCCAGGTGTAGCGGTAATCCCAGTTCCGTTCGCCCCCGATCTTCTCCGGCAAGCCCATCGTGGGCGCGGCGACCAGCGCCCCGGTCGGATCGTAGACCATTAGCTTTAGCGCCAGGGCGGAGCGGCGGACGGCTTCTCGCCACTGGCCTTCGTAGGTGCATTGGGACATCCAGCGCCGCCAGTATCCGAGGGTGCTCTGCAAAAGGTCATCGAACCCCCTGTCGGAGAGTATCTCACCCGGTCCTTCACCTTCCCCGATCTCCGCCAGCACGAACGTCGCCGTCTCACCCTCACCCAGAGTAAACCGCGAACGCGCCCCCTCTTTGGAGCCTTCTTCGAGCCGGATGTCAGTGGCGAGCCCGAGGCAAGTCTCGCCCGAAGCGAAGACCGCCCCGCCTTTCCCGAACGAGACCGAGTGCTCCTTGCGGGCGTAATCGAACGCGGGTCGGCATTCGACGTCGAAGGTCATCTCGCCCCGGATCACCCGGACGTTCCGCACGAGGCGGTGCCGCTCCCGCTTGCCTTCGAGGATGGGCATGAAGTCGAGGACCTCTGCCATACCTTCGGAGGCCAGAAACCGGGTAAGCAAGACGTTCGTGTCCGGCAGGTAGAGTTGCTGACTGCGGATGTACTCCACTGGGTGAAGGCTGAAGTGCCCGCCCTTCTCGTCGTCCAGGATGGAGCAGAAGATACTCGGAGAGTCGAAGGCCGGCATGCACAGCCAATCTATGGTCCCGTCGGTGCCCACGAGGGCCGCCGTGTGCAAGTCCCCTATAACCCCGTGGTCCTCTATCGGAAGATACCCCAAACCGCCTCCTTAGCGCCCAGCGACTCCTGTACCGTATTTTGCACCCGACGCCGGACAGGGGCAAAACCTTACGTGCGGTGTTACACGCAATGTTCTAGTAGCGGACGACTATTATCCCCCCGATCACGATCAAAACCACCCCGACCACCTTTAAGAGAGTCACGTCCGACGCCCCGGCCCCGAAAAGCCCGAGACGGTCCAGGATCAGGCTGAAGACGAGTTGGGTGCCGATGACCAGCGAGAGCGCCCGCGCAACCCCGCCCTGGCTCGCGGCGACCGCTATAGAACCCACGATCACCGCCCCGAGGACGCCTGAGGCAACGGAATAACCTACCGCCCGCGAACTTAGCTCCGGCCGCCCGAAAACAAGCGCCACCGAGAGTCCCACGAGTCCCGTCGTAAGTCCGGAGATAGCCACGAGCACGAACGGACCTACGAGCCTCTGGGCCCCGGCGTTGAAGCTAGTCTGGAAAGCCACGGAAACACCCGCCAGCATCGCAAGAAGGACGGCCAGTCTCAAAGTTCGAACCTCCGGGCTCGTGGTTTTCAGTAATCCCGACGGATAGGCCGGAAAGCTGGATTATAATGGCCTCACCGTCCGGTTTCTGCGGCAAACGCTCGGGGTATACGTTAAGGTGTTTGCATACTGATAGTACTGATGGCAGTAGAAAGGAATGACAGAGAATGGAAGAGATGCTCGGTGGAGCCAGGATTACTTACCTCGGCCACGCGACCTTCCGGCTTACGACGCCCGGTGACGAGCGTATCCTGATCGACCCGTTCCTGACCAACAACCCGACGACGCCGGATGACATGAAGGACCCCGGCGCACTCGAAACGATCCTCATAACGCACGGACACTTCGACCACTTCGATGACGCGATCAACTTCGCCCAGGAGACCGGCGCACAGACCGTGTCGAACTTCGAGATCTTCTCCTATCTCCAGAGCAAGGGTGTGGAGAACGCGGCCCCGATTCAGAAGGGCGGCACTGCCCAGATCGGGGGTATAAAGGTGACGGCGACCCACGCCTTCCACTCCTCCAGCATTGCTGAGGAAGACGGGACAATTATCTACGGCGGCGAGCCGATGGGCTACATAATAGAGTTCGAGAGCGGCTTCAAGGTCTACCATGCCGGCGATACAGCTGTCTTCGGGGACATGCAGCTAATCGGGGAGCTCTACAACCCTGACCTCGCGCTGCTCCCGATAGGTGACCGGCTCGTGATGGGCCCTTACGAGGCGGCCCACGCCGCGAGGCTTCTGGGCGTCGAGCACGTCGTCCCGATCCACTACGACCCCAACGTACTCCCGCTGTTCACGGGCACACCGGATAAGTTGAAAGAACACGCATCCACCATCGCCCCGGACCTGAAGATCCACGTGATGGAGCCCGGAGACGACCTGGCGTCTTAGCGTCAAGCAACCGACTCTCTACGACTCAGTTCTCGCCCCGGTTTTTGTGAGCCGGGGCCTTTTCTATTCTTTAGTGGGGTTCGTCTCCGAATTGCTCGTGGCTTCCGAGGAGCCGAAACGACCCCGTAGCAAGCCGACCAGAGCCCCAGCGAAGCCCAGGATAAGGGCCCGCAAGACCAGATTGAAGATCGAACGCCCCATGTCTCCCAGATTTGGAGGTAGCAGGCTGTTCCTAACCTGCTCCACGGTCGCCGGAGGCGGAGGCTCGCTCAACTCTTCCCTCGATTCATTTACGTAGGAGACTATGGCCGGCGCGGCATCCTGAGCATAGGCGCGGATAGTTTCGGCGAACAGCGTTGCCTGCAAAGCGGTGATCGCCAACAACGCCACACCCGCGATCACCGCGACGGCCGTGGCGGCGAGCGTGCAATCTCTCAGCAGTAAGGAACGGTAAGGAACATCCGCTTCGAGACGCACCGGACGCGCCTGTATGGCGGCCAACAGCGCCAGGAAAAGCTGCGTAGCGGCGGCGAGTTGCGGGAAGAAGGTCTCGGAGACCGCCAGGACCCAGTCGGCGGTCCCGTCCGGGCTCAGGTATAGGAACCTGAAGCTAATAGCAGTGGTGACCAGAGCCGCTATCAGCCCGTAAATAACTCCTGCCCTAAGCGGCGCCAAAGAACCTCCGAAAGTCTCGCCTTGATACTATCGGGCAAGAATACAACATCCCTCGCCGCCGGTCTGTGAGAGGTTTTTACTCAGGATAGTTGTCGGCTGACGGACTATATCCTCCCGGAGGACGTGATCCTCTACCGTATTTCAACGTATACCAGACCACCGCTACGGCCTCCCGCGCCAGTTGACCCCGGCGCGACCACGGTTTCCGCCACATGGGGCTGTCAAAGGCCGGCTCCGCCAGCGCGTCGAGTCCGGACTTCCCGAAAGCCCAGGTCGTCCGTACACAATGCAGCGGGTCCGTGACGATCTTGACGCGGTTTATGTCGTTTTCTTCGGCGATACGGGCGACCAGTTCGGCGGAGTCCCAGGTATTTAGCGCGGCGTCCTCCGGCAGGATGGCTTCCGGCGGCACGTTCCAGGCCAAGAGCATATCCGTCATCAGGTCCGCCTCTTTCGGCGGATGCTCTCCCAGGCCACCGGTGGGGATCAGGAGATCAAAACCCCCCGCCTGATAGAGACGCGCTGCGTGCCGGACCCTCGCCTCCAACGTCCGACTCGGTCTGCCGCCCTTCAAGACCTGGGCGCCCATTATCACGGCGACCCGGACCTCCGGATCCTCGTCTCGACGAGCGGCAGCGTCTCGGTAGACAGTTAACAAAAGCCGCAGATTTTGAAGCAAACCGTTCGGCCTCATCGCCCCTCGTCGGGGAGTTTGTAGAGCATGGACTTCGCCAATTCCAGGTCTTCCGGCGAATTTACGTTCATCAGGAACACTTCCGGGTCGCCGAAGCGCTCCAATTCCTCCTCTATGTATCTCACACCTTCCATGCTTTCGAGAAAGTCCCGGACGGCGCTCACCCCGAGGTTGAGTGCGAAGCTCAGGTCAACCAGTACATTCCGTTCGTAGGCCGCGCAGAGCGGGTGTAGTCTGCCACCGTGACGCGGTACAGCGACCCGGACGCCGTCTACCGAGAGTTGTTCGAGTAGAAACCCGGCCAACTCCTCCGTCAGGAACGGAGCGTCGCCCGCCACTACAAAGACTCGGTCGTTGCGGGCGGCGGACAGCCCCGCTTCCATCGCGGCCAGCGGTCCATTCCGGCCCGGACGCAGGTCGGAGACAAATCGGGCCGGGAGGTCATAGTCTCGCGGCGACTCTTCCGAAGTGACGATCAGCACCTCATCACACGTTTTTGCCAGGACATCGTAGGCGTGTTGGATCAGGGGCACGCCGCCGAGCGTTAGAGCGAGCTTGTCGCAGCCCATGCGGCGGCTCGCTCCGCCGGCCAGTATCATGCCTGAGGCTTTCACTGAGGCTCTCAGGAGGTCGGCTTCGCCGCGCGGGAGCCTCTCGCGTCGAGTATCTTCCGCCGCAAAACCTGCTCACGAGCCGCCTGGCGCGCGGCCCAGGTGCTACGGGCAAGCCGCTTGGTAAAAGCCAGGTCTACAGCGGCAGAGTGAGCCCTACGGGCCCCACGCCACTCCAAGAGGCGACCGGAGAGAATCAGGCGCAGGTAATAGCTTTTCCGACGAAAGTAGGTCGGCAGCATCTCGTACTCCCTCTGACTTATGGTGTCTTCCTCTACCTCTTCCTGTAGCTCGCTGCGGATGATCCGTCGTTCCACCGCGAGCCAGACGACGATCAGTAACACGTACAGAAGCACCACCAGGAACATCACCCCGTAGGCAAGAGGCCCCAAAAGCGTCGCGGTGAGGTTGAATATAGCGTGCAGCCCGATCGCCGCCGCGAGGCCCAGAAGGGGGAGGGCGACCTTCGAGAAACCGTGTCGCATCCAGGGGATCAAGCCGATCCCGATGCCGGTAAGCGAGGTAAAGGCCGCGTGGGCGAAGCCTCCGAATACCCGCCGGACCACGAAAGTCTCCGGTCCAAACTGGGCATAGTAGAGCAGGTCCTCCGCGATGGCGAACCCGAACCCGACCGCCGAGCCGTACACGATTCCATCCATGACGCCGGAGAACTCTATGGCCCCGCGCCGACGAGCCATCAGAAACGCCGCACCGAACGTTATGAGCAGGGCAAGCCCCTTGGCGCACTCCTCGATCACCGGCGCCCCGACTACCGAAGTGAGGAAGGTCGCCGTCTGGGCGCTGGCTACCGCGCTAACCGTGAAGGTAAAGAGCGTATTGAAGAACAGCGCAATCACCACGGCCACCGTGAATCCCCAGACGAAAACCGGGATCACGTACACGAGCGGTTCTCGTTCGTAGAGGTCGACGAACCGGATAAACAACACGTACAACACGGCCTGCAACACCCCGACCCCTATCAGGGATGCGCTAAACTCTACTCCCATCGCGCCTCATAACTTCTCATGGGCGAAATTCTATACCGGCGCTTGGTAAAATACTCTTAGCGAGTAGATAGGAGAGCGGTGGACAGCAACCCAGAAGACCGCAGCGCAATACTCGGAGCCATGTCCCACCTGTCACACGGCGTCTATGTGTTAGCCACCCGCCGAGGCCGCGAGACCAGCACCATGACCGCCTCTTGGGTGATGCGCTCCTCGGGGCGCCCGCCCTGCGTAGCCGTAGCAGTTCGGGGCGATCGTTACACACATGACCTGATCCTGGAAAGCTCCACGTTCGCCCTGAGTATCTTGCGCGAGGATCAGGTAAACGTCGCCACTCATTTCAGCGACGTCAGTAGCGAGTACGAGGACAAACTTCTAGGCGTCCCCTACGGCCTCACACCTACAGGCTCTCCGCACTTGCTCGACTGCATAGGCTATATGGACTGCCGGGTCCTCGACACCTCCCGCTCGGGAGACCACACCCTCATAGTCGCGGAAGTAACCGCCGGCGAGACGCTCGGCGGCGGCTACCCGTTGATCTACGATCCGGGCGAATACGAAGAAGCGCTCCGCTAGATGCCTAGTCCCTCTTCCCGTTTGCGAGACACCGGTTACGAACTGCCCAACGTCCCAACCCCCGCGGGCTCGTACGTACCGGCGGTGAGATCCGGCCACCTGGTTTTCACCGCCGGGCAACTGCCCCTGGTAAACGGAGAACTGACCCAAACCGGCAAGGTAGGAGAAAATATAAGCGTAGAAGAAGCCGCGAAGTGCGCCCAAACCTGTGCCCTGAACGCGCTGGCCGCAGCTTCGAGTGAGGCCGGCGGACTGGACAATATCGGCCGTATCGTAAAAGTTACGGGCTTCGTGGCGTCCGAACCGGGATTCAACCGCCAACCGGAAGTTATAAACGGCGCCTCCGATCTCCTGGGAGAGGTCTTCGGCGGCGACGGGCGTCACGCCCGATCCGCAGTCGGCGTATCCGAGCTACCGCTCGACTCGCCAGTCGAATTAGAGATAGTGGTCGAGCTAAAGAACCATTAGCGATCCCTGGAGTTTAAGGATCTACCGCCGGTACGGGAACCTCTGATGGCTTGATGGTCTTCCCCTTCTCGTCCACCAGCGGCTTGTATACGTCCGTGTGAAGCTCACCGTCGTAGACTACTTCACCGTTCTTCGTAACCGTCTGGTAGGTGACCCACTTCGAGTAGTCGGCGCCCATGTGGACCGGCTTCGACGTCATCTGCACATTCGTGCCGTTTGGCTTCCCGTAAACCTCAGCGTAGATATACCCGTCGTTGGATACATACTCCTTGAGTAGTAGGTATCCGCCCGTGTTGTTCTGGAATTTCATATCCAGATCGTCTTGCGCGCCCGGCCCCCCGAACCATACGGTCGCGTCCATGCCAGGCCTGATGTACGGGAGCTGCGCGTAATGCGGGGAACGATCTATGACGTCTACCCCGGCGAAGTTAACCGCGTTGTAGAGGGTCGAAGTCACCTGGCAGAGCCCACCGCCGTCGGCTTTCGTCTCCCTACCGTTTATGATGACCTTCGTAGAGTTGTAATCTATTCCAGAGACGTGGGCGTTCATGGAGAAGATCTCTCCGGGCGCCACGAGCGTACCGTCCACTGCGCCAGAAGCGAGCTGGAGGTTCTCGACCCGGTCGCCGTTGTCCGGGACTATAGCGTAATTGGTGCGGTAGTCGCCCAGCAACTTGGTCGGTTTTAGCGACTCGGCTTTGGCCGTCGTCAACTCCGGTTTTGAGGTAACCACCGGCACCTGGTATTCCCGCTTGCCCTCGAAGATCCCGGCCTCGATGTCATCGAGCAACTCCTGTCCTTCGATGCTCTTCCCAGTCTGGCTCTCGGTCACCGTAACCTGGGCGCCGTTGACATCGTACCCGGCCTCTATGGGCTTGACAGTCAGGTCGTTGTAGACGTTGGCGAGCCTGTCTTTCATCAGGCCGCGGTTCAGACTGACCTTTATGGCCCCGTCTTTGGGCTCTACTTCCAGCGCCGATCCCACGTCGGCCGGTGAGAGCGTCCACTGCTTGTTCCCGGCATTGAACGACACCTGTCCTCCCATGGCTTTCCGGGCTTTTTCAGCCGCCGTATTGGCTTCCTCGGTAGTAATATCGGGCTTCAGCGGCTCGCCGGCGATCTCCACCTTGCCGGTCATATCCTCAACGGACTGGTTTACGTTGCCCATAGTCGCCGGAAAGTCGAGCTTGTACCCCTCACTGGAACTATCGACCTGCGCCTGGGAGCCGACTATTCTCACGGAAGCTTTGCTTGGTTCCCGGTTGAGCTTCGCCGAGAGGTTCCGTACTTTCTCTTGTGCAATTTTCGGTGCGTAGTCTACTTTCGGTGGGATCGTGATCGTGCCGTACGCGGCCTTGGCTCTCTCGGAGAGTCGATCCAGAACGTTGCCCCGGCGACCAACGGAATAAGCCTCATCAACGGTGGAGGGGACATCGAAGTTCACGCCCATCTCCTCGGCAGAGTAGGTACTCTCACCATTCGGACCGGAGAACTCGAACTCTTTAAGAGCCCCCGTGGTGCGCTCTTGAATCGCATCTTGCGCCCCGGCAGGGGTCTTGCCACCCAACGCCACCGTGCCCACCTCGACGCCGCCGTAGATCTTACCGGCGTTCATCCAATGGTCCGCCGCCACCAGGACGGCGAGTATGGCGCAGACGATGACTAGAGGTCCCGCGATTTTGGGCACGATGCTCCGCTTACTGCGAACAGCGCCCCCCTCTAACAAGCTCCTGAGGGCGTCATCGTTGGACCTGTCGGGCCTCTTGGATCTCCTTGAATTTTTTATACTCAAATCTGCTCGTCCTCTGCTAGGGCAGACAAACACACCGCAGCCGGTGTGTAAATCCAACTCGACGAGAAGTCTCTTACCCGTCAAGTAGAAAACTTAACACGCAATATAGGCTACTGCCAGCCCACCAAGAACTATATAGCGTACCTGTACCTCAACCCGATATTGAGTATCAAGTTAAAGTTCAACCTTAATGCAACGGTGCTACATCGTCCATTTGTAAGGGTACTATCGCTGGCCTGGAATTTGTAGATTGTGAAGTATAATCGGTTTTTCAGTATACGTTTCTGTCTACGTTTTAGAAAGGATTCTCATGGAGGCCACCAAGGAAACTGCGGATATAAAACTCTACACTGGGAACTACTGCCCTTACTGTCGTCGGGTGAAGAAGGAGTTGGATCGGCTGGAGGTTGATTACAACTCGGTCAACGCCGACGCTGACGGCCGTCAAGAGGTAATAGAGCTTTCGGGACAGCGTGCGATCCCGATTCTTACAATAGGAGATGAGGTTCTCGTCGACTCTACGCACATCATTCGGGAGTTGCGTCGACGCTACAGTTAGTCTGCCCGGCGCGCTGTATCGGCGCTTTCTCGAAGCTCACGCAGAACGTACCCCGCGTAATAGGCTACGGAGTCTTCGGGCCCATTCTTGAGAAAAGCACGGGCGTTACCTATCGGGTCCAGAACGAAATCGCCGATCTCCAGGAGCGAGTCTCGACCTTCTGCCTCCGGTTGGGTCCAGGCGCTATTCTCGCCCGCATTGCGGCGTATGACCTCCCCCACATAGCATCCCAGGCATTCCGCCAGGGCGCCGAGGATGGGCCGGGCCTCGGTCGAACCGGATCCAGGCTCGGCGGCCTCGCTCAGAGTGTCGGTCAGCAATTTTTCGGTCGGAGGCAGGTACTCCAACTCGTAGCCTAGTTCTTTGTCCCAGTGTAGTCGGGCGCTTTCGATGAAGAGGCTGGCCCGGTCTTCGGGGCTCTCTCGCCTCCCGGCGTAGAGGTCGAGTTGGAGTAAGGCCGATTGAGAACGTCCGAAAAAGAAATTTACCTCTTCGGGCACGGGATAAGCGCTCAGCAGGCCCAGACCGGCCTCGGCGTAATCCGAGTTGCGGAGTATGGAGACGTCATCCAGCGCCTTCTCGACGCTGGTACTCTTCCACGGTCGGGTCTCTATCTCGATGAAAAAGTCCTGGCTCTGCCAGAGCAAGTGTATGGGCAATACAGCCTTTCCCCAGGGAGTCTCGATCTCCTTGAACAACTCCACGACCTCCGCGCCGCGGTTCTCCAACTCGCCGGCGACTTTGAGAATAGTCGCCGGTCGTTCGGCGTCGCGTTCAATATGGATCGGTCCGAGCTTATTCCTCTTGGACTCTGTCGGCTCTTGTTCGGGCGAGCCGCGCCCGCTCTTCTTCCGGAACATTCCGACAAACTCCCTGAACGTCGCCTACTTCAAGACCCGCAAATTCTAGCATCGGCCTCAGTTTGTCGAAAGCGCCTCGGTGATTTACTCTTACCCGCATGCCCGAGCGACTCGAAATAGCCCTGATCCGCCACGGACAATCCACTGCGAACGCAAGCGGCGTGTGGCAAGGTCAACTCGACTTCCCTCTGTCGGACGAAGGCCGGGCGCAGGCACGACTCGCCGGAAAGGCACTCGCCTCCGCGCCCCCGGATGCCATTTACACCAGCCCACTCTCCCGCGCCCACGAGACCGCCCGGCTAATAGCCGAAGAATCCGGTTTCGAGGGCGAAGTGATCCCACTGCCGGGGCTCCTGGAACGTCGCGGCGGGTTGCTGGAAGGCACGACTGAAGAGGAACGGGAGGCCCGCCACCCGGACCTCATGCGGAAATTCCTCTCCCTGGAAGAGAGCGAGCGCTGGACCCTGGTAGACGCGGAAACCGACGAAGAGGTCCTGGGGCGCTTCTCAGGGGCTATGGACGTGGTGACTGATCGTCACCAGCACGGGGGCAGGATAGTAACCGTATCCCACGGCGGCGCAATGCGGGCCTTTCTGCGGGATCTATTCGGTCCTGAGGTCTTCCCCAACTCTCAGCGGGCGCGGAACGCTTCCATAACCCGCTTTCTCTGGGGAGCCGGCGAAAAACCCTCGCTAATAGAACTTGGCTCCACCGGGCATCTAGATTCGCCCGAAAAGTTACCTGGGGCGTAGCCGGATCAGGCCGTCTTCTTCCTCTCTACGGGCGTAGGATTCGGTGCTTTCCAGATACTCTTCGTTGTAGCGGGGATCGGAGATGACGTAGACGGGACGACCGCTTTCTACGTCGGACGACATGTGATCCCCTTGCGTCTTCCCGTCGAGCCATCTTAGAGTAACGTCCGTCCGCTGTTCCTCCACCACCTTCAAATACGTGACCGGAATTATCGGCACCTTGCCGTAGAGCACCGAATTCTCCGGCAACCGCTCCAATATCGCCTCCGAACGCTCGCGCTCGGCGTAGTATTCGCTCCGGTTCTGTTCTTCGTAGTTGGCATAGAGCGCGAGCCCCGCCACCAAAAGAGGTACGCCCGCCAAAAACATCTTACCCCTGGCCTCGACGAGCCGCGATACGCCGATGGCGGTAAAAACCGCGAGGAACACGTAGACGGGTATGTAATAAACAGCAATGTCGTCTATCCGGTAGCCGAGGGCGTAGATAAGGGTGCAGGCGAGTCCGACGACGAAAGCCCCACCGACCGTCCGATCTCTGCGCATTAGAGCCCAGGCTCCGTATACTCCGCCACCGAGCAGGAATAACCCCACCAGATAGCCGAGAGGCTGCGCTGCCTGTCCGAACAGCGCCAGCAAGAACTTCCCGGAACCATCAAGCAGTTGCGGCGGCGAGACACTCATTAGCCCCTGGAAACGAGCCCCGGAGACCAGCGCCCACACATCCCCCCAGTTTTTCAGCGGGTCCCCGTAGTTATGCCAGGCCCCGGCAAAACCCCGGATCGGGACGTAAGCGTAGACTGAGAGACCGAGCAGAAAGAGTCCTCCGGCCCCGCCGATCCTGCCGGGTGTGAGGTCTCTATACCGGCCAGTGAGCAGCAGTACGAGAAAAGCCGGCGCCAGCAGCACCATGCCGGCGTTGTTCCCGAGCGAGACCCCGTAGAGCAGCGCCGCGAGAAGCACGTAGAAACCCTGCCTCGTTTCACGCCAGCGGAGCAGCAGGTACGTGACCCCCAGTAGAAAAGTGGCGTGCATCGTGTACACCTCGGCGACTGTAGTCTGAGACCAAAACGTCGAAGTGAACGCCAGAGTGAGGGCAGCGCCGGCCGCAGGTAGCCTTCCACTGCCAGCCTTGCGGGCCACCAGAAACAGTAAGGCGGCGGCGAAGGCGCCGAAGACTGCGGCCATCAGGTTCATACGGTAGGCTGCGTCTCCGAATGGGAGATAGGTAAAAAGCTTGCCGAGCAATATAAAGGTCGGATAGCCTGTGGGATGGCCGGTCCCGAGGACGGGAGCGGCGATCTGGAAACGCCCCGCATCGTTGGTGGCGACCGTAGGCGCCAGGGTCGTCAGGTAGACGAAAAACGCCCCGAGCCCGACCGCAGCGGCCGGTAGGTGGTCCCTTGAGTGGCTTCCGGGCTTAGCCCAGAGGCCGGACACGGCGCGCGTTCGGACCCCGGTCGTTCTGCCCGACCTCGTACTCGACCTCTCCGTTGGGTTCCATGCCGCCGGGATCTCCCTCGACCTCCGAGTGGTGGACAAACAGGTCGTCGCCGGTCGGGCGCACCAGGAAACCGTATCCCTTGTCCGGATCGAACCACTTCACGCGGCCTTTTTCACGCGGGCTGCCATCGCTTGCGGCCTCGACGCCCGCGCCTTCAGCGCCGTTGGCATCCTCCGGTTCGGGAGCCTTGGGCACAAACGTGAAGTCCATTCCGTCACCAGAACTCGCAGGAGCACTCTCGCTCCGGTCTATCTCCAGGACGATGGAATCTTCGGCGACCTTGACCACGACAGACTCAACGTTGGTCCAGTGCTCTCTCCATATGGGGTCTTCTGCTATCTGGGGATCGAACCACATCCCCCAACCGTCGCGCTCCCCGTGATCCAGGACGCCCTCGAAGATGCTCTCGGGTTCGCTGCTCCCACGCTCGCGGCGGTAGATGTCGTTACGGCTGCGGAATGACTGGACGGAGGAAGCGCTGGTACCGAGGGCGTTGGCGATCCAGTCATCGCTCTTGCCTTCGTCGACCCACTCCCGGATTTCCTTCATGTGCGGTTTTAACGCGATGCGCTTCTTGGAATCTGTCATGGTCTTTCTTGCTCCTTGTTTCTTACTCTGTAGCCAGGACTCCCCGGATAAGATAAATGTTAAAACGCCAAACAGGCGTATTGTTATTAAGCAAATCGCATTCTATCACTTTCCAATCCCCCGGCCACGGCGCCTGCCAGCTAACCTCCGGCCCGAAGGCGGAGGCTTATCATTCACGGGTAGATGAGCCCGGCGCGTCATCGCGCCCGGTCTCCGGAGCAGCTGGCCTCTCAGAGCCGGTCTCTTCCTGTACCCCCGGCGCCTCGCTTGCCTGCGGGTCCTGTATTCTCGTGGGCTCCTCACCTTTCTTCGGATCTTCCCGGACGGTTTGCCGGGCTGTCTGATCTTCGCCGCTGGGCGCGGGCTCCCCATCGGCCGGAGAGCCCCCCTCGTGCTCCTCACCAGCGCCGGACTCCTCTTCCTGTGATTCCTGGGGCGGCTCTGGGAAATCGGTCAGGTTTTCGTTGGCGATATCCTCCAACATCTCGCCTACTATCGGGGCCGGAAGGCCGAGGTGGATCGCCAGGCTCTCGGCCCGCGCCAGCACGTCGTACACGTCATCGGACTCTCCGTAGCCGAGGGCGACCAGCGCCCGGGCGACGTTCTCGTTCGGGACCAGGGTGTCTCCCCCACCGGCCACTCGGAGGTACTGGACGAGCGGCAAGTCGAACCCATCCACGACGCCGACTACCGGCTCGGTCTCGTAGATCCTGCGCCGGATAAAGAGCCGCGTATCGTAGGAGTTGGCCCAACGTTTGAGGACTTCCCGCTCGCTGACGTAGTTGTACTGGGCGACCCGATGCTGGAACTGGCCCAACAACCGCCCGGCCATCACCCGGAGTCCCTCATCGCCGAAGAACCACTCGTCGCCCTCGACGTTCATAATACCGCTGACCCGCGGGATGGTAAGGGCATCCTCCTCGTCCTCGAAGGCCTCCCGGAACCGGCGTACCGTATCCCGAACCTCGTCCAGAGAGCGTCCGCTGCCGGTCAGGACGGCCTCGTAGATAACCAGGGCAGCCGTGTCGCGCTGCCCGCTGAAGTCGTCTAATCTCCGCGCAGCCCTCTCGACCCGCCGGTCGTAGTCTTCGAGGTTTCGTATCTTCCAGGCGGCCTCGGCAGTCCTATCCGCAAGCTCTACCAACGTTCCTCCTAGCAATTATGGCATCCAAGTTCAGTAGCCTTAATATACAGCATCCTCGCCTCGCTCAGGCCCATTGCTCCAGGCCGTAGACGCCGGGTGCGGTCTGGACGAAGTAACTCTCCGAATTGTCCCTTACGTCCACCGAGAGCCGGGCGCGCATGGTGTTCTGAGGCGTGCGGCCGGAGCTTTGCAGGTAGCCGGATTCCAGGGCGATCTCGGTGATGTCCGTGTAGTGGAGCGGGTGACCGACCTCTCGTAAAACCTCCCGCGCGGCAACCTTGAAATCCAGAGGATTACCCGTCGGATTCCGGTGAGGCTTCGGGATAGGCCCCGATCAGGCTGACGTACGGGCAGTGATCTTCGAGATCCGCAAGCGCCCGCTGGACCCGCTCTTCCTCCGGGTGTCCCTGGAAATCCGCGAAGAACACGTAGGTCCAGGCCCGTTTGCGGCTCGGACGGCTCTCGATGCGGGTCAGGTTGATCCCCTCATTGTCGAAGGCCGAGAGGGCGTCTTTCAAGACCCCCGGACGGTCTTTTACGGAGAACACCACGCTGGTCTTGTCACGCCCGGTCTTGCCGGCCCAGGCGCGCCCCAACACGATAAAGCGGGTCGCGTTGGTTCGGGCGTCCTGGATATTACGGGCCAGGACGTTCAAGGAATGAGACTCCGCGGCCAACGCACTACCTACGGCCGCAACACCGGGCTCTTCCGAGGCCAGACGGGCGGCCTCTCCGGTCGACTCGACCTCTTCGAGTTCCGCACCCGGCAACTCACTTCGCAGCCACGCAGCAGCCTGTGCCAGGGCCATCGGATGTGAACAAACCTTTCTCACGCCCTGGAGAGAATCCTCCGTGGAGAGAAGGTTCTGAGAGATTGGCAGGTAGACCTCGCCACATATCTTGAGCGGACTGTTCATCAGCTCGTCGAGGGTGTGGGTAACAGCGCCTTCCATTGAGTTTTCGACCGGCACGACTCCGTGTTGGGCCTCGCCGCGCTCTACGCGGGCGAAGACCTCGGCGACGGTCTTCTGCGGTTCGAGATCCACGCTCGCCCCGAAGGAACGCCGCGCCGCCTCGTGGGTAAAAGTAGTCTCCGGGCCGAGGTAGGCGACCTTCAGCGCCTCTTCGAGAGATATGGAGCACGATATGATCTCCCGGAACACCATCTCCAGCCCGCGTCGGGGGAAATCCCCCTCGCTCAGGCCGGAGATCCGATCCATCACCCGTCGCTCGCGGGCGGGGGCGTAGGTATCGAGGCCCTCGGCCCGTTTTATCTCCCCGATCTTGCGCGCCAGACGCGCCCGTCGGTCCAAAAGCCGGACTATCTCCTCGTCGACCTCATCTATGCCGACCCGGAGATTATCCATATCATCGGGCGTACCCCTGTTCTCAGCGAGCACGCCGGCGTCCTTTCGTCTTCTGGATACTTCGGATCGGGTAGCTCAAGTAAAACATCTTTGATACAGCCTCCTGCTGATGAGTTTCTAGGGCGTCTGGATCAGGAGAAACGGTTCCGCGCACCCGGCGCGTCCACGCTCCTCCCGGATAAATCGCCGGACGGCTGAGAGGCTTACAGGAGCTGATGTTTTTGGCAGACTCATAGCTGAAAGTTTAAAGCATCAAAGAAGCGCTGTCCTCTTCAGAGCATGATAAGTAGCAAGGCTACCAGGCCCGCGAGGCCAAAGCGATAGTAGGCGAAAGCCCGGAGACTGTGGTCGGCTATGTAGGATATAAAGAAACGGATCGCCAGATACCCGACCACAGCGGAAGATATGAAGCCCGCACCGAAAATCAGAGCCTCCGAGGCGTCCATACCCGCTGAGACGACCTCTCCCAACTGGAGCGCCCCCGCCCCGGCGATAATGGGCACGCTCATCAGGAACGAGAACCGGGCAGCCTCTTCCCTGCGGAGCCCGAGAAAGAGGCCGAGTGTGATCGTCGCCCCCGACCGGGAGACACCCGGCACGAGCGCCGCCGCCTGAGCAAACCCTATCCCGATGGCTTCGAGGAAGCCCATTTTCGAGGCCCGCCGACTGTGCCGTCCGGCGGCTTCGGCCACGATGAACAAAACGCCGACGAGGGCGAGGTTGAAAACGACGATCCACGGCTGCCGGGTCTGGCTCTCGATAAATCCCTCGAAGAGAAACCCGAGCAGCGCCGCCGGTACCGTGGAGGCAATTATCAAATAGGCGAGGCGCTGGTCAGGGTTGCTGAGGTTGCGACCGTGAGTAAAAGAACGCAGGAAAGCATGGGCCAGCCGGACGAGGTCCCGCCAGAAAAAAGACACCACGGCGAGCAACGTGCCCATGTGCAGGGCGACGTCGAAAGAGAGTCCAAACCGCTCGGGGTCGAGGCCTAGAAAGTACTGGCCGAGCACCAGATGCCCGGAGCTCGACACGGGCAAGAACTCAGTAAGGCCCTGAACGACGCCGAGGATTATCGCCTGTATAAGCTCCAGCACGCGTTAGTCCCTCACACACTCGTTGACATGACCGCGCGTACTATGACAGAACTATCCGACGGGAGCTAGGTGCGGCTCATAGCAAAGAGGGTGCGCGCGTCTTTGAGGGTGATACGACCACCTTCGATCTCGATGATGTCGCGGCTCCTCATCTCGTTTAGGACTTTGGTTACGGACTCTCGCGTAGAAGCGACCATCGCCGCCAGGTCCTGATGGGTGAGACGTAGGTCCAGGGTAACACTGCCGTCTTCGCCCTCCCCGAACCTTTGACCCAATATCGGCAGCAGGTTGGCGAGCCGCACCTCGGTCTCGCGCGGCAGCAGGCATTTGACCAACTCTTCGTACTGCACGAGCCTCAACTCAAGGAGTGTCATGATCTTGAACGCCACCCGTGGCTCCTTGCGGATCGCCCGCTCCACGAACACTTTCGGGACCTTCGTCACCGTACACTCTGTGACGGCCTCTGCGTAGGCGCGCTGCCGGGCCTCACCGGCGAAAGCCAGATGTCCGAAGATGTCCCAAGGCCTCAAAAGACGCAATGTAGCTTCCTTACTCCCCGAATAAGAGCGGAACAGCTTTATGACGCCGGACATCAGGACGTAGAGCGCGTCCCCGTACTCGCCCTCACGGTAGATGGCGTCTCTGGGATTATACGTCCGGTCCGCCGTGGCGATCCCCATACCGTGGAGAAGCTCTAAAAGATCCCGGCACTCTTGTTCCTGCAGCGCCGTATATTCCAGGGAGGCGGGATCCACGCTCATCCTTCTCCTCCACTATTTTTTACAATGTTTGCGATGTTCGACAGCCTTTTCCGTAGCCTGTTACATTTCGCTACATTATACATTATCTTGTACGCTGGCTCGCGCATTGCCTGGAGACAGCCACCCCGAATTGGAGTAGAATAGGTTGCTAACGGCACACATTGAGAGGAGACGAGTTGAGGGAAAAGCTGGCGTTCGGGATTTTGATCGGCATCCTGATCTTCCTCTTTGCCTTTGTGTTTGCCATTCTCGGCAGGGGTGAATACGAGCCTTCTTCCGAAGGAAACGCGGAGCCCGCGCCGGTCATCTCCTACGTCCAGGCCTGATCTAAGCCTCGTCCGAGCCTTCGGGCGCGCGCTCGACGGCTACTTCGTAGCTACCCATCTTCGGATGACCCGTTAGTAACTCCCCCGCTCCTCCGCCTCCGTGGGCCTTGGAGAACTCTTCGCTCTGTACCCAGTTTTGAAACGACTCCTTGTCGCGCCACCACGTTATGACGAGCACCTCGCTGGCGTCTTCAGAGCGCAACACTTCCATCGAGACGAATCCGGGAAAGCCTTGTACGTTGCCCCGGCTCTGGACGAAGCGTTCCACTATCTGGTCCGCGGCGCCTTCCTTTACCGGAAGGCTGTTGGTTATTGCGATCAAAGTTCCCCTTATCTAACTTTCCGGATCTATCTGGCGATGACTATACCTCTGCCGCCGACACGCTTGGCCATACTCAAAGCTTTTTCGGTTTCCCGTACAAGCGATCCGGCGTCCGCGCCGTGGACCGGATACTCGGAGATCCCGACGTCGACCTCGAAGTCCGTGTCGCTCTCGGCTATGTTTTCGAGCACGCGCTCGGCGAACTCGTAGGCTTCTTCTTCCCCCAAACGGGGCAATATAACGCAAATTTCGTCGTCCCCGAATCGAGAGCAAACCGCGCCTTCGGAGCCACTCCCGGAGAGGGCTTCACCTATAGCCTTCGACAGGCTCATCAAAGTCTCTCGGGCGCGGTCTACCTCTCCTCCGGCCACGGCCTCGGAGAAGTTCGCCACGTCGAAGATAGCCAGTGAGAACCGCTCATGGTCACCGATGGCCTGGGGCAGCAACAGCCGTTTGAAACGCTCGCGATCCGGGAGTCCGGTCAGAAGGTCGGTGGCGGCCGCCTGGCCGAGGGCTTTCTCCATTTCGCCGCTCACGATGGCGTCGAAAGCTTCGAGGCCGCGTTCCGTGAGCCAATCCGAAGCCTGAATCATCTTCACGAAGAAGCCCGCCACCTCACGGCCATCGAACGCGGACAGGTCTACCCGCCGCTCTACCAGCCGCCACACGGATTGCCGCAGAACGACGAAGTCTTCCATCACCCCGACGGCGTCCCGGCCGGCCTCATGCTGATGCGAAGCTGTACGGCGCACCAGAGCGCGAACCTCGCCGCCGAGGCTAAACGTCTCGACCGAATCCGAACTCTGGATAAACTCACTAAACACCTCTACGAGGCGTCCGATCTCTTGCTCCAGAGGTCCGGAAACCTCGTTACCGTATCCCCGAGACTCTTTCCAGAGAGCCAGGATCTCCGGTACGCTGCCCCGAACCTCCTCCGCTATGCGGGATAAACGATCCATACTCGACAGTATACCCGTATGAGAAACATCCGCATCCACGAATCATCCATACGACCTCGGGAGACGTATATCTATCAGGAACACAAATAAGCGTCCACGTAAGCGTAGAAACTTTTGAGCTCCAGCTTCGTATAGGTACAGAAGCAGAATCAAACAGGACGGAAAATAGGCAATAGCGGCGAAAATAGAGGCTGGAAGGCGTTTAGAGAGTTACAAGGATCGGGTAGAATCAGGATCAGTTACTAAAATTGGTTTTGGTGCCTTTGATTTCATACAGGAGGGCCAGGTGGCGGAGAAAAAGAGCAAGCAGACAGAGACCACAAAGATAGTCCGGGAGTCAGAGACACCCGAACTTCTAGCAAAGTACCTTGCCCACATAGGGCAGGGGAATCTGCTGACCCACGCCGAGGAGATAGACCTCTCGAACCGTGCCAAGGACGGTGACACCCGTGCCCGCCGACGCCTCATCGAGAAAAACCTCCGCCTCGTCGTCTCCGTCGCCAAGAAGTACCGTGGCTATGGCCTGCCTTTCGAGGATCTCATCCAGGAGGGAAACATCGGCCTGATGAAGGCTGTTGAGAAGTTCGACCCTGACCGGGGATATAGGTTCTCCACGTACGCCACGTGGTGGATACGACAGGCGGTGCAGCGGGCTGTAGCTGACAAGGGGCGTACGATTCGGGTTCCGGTACACATGACGGAGAAGATCCGGAAGGTCTCAAGAGCCTACAACGAGCTTTCCGCCGAGCTTGAACGTGAGCCTCTCGAAGAAGAGGTTGCGGAGCGCCTCGGATGGAACATGGACGAAGTGCGGCTCACTATGAGCGCGATGCCGGACGCCACCAGCCTCGACCAGCCGGTATCGACCGACGAAACCTCTTCCCAACTCGGCGACTTCATCGAGGACGATAAGGTTTCCGATACTCCCGGCGAAGTGATGCGGGAGATGGAGACGGTGCAGCTCAAGGAGGCAATAGACCGGCTCCCGGAGCGCGCCCGATACGTGCTGGTACGCCGGTACGGCCTTGACGAGCGGGACCCTGCCACGCTCGCCGAACTCGGCGAGGAGTTGGACATCTCGCGCGAGCGGGTCCGCCAACTCCAGCGCGAGGCCGAACGTATCCTTAAAGGTGGCGAGTACGGCCGCATCCTGCGCGACGCCGTAGCCTGAACACCGCACTAGCGACAGTACCACCCGACTTCCAGCGATGGCCGGCCTTCCTGGTCCGGTCATCGCTTTCATTTAGTATCTGCTAGTCTCTGATCCATCTTGAAGGACACTGCAAAATCAGTATTTTGGGCTTCCGCAGCAGCGCTCGCTTTATTCACGGCGGCGGCTGGGCTCGGCTTGCTCTACGGCTTTGACCTATGGTCGATGCGGGTTGCCCAGAGCCGGACATCCGGTTTTCTGGATACCGTAGGCGAGTTTTTCTCCACGATAGGCGGCATCAGGCTTACGGTAGCCGGACTTATACTCATGTTGGCGGCGGTATTTTTCAGTGGCCGTCGAATCCTGGCTATTCGAGTCCTCATCGCTTTCCTGGCGGCGAGCGCGATAGAGATAGCGATGAAGTTCTGGGTGCCGGTGACGCCGCTGCCGGATGAGTTCAGCCGTTCGGACGGTTACGCCCCGTTCGTCGCCGTCGCCTACCCGTATCCATACCCGAGTGGGCACATGCTACGGACCACGATCCTGCTGGGCGTCATCTTCGTCCTCTGGAAGAATCGGGTGGGAAGGGTACTACTCGCCCTAGTCCTGGTCGGAATGTCCCTGAGCCGGGTCTACATGGGCGTACACTGGGCGTCGGACGTTATCGGGGGCGTGCTGCTGGGCGTCGCCGGCCTGGCGTGGGCTTTCCGGCGAAAGAAGGGAAGTTGAGATGGAAGTAACCGTGGTAGGTTCGGGCACGGTGGTACCGCGCCTCTCCCGCCGTCAGAGTTGCGTGGTTTTGGAGACAGGCGACGAAACCATCGTCTTCGACCTGGGGTCCGGGGCCGTGCGAGGGTTGATGCACGCCAGCCTGGACCCGTTCGCCGTCGACCGGATCTTCTTCACCCACTTCCACCCCGACCACACGGTGGACGTCGTGCCGCTACTCTTCGCCATGAACTACGGTGCGGAAGAACCCCGTACCCGTCCACTCTACGTCACGGGACCCGAACCATTCGCGGAGTTTTGGGGAAAGATACTCGACGTGTGGGGCGAGTGGATGATCGGCGACTACCCGCTGGAAGTGTCCGAACTTCCACGAGACTGTCTCTCCCCCATCGACTTGCCGGGCGGCTCCATCTCATGGGCGCCCGCCGAACACCGTCCCGAGAGCATCTCCTACAGGGTCGAGTCGGCCGGGCGAGCGTTCGTATATACGGGAGACACGGAATACAGCGAATCGGTGGTCGCGCTGGCTCGGGGAGCCGATACCCTGCTGATCGAGTGTTCGTTCCCCGACGACGATCCAGTGCCAGGCCATCTCACCCCAAGCAGCGTCGCCAGGATAGCCTCGGAAGCTGGAGTGGAGAGAGTGGTAGTGACGCACGTCTATCCGGCAGCTGACGAGCTAGACCTTGTCTCGGAGGTCAATAGGAACTACGATGGCAAAGTGATTGTGGCGGAGGATGGCTTGACAGTGGAGGTCTGAGACGTTCCTTTGAGGCCGCCGGTATCCCCGCCGACGTCACCAAGTCAAGTTCAACCTCTTGCTACCGAATATATACAGGTTCCACGACGGTATTGACGAAGAGATCATGCGCGCTCCGTCGTCCCTTCGTGATCGCTAATACCGCCAAGTAAAACAACAGCAGTACGTTGACGACTACAAGGCCAGTTATCTGAATAGGGGCGACCTGACTAAGGTCATCAGAAAGAGCGAACATCGAGACGTGTACCAGTTCCCAGGGAGAAAGCTTTATGGCTGTTCTAAGGAGCGCACGCGTAAAACTCATCTTGCCAGAGTCCGACGAGACTTTTATACTAAAGCGGTTCTCATATTGAATGTGCCCGCGGTGTTCTGTAACCACAGTGCTCGAAGAAACCGCGGGCGTCTTTCACACTGATCGCACCAAGCGCATGGTGGGTAGCTTCAAAGAGCGCCTCAAGCGTCCTGGCTTTCGCTTTTCTGAGCAGGTTCTTCACTTTGGAGAAGGCTTGTTCTATTGGGTTGTAGTCTGGTGAGTAGGAAGGCAGGAGCCATAGCTGGCATCCTCTACTCTCGATGAGTTCTCTTACCCAGGCGCCTCTATGTACCGAGAGGTCGTCCATGATGACGATTTGTCCGGCCTTCAGACGTGGAGCCAGGATGTTTCTCATGTAGAGTCCGAAAGACTCTGTATCTGAAGAGCCCTGGATGCTCATGGAAGGTCCTATCCTCTCTAAAGTGATCGAGGAGATCAGCGTCACGTTCTTACCCCAATTCCTCGGAGCCTTTCCATAAGCCCTCTCTCCTCTTGGCGCTCTGGCGTAGCGTGGGGTGAAGGCGATGTTGGTCGAGGACTCGTCCACGAACACCAACCGCCTGGGGTCCACACCTCTCAGACGTTCCCTGAAAGCACTTCGCGCTTCTTCGTCCCGCTCGGTGGCACCCAGCGTCTTTTTTTGTAAGTCCAACCAAGCTTCTCACGTATTGCCCGGCTCATTGTGGCGATGGATACCCAAACACCCGTCTTCCTCTCCCACAGCTCGCAATGACGCTCAAGGGTAGCGTCGTCGTTCTCTTGAAGTTGCTTCCACAGCGCTCGCTTCTCCTGGATGGTGGCGAGGATACGTCTCTTTCGTCCCGTGGAATGTCTGGGCTCAAGATCCTCGCCCTCCCGACTCTTTTTCACCCAGCGTTTGATGGTAGTGAGGGAGACTCTGAAGAGCGCAGAAATCTCCCCGCGCGGCTGACCACGGTCTACCGCTTCCAGCACTCGCAACCTGAGATCCTTCGAGTAAGCATTCATGGGCCACTTTTTAGCAGGGACCGCTCAATTTACAAATCGCTCTAAATAACCTTTTGCCGATGGTCGCGCCCCCAGACGAAGTGTCGCTGATGATGAAGTAGAGCCAAGAAGGCAATGAGAAGTTCCATAGGATGGTCAGCCATATCCCTGGACCAGTTTGCGGTGAGATTTCCAGTAACCATTGAACCAACTGCCCGAACGGCGCCAGAACGGTAAAGAGAATGACAACATCGATCAGGTACGCTGCCATGCGTTTCATGGTCAACTTCATCTAAACCTCCTGGCTCAATTCCTAGCGAAAGAAAGTCTGTAACTGTAACTTTGATTAAGCGGCGGCGCAGGCGGCGCAGCGACCGTGCAGGGTGATCTCGTGCCAGTCCGTGACGAAACCCGTCTCCCGTTCGACCTGGAGTGCCAGGTACTCCATTAACTCTTCGTTGAACTCGATGACCCTGCCACACTCATCGCAACGGGCGTGGTGGTGCATCCGCTCGGTAGCCAACTCGTAGCGCGAGTAACCCTCGCCGAAGTCATCCTTGCGAACTATGTCCAGCTCGGTGAGCAGGTCGAGAGTCCGATAGACCGTCGAAAGTCCCAGGTCCGGATGGTCCCCTTTGACCCGGTCGTAGATCTCCTCCGCCGAAAGGTGCCGCGCACCCTCCAACTCCCGGACGATCACGCGCCGCTGGTTCGTGAGGCGGTATCCCCGGTTCTTTAGTATCTGCTCGAACTCGACCATTCCAGTTAGTGTAGCCCCGAATACCGTCAGGATCAAGAATTGATCTTATTCGATGTGTCCGTCCCGCCGAAAGTCCTCTTTCGCCCGCCGGGCCACCAGTTCCAGTCGCCCAGGATACGCATCGTGGCTGGGACGAGAAGTACCCGGATGATAGTCGCGTCCACGAAGACTGCGACCGCGAGCCCGAGCCCGACCGCCTTGGTCAGGATGATGCCGGTAAAAGCAAACGCTCCTGTGACGACGATGATGATGGCGGCCGCCGAGGTAATGATCCCGGCGGTCGAGACGAGGCCCTTTGCGACGCTTGCCGTGTTGGAGTCACCGTTCTCGTAGGCTTCTCGTATCCGGGAGAGCAGAAAGACTTCGTAGTCCATGGAGACCCCGAATATGGTGCAGAACATCAGGATAGGCAGGGTCGCGTCCACGAAACCCAGGGGCGTAAAGTTCAACAGCCCGGAGAGGTTGCCGTCCTGGAACACGAAGACCATTGCTCCGAAGCTCGCCGTAAGGCTCAGTATGTTCACGACAACCGCCTTTAGCGGGATGAACACCGAGCGGAACGTCAGGAACAACACGAAATAGGTAACGGCCAGGACGAAAGCAGCCGCATACGGAGCCTTCCCATACACGCTTGAGATGAAGTCCTTCTGGCCGGCGGAGAGGCCTCCAACAAGGAAGCTGACGCCGTTCGGCGGCTGGACGTCCCGCACGTTCGCAACGGTCTGACGGGCCGCCGCGACGTAAGGGTTAGACTTCGTCTCGGCCTGCAAGAGAGTCTTATCTCCCGCCACGTAAGAGTCGACGGCGTTCTGTAGTTTCTCGGATTCGCGGGCTTCGGGAAGTTTCAGGAAGTTGGCTACGCCCTCGGGCGTTATTTCCCCGTCGACCGAAACGCCTTTCGGGAGGTCCGGGACCTGCTCATCTATCCGCTGCTGTACTTCGGCCCGCACCTCGGTCCTTATGCGCTCGCGGGCCCCGGCCTCATCCAAACGCTTCTCGACCTCCGGTACAACTTGAGCACGTACCTGATCCTCGACTCCCGGTGGAACCGCACCCTGGGAAGCCTCGATCTTTGACAGTTGCTCGTCAACCGCCTTCTGGACTTGCTCTTCCTTCAGTTGCTGGTACTGTTCTTCCACCAGGCCGTCTACACGGCCCGCCGCATCCGATTCGGCCTGGCTACGCGCCTCGGAGACGCGCTTTGCATACTGCCTCGCAGCCTCCCGACCAACCGTAAAAATACTCTGAACCTCCGCCACGCCTTCCGCATCCCCTACCCGTTCACCGAACTTCTGGGTGTTGGTAAGACCGTCGGCGCTCAGAGGATCTTCCGGGAGGGTGGCGACTACATCCATAGGGGTCAGACTGGCGTAGTCGAAGTCCTGCTTGAGGATATCGTCTCCGGCGCGGGACTCGTACTTCTCGGGCAGGACGCTTGCCTCGGGTATGCCGATCTGCATGTGGGTTACCGGGTAGAGCAGCCCGGAGAGTAGCACAGCGACCAGCAGGATCACGAGTACCGGAAACCGCATCACCACCTCCGCGCTGCGTGCCCAGAAACCTGCCCCCACCACACCCCGGTTCCGTCGCACGGCGAGCGCATTTACCCGATGCCCGAGGACGCCCAGCACGGCCGGCAGCAACGTTAATGCCGCCACAACAGAGACGAAGACCACCAGCACGCCCGCCACCCCGATGGATCGCATGAACATGAAAGGGAAGAAGAGCAAGCCGGAGAGACCGATCAGAACCGCCAGCCCCGAAAAAAAGATGGATCGTCCCGCCGTGGTCACCGTCCGTTGCACGGATTCGGAGACCGAATAGTTTTCGAGTTCCTCCCTG
>JBGTJJ010000033.1:0-82288 GCA_041745215.1 Rubrobacteraceae bacterium | reverse complement strand
CGGAGAGCCTTATGGTAAACGGCTTGGATTTGGGCATCGTTGACCTCCGTATAGCACTACGGTATTCATTGTAATACAGAGACTACGAAACTGTATAGAAGACCTTTTGCCGTCTACTTCAGCCCATCAGCACCATCAACGCGTCTGACATAAGGCCGCCAGCCCTGAGGCTCCGGGCGAGGCCCAGCAGATCTCTGGGTGAGGCCCCCGGGCGTCTGAGATAGCGTCGGAGGGCTTCGTAGGCCACGTCGGTCTCCACCTAGCTCCTCAAACGCATGGCGTCCACCACGCTCCGTTCTGCAGAGTAAATGAAGATTTCTTCGCCAGAATCCAGACGGAACCGCTCGCGCCCCAGGCCGAAGGTGCTGGCAGCGAAGACATGGACTCGGACGGGCGGGTAGTCGATGACAGGCCGATGAGCTCCCCTGGGAACCGCCAGGTGGACCTCTGCAGGAACCTCGTCGGTCAGGTCCCAGAAGGAGAGTGCAGAGTTGAGGCAGATCGTCCCCCGTGGGCTGCGCCGCGAGACGGCCACCAAGTCAAGGTAGGGGCTAATTTCGGCGTCGGCAAGACGGTAGACCCCACGCGAGAGCTCGACCAATAACCCCTCGTCCCGCAAGGCATAAAGATCCCTCGGGTGAACGCCGACCTCTGCCGCGTCCCTCGCTCTGAAAGTGTCCCTCAGACACCGGGCAAGCTCTTCTAACGTGTGTCGCTCCTCCAACATGAGGATAAAAGTCTACATACTTCGTGCTTACCTGTGTAGATTTTGTACGCCATTCTCTTTCAAATTTTCCTCAGAATAGCTGAGATAATGCCCAGGCAGAAGCAGCTCTGATGTTACAAAGAGTTGCGGCAATAGAGAAGAACTGAGAAACTTTGCCGGAGAATAGTGAGCAATTCGAGTCGGCCGCGCGTAATCGAGAGTGAGAGGGGAACGAAGCTGCTGAACTCACCGGGGGCGTTGAAAGCCACAGTCGAATGCTGTCCCTTCCTTTCGCATGCCTGAACCGGTCGTGCTGGATCTATTCTGCGGCGCGGGCGGCATGAGCCTGGGTTTCGAGATGGCCGGCTACCGGATTGGTCTGGGCGTGGAGAAGGAGGAACTGCCTTTCCGAACACACTCCCTGAATTTTGATGGTTGTTGTCACCTGGGAGACATTGGCAGAATCCTGGACCCGCTGGCCTTCGTTCAGGAGCATGGTCTGGAGAGAGTAGACGTAGCCATCGGCGGGCCACCGTGTCAGGGCTTCAGCAGGGTGGGCAGAGGCAAGATCCGCAGCCTGCGGCAGGAACCCGACTATATACACGACCCACGTAACCAGTACTATCGAGAATTCGTACGATTTGTCGAGGCGGTCAAACCCTCGCACTTCGTGATGGAGAACGTACCAGATCTGCAATACTATCTGGACGGTGACGAACCATTGCTTCAGAAGGCTTTGTGTCGCTTCGAAGATATAGGCTACTCCGTGGACTGGCAGGTTCTCGAGGCTCACCACTACGGGGTGCCGCAGACGAGAAAGCGACTCTTCATCGTCGGGGTTCCAGAGGGGAATGAGGTTCCCTGGCCCAGTAAAACTCACGAGAGAAACCCTGTGACAGTCTGGCAGGCTATAAGCGATCTTCCAGTGGTCCCCCACGGTCATCGTGAAGATGAAATGGCATACGAGCCCCGTCAGGGCCTTAGCAGATACCAGCGCCTGATGCGCCAGGGGTCCAATGGAATACTCTACAATCACCAGACACGCTGGCATAACGAACAGGATCTCGCAGCGTTTACCTGGCTGCCAGAAGGTGGCAAGTACGCGGATCGACGTAGGCCAATAGCACCCGCTGTTGCATACAAAACGAGAGGACGAAGATGCCAGTATCGTTCAGTCAGATCACGATCGGCGAGTCATACTCGCGCAACGAGTTAGCTAAGCTATGGGGCTATGCGAGCATGCATGCCATCGCTCGCGGCGTAGTCACCCCGAGAGACGACAACAAGATCATCCTGTTCGTCACTCGTGAGAAACAGACAAGCGCCGAGCAATACGACGATAAGCTCACAGGCGGCGAGCTAAGGTGGGAAGGTCCGAACGACCACTTTGCTGAAGATCGGATGCTTGACACCATGCAAACAGGGGACGAAATCCACTTGTTTTACCGAGAACGTCATCACACCGACTTCGTTTATCATGGCCGACTCGAAGTGATAAGTTGCGAGCGGCACACGGATCGTCCGAGCCGGTTCGTCTTCAAAATTATGTGATCTCACCAGTCCCATCCAGAGCAGCCAGATCCCGGAAACCCTTCTGGAGCTCTTTACTCCATATGTGGACAACGATTCTCGCCCGGTTGATGTCTGCCTTGCAACAAACATGATCCAGGTCGGCCTTGATGTATCGAGACTGGGACAGATGGCCGTCGTTGGTCAACCGAAGGCGACTTCAGAATATATTCAGGCTACCAGTAGGGTTGGGAGACGAGAGCCGGGGTTGGTAACTACCATCTACAATCCGTCAAAGCCGCGCGACAGATCTCACTTTGAACACTTCAGGTCATACCACGAAGCAACGTATCGTCACGTGGAGCCAACCAGCGTTACGCCGTTCGCTATTCCATTAAGGGAGAGAGCACTTCATGCGCTTGTGGTGACGCTGGTTCGATTCTGGGGCAATACTTCTGAAAGGGAGAGTTCCGGCAGCCCTGTACCTCGTAATGAGTTGTTCGAGAAAGTCCGGGTAGCAATACTGGAGCGGTTGAAGAGCGTGGATCCGGACGAGTTGAATCAGACCACCATAGAACTGGAAAGGTTCATAGAGGGTTGGAAGATGGCTCCCCCAAACGATTACGGCGGTTTTGGTCCTCCGGGAAACGATATACCGATGATGTACCCTGCGGGAAACAAGCCATTACCGGCCTGGATGGACAAGGCTATTCCTACCCCTTCGTCCATGCGTAACGTCGACGCTACCTGCAATGCCCAGATGTTGATGTCTTATCCGCAAGCTGCGGAGTGAAATAGGAGAGGCCATGCCTGCAAGGAAACCCGTGCGACGCGCACAACTCATCAGTCCGTTTGGCGTAGGGGCCATAACCAACTTTCCCGGAGACGAATCGTTGATGGTGGCGGGTCTCGATGCGTGGCCTTTTGCGCGGGAGGGTTGTCCACCGGACTGGCAGGTCAGAGAGGAACGCTTGCAGAAGCGGCTCCGCGTGGATCATCTCAGGCTGCCGTCGGAACACCGGGATCCCGGCGAGGGCGTTACTCACCCGAACCAGACCATCCCTTATGTAAGGTTTCCTCGCTGGCATTACTGCCCACAATGCGGGTTTATGGACTTTGTCCCGCTCTTTCAGCCGAGGGTCGACCGCTGTCGGGGACCACAGTTCGGCCAGGGCATGGATTGCTCCACTCGACCAGAGAACCGTCGTCCACGCCTCATACCAATGCGAATTCTGGCGGCCTGCGATATGGGCCACATTCAGGACTTCCCGTTTATGGAATGGGTTCATCAGGACCGCGGAAAGACTGATAGGTGTGTGCTGCGTTTCAGGGCGGGCAGGTCGTCCGCAAGCCTTTCGGGGATCAAGATCACCTGCACCTGCGGTGAGGAGAGGACTCTTGGCAATGTCTTTAAGGAAGGATCTCTACACAACGCTATTGGCTACGATTGCAGGGGTCATCAGCCGTGGCTGGGCAGAGAGGATGACAGTCAGGATGGGTGCGGTCAGTATCTCAGGGTAGTCCAGAGAGGCGCATCGAACGTGTACTTTCCGCAGGTGGTCGGTTCCATATATCTGCCTCTGTGGGCAGAAGATACCGACGGGCCTATTATCAAGGCGCTGGAGAATCCGAAGATATGGAACTCTCTATCCACCGGACTGCTTGAAGGTAAGTATATCGATCGAACCAGGGCTGAAACAGCGGCGGAGATGTTGGAACTTGATTCTGAAGAATTGATCGCAGCAGCGCAGCGCAAACTCGACGACCTGCCGTCTGAGGAAGAAACGCCCGTTGAGGAAGGCTATCGCCGTCAGGAGTACGATGCTCTCCGCAGCGGTCGCGGGGGACCGGACACAGAGCTTCTCGTTGATGTGAAGGACATATCGGAGTATCCAGCGGAGGTGTCCGACCTTTTTTCGGGTATCTGTCTGGTGCGAAAGCTGCGAGAGACGAGGGCGCTTGCAGGGTTTACGAGGCTCAACCCGCCGGACGGCGATCTCGCCTCCGACCGGCTCCAGTTTCTCTCGAACGGCTCGGGCATTAACTGGCTGCCAGCGATGGTCGTAAGAGGAGAAGGTATCTTTCTGGAATTGAACCATCTCAGAATCAGAGAATGGCTCGAACAGGCAGAGTGTTCAGGATCGAGGCTCCGGCAACTCCTCGAAACTTACGAGAGGAACCGGATATCACGCGGCCAGGAACCTCGCAATGTCTCCGCAAAGTTCGTGATGATGCACACTCTTGCTCACATGCTCATAAATCAGCTCGCCTTCGACTGCGGTTACGGCAGCGCCTCGCTCCGGGAGCGTATCTACTGCAATTTTGAAGAAGGTTCAGAAGATATGCAGGGAATTCTCATTTACACGGCTTCCGGTGATTCCGAGGGAACAATGGGAGGTCTGGTTCGACAGGGAGAGCGGGATCGCCTGCCTGACACCATACGGAGGGCGGTGCGAAAGGCGCAATGGTGTTCGTCGGATCCCGTCTGCATAGAAAGCACCGGTCAGGGTACAGACAACGCCAACCTTGCAGCCTGCCATGCTTGCGTACTGGTATCCGAGACCTCATGCGAGGAAGGCAATCGGCTGCTCGATAGAGCAATGGTGGTTGGCACGCAGAATGATACGGAAGCAGGCTTTTTCGAACGAATGCTGAAAACAGAGGCTATTGCAAGATGACGGCTGTCTTTCAGAGGTTACACTAGGCTACCTGACTAGGCTGCGTGAAGTCCTCTACAGCGACAAAGCCGGTGAACCCAAACATCCGAAGACCGTCGAGGAGATGGTTCAGTGCGTACTCGGCGGAATCCCGGTGACTACCGGTGACCATGAGGCCGTGCGGGACGCCCATCATCGTCACTGCTTCGAATCCGCCCTCGTAGTTCTCGCTCTCAGGTATGTGGTGTACCGTTGCGAGGAACAGCTTGTAGGACCGTTGGCAGTCGCCGAGCGTTGGTCGCGCCGGTATCGACTCGGAAATCTTCAACGCGACTTCCTCCGCACGCCGCTCCGGAGCTCCTCGATCCGGTCGCACGACCGACCACGACGTGAAACGCTATCGAAGCCGCGAAGACGTGCTTGCAGGGCTTGCGCTGCTCCCGCCAGTACGGACACGTGCATGACTCGCTGGCGAGGTCCACAGCATAGGGCTTGCGGTCACTGCACGACTGTACGCTCCAGAAGCCATTCTCCATCGGCCACCCGTGGCTGTCAAATGGGATTCAACGTCTTTGCTATAGGCTATCTCTTGTCTCGCTAGCCCGCATATATACCGGCCGCGCTGCAGTACGGTTGCAGTAAATACCCCTCGGCGCTTTCTACAGTTCTCTTGCGACTCAAGGTTTCGCCTGCAAAACGAAATCTTTTAAGTGGACCCGGCGAGATTCGAACTCGCGTCCTCCGCCGTGCCAGGGCAGCGCTCTCCCAGGTGAGCTAGGGGCCCGTTGAGGCCTAGCACGAGTTGACGCGCCGAAGGCTAATTCTTCAACACACGAGACCAGGACAGAGGCTACAATATCTCTGTTGACGAATACGAACCGAGAGGTGGGAAGGGATATATGGCCCTCTACGAATACAAGTGTGCTGAGTGCGACGGGCGCTTTGATCTCATGCGCCCGATGAGCGCCGCAGACGAAACAGCGGAGTGTCCCGAGTGCGGCGCCGATAAGTCGCAGCGTGTGATCTCGAACTTCGCCTCTATAACCCCCGGCGCCTCCGCGATGTCCTCCAACCCGATGATGAACGCCCGCATGGCAAGCGGCAACGTGTCCGGCGGGGGATGCTGCGGCGGAAGCTGCTGCCACTAGACAGTCCCGGAGAACACCATCGCTGAAGCGGTCCCCGAACTCGTCCTGAAAGGGATAGAGGAGTTCAACCGGGGCGAATTTTTCGAGTGTCACGAATACCTTGAAGAAGCCTGGATGGAAGAGCCTCGGCGGGTCCGGTTTCTCTACCAGGGCATCCTCCAGGTCGGCGTCGGCTTCTACCACCAGCAGAACGGCAACTGGCGCGGAGCCACGGGCCTCCTGCGAAACGGCACGGAGCGTCTAAAAGAGTTCGAGCCCGAGACTTTGGGAATAGACGTGGCGAAGCTCATCCGGGAATGCGAAGCCTGCCTCGAAGAACTCGAAGACCTGGGACGCGAGCGGGTGCGGGAGTTCGACCAGTCAAAGGTGCCGAAAGTAGGGTGGGTTCGGTAACCTCCACTCTCGACGAAGAGCAGGCCCGACCGTACCACGACCGCTTCGGCGACAAGCAAAAGCGAAGGGGAGCCTGTGGCTGACCGTAAATCCGCCTCGACCGAGGATCACGCGAAGGCGTTGGATCGCCTCGACGAACTGGCCCGTTTCAGGGATGAGTTCTACTTAGAGGACGGCGTCATATACATGGACGGCAACTCTCTAGGGCTCCTCTCCGTACGGGCGGAGAAAGCCGTGATCGAGGTGCTCAACGATTGGAAGAAGCTCGGCATAAGAGGCTGGACAGAGGGCGGGCGTCCCTGGTTCTATCTCTCCGAGAGGCTGGGAGAGATGGCCGCGCCACTCGTCGGGGCCGCGCCGGAGGAGGTCGTCGTGACCGGCTCAACGACTACGAACATCCACCAACTCGTCTCCACCTTCTACCAACCGGAGAAAAACAGGACCAAAATTCTCGCCACCGGCCTGGACTTCCCCACGGACATCTACGCCCTGCAGTCTCAATTGCGGCTGCGCGGATTCGACGCGTCGGAGCACCTTATCAGGGTCGAGAGCAGGGATGGCAGGACTTTGGACGAAGACGACATCGTCGCGGCTATGTCCGGGGAAGTAGCCCTGGTCTTGCTGCCGACCGTGGTATACCGCAGCGGGCAACTTCTCGACGTCGAGTATCTGACGCGCGCCGCGCACGAGCGTGGAATCCTGATCGGCTACGACGCGGCCCACTCCATAGGTTCTGTCCCCCACTCCTTCTCGGACTGGGGCGTGGACTTCGCCCTCTGGTGCAGCTACAAACACATGAACGGAGGGCCGGGCTCGGCGGCGGGGCTGTACGTAAACCGTAGACACTTCGGGCGTCTTCCAGGTCTGGCCGGATGGTTCGGCTCCGACAAGAGTCGCCAGTTCGACATGGAACACGAGTTCATACCGGCTGGCTCCGCCGGGGCGTACCAGATCGGCACTCCCCACGTCTTGAGCCTTGCTCCCCTTCTGGGCTCGCTGGAGATGTTCGCGGATGCGGGAATAGACCGGGTGCGCGCGAAGTCGTTAAAGATCAACCTCTACCTCATGGACCTGATCCGGGCCGAGCTGGACGGGATAGGATTCTTCATAGGTACTCCGCACCAGGACGAACGCCGTGGCGGTCATATCGCGCTCGAACACGAGGAGGCGGCCCGTATCTGTGAAGCGCTCAAAAAAGAAGGCGTCGTCCCCGACTTCCGGGCCCCGAACGTTATCCGGCTCGCCCCCGCAGCGCTGTATACCTCCTACACCGAGGTGTGGGAAACGGTACAGAAATTAAAAAGGATAATGATCGACCATCGGTACGAGAAATACGAGAATCAGCGGGGAGTAGTCGCTTAGGTGCTTGGTCTGTGGGCCTGCCTGGACTCGAACCAGGGACCTCTTCCTTATCAGAGAAGCGCTCTAACCGGCTGAGCTACAGGCCCGTGAACGATACTACCGAACGTACCGCCGAGATAATGTACAACACCGGAAGACCGCTGACAAGCTGATTGAACAGAGGCGCGGCGGGAAGTAAAATCGGCCCAGGTATTCAGATACCGCGTCGCACAGCGGTACGAGAGGAGCAAAAGTAAGTGAGCGACAACGGCTTTACCCGGATGTCCATTTACGGGATCAACCTGGATCTCTTTAGCTCTAGTCCCATCGTCATACTCAAAGTCGAAGAGGAGAACCGCTACCTGCCGATCTGGATCGGGCAGGGAGAGGCGCGCTCTATCCTGATGAAGCTCCAGAATACGGAGTTCAGCCGGCCCCTGACCCACGACCTGGCGGTCAACCTGGTCTCGGAACTAGGCGGCTCGATGGAACGGGTCACCGTAACGGCGCTCCGTGACTCCACTTTCTTCGCCATGATCAGCCTGGAGATAGAAGGCCGGAGCATAGAGGTCGACTCCCGTCCCTCGGACGCCATAGCGCTGGCCGTCCGCTCCGGGGCGCCCATCTTCGCCGCCGACGAGGTTATAGAAGAGGCCGCCGTCGTCTTCGAGGAGGCGATAGAAGATACTCCCCAGGAAGAGGTAGTGGACAAGTTCAAGGACTGGATGAACCAGATCACCCCGGAGGACTTTAGGGAACGTTAACGTACTTTAGGAGGATTCCGACTCCTTTTCGTCCTTCTTGATCCGGTCGGACAACCGACCGAGCCTGATGGTGGCGAAGACCACGATGGCCGTAACCAGGATCGCGTAGAAGAACTTCGCGTAGAGGTTTCCCGATTCACCAAAGATCGCCGTGAAGAGTCCCTGTATGGCCTCGTTCCACGCCAACGCCGCCACGAGCCCGAACGCTGCCGTCATCAACTGGACTATCTTGTCTAATACTTCACTGGTCAACTAAAACTCCCCATTCGTTCATGCTCGCTTTGCTCCGTCCCCGAGCGGTTCCAGATCCACCCACCGCTCCAACAACCCGGCTTCTTCCCAGGGCCGGACTCCTTCCTCATCCGACGCCTCGAAAGGTGGGACGCTCCCTAGCATCTCACCTTTACCGGACACCACGGAAGGTCCGCATAATCCCGTTGCTCCCATGCCGCAACCTGCCAGGTTTTGACGTTGGGTCGTATAACCGTCCCGCTCCTCGAAGCCGCCGACCGTCCAGGAAGCGCGGATGGTCAGGCCGCCGAAGGCTTCGGATACCGCCTCGCGCAACGCGTAGAGTGTGAGCGCGGCCCGGCCGTCGGCGAAGTTAGCCGCACCGTTTACCGCCATCAGAAGGTCCTCCGCCTCCTCGCTCCCGACGGGCGCCGCCGGCAGTTCCAACTCCGCCCCGAAGTCGCCGCTCCGCACCTGGTTCATGATCCGATGCCGATGCCCGGCTATCGAGAGCGGACCCAACTCTCCCGCACCCGCGTTCACCGTTAGCACCAGAGCCCCGGAGCCGATGCCGAGCATCTCGGCCCCCTCAGCGTCGAACACCTCCCGAGCCGTGTAGACTCCCACGTCCCCTATCCGGTCCCAGCCCTTGTCCCCGGCTTCCAGCGCCCGTCGTCCCAGTGCGTCGGACTCGCCGTTACGGGGCTCCAGGAATAAAAGGTCTTCCTCCTCTATCATCCCCTGCTCGGCGGCCCGGCGCGCCCCGAAATCGCAGAACTTGCCGATTCCCGAGACGCCGCCCAGACGCGGCAGGCTAACCTCGGAGAGGTTGCGGTAGACGAGGCGCGGCACTTCTTCGGACGGTACGCTGAGTCCTCCGACAGAGACACCCGCCACGATAAGCAAGCCCCGCGCCGGCGGCGAGATGAGATCCGGGGCTACGTGCGTAGAAGAGGCCGCCGCCAACCCGAACCCAGAGGGCGAGGACGCCGCGTAGACGAGACCCTCGATGCCGGGAAGCAGGGTCGCCGACCGGACACGTTCAATCGCAGATTCGTCGGGCGCATAGAGGACGATCTCCGCGCCTTCGCCCTCGCCGCGCCACTCATAATCTCCCGTACGCTCGGTCATAGGATGACTAGTCTAGCAAGACCAGGTTATCCCCGGAACGCACGCTCTGGCCGGATTGGACGAACACTTCGGAGACTACGCCATCCTTTGGCGCCCGGATCTCGCTCTCCATCTTCATCGCCTCCAGGACGCAGACAGGCTCGTTGGCGGCAACTTCCTGTCCCTCCTCGACGAACACCTTGACGATCGTACCCTGCATAGGAGCAACGACCGCCCCCTCGGTGGCCGACGCCCGGTGCGCCCTTCCTCCCTTGCGCCGCGGCTTCCCGGCATCGGTTTTCTCGTCCGAGTACACCCGGACCCTGAAGAGCTTGCCATTGACCTCTACCTCGACCTGGCGACTCTCCTTTTCAGGCAGCTCGCCCGGCTCCCCGACCTTTGAGCCTTCGATCTCCAACCCTCCGAGCCGTTCCGCCACGAAGCCCGTCGTGTAGTCGCCGGAGACGAAGACCTCGTCGTCCAGCAGCGCCTCGAAGAAGGGCAAAGTCGTAGCAATCCCTTCGACCCGGAACTCCGCCAGCGCCCGCCGCAACCGCGCCAGCGCGTCTTGCCTGTCCGCTCCCCGGACGATGAGCTTGGCGAACAACGGGTCGTAAGCATCAGGCACCGCTCCCGGACCTCGCAACGAAGAGTCAACCCGCACGCCGGGACCACCCGGCTCCTCATACGCGGTAACGACGCCGGGGTTCGGGGCGAAGTCGTTGGTGGCGTCCTCGGCGTTTACCCGAACCTCGATGGCGTGGCCGCGCCAGGAGACCTCGTCCTGCGTAAACGAGAGCGGCTCGCCGGCGGCGATGCGGATGCCTTCCCGGACGATGTCCATGCCGGTCACTTCCTCGGTAACGGGGTGCTCGACCTGCACGCGGGTGTTCATCTCCAGGAAGTAGAACTCCCCGTCCTGCACCAGAAATTCGACCGTGCCGACGTTATCGTAGCCTACGGCTTCGGCAGCCTGGATCGCGGCTTCCCCCATCCGTTCGCGCATATCCGGCTCCATCACCGGACTCGGGCACTCCTCGACGAGCTTCTGGTGGCGGCGTTGGATGGAGCAGTCGCGCTCCCCGAGATGGGCCGCGTTGCCGTGTTTGTCCCTCAACACCTGTATCTCGATGTGCCGGGGCGCGGGCAGATACTTCTCCAGGTAGACGGATCCATCCCCGAAGTACGCCTCGCCCTCGCGGCTAGCGCGGTCGAAAGCCGTTTCGGCTTCGGTCTTGTCGTGGGCCACGGCGAAACCCTTGCCGCCGCCGCCCGAGGAGGCCTTTACTGCGACCGGATAGGAATGCTCCGAGGCGAACTCGAAAACGGCCTCTGGAGACTCGATGGGATCTTCCGTGCCCGGTGTGATCGGGACCCCGGCGCCGCTCATGATGCGCCGGCTCTCGACCTTGCTCCCCATCTGCTCTATCGCCTCTGGGTGAGGCCCGATCCAAATTAGCCCCGCCTCCGCAACCGCCCGGGCGAACGGCGCGCTCTCCGCCAGGAACCCGTACCCCGGATGCACCGCCTCAGCCCCCGAATTTTTCGTCACCTCGATCAACTTCTCGATGTTCAGGTAACTCTCCGTCGCGGGCGTAGGCCCGATGTGGTACGCCTCGTCCGCCAGCCGGGCGTGCAACGCCTCCCGATCAATGTCTGAATATACTGCGACACTGGATATATCCATCTCCCGCAGCGCCCGGATGATGCGGACAGCTATCTCACCACGGTTTGCGACCAGTACCTTCCCGAACACCTGGATCTAGCCCTCCCATCCCCGGTAAGACCACAGCCCCTCCAGCTTCATCTCCGGTGGGACCGGATGCCCGAGCAAGCCCGCCAGCCGCCAGCGGCTGCGCTTGACGGTTGGGGAGCCTTTCTCGTCTTCGCGCAAGACTTCCAGCGCCGCCATAATGGCGGCGGCTTCTTCCTCGGTTGGCGCGGGCTCGATCCTCACAGGGGGATGTTCCCGTGCTTGCGCGGCGGACGCTCGGGGCGTTTGGTCCGGATCATCTGCAGAGCTTTGATGAGATACGGGCGCGTCTCGCGCGGGTCGATCACGTCATCTATAAATCCCATCTCGGCGGCAACCATCGGGTTATTGAACTGCTGCTCGTAGTCCGCGATGAGCTCCTCGCGTTTGGCTTCCGGGTCTTCGGCCTCGGAGATTTGGCGGCGGAAGATGACCCCAACCGCCGCCGGCGCGCCCATCACGGCGATCTCACCCGTCGGCCACGCCACATTCACGTCGGCCCCGATGTGCTTGGAACACATGACGTCGTAGGCCCCGCCATACGCCTTCCGCGTAATAACGGTCATCTTCGGTACCGTCGCCTCGGAGTAGGCGTACAGGAGCTTCGCCCCCTGCCGGATGATGCCGCCCCATTCCTGATCCGTGCCCGGCATGAAGCCCGGCACGTCCACAAACGTCAGCAGCGGTATATTGAACGCGTCGCAGAACCTCACGAACCGCGCCCCCTTGACGCTCGCGTCTATGTCCAGCGTCCCGGCCAGCACCGCCGGCTGGTTCCCGACAACCCCGATAGCCCGTCCGTCGAGCCGGGCGAAGCCAACGACGAGATTCTGCGCCCAGCCTTCCTGCACCTCGAAGAACTCTTCGTCGTCAACCGTCAGCTCTATAGCCCGCCGGATATCATAGGGCCTTTGCGGCGAGTCCGGGACGAGCGTCGCGAGTTCCTCGTCCATCCTCTCCGGCGAGTCCTCGGGTATGAAGTACGGGGCGCTCTCCAGGTTGTTCTCCGGCAGGAAGGAGAGCAGGTAGCGCACGTCCTCCAGGCAAGTCTCCTCGTCGGGTGCGGAGAAGTGGGCGACGCCGCTCGTGGTGTTGTGGGTTTCCGCTCCGCCGAGTTCCTCCTGGGTCACGTCCTCGCCGGTAACGCTCTTTATGACGTCCGGGCCGGTGATGAACATGTGGCTCGTCTCCTCGACCATGAAGATGAAGTCGGTGATCGCCGGTGAGTAGACCGCGCCACCGGCGCACGGACCCATGATCACGGAGATCTGGGGTATCACCCCCGAGGCGAGCACGTTGCGATGAAAGATGTCCGCGTAACCGGCGAGCGAGACAACACCCTCCTGGATACGCGCGCCGCCGGAGTCGTTGATGCCGACTACCGGGCATCCGGTCGAAAGCGCCAGGTCCATCACCTTGCAGATCTTCTGCGCGTAGATCTCACCCAGAGACCCGCCGAATACCGTGAAGTCCTGCGAGAACACGCACACCTTCCTGCCGGAGACCTCACCGTAGCCGGTGACGACCCCGTCACCCAACGGCCGGTTCTTCTCCAGGCCGAAGTTGTACGAGCGATGCACCCGGTAGCGGTCCAGCTCGACGAAAGTTCCCTCGTCCAGCAGAAGATCGATCCGCTCCCTGGCGGTGAGCTTCCCCTTCTCTTTCTGCCGCTCGACGGCCGCCTCGGACGCCGGATGCGCCGCCTCCTCCCGGAGCCGCTCCAGGCCCTCGATCTTACCGGCGGTCGTGTTCTCCCCTAGCCTCTCATCCCGCTGCATAGCCCGGCATTCTAGCACGCAGTAAAACGCTATTTTCCGGCAGGAGTGTTACGAGACTTCGGAAGCGAGAACCTCACCGGATGCGAATACGCTTTTCTTCTACTATCCAAAGACGGCCTTCCAGGGGCTCACCTCCGAATGCCTTTAGCATTCGCCGAAACACATCGACCACGTGGAGCTTATCTTGCCGGAAGAGACGCAGCACGACAAGTCCAGGATACTCCTCCGGCGGGTAGGTCCGTATATCGGCGAAATCGAGATCCAGGGTCACGCAAACCCGGACTTCAGCCTTACAGACCTCGGACAGATGCCGGTCGCTGGCGCCAACGAGCCGTTGGTCGTCCACCGTAGCGGCCTCGTGTCCAGCCGCACGCAACTCCTCGGCCAATTCCACCGGGAGGTTCTCGTCGATCTTGAACTTCACGTGGCGCCTTACGCCGGCAGGGGCACGACGCGCTCTCGTGCCAGATCCGCCGCATAGGCAATGGCCGCCTGTATGGCTTCGCGATCGACGGACGGGTAGCTCTCGGTGATCTCCTCCGGCGTCTGCCCGGCAGCGAGGTTGTCCAACACCACGGAGACCATCACCCTGGTTCCCTTGATGCAGGGCTTGCCGTGGCATACATCAGGATCTACCGTAATATGCTCTCTCCAATCCATCCCTGGTAGTTTAACCTCTAACCACCGAGGATCGCCTCCTCGACCATAGTCTTCGCTTCTTCCAGCAGCCTTCGGGCTTCTCGCCGGGCCGCGATCGACTCTTTCACCTTGTCCGCGATCTCTTCTTGCTTGTCGCTCACTACGTCGGGGAGTGGCAAATTCAAGTAGCTCTTTAGCTGTTCCAGCCCATCTTTTCTCTTCGGTTTCTTGCATTCGATAATGATCTGAGCCGCTGTTTTATCGTCCTTGTCCCAGACCACTATATCGGCGGCTTTATCGTGGACAGAAGAACCGAACTGGACCGGCTTCTCGACGGCGATGCGCTCGACAGGATAACCATAATGGTCCATTAATCTCTTGAGGTAGAGTTGGCGGACTTCTTTTCCGCCGTAAATATGGTTGTCGCATGAGACGTACCACGAAGAATCTCTTCTATCGACGGCGGAGTTTTGTCAGCGCTGTTCTCTCCAGTAGTATCTAACTTCTGTTAATCATCCCGCACTGTTGCCATTCAGGTAACGTCCCCTATCTTCGCGCCGAACTGGTACAGACTCCCAGGAACAGAACTCTAAGCCGAGTTTTACACCAACGCTGTCAGTAGCAGCATTCTCTCCCAGCCTCCCTGCATTCTAGCACGCAAGAAAGCCCCGATTTTCTATTAATTCCGTGTCCGTCACGCAACGCCGTAAGAACACGGCTTCGAAATCTTTGTTGCGCCTGGCTCAGGCGTTCTGTAAGGTTGGAGATAGGGGAAACTGAAAAGGAGAAATAAAGATGGAGACTAACGGGGGTCCGCTATCCGCGGTGTTCGCTGCGCCGGGCAAATACATACAGGGTAGAGGCGCCATTGGCAGGTTGGGCGAAATCCTGGACCAGTTGGGGTCTTCCAGTCCCCTTGTTCTACAGGATCCAATCGTCTCGGAGATTATGGGAGATAGCCTCGAAGGGTTGCGAGGCGCCACGCCGGTCGAGTTCAGGGGCGAGTGCTCTCCCGAGGAGATAGATCGCGTGGCGAGTTCGGCGCGGGAAACAGGCGCGGACGCTATCGTGGGCATCGGTGGTGGCAAGACGATGGACGCAGCCAAGTCTGTAGCGCATCCCGCCGGACTACCGCTGGTGATAGTGCCGACCATCGCCTCCACGGACGCCCCGACGAGTTCTCTAGCCGTGGTCTACGACGAGGACGGGGCCTTCCTTGAATACCGCTTCTTCGGGCGCAACCCGAGCGCCGTTATCGTGGACACTGGTATCATCGCCCAGGCGCCCGTGCGGTTCCTGGTTGCCGGGATCGGGGACGGACTATCCACATACTTCGAGGCGGATGCCTCCTCGAAAACCCGAAAACAAACGATGGCCGGCGGCGCGCCTACACTGGCCTCCGTCACGCTCGCCCGCCTCTGCTACGACACCCTGCTGGAGCATGGGCTGGCGGCCCGGCTCGCGGTAGAACAGGGAGCCGTTACACCGGCGGTAGAGATGGTGGTAGAGGCGAACACACTCCTCTCGGGACTCGGGTTCGAATCCGGCGGGCTGGCGGCGGCCCATTCGATCCACAACGGGCTCACCGCCCTGGAAGGCACCCATCATTTCTGGCACGGGGAGAAAGTGGCCTTCGGGGTGATCTCGATGCTCATGCTGGAAGGGCGTCCGGCGGAGGTCGTCGAGGAACTCGTGGATTTCTGCCTCGAAGTGGGCCTTCCGGTCGCCCTCGAAGATATCGGGCTCGAAGGCGTAAGCCACGAGGAACTGGAGAAGGTCGCCGAGGCCGCCTGCGTAGAAGGCGAGACCATCCACAACGAACCCTTCGAGATCTACCCCGAGATGGTCCTCGACGCCATGCTCGCCGCCGACACATTTGGCCGCCAACGCCGGGCCGCACACGAAGGAGAGGCGCGACTGCCAGCCGTGGCCCAATAGGAGTAGGATGGCTGAGGGCTAGTCCCTCCTTAGAACCTCTCTACCACCGTCCTCGGGAGCATGTGCAGCGGCAGGTAGTCGGGGCCGCCGGCTTTGGAGTCGGTGCCGGAGAGGCCGAAGCCGCCGAAGGGCTGGACTCCGACGAGGGCGCCGGTGATTGTGCGGTTGAAGTAGACGTTGCCGGCGCGGAACTCGGTGCGGGCCTGCTCCAGGTGGTCGCGGTTCTGGGAGTATACGCCGCCAGTGAGGCCGTAGGGTAGTTCGTTGGCTATCCCGAGGGCTTCGTCGAAGTTTCGGGCTTTGAGGATGGAGAGGACGGGGCCGAAGATCTCCTCGCGCGCTATCCGGGAGTTGCGGTCTGTCTCGAAGATAGTCGGGGTTACGAAGTAGCCTCCTTCCTTGTCTCCGGGTTCGTCGCCCAGTACCCGCTCGGCTTGCTGCTTGCCGGAGTCTATGTAGCTTGCGACTTTCTCGAACTGGGGCTCGTTCTGGACGGGTCCCACCGTGATGTCTTGGGATTCGGGGGCGCCAATGTTGAGGGCGCGGGCTTTTTCGATCACTTTAGCCAGAACTTCATCGTAGATGTCGGCGTGCAGGATGCCCCGGCTGGCGGCACTGCACTTCTGGCCCGAGTATCCGTAGGCGCTCTTTACGAGGTCTTCGGCGGCGGCGTCGAGGTCGGCGGAGTCGTCCACCACGAGGGCGTCCTTACCGCCCATCTCGGCTATTACGCGTTTGATCCAACGCTGCCCATCCTGCGGCTTGGCGGCGAGCTCGTTGATCCTGAGCCCCGTCTGCATCGAGCCGGTAAAAGAGATAAAGCGCGTCCGGGCGTCGCCGACGAGGTAGTCCCCGATCTCACTGCCGTAACCGTGGACGAGGTTCAAAACCCCCTCCGGCAGACCGGCCTCCTCGAAGATCTCCATCACCTTCGCCCCGATCACCGATGTGTGCTCGGAGGGCTTGAGGACCACCGTGTTGCCGGTGACGATCGCCGCGCTGGACATCCCAGTCAGGATAGCCGTCGGGAAGTTCCACGGCGCGATAACGACCCCAACACCCATCGGCTGGTAGAAGTACTGGTTCTCTTCTCCCGCCACCGAGTAGAGGTCCTTGCCGTCTTTGAGCCGTAGCATCTCGCGGGCGTAGTATTCGAGGAAATCAATAGCTTCGGCCACCTGGGCGTCGGCCTCGGCCCAGGGCTTGCCGCCTTCGTAGGCTTCCCAGGCGAGCATCTCGAACCGGCGGCGCTTCATGATCGCCGACGCCCGCAACATGATCCGTGCCCGCGCCTCGGGCTTCGTCCGGCTCCAGTCCTCGAAGGTCTTCGTGGCCGTTTCGAGGGCCATGTCGGCCTCCACCTCGGTGGCGCGTGCGACGCGGCCAACTACTTGCGAAGGCTTGGCGGGGTTTATGGAGGGAATCTCGCCGTCCGTCTCTACCCGCTTTCCGCCGATGACCAGCGGGTAGCTCTTCCCTAGCTCGCCCTCGACTTTCTGCAGGGCGGCCCGCATCGCGTTCTGGTTTGTCTCGTCCGACCAGTCCAGGTACGGTTCGTTGCTGTAAGGTGGAAGTGCCATAGCGCTCCTGTTCTATCTCTTAACGGTATCTACCATGCTTCGTATCACGTCTTCGGCGACGTAACGGGCTATCTTCGGGTTCTCCTGGAGCCTGCGCGTCGAGTACTCGTACCATTCCTCTCCGAACGGCACGTACACCCGAACCTTGTACCCGGACTCGACCAGTATTCCCCTCAACTCCTCATCTACCCCCAGGAGCATCTGAAACTCGTATTTGTCGTCGGAGACTTTGAGTTGATGTATGAGACGCTGGGCGTGCAGCACCAGGTGCTCGTCATGTGTCGCGATCCCGACGTAGACGCCGCTTCTCAGAAGTTCCTCCAGCAGGACGACGAAGTGATGCCGGACAGTGTGGAAGTTCTTGTAGGCGATGCGGCGCGGCTCGTCGTAGATCCCCTTGCAGAGCCTAACCGTCACTCCGGCCTCGGCCAGACGGACCACATCCTGAAGGCTGCGCCGGAGGTAAGCCTGTATGACGGTTCCCACGTTGCCGTGGCGCTCGTGCATATCTATAGCTATCTGGACGATAGTAGCCGTGAAGGGAGAGTCCTCCATGTCCACCCTAACGAAGCGTTTCTTCTCGGCGGCGTAATCTACGATCTCCTCCAGGTTCGCCCGGCACAGCTCCTCGTCGAAGAGGAGTCCGAGGCCGGTCAGCTTGACCGAGATGCCCGAATCGAGGTCTTGGTCGTCGAGGGCGTCGAGGACATCTTTGTAATCCTGGAGTTTGGCGGCGGCCTCCTTCTTGTTGTCCGAAGTCTCGCCGAGCACGTCGACGGTGGCTACGCAGCCTTCTTCGTTGAGTTCCCGGATCGTCGCCACCGCGTCCTCCAGCCGCTCGCCCGCGATGTAGCGGCTGGAGATCCTCTTTACCAACGGCCGGGGTATTACCTTTACCGAGCCGGCTATCGTCTTGTCGATTACTCCCATAAACCTTCTTTCAGCCTTCTAGCAGCGTCTCTAGGAACGGCTCTCGGCGTTGTCGTTCACCATGTCGAAGTCCGACTCCATCTGCTCGGACGGGTCGGGGCCAAGGAGGGTGAAAACGTAGATCAGGACGAAGGCAACGATGACGCCCGGCACGATCTCATAGAGTCCCCAACCGAACGGGTCGAGAGTCCTCCACAAAACAACCGTAACCGCGCCGCCGATCATTCCGGCCAGCGCCCCCCAACGGTTCATCTTCCGCCAGAACAGAGACATCACGATAAGAGGTCCGAACGCAGCCCCGAACCCGGCCCAGGCGTAAGCGACGAGGTCCAACACGGATCCACCGCCCAAGGCCAACACGTAAGCGACGATGGCGACCAGGATCACGGTTATGCGCCCTACCCACAGCAACACGTTATCGGAAGCCTCGCGGTTCAGGAAAGTCCGGTAGAAGTCCTCCGAAAGAGCCGAAGAAGCTACCAAGAGTTGCGAGTCGGCTGTGCTCATTACAGCCGCCAGAACGGCCGCCAGCAGTATACCCGCGACCCAGGGGTTGACTACCTCCTGCACCATGTTGATAAACACGGTCTCCGGGTTGCCGAGCTGGTCCTGGAAGTACACGATACCCATCAGGCCGAGGAACATGGAGGCTGTCAGCGCCGTGAGCACCCAGGTAACGGCGATGCGCCGGGCTTTCGGAACCTCTCCCGCGCTCCTTATGCCCATGAATCGCGCCAGGATGTGCGGCTGACCGAAGTACCCCAGTCCCCAGGCAAGGCCCGAGACGATGAGTATTACGCCCAGACTGCTCCCTGCGGACCATCCGCCGTCCGAGATGCTGACGTTGCCTATTGGAGATAACAAGGCGGGTGATTTGGCCTGCAACCCGTCGAACAGAGGATTAAATCCACCGATGCTCAGGATGACTATCACGGGGACAATCATCAAGGCGACCCACATCAAAGCGCCCTGGAAGAAGTCCGTGAGGCTCACGGCCAGGAATCCGCCGAGGAACGTGTAGGAGACGATCACGAGTACCGAGATGGTTATGGCGGTCGTAGAACCGATGCCGAAGATCTCGTCGAAGAGTATGCCGCCGGCCACGAGCCCGGAGGCGACGTAGATGGCATAGAAAACAATGATAACGATGGCGGAGATAACCCGCAGCGCATGACTCCGGTCCTCGAAGCGGTTCTCGAAGTACTCCGAGAGCGTTATAGAGCCGCCTTCCTTATCCAGCGCCCCGGCGTGTTCGGTGTAGATCCGCAACCGCGAGGCGATCAGCCGCCAGTTGAAATACGTACCGATAGCGAGACCGACCGCGATCCACCCGGCCCCCAATCCTCCCGCATACGCCGCGCCAGGCAACCCTAACAACAGCCACCCACTCATGTCGCTGGCCTGGGCGCTCAAAGCCGCCACCCAACTCCCCAAACTCCGCCCACCGAGCACGAAGTCCGACAGACTCTTGTTCCGCTGGTATACCCACACCCCTATGCCCATCATCCCCAGGAGATACACCCCAAAGGTAGCCAGGGCCGGAAAAGTTACCGGCATCTACAATCCACTCCTTCCCTCAAAGACAAGATCAATGTTCTAATCCACCGCTGCAATCTCTTTACAGGCCACCATCTTCAACATAGAGCACGCAACCCTTTCCCGCCATGGCCCATCGGACAAGAATCCCACGAGGGCTTCTCGTTAGGGGACGGCTCAATCCCCTGAGATATTGACAACCGTTCGATAGATACTCCAATTCCTCTCCTATATACATAGTACGGTATTGGATTTTGTATCCAATGTCAACATAATGGCTTTACAGCGGTCTTTTAGAGCTGCCCGGAGAGGGACTTATCCTTTGGAAGTGGTTTTCTGGAGATCTTTTTCGGGCTCGGATGACTTGAGGTGGTCGAGCAGAAGCTCGCCGGTGTCTTTGATGTGGTAGGTGAGTTGTTCCACGGCGGCTTCTTCTCCTCCTCGGCGGCAGGTGTCGAGCAATTCGTAGTGTTCCCGCTGGGGTTTCTCGTAGTCTGATAGGGCTAGATGGATGCGGATGTAGCGCTCGAAAGCCGTGTGTTGAGCCTTTATTATAGAGAGAAGGCGGGGACGTTCGGCGGGGGCGAAGAGCGTCGCGTGAAACCGCCAGTTGAGTTCTCCCCATCGGGAAGTCAGGTCATCTTCCTCGTCTATCGAGTGGAGCACCTCTTCCGCACGCCGGAACTCTTCTTCGCCAAGTAGAGGGAATGCTTTGCGCAGAGCCATGATCTCCAGAGAGATGCGTATCTCGATGATCTCCACGACCTCCTTATAGGAGAGCTCGGAGACCACGGCGCCGCGGTGTGGGTAGAAGGAGACCATCCCCTCACCTTCTAGTTGCCGGAGCGCCTCTCGGACCGGCATGCGGCTAACGCTGAATTGTTCAGCGATCTCATCCTGCCGAAGCGGCTGCCCTCCGGCCAATACGCCGCTCAGTATGGCGTCCCGAAGGCCACAGACGACCATGCCCTGCGTCGTACGGTACCTCCGCGACGCTTTTTCGACTACCTCTTCCAGGCCCATGCCAAGCATTATACTGGAACAGTCTCCAGAACGGCCCGAGTACAGTGTTTAACGTTCCGTGTCGGAAGATTCCATCGCACCCACGGGCGTGTTGAAGGTCGCCAGGTTGCGGAGCTCTCGGAGCGCCACCGAGAGGGTCGAGAGGTCGAAGGTACCGCTGGAATTTATATCCCGGAGTACCTGGGCGACGCGATCCACCGGCTTGCGGTTGGCGGAGATCCACTCTTCGATCCGCTCTTCCGCCGGGACGTCCCCCGGCACGGCCCGGAGTATCTCGCCGGTGAGGTCCGCCTGCAGGTTGTACAGGTCGTCCCGCAGAGCCGCCCTCGCCAGCGTGCGCCAACGATTGTTTCGGGGCAGCGCCTCTATGTGGCGGCGCAACCAGTGCAGCGTCAGTTGGTCGCCGAGGGTGAAATAGACTGCCGCCACGGTCTCGGCCGTTTGTCCGGTGGCTGCGGCCACGTCCACGGTATCCAGCGCGGAGAACATCACGCTCAAAACGGAGACTCGCTCCGCGAGGTCTTGTGGAACGCCTTCTTCGACTAGCTGTTCGGTTGCTTTTTTCAGGTTCTCTCGGTCGCCGTCGATCAGGAGCTCGGGGATGAGTTGGGTCAGTTCCCGCGCCTCCTCGGAGAAGTGCGAGATCGTGGCTTCAATGTCGAGTGGCGGGCGGCGGTTACGCAAGAGCCAGCGGGTGGCCCGCTCGACCAACTTGCGGGCGTCGAGGAGCATCTTGGTCTGGACACCGGCTTCGACCTGGTTGTCGAGGCCTTCGATCTCCGTCCACAAGTCGCGCATGCCGAAGATCTCCCGCGCCGCCGTATACGCCCGCGATATCTCCGAGACCGGCGCCCCGGTCTCTTCTCCGAGCCGGTAGGCGAAGGTGGTGCCGCAACGGTTCACCATGCTGTTCGACAGGTGGGTGGCGACGATCTCACGCCGCAGCCGGTGGTCCTCCATCCGGTCGCGGAACCGCTCGCGCAACGGGGTCGGGAAGTACCGTTCGAGTTCGCCCGAGAGGTATGGGTCCTCCGGCACGTCCGAGTCGAGTAGTTCTTCGTAGAGCATGATCTTGGTGTAAGAGAGCAGGATGGCGAACTCGGGGGCGACCAGTCCTCTTTCCTGGGATTTCCGGTCGGCGATCTCCTCTCCCGTCGGTAGAAATTCCAGGTTCCGGTTCAGATGGCCCGATTCTTCGAGGGCGTTTATGTACCGGGCGTGTACCTCCGCCATCGGCGCCGCCTGGGCCACGGCGTTGCTTATGGCCTGGGCCTGTCCGTAGTTGTTCCGCAGTACGAGGTCTGCCACCTCTTCGGTCATTTCGACGAGTAGCTCGTTTCGGTGCTTTACGGTCATGTCCTGGCTCTTGACGACCGAATCGAGCAGTATCTTGATGTTCACCTCGTGGTCGGAGCAGTCCACGCCGGCCGAGTTGTCGATGGCGTCCATGTTGATCTTGCCGCCGTTCAGGGCGTACTCTATCCGTCCCCGCTGGGTAAAGCCGAGGTTTCCGCCCTCCCCGATCACGCGACAGCACAACTCGTTTCCATCGACCCTCACGGCGTCGCTGCTCTTATCTCCGACATCGGCGTGGGTCTCGCGGCTCGCCTTTACGTAGGTACCGATACCGCCGTTCCACAACAGGTCCACCGGCGCCTTGAGGAGGGCTTTTATAACCTCGTTCGGCGGCAGCGCGTCCTCCTCGACGTCCAGAAGTTCTTTTACCCGGTCGGAGAGTTTGATGGACTTGGCCGTGCGCGGGAATACGCCGCCGCCCTCGGAGATCAAAGTTTCATCGTAGTCTTTCCAGGTGGAACGCTCCAGGTTGAAGAGTCTCTCCCGCTCGGTGAAACTGGCTTCGGGGTCCGGGTGCGGGTCGAAGAAGATGTGCCGGTGGTCGAAGGCTGCGACGAGCTTTATATGTCGGCTCAGGAGCATCCCGTTGCCGAAGACGTCGCCGGACATGTCCCCGATACCCGCGACGGTAAAGTCCTCGCTCTGGACGTCCGTGCCCAGCTCGCGGAAGTGCCGCTTCACCGACTCCCAGGCGCCGCGCGCGGTGATCGCCATAGCCTTGTGGTCGTAGCCCGAAGAGCCGCCCGAGGCGAATGCGTCGCCGAGCCAGAAACCGTACTCCTCAGAGATGCCGTTGGCGATGTCGGAGAACGTGGCCGTTCCTTTGTCGGCGGCCACCACCAGGTACGGGTCGTCCTCGTCGTAGCGGATCACCCGCTCTGGGGGCTCCAGGCCGTCAGCGAGGTTGTCGGTCAGGTCCAGCAGGCCTCGGATAAACGATTTGTAGCAGGCCACCACCTCGTTCATCATCGCCTCGCGGTCTCCGCCGACCGGGGGACGCTTGACGACGAAACCGCCCTTGGCGCCGACCGGCACGATCACGGCATTCTTGACCGTCTGGGCCTTCATTAGCCCCAGGACCTCGGTGCGGAAGTCCTCCTTTCGGTCGGACCAGCGGATGCCGCCCCGCGCGACCTCGCCGCCCCGGAGATGAACTCCTTCCGTCCTCGGCGAGTAGACGAATATCTCGAACATCGGGCGCGGCAGGGGCAACTCCGGTATTCGGGAAGGGTCCAGCTTGAACGAGAGGTAAGATTTCGGCTCGCCGTCCGGGCCGATTTGGAAGTAGTTGGTCCGCAAGGTTGCCAGCGTCACGTTCAAGAAGCTGCGGAGTATACGGTCCTCGTCGAGGCTCATCACCTCCTCCAGAGCCTCTTCGATTTTCCCCTCCAGATCGTCTGCTGCCTTTTCCGAACGCTCCTTCCGATCCGGGTCGAAGCGGACCTCGAAAAGCTCCACCAGGAGCCGGGCGACGTGCGGGTTCGCGGTCAGAGTGTCTTCCATGTACGCCTGGCTGAAGGTCGTCCCCGTCTGGCGCAGGTACTTACAATAGGCGCGCAGAATCGTGATCCGGCGCCACGTAAGACCGGCCAAAAGGACCAGCCGATTGAACCTGTCGTTCTCCACCGTCCCGTTCCACATCCGGGCAAAGGAGTCCTGAAAGATCTCTTTTACCTCGCTGGTCTCCAACTCGTTCTGGGCCTCGTGGGCCAGCCCGAAGTTGTGGATCCAAACCGGAGACGAACCGGCGGGTTCGAGCTTGTAGGGATGCTCATCGATGACTTTGACGCCCATGTTTTCGAGGAGCGGCAACGCGTTGGAGAGCGGTATCTCGCATCCGTAGCTATACAACTTGAAGCGCAGGAAGTCCTCCGGCGCCTCGACCGGATGGTACAGGCTCATGTCCAGGTCGCCGTCCGAACTTAGACCCTCGATCCTCTCGATGTCGGCGACGGCCGTCCGGGCCAGAAAATCGTCCATGTACCCTACCGGCAGGGCTTCACGGTAGCGTCGAAATAGCCCTGTTCCATGCTCCTCTCCGCAGCGTTCGACCAGGGCATCGTAGAGGTTGTCGGTCCAGGACCGGGCCGCTTCGATGATGCGGCCTTCGATCTCTTCTATGTCGTAGTCCGGGAACTCGCCGGGCGGGGTATAGACGATAAAGTGCAGCCGGGCGAGCACGGACTCCGAGAGCCGTACGTTGAACTCGACGTTCGTGCCGTCGAAAGCCTCCAGCAGTATGTCCTGCATGCGCTGCCGGATGGAGGTGTTGTATCGGTCGCGCGGTACGAACACCAGGCACGAGAGAAACCGCCCGTAGGTGTCGCGGCGTACGAAGAGGCGCACGTGCTGACGCTCCTGCAGGTGGAGAATACCCATCGAGATCTCGAAAAGCTCCGCACGGGAGACCTGGAACAACTCGTCCCGTGGATAAGTCTCCAGTATCTCGACCAGATCCTTCTCGTTGTGGCTCTCCGACGGGAAACCGGCCCGTTCGAGGACGTACTTCGCCTTGCGTCGTACCAGCGGAATCTCCAACGCGCTCATGCTGTAGGCGGAGAAGGTGTACAGCCCCAGGAACCGGCGCTCCCCGACCACCTGGCCGGAGTCATCGAACCGTTTGACGCCGATGTAATCCAGGTAAGACGGCCGGTGTACGGTAGCCCGCGAGTTGGCCTTGGTGAGGTTGAGAAGCCGCGGCTTGCGGGCCAACTCCCGCGCCTCCGGCGACAACTTTGCGAAGCTGCGAGATACGGGTTCGGATTCCGACTGACGGAGGATGCCAAGCCCGGAATCGGGCACGGAGCAGAGGGCGTCTTCGCCATCCTTCGTGATAAGTTCGTACTCCCGGTAGCCCAGAAAAGTAAAGTTTCCAGCGTCGATCCACTCCAGAAAAGCCCTGGTCTCAGAGATCTCCTCTTCGCCCACCGGCAGTATCTCGGGGTCGAGGTCCGAGACGATATCCCGCACCATCTCGCGCATCTTCGGCCAGTCCCCGACGGCGGCCCGCACGTCGGCGAAAGAACGTTCGAGGCCACAACGGATCTTCTCCAGCTCTTCCGTCTCGGTGTGCCGGTCCACTTCCACGTGGATCATTGACTCGGAGATGCTCTCGTCGTCGGCCTCTGCATCGGGTGGCAGCACCTCCGTCAGCCGGCTTTCGGCGTCGCGTCGCACGTTTATCATAGGGTGGATCATCAAGTGTATGGCCCTACCCTGACGGTTTATCTCCATCCGCACGGAGTCGACCAAAAAGGGCATGTCATCGTTGACGATCTCTATGGCAGTGTGGGGCGACTGCCAGCCGTGCTCCTCGAACTGAGGGTTGTACACGTGGATCTTAGCCGTGCCGGATGCCCGCTCGCGGGCGAAGTTCCAGTGGGCCACGGCGGCCCCGTAGAGGTCCACCGGGTCGTACCCGATGAGGTCTTCCCGCGAAACCCAGCCATAATACTGGCGCACGAACTCTTCGACCCGTGGCGCTTCGTCTTCAGACAACCGCTCGTGGACCAGCGAGACTACCTCGCCGATTAGATCCGCTTTCGTCGGCATCAGAAATCTCCTCCTTCTTATGTAACTTCCCCGTCAACATTCTATCCGACCCGTCAGGGGCATTCTAGCGACGCCGCAACTTTTATGAGCCGTCGTACTGCCGCGCCGCCGTAAGATAAGATGATCGACAGAGTTCTCCGGCCAGGGGATTTCGTTTCGTAAGGAGGAGCGATGTACAACACCAAGGGCGGGCAAGACGTCTCCACGGTCCTGAAAACGGCCTCCATAGTCGGCGGCCGCAAACTAAAAGACGCGCCGGGCGGGCTGGCGAAGTCCACCAACCCGGCCCGCACCGACGAGGTAGTGGCCGAGGTGCTTTTGGGTGATGCCGGCACCTTCGTCGAGGCTTGCCGGGCGGCGCGGGAGGCGCAACGTGAGTGGGCCGCGGTGCCGGCCCCGATCCGGTCGAGGTCTATAAAGCAGATCGGCCAACTCTTCGAGGCAAACAAGGAGCGGCTCGCAAAGCTCGTTACCCGAGAGATCGGCAAACCCTACACCGAGTCTCTTGGCGAGGTGCAGGAGGTCATTGACACCTGCGATTTCTTTACCGGAGAGGGCCGCCGCCTCTACGGCCAGACCGTGCCCTCGGAGATGCCGGACAAGCAGCTCTTTACCTTCCGGGTCCCGGTCGGCGTCGCGGCCATTATCACCGCCGGCAACTTCCCGACCGCCGTCCCATCCTGGTACATAATCCCCGCCCTTGCCTGCGGCAACGCAGTCGTCTGGAAGCCCGCCGAATACTCCCCGGCCATCGGCGACGCCTTCGCACAAATTCTGATGCACGGCGGCCTGCCCGAGGGCGTCTTGAACATGGTCCAGGCCGAGGGGCCTACAGCCTTCGAAGGGCTCGAAAAGGCGTTGGACGAGGGACTCGTGGACAAGGTCGGCTTTACGGGGTCGTCCGAGGTGGGGCGCAGGATCGGGGAACTCTGCGGTCGCCACTTGCAGTCGCCGTGCCTGGAGCTCGGCGGCAAGAACCCGCTCGTCGTCATGCCGGACGCGGACCTGGACCTCGCGGTGGAAGGCGCCCTCTTCTCCGGCTTCGGGACCGCCGGGCAACGCTGCACCTCTCTGGGCACGGTCATCGTCCAAGAGTCGATCCACGAAGAGTTCATCTCCCGCTTCGCCCGCGCGGTCGGAGAAGCCCCGATCGGCGACCCTACGAAGGAAGTTCTCTACGGCCCGATGCTGGGCGAGCGCTTCGCCGACCGTTTCGAGGGATGGTTGGAGCTCGTACAAGACCATCACGGTGTTTACGGCTCGACTGGGACCGGCAGGATCTCACCGGACAACCCCCGTAGAGGCTTTGTCGGCGACGCAGAGGCCGGCATCTTCTACCATCCGACCATCGTGGACGGCGTTACGCCGGAAGATGAGATATTCGACACAGAGACCTTCGGCCCGATAGTCGGCGTGACGAAGTTCTCGGACTTCGACGAAGCAGTCTACCTTTCCAACGCCCACGGCTACGGCCTATCGGCCTCCATCTACACCCGTGACGCCGAGAACGCCCTGCGCTTTCGGGAGCGCAACTCGGCCGGGATGCTCTCCGTCAACAACTCTACCAGCGGCGCCGAGGCCCATCTGCCCTTCGGGGGCAACGGAAAGTCGGGCAACGGCAGCCGCCTCTCGGGGATCTGGGTCCTGGACCAATTCACCCGCTGGCAGGCGATGAACTGGGACTACGCCGGCAAGCTCCAGAAGGCCCAGATGGACATTGTTGATTTACCCGCCGACCTCAATTTTCGGCTGCCGGATTAGCCGCCCGTCCGGCTCCACGCTCCTCGTCGAGGCCCCGAACGCCGGCAGCGGAGACGACCAATAGAGCAACACAATCTCATACACGGTGTTCCGTATAGGAAATATGTCCCAGATGTATCTAAACGCCCTGGCAGATAGATCTGATAGCGTATATACATACTTCGTAAGCTTTATAAGGAGCACGAGTGCAGAAGAACCTGGTTGAGACGGAGCCCATGCGAGGAGTTGCGGTCGGACGCGAGAGCGAGGAGATGTGCCTTCTGGCGAAGCTCTTCAACGGGTTTGCAAACTCCACCCGGCTCTCCATACTGCTGCTGCTCGCCCGGAAGGGTGAGATGCGAGTCGGGGAGTTAGTCGACGAGTTGGAAGCGCCGCAGCCGCGGATCTCGGACCATCTCCGCTGCCTCGCCTGGTGCGGCTACGTGTGCGTGCGGCGCGACGGCCGAAGGGCATACTACTCAATCTGCGACGATCGAGTGCTGGAGATGATCCAACTGGGAGAGTCTCTACTCTTCGACAACCAGGAGAACATTGGCTCCTGCGACACCATAGCGAAGGCGAGCTAGCAGGCTACTCTAACCAGCCGCTTCGTAGCTCTCCCGGCCCTCGATGCGGCCCATCCAGGCGTTCACGTTCGGGTAGCTTTTCAGCGAGACCTCGCCCTTTTGCTCCAATTCGCGCAGCCGGGCGAGGTTGCCGGCGTAAGCGATGTCGGCCAGTGAGAGGTCGTCGGCCAGGTATTCGCGCCCTTCCAGCCGCTCCTCCAGGTTCGACAGCGCCTTTTCGAGCTTCTCGAAAGCCTCCGAGATCCGCTCCTCCGAGAAGCCTCGCTCCCGGCCCATGCTCGCAACGAAGACCGCAGGGAAGAAGTTATCGTCGGCCGAGGCCATCCAGATACGGGCCTGGGCTCGCTGCTTCGGGTCTTCGGGCAAGAGCCGGGGCTCGCCGGAGACCTCTTCGAGGTACTGGTTTATTACGTTCGATTCGTAGAGCGAATCCTCGTCCACGACCACCACCGGGACCTTGCCGGTGGGACTTACGGAGAGGAACTCCTCGCTCTTGTTTTCGAGGTCAACCTCGTAAGTCTCGAAATCCAGACCCTTCTCGTGCAGGACCATCCTGGTCCGCCGGGCGTAGGGTCACCTCTGGGTGTTGTACAGCCTGATCTCCACGATGCACCTCCGGTAAATTCGCTACCGGCGATGGTAGCACAGGCTAAATAGGCTAAGTGCGGCCCTCGCCTTCACGAGGCTTTCCGGCCCTTTTTCGCGCGGCTTCGAGACGCTTCGGCCAGTCTTCACCCCAGCGCGCTTCTGCAGCTCGGTCCGTGACTTCCGTAGGCATGCCGCCGGAGACCAGAGCCATATCGTAACCGTTTATGTAGCCGAGTCGGGCGTCGCGCAGGACGTACGGGGCTTCCCAGGCCGGTAGATCCAGGCCGCGCCACAACGCAACCATCGCCGCCGCCGAACGGAAACGAGCCTCCGCTGCATCTTCGCCGCCCAGTTCTTCTCCGGCTTTCTTGCAGACGTCGCGCAGGTCTTCGGGCGCGAACGTCCCACCGGGGGTGTGACGGGCCAGTTCGTCCGGCAATCGGTAACCGTCTTTCATATGGTATCTCTTCTCGTGGTGCGATCAGGGTACATCCCGATCTATGTTTACCCGATTCTTGGCGCGGGAACTCTATTTCCAAAGACTATTCTGACAGAGACATTGATGGGAGTTTGGATAACATGGCGCAGATACAGGATCTAAGACAGGCGGCGGATTCCATGGCGAATCGGCCGGCACCGCTGCTGTCCGCTTACCTTAGCGTGAACGCCTCCATCCCGGAGAACCAGGAACGGGCGTATCTGGTCCGGCTCCGGGACGCGATGGACGAACAAGGCGTGCCCGAAGAGGTGCAGCTAAAGGTACGGGACAGCCTCGAAGACGAGACTCATCCCGGCGCCAAGACGTTGGCGGTCTTCGCCTCCGAGGACGGGTTCTTCGAGGCATACCGGGTGCAGTTGGACTTGCCGGAGGCTGTAAGGTGGGGCGAGCCGTACGTCGCGCCGCTCCTGCTAGGGCTCGACGAGCACGAGCCGTATGGGGTGGCGCTCGTGGATGCCGAGAACTTCCGGTTCTTCGTGGCCTCGCCCTTGGCGGCCCCTTCGGAGGATTCCGGGGATGTTAGCGGTAGCGGATACCGGGAGTTGGATCTCTCGCCCTCCACGCCGGGACCGAGGGGCGGCATGGACCAGGACCCGATCAGCCGCCGCACCGAGGCTAACATCCACCAGTTCTTTAACGAGCTAGGCGAGCTTACCCGCGACACGGCTTTCCGAGAGGGCGTCAAGCGCCTCATCGTAGCCGGGCCAAAGGAGCGGACCGCCGAGTTCCGCGAACAGCTACCGCAAGAGGTACGGGAACGCGTGGTCGCCGAAGAACAAGTGGAGCTGGACGCGCCGGAGGGTGAGATCCTGGAGCGGCTGGAAGCCGTCCGCGAGCAAGCCGAGTACGAGCGCAAGGGCGCTCTGCTCTCCGAGATCCGGGAGAGCGGCGTCTGGGGCCTCAACGATACCCTTTCGGCCTTACAGGAAGAGAACCGCGTCCATCGTTTGATCCTGCTCTGGGAACTGGAAGGAGAGTTGCGCTGGTGCGACAACGACCAGCTCGCCATCCCGGACATCACGCAGGAAGAATGCCCCTACTGCGGGCAGCAGACCCGCGTCCGGGCGCTTACCGACGTGATGGTGGATCTGGCCGCCTCCCGCGGCGCCCGCGTGGAGTTCATGCGCGGCGAAAACGAGAACACCGACACCCTGCGCGACGAGTTCGAAGGCGTCGCGGGGCTCACCCGCTTCTAGCGCAACAGGCGCAGGTGTTTAGCGAAAGCGTAGCTCAATCACCGTAGCCGCCCCACGCCTCTTTCCGCTCTTTGAGCCACGTCATCCGCAGCCTGTTGGCCGCTACCCTGGCCGGCACATCCTCTTCCGAGAGGTCTTCCAAGGGCTTGTAGAATATCTTCCCGCCGCTCATTAGCGCCACCAGCCCTTCCTCTGCCTGGCCCTGGTCCGCAAGGGCCAGCCGCCCCAATGCCTCCGGTGACTCTTCTGGCAGAGGTTCTCCGAGCAACCTGGCGAGTTGACCGTCTTTACGAAGCTCCAGCTCCCGCTGCTCGGTCTGAATGAACAGCTCCCAGGCGGCGGCTCGTTGGGCCCGGTTACGTTCCTCCCGCTGAGCTTGCCGACGAAGCCTATCCCGTTCCTCAGTAAGGTCTTTCTGCCACCGCCGGGCGCGCTCGTCCCGGTGCGGTCCTTCGCGCAACTCCTCGAGCTGGCGGCCAGCGCCTGTTTCCAAAACGGCCTTGAGAGCCCCATCGAACGTTTCCCCGCTCCATTCGGCGCGGCCCCGCGCCTGACGCGCCAGGATCTCGCCGGCCATGTCGGTCACCCGTTGTTTGTTGTGCATGGCGTTTCCCTTCCCGAGAATAGCCCCCGGCGGCAAAAATATTCGGGCCGGCGAAGCCGCTCCTGTGAAGAGTCGGCGATCACCAGCCCGTGCAACAAACGCCGGTCGTGCCACAACGCCAGCGCCTGCGGCTGTTAAATAGCTTTCCTGTTCATCGGACCCTACCTCCTACTAAGGGATACGGCGTCTAAATTAGAATTGTACCATTATTTACTACCGTGCGCTTTCGTTCCTTTGGAGAGTGTATAAAAGAGCGCGGCAGCAAAAAGAGCGAGGCAGCAAGTATAATTTCTATCCTGGAGCAACTGGAAAGGTTCGATAGAGGTGCTGACAGAGTACATTCGGGCAGCGATGCGGCGGGCTCGTTACGAAATTCTGGAAGATGACGGAACTTTCTACGGAGAGATACCAGATTTCGAGGGCGTATGGGCGAACGCAGCGACACTTGAAGATTGCCGGGAAGAGCTCGAAGAGGTTCTCGAAGGCTGGATCGTCCTCAGCCTCTCAAAAGGTCTTCCGCTACCGAACGTTGACGGCCTCTCCCTGGAGATAAGCTCCACTGCCTGATGCCACCCGTTGGTCCTATCAAACGCAGGGATTTGATCCGCAACCTGAAGCGCCTGGGCTTCGACGGCCCCTACGCTGGCGGTAACCACCAGTATATGATCCGGCTACAGACGCGGGTGAGAGTGCCAAACCCTCATCAGGGAGATATAGGTCGCGGACTGCTCTCCAGAATCCTGCGCCAGGCCGGAGTTTCCAGAGAAGAGTGGGAAAAGCTCTAAACAGGCTCCCCAGCCTACTCGATGGGCCAGCCGGGGATGATCCCGTCTATCTCGGCCATGAGGCGGCGGGTCTCGGAGAGGGCGACCACGATCTTCTGGTAGTGGCGAATGTCGTCGTAGGAGAGTGTGCGGCCCTTGCGGTCCTTGAGCCACTTGTCGAGCACCTGATAGCCGCCGACCCGGAACTCCCACACTTCCTCCCGCACGCCCTCGAAGTATTGCTCGTTGTTGATGTAGACTCGCCCATCTGACGCAGCGTAGCGGACTTTCTCTACCTCGTTGGTGCCGCCCTCCGGGAAGCGGGTAACGAAGGCGGCCAGCGCCGGGGAGGTCATGAAGTGCAGCCCGGTAAGCTCCGCTCCCTTCTCGGCGAGCGCGGCGAACAGCTCCCGGTCCGAGGTGAGCGGCAGCCGGGGGAAGTCCCGCTTGAGGAACTCCGCGTACCGCTCCCGATACTCCGGCGAGTGGAACACGGCGTAGGCGTAGTAGAACACGTCCTCCGGCCCGAACGTCTCCTCCATGTCGCCCCGCCCGTCCGGGACGAACGCGAGCCCCAGCCTCTCCGAAAGCTCCGCCACGAACTCCGGAGAGAGGTTCGGTCTGCGCCCCTCCTCGGCGGCGTCGAAGAGGTTGTCGTTCTGCGGGTAGAGGTATAGGGGGAAGATTTGGTTCCCACCACGACGGAACAGATTAGTGTCGGCAGGATACTGCGTTGCAGAGATTACCTGCCATTCGTCCGGTCCAACGGCTTGCCCCTGACGCCCAGCTACCAACATGAGGTTGTCCTTGAGCCCGTGAGCCATCAAGTCCGGTCTAGGCCAATCCATAGCAACCTCGCTAAGGTAACAGTAACGCTGATCGAAAGGCCGAAATAGACAGGGTGTGAACTTCTGTTTCCAGCCATTATCGGCGTGCACTCTAGACCGTGCTTGTGACAGATTCCAGTCCCTGGTGCTGGAGATCTTGTATCGGTTTTCGATCTCCTGGTTCGTCGTCGTAGAGTCACGCAGGTCGGATATACGTTTTGCTATAGTAGCTCTGTCAAAGGCGACGGCGAACTGATCCCTGTGAGTTTTAAATCCGAGTGTGGAACTCCCGAAGATTTCCGTGATGCTTGGCACTTGCTCGTATTCCAAGGCTAACTCGCGTTCTCTAGGCACGAGGTAGTAGGAAGGTGGTTGGGGAGAAATGGCGCGCCACTCTGTCGTCTCTACGCTCTCCTCCGCAAGCCAGGCATCTTTCCCTTTCCTTGCTCCCCACAAATCGTAATGGTAAACGTGAGCTGGTCCGGTCTTGCCAGGCTCTTTGATGGCGATGCAGATAGAAACACCCGTTTGTATTTGATCGAAAACGTTCCCATCTTTATCGCCCTCGGGAGTGATCTCCCTTGCTCTGATGTCTCCGTGCAAATCAAGAATGTATATGTCGGAGAAACTGTTTATCAGACTCTGGCGCATTCCCCGGCAAACTACGGAGTCAAGGTAAGTGTGGCTCGTAATGAACGCCAGCACTCCCTGCTTGGTCTTCTCGACTCGCCACTGACCGAAGCGGACAAACTTTACATAGTCGTTGAGAAGAGCCTTTGGGTTACGTTCGCCGAGTGGCTCACCGTCTACCTTCTTGTAATCGTCTATCAGGTCCGTAATCCAGGCTCCCTTGTTGGCAGAATCCTCAGAGTACGGCGGGTTGCCGATGATGACCTCTATGGGCTCGTCTTTTTTGACGGTGGCTGCGGCGTCGGCTTCCTCGGCGATGTACTCGGCGAAGCCGATGGTCTCGTCGGGATGGAAGCCTTCTTCGAGCGTGTTGGTTAGGTACACCCGCAGCCGCTCGTCGCCCCCGAAATCATAGCCAAGCTCCCCGAGCAGGATGCCGAGCTTCATGTGGGCGACGGTGTAGGGGGCCATCAGCAACTCGAAGCCGAAAATGCGGGGCAGCAGGTTCTCGCGGACGTAGGCGCTCCAGGCTCCGCCCTGGCCCTGCTCTTGCAGCGTCTCGTAGATGTGCCGGATGGCGTAGTACAGGAAGGTGGCGGTCCCGGTAGCCGGGTCCAGGACCAGGGTGTTCGGGTCGGCGAGGCCCATCGGACGCCCGAACTTCTCCTTTAGCACCGCGTCAACCGAGCGGACGATGTAGGAGACGACGGGCTCCGGCGTGTAGTAGACGCCGCGGGCCTCGCGCATCTTGGGATCGTAGGCTGCCAGGAAAGTCTGTAGAAGTGGACCACCGGGTCTTCCTGGCGGGTGCGGTGTCCGAAGTCCTCCAGGATGGCGGCCATGTCCGCCCGGCGCAGAAGCTCGGCGAGGTCGTCCACGATCCAGGCCACCCGCTCGTCTAGGTCCGGGCCGGCGATCTCATTAAAGAGCCGCCGCAGAAAAGGGTTTGTACGGGGCAGATCGTAACCGGCGGTGCGGCGGGAGAAGGCCGGGCCGTCTGTGGTGGTGCGGGCGGCGAAGAGGCCGTAGGCGATAGTCTGGGCGTACATGTCGGCGAATTGCTCTGGCTCCAGGCCGGGGATCAGGGTGCCGCGGAAGGCGGATAGCTGCTGGTGGAGCTGTCCCTTCTCTCCCTCCGAGTCGAAGGTGCGGATGATGAGGTCCCGGATCTCACGCGCCTGCGCCGCCATCCGCTCCGCCAACTCCTGCGGCGTCCCGACGCTGGGCGCCTCAACCGCGAGAAAGCCCCGCAACAGGCGTTCGGCTTCCTTCATGCCGTCTTTGTCCACCCGCAGCTTGCCGTCGCCATCCTCTTCGGCGATGCGGGCCATGCCGCGCAACTCACCATCCACGAAGTGCCGGAACTCCAGGTAGTCGGTCAGGATCAGGTTAGGAAGAGCCGCCTTGTAGCGCTTTAGTTGGTCGGTTCGCTCCGTCTTTTTGAGGTCCACACCGATGTCCTTCGCCTCTACATACCCGATACGGGAGCTGCCACGGGCAAGCATGAAGTCCGGCGCGCCAACGTCGATGCGCTTCGGCTCGTTGGTGGCCGTAAGCCCCGACTCCAAAGATTCCAGCAGATCATTCAAAGCCGGGCGGTAGGCGTGCTCCCGCGCCACCCCGGTTGCAAGTTGTTTCCTTACTTCTTGTATATACGAGTCGAACGCCACGACACCCCCTGAAGCTACTGTACGCTAAGTATCCGCGAGGATGCGTCTTCCGGCAAGTAGCTTTCTCACGCCAAGTTGCTCAGCTTACTTCTCGTAGAGCCGCTCGTTCTCTTCCTGCCATTCGAGAAGCTCTTTCTTCCGTTGCTTTAGTTCTTTGGGATGGGACTTGGCAAGGTTGTTTCTCTCCAGAGGGTCGCGGGAGAGGTCGAAGAATTGTTCCTGCTTCATGCCTTCGGGTTGCTCGCCTTTGTAGTGGTAGATGTATTTCTCATCGCCGTTCAGGCTCGACATGCATTTTTCGTCGTCCCAGCAACGGGACATGATGGTTCGGTCCTCCGGCAGGTCGAGGAGTGAATGGCCTGTATAATCGCCACCTTTGATCTCGTATCCGAGCAACTCGACGACCGTGGGCAGGATGTCGGTGAGGTTCGACAGTCCGTCCACGCGTTTGCCGTTCTGGAAGCGTTGGGGGTCGTGGATGATCAGGGGCACTTTCAGGCCTTCTTCCCAGATCACGTTGTCGTGCTGGGTGCGGCCGTGCTCGCTGAAACCCTCTCCGTGGTCGCCGTAGATCACGAAGATCGTATCCTCGTAGAGTCCCATATCTTTGTACATCTGGATCAAGTTCTTTATAAAGAAATCCACGTAGCGGACACTGTTGAGATAGCGATTGAGTTCGTCATCCTCGGAGAAGTTTTCGATGCCGTAACGTCCGGGGCCCCAATACGGGTGGTGCGGAGTTAGGGTCTTGTACGTGTTGAGGAAGGGCTCGTCGCCGTTCGCTTCGAGCCACTCGCGGATAGGCTCGTACATGATGGCGTCTTCGTAGCCGAAGTAGTTGGCCTGCTCGAAGCCTTCCGTGTTCATGTCTTCCAGGGAGATCAAATCTTCGTGGCCGAAGTTCTCTACCAGTTGAGGACGATTCTCCCATTCCACGCCCCCAGGCTGGAAAAACGCGGTCTCGTAACCTCGATCTTTCAACAGATCGGCCAGGCATGGGACGGGAATACCGTCCGGCTCGGCTTCCGTGATCTCACGCGCAAGATGCGGCGGCACGCCGCACTCGGCCGAGACGAGCGCCTTTGTAGTATGCGGGATGGTGGTATAGGCCCGTTCGGCGAGCAGGCTCTCCTCCGCGAGTTCGTCGAGGTACGGTGTAGTCTCGATATTCTCGTTATATGGGGTGACGGAGCGGGCCCGCACCGACTCCAGCATGATCATAACCACGTTCCGTTTTTCGCCCGGCGAGGACTCTTCGGCGCCGGAGCTCGTGGATTTCCCCTCCGGCTCCAGTTCGGCCGAAGCGTCAGTCCCGCCGTCCAGCAGCGAGCAACCCGTGATGAGGAGGCACAGGATCGCCAACAGCAAATACACCGTTAAACTCCCATACGGGCGACTCGTACCTCTCGACAAGTTCTTCAAATCCTCCCGGCGGACTCTACGCTTGCGGCTACGGCTATCATCGACGTGAGGGAGGTTATCATACCGTCTTGCGCCGGGGCCTGGTTACACAGATATCAAAGCGCGGGCCCATTCTGCTACAGTTTGCGGATGGAAGACTATGCGCGGGTGTGGAAGAGCTTTGTCTCGGGAGGACATCTGGAGTTCGGGGGGCACATGGACCCTGGCTGGCAGGACGGTCACACCCTTTCGGCTTCTTTCATAGTGCCGGTAGATACCTCCGCTTTCGAGGCTCGCCTGGAGCCCTTGAGAAACGCCTTGAAAACCCTGCCGTTCGTCTCGCTGCACCCGTACCACTTCATGCACATCACGCTGCTCCCGCTCGGTTTCCTGGTCCCCGAACCGGATAAGAAGCGTGAGATCTCACCGGAGAGATTGACCGAAGTGGAGACCCACGCCCGGCGGGCCCTGAAAGATTTTCCGGCGTTCGAGATAGAGTTTGCGAACCTGAACGCTTTCCCCGGCGCCGCTTTCGTCGAAGTCTACGACGACGGCATGCTGGCGGAGATACGCCGGCGGATCTGCGAAGACTGTGGGATAAAAACGCCGACCGGGCCTCCGCACCTTACCCTTGCATACTTCCAGGCTCCCAACGATACGCCGATGCCGGAGGGTTTGATCCCTTCCATAGAGCAGTTCCGTGACTGGCCCGTCGGTAGAGTCCCGGTGGACCACATAGAGCTTACCCTCTTGGATCTACGCGCCGACTACCCCAAGCCGGACAGAGTAGCCCGGATACCTTTAAAGGAAGCGTAACCCTTAGCTTTAAGCCTCTCCCGCCAGTCGCAGGACTTTAGGAGTAAGCAGCCAGCGGAGCTTCGCCGCGCCCGGCTCCGGTTCGCCATCAAAGCGCAGGCATGCCACGCCGCCTTTCTTCAGACCTATGTTCAGCCCGTCTTCGGCGCCGGTGAGCAGATATGCGGCGAGCCCGTGCAGGCTCGGACGATGGCCGACCAGCGCCAGGGAGCCGAATCCTTCGTAGGTCCCGAGCGCGGCGAACACCTTTCGCGGCGGCACCTCGGGTTCCAGCGCCGGAAACACGACAGGTATAGGCCAGGGAGTCTCGTCGTCCAGAAGCTCCGCCGTACGCCACGCCCTCGCGTACGGGCTGCTCAGCAGCGCCTCGACTCCCGGCACGAGGTTTACCAAACCACGGGCGACCGGGCGGAACCCTTCCTCTCCATCCGGCGTCAAAGGACGGTCCGCGTCGTTGGGCCAATGCCCGTGGTCACGCCCGAAAGCGACGGCGTGCCGGATGAGATAGAGGTCCACGGCTCAGGCGTCCCGATCCGTGTCTTCCGGACAGGCCTTCTCCAACGCTTTCTTGAGCTTCTTCCAGCGTTTGCCCTTTACCTTCTCGTAGGCGGCGGGGAACTCTTGACGCAGCTCCCGGGCCCGGACCGCGTAGCGTTCAGCGATGCCTCCCATAACGAACACCGCCTGCGGCGGCAGCTTGGGGCTACGCCCCCTGGTGACGCTCAACTCGCGGAGGTAAGCGATGGCGACCCCGGCGTCCTGGTGATCTCCCAGGACATCCTGCAGAGTTTTTAGAGGTTTGACGAGGTCTTTCGCTGGCTCTCCGTAGATATCCGACAGGAACTCCAGGGCGTACCGCAGGCGCTTGCCTTTCTTGCGGAGTTCATGGTACTCCGCGCCGGAGGAGTCCTCCGTGAGAAGGTCTCCGAGCTTTCTTACCTTGCGGTAAGGTTTGCGAATCAGATCCGGGGCCGCGGCGATTATGGGAACCCCGGCCGCCCGCGAACGACGGGACGGACCGCGCCGCAGGAACTCGCCGAACGACTCGGAGAAGCGTGCGTAGCGGCGAGAGTGGAGCACACGGAGCATGGATCTGCGCTTTTTGGCGCGCTGCTCCTCCATAATAGCGCGGAGCGCGCCGAGAGGCTCCCGGTCCTCCGGGGCGGCGTCGGAGACCCAGGTTTCGAGACGCTCTAGCTGCACGTCCAGGTCGCGCACCTCTCCGAGCGCCCCGGCTACCCATTTCAGCTCGTCCCGGAACTTCCGGGACCGTACCGTCAGGGCGTCCTGAAAGATCTTGATCGCCGCCCGCATCCGACGGGTCGCCACCCGCATGTCGTGTAGCTCCTCAGGGTCTTCGCCGAGCCTGGCGCCGGGCTCGTGTGCCAGGTACTTTTCGTACTGTCCGCGCAGCACGGCGAACGCTACCTGGCCCGTCGTGAGCGAAGCGTCCACGTCCTTCGGCCCGAACTCGGGCGGCTCCGGCGGGTGGAGCCCACGAGCGAAGAGGCCCGCCTCGTACTTGGAAGCGGCGGCGGACGTCAGCCGGCACTCCTCGCGCAGCCGCCCCACGAAAGGCTCTACCTTACGGAGAGATTCGGCGTCCACCTCCACCTCTACGCGGCTGAGGGCGGCGGGCTCCTTGCCGTCCTCCAGGGGTATGGTGGTCTCGTCCAGCGCAACCTCGCCGACCTCCGTGCCGTCGAGAGCGAGCGGGTAGGCGCTCCTTAGCGTATGGACCTCGAATATGGGTTTCAAGGCTTTCGGGCCGGTGAGGGAGCGCACCCGTTCCCCGACCGGCCCTGACGAAGCGGTGAGAGACTCCGCGTCGCCCAGGTTCTCGGAGATCTCACGCCGGTTACGGAGGCCATCCTCCGCGTCCCCCGGGCTCAACAGCTTCATGGTCGCTTCGGGTTTCCCTTTGCCTTCACGCCGAATCCGCAGGGCGTAGCCGGCGCGCCACATATGCCAATCGTCGGTGTCGAGGTAGGTGTCGGAGATCTCACGCCGGGAAGCGGATGAGACGCGCGGATCACTGTCGGCGCCAAGCTCCTCCAGCCAGCGTCCGACAGGTCTCACGTCCAGCGCGTCGAATTGCCACTCGATCTCCTGGTGATCGGAGGTCGGCACCGGATCTTGCATGGGACTTGGCAACCTCCTCTGCAACCCGCGCTCTCGGAAGCGCTGAATCGTAACATACAATCCCGTCGCGCTCAGTTGCAAACCGACACAGCGCAAGTTTTTCAAGAGCGAGGCGGCCGGTATATAGTTCTTGCACGAACGCTCTTGGTCAGGAGAACGAAATGCCCAAGTCGACCATCTCTCCTGTCGAGATTGCACGATACAGGTCCGCATCCCCCCTTCCAGCGATATACAGGACATGCTCGGCGGGACACTGGAAGTTTATGGGGTTCAGAGAGTCAGCATAAGCGGGCTGGTACGACATCGAGTGAGAAAGGCTGGCGTTTCTCCTACAGAGACTCCTCCAGCATTAGGGACTGGCTGTCCAGAGGCTCTTCGCCTTCTTTCGGATTCTTTCTCTCGAAGGAGCCGTCGGAGTTTAGTCCCCAGCCGTTCACGTTGTCGGCGAGTTGTAGTTCTAGAAGACGCCTGACCTTGTTGCGATGTCGTTCCTGGCGCAGGGGGAAGAGTTGCTCGACCCGCCGGTCCAGGTTTCGTTGCATCAGGTCGGCGCTACCAAGGTACACCTTCTCATCCTCTCCCGCACCGAAGATCAAGGCGCGGGCATGTTCTAGAAAGCGGCCCACCAGGGAGACGACCCGGATGTTGTCACTGATCCCCTCCAGCCCAGGACGCAAGCAGCAGATCCCGCGAATAACGAGGTCTACCTTCACCCCGGCCTGCGAGGCTTCGTAGAGCGCCTCGATGATGCTCGGGTCGGTCAGGTTGTTCGCCTTGAACATGATGCTCGCCGGCTGTCCGTTCCGGGCCTTCTCCGATTGCTCGCTTATAAGGTAGAGGATGCCTTCGCGCATCGTCGAGGGGGCGACGAGCAGCTCTTTGTACTCCTCCTGCTCCGAGTAGCCGGTCAGGTGATTGAAGAGGTCGGAGCTATCCTCCACCAGGTCCGGGTCGTCGGTGAAGTACGAGAAGTCGGTGTAGATCCTGGCGGTCGAAGGGTTGTAGTTGCCGGTACCCAGATGGATGTAACGTCGGAGTCCCGAACCTTCGCGCCGGACTACCAGGCACAGTTTGGCGTGCGTCTTGAGACCGACGATGCCGTAGGCGACGTGGACGCCCCGCGCTTCGAGTCGTCTGGCCCAGACGATGTTCGGCTCTTCGTCGAAGCGGGCCTTCAACTCTACCAGGACGGCGACCTGGGTCTGTTCGTCGCGGGCTTCGGAGAGCGCCTCGACTATCGGGGAGTTTGCCCCGACTCGGTACAGGGTCTGCTTTATAGCGAGGACGCTCGGGTCGCTGGCCGCCGCCCGGACGAACTCCACCACGGGAGCGAAAGAGTCATAAGGATGGTAGAGTAGCACGTCCCCCTGACGAACCGCCTGCGTGATCGAGCGCGCACTCCGGATCTCCGGCGGTACCCGCGGCGTGATGGGCGGATAAAGCAGGTCCGGCCGGTCCAGGTGCGTCAGGTCCTCGAAATCCGCCAGGCCTATCGGCTCGGGAACGAAATAGACCGCTCCTCCCACCTTCAAATTCTCCACCAGCCACTCGCTCACCTTCTCGGGCATGCTGTCGGCGACCACGAGGCGGACGCTCTGGCCGAACCACCGGCCCTCCAACTCGTCTTCGATGGCCTGCAACAGATCGGCGGCCTCATCCTCCTCGATCACGAAATCCGCGTTCCGCGTCACCTGGAACACGTAGCTCGCCGCGATGTGCTTGCCGGGGAATAGCTCGTCGAGGTTGGCCGCCATGACTTCCTCGACCCTTACCAGCCGTGTCTGGGAGCGCCGGTCCCCGTCGCGGGGCGGCTTGTCCGGCAGGCGCATGAAGCGCTCTATGCTGGTCGGCACTTTGACCCGCGCTATGACCTTTCTCCCGTCGTCCTCTATAACGACCAGCAGGTTCAAGGAGAGGTTGGAGATATGCGGAAAGGGATGCGCCGGGTCTATGGCGAGCGGCGTGAGGATAGGGAGTATCTCGGCGGCGAACCTCTCACGCAGCTCTTTCTTCTCCGTTTTATTCAGCTTCGCGTGCGGGACTATGCTGATGCCCTGTTCTTCGAGCGCGGGGAGCAACTCGCCGTTCAGGATCTCCCGCTGCTCGGTAAGAAATTCCTCCGTGAGCCCGTGTATGTGCGAGAGTTGCTCCTCCGGCGTCATCCCATCGGGCACCGGGTTCGGAAGCTCGGCGACGACCTGCTGCTGGAGCCCGGAGACCCGGATCATGAAGAACTCGTCGAGGTTCGTCTCTGAGATGGATATGAAACGGAGCCTCTCCAGAAGCGGATGGCGCTCGTCACTGGCCTGCGCCAGCACGCGCTCGTTAAAGGCCATCCAGGAGAGCTCCCGGTTTATGTAGAGCGACGGATCCGCCAGGTTTGGTTTTGGTGCTACGTCGGTCATGTCTCCTTCCTTTTGGCGAGCGTCAGGATAGTGCCCTCTCGCAAGCCCCCACGCGCCACGGTCAGGTCCTCACGGTCAAAGTGCTCCAATATCGCGGCGAACGTGGTGATCGCCGCCGGCAGGACCCGCGCCCGCTCGGGAGCGAGCCCGTACTCGCGGGAGAGCACCGAAGAAGGACGATCTGAAATCCCAACCGCGAGTTGCCTCAGACGGTCCACCGTGAGCCGGTCCTGGGTGATTTTGAGCATCGCCCGCGCCGACCCTCCGACCGCCACTACCGGAACCCCAGGAGAGAGCCCCCAACCCGGCATCATCCCTTTCACGTGCTTGTCGAGCGCCTTCAATTCCTTCTTTTTCGCCGGGTCGCTGTCGACGAACTTCTCCGTGGTCCGGTTCGAGCCGAGCGGCAGCGAGACCTGCATGAGCGGGCCGCTAGACGCCTCCCCCACGATGAGCTGCGCCGACCCGCCACCGAGGTCCACCACGAGAGCCGCCCCCTCCCAGGTCTTTCCGACAGCCGATACCGCCCCACGAAAACCCAGGTCGGCCTCCTCGTCGCCGGAAATCAGACGCATCTCAAGCCCCGTCGCCTCTGCGACCCGGTCTATCAACTCCTGGCCGTTGGCCGCGTCCCGAACGGCGCTCGTGGCGAGTATCGCGGGCTCCGACGCCCCGTTGAGCGCGGAGATTTTGGCGAAGAGCCGTATCGCCTCCTCAGCCAACGAGAGCCGCTCCTCCACGATCTTGCCGCTTTTGTCTACACCGGCCCCGAGCCTCGCCGAAACTTTCTCGCCCGTAATCGGCAAAACGCCGCCGTCCTCAATCTCACCCACGAGGAGGTGGATCGTGTTGGACCCCACGTCTATTACTCCGTGCCTGCTCAAATTCCCCGTCCTCTATCTAACTCCGCAACCGGACACGAAACCCGGCGAAACATTTCACGAAATCCTACAAAACATCATACCGTCCCGGCGGCGAAGATGATATATTGCAGTTATTGATAATGAGTCTCAGTAACAAAAGTCTGAACAGGAGCCCGCTATCTCCAAAAAGAAAAAGAAATCTAAATCCGAGACCAACGGCAGCGTAGCAACGCTGTCGCGGGCGAAGGTACGCGACTACGATTCTCACGTTCTGGTCTGCCAGGGTGGGGACTGCAAGAAGCGTGGCGCGAAGGATACACGCAAGGCGCTCAAGAGCGAGTTGCGTGCGGCCGGGATGAACGGCGACGTCCGGGTGGATTGCGTGGACTGCCTCGGGCTGTGCAAGCACGGCCCCAACGTAATCGTGTACCCCTCCGGAACGTGGTATCTCGGACTCGACGAAGACCGGGTGCAGGAGGTGGTGGATCGGCACCTCCTGAACGGCGCACCCGTCGAAGAGTTCGCCGCCGACTTCCGGTCCAGGAAAAAAGCGAAGAGTTAAAAAGCGTCTGCGGGGTAGTCGCCGAAAGAAGAATAATTTAACGTTATAATGCCCGTGTGAAGATCGGAGTTCCAAAGGAGACGGTCAAGGGAGAGCAGCGGGTAGGACTCGTGCCCGAAACCGTAGGCAAGCTCGTAGACAAGGGATTCGAGGTTGCGATTCAATCCGGCGCGGGGCGGGACTACAACCTTGACGAGGCCTACGAGGAAGCCGGAGCCAGGATAGTTCCGAAGGCCAGCCAGATCTACGAAGAGTCCGACGTCGTCTTGAAGATCCAGAAGCCGACCAGGGAAGAAGTCCGGGCCATGCACGAGGGGCTAACCTTGATCTGCTTTCTCCAGGGACCGGCGTTCCCGGAGCTTGCCTGGTGGCTGTCGAAAGCCGGGGTGACGGTCTTCTCCGTGGAGGCGATACCGCGCATATCACGGGCGCAGAGCATGGACGCTCTCTCTTCGATGGGTTCGATCTCTGGCTACAAATCCGCGATCATCGCCGCGAATTACCTGGGCAAATACCTCCCCATGATGACCACCGCCGCCGGGACCAGCAAGGCTTCGAAGGTGCTGGTGCTCGGAGCCGGAGTTGCGGGGTTGCAGGCCATAGCCACCACGAAACGCCTCGGGGCCGAGGTCACGGCCTTCGACATCCGTCCCGAAGTCAAGGAGCAGATAGAGTCGCTCGGCGCCACCTTCCTGGACTCGGACGATGAGAAGGAAGAGCAAAAACCGCAAGACGACCAAGAGGAATATGAGCCAGCCGGCCTGGCGAAGCTGATGGTCGCCCTGGGATTCAACTCCTTCGCCGAGCCGCCGAAACAGGAGACCGCCGAGCAGAACGGCGCCTCCGCTCAAGAAGAGGATGATGGGGAGAGCACCGGCGGGTATGCGCAGGAACAGAGCGAGGAGAAGCAGCAGCGAGACCGGGAGTTGCTGCGGACCCGGATCAAAGAGACGGACGTCATCATCACGACTGCGCTCGTACCCGGCAAGAAAGCCCCGATACTCGTCACGAAAGAGATGGTCGAGGACATGCGGCCGGGTTCGGTCATCGTGGACCTGGCGGCGGAGAACGGGGGCAACTGCGAGTTGACGGACCCCGGCGCTATCGTGGATCACCAGCAAGTGAAGATCGTTGGTCCGGTGAACGTGCCGAGCAGCGTCCCGATACACGCCAGCCAGCTCTACTCGCGCAACATGCTCAGCTTCATAAACCACCTCGCCCCCGAGGGTGAGCTTGAGTTGGACTTCGAGGATGAGATCACCGACGGGTCGTGTATAGCGCACGGTGGGGAGATCCGGCAAGAGGCAACCATCCAGGCGCTGACTGACCTGAAAGAACAAGAGAAAGAGCAAAAGCAAGAGGAAGAGGCCCGATGAACTCCGAACTGCTCGGCGAACTCACCATCTTCATCCTGGCTATCGTCATCGGCTTCGAGCTAATATCGCGGGTACCGACTCTCCTGCACACGCCTCTGATGAGCGCGACGAACGCCATCCACGGCATCGTACTGGTCGGAGCCATAATCGCTGTCGGCGCCGAGGGTGGGAACGCCTTTATCAGGATCGTCGGTCTGATCGCGGTAGTCTTCGGGACCATAAACATCGTCGGCGGCTTCTGGGTGACGAACCGGATGCTGGACATGTTCCGGGCCGGCAACCGGCCCCGTAGAAAGCAGGGCTAAAGCTTGGACGGCATAACCGCTGTAGCGTACCTGATCGCCGCGCTGCTCTTTATCTTCGGCATCCGGCGGCTGCGTTCGCCCGACACCGCACGTTCGGGGAACACGCTCTCCGCATTCGGCATGATAATCGCGGTAATCACCACCCTACTCAGCTTCGAGATCGTCAACCCCATAGAAGTTTTCATCGCTATAGCGATCGGCGCTGTGATCGGGGCGGTCGCGGCCCAGCGGGTTCAGATGACGGACATGCCCCAGATGGTCGCCGCCTTCAACGGCGTCGGTGGCGGTGCGGCGGCACTGGTTGCGGTCATCGAGTTTTACCGGATACAGGAACTCGGGGCCGAGTCCGAGGGCGCTTTTATCACCACGACGATCCTGCTTGGCGTCCTGATCGGGTGCGTCAGCTTCGCCGGGAGCGTCATAGCGTTCTCGAAGCTGCAGGACCTCTTCCTTACCGGCTCCGTCTCTTTCCCGCTCCAGACGGTAGTCAACGCAGTGCTTTTCCTGGGGGTTGTAGCCCTAAGCATTAACGTGATCGCCGGCGGACCCGCGCCGCTGCTCTCCGTGGGGATCATCTTCGGCGCTTCGCTCCTGCTCGGAATACTGCTCGTCGTACCTATCGGCGGGGCGGACATGCCGATCGTCATCTCGCTGCTGAACGCCTGTACCGGGCTTGCCGCCGCCATGAGCGGCTTCGCGCTCAGCAACGATGTGCTCATTATCAGCGGCTCGCTCGTGGGCGCATCGGGCACTATCCTCACCCGGCTCATGAGCAGCTCGCTCGGCCGTCCTCTCGGCAAGATCATCTTCGGCGCCGTCGGTGCCACCTCGTCCAAGAGTAAGGGTGATGAGGAAGAGAAGCCAGTACACTCGGTCGGGGCCGATGATGTGGCAGCCGCCTTGAAGTACGACGCGGACAAGATCATATTCGTCCCAGGCTACGGACTCGCCGTCGCCCAGGCCCAGAACCTGATGGCCGAGCTTGCGAGCACCCTCGAAAGCCAGGGCAAGGACGTGAAGTTCGCCATCCACCCCGTCGCGGGCCGGATGCCGGGCCACATGAACGTGCTCCTCGCCGAGGCCGACGTATCCTACGACAAGCTCTACGACATGGAAGACATAAACAAAGAATTTCCCGAAACCGACGCCGTAGTAGTCGTCGGGGCAAACGACGTAGTGAACCCGGCGGCCAACGACAAAACCCAGGACAGCCCCATCTCCGGAATGCCGGTCCTGAACGTGGAGGAGGCGCGTCAGGTGATCTTCGTCAAGCGCTCCCTGAGTCCCGGCTTCGCCGGCGTGGACAACCCGCTCTTCTACGACGAAGAGAAGACCATGATGCTCTTCGCCGACGCCAAACAGGGACTACAAGACGTAGTCGCCGGCGTAAAGAACGCTTAACCGCTCTTTAGCTTATCCTTGGACGCCCGCGGACGCCGGGGGCCGCGCTCCAGAACCGTGACGTAGTTCAGTTCCTTGAGCAGCCCGAAAGGCTTGCGGACCATCTTGAAAGGCCACCTAAGAACGTCTACCGGAGCCCTAAAGACCTTCGAGACCAGGCTGATCGGGAGCCGCGAGGTACGGTCCGCCAGATCACGGGCGTAGTCTGCGTAGAGGTTGTGCGAGTAGACCACTGCATGACCGCAGTTAGCGCAGCGGCTGGCGCACATGTGCTCGGAGAGGTACAGAAGCTCGTGCGGACCCTCTACCCCGCAGGACGTACAGGTGAGTATGGCATCGTTCTCGACCTTCAATTCAGCTCCTCTGTCTATGCGTCATTATAGTAGAAGCTCCCAGTCCGTGAGCACCGCCTGCAAGTCTTCTAGGAAACGCGCCCCGTCGGCGCCGTCCGCCACCCGGTGGTCCACAGAAAGGGTCGCTGAGATTATACGGCGCGGCACCCATTCTCCACCCTGCCATTCGGGGACGGTCCGGATCCTTCCGACGGCCAGGATCGCGGCCTCCGGCGTGTTTATAACGGCGTCGAATGAGTCTATGCCCATCATGCCCAGGTTGGAGATCGTGAAGGTGCCGCCCGAAAGCTCCTCAGGCGCGAGGCTGCCGCTCCTCGCCCGCCCGATCAGGCCCTTCAACTCCGGGACCAGCTCTTGCAGCGGCATGGAGTCCGCTCCCTTGAGTGAAGGAACCACGAGCCCGTCGTCCGTAGCGACCGCGACGCCGAGGTTGACCTGATCCTGCAACTCCAACTCATCCCCGGCGTAACGCGCGTTGAGCCTCGGATGCTTTTTGAGCGTCCGGGCGACGGCCAGAACCAGAAGTTCGGTTACGCCCGGAGCAGGCTCCATCTTCTCCCCTAAACGCTCCGCCACCTCCAGAAGCCGGTCAGCCTCCAGGTTACGAGTCAGATAGAAGTGCGGGACCTCGGCGAAACTTTTGGCCGTTCGCTCCGCGCCGATGCGTCGGATGCGGGAGAGAGGTTCCCGGTGGGAGGTCGGCGCTGGTATTGTAAGCTTCCCACCCCGGTCTTCTCCGGGCTTGACCTCCGCCTCCAGGACGTCGGAGAGGTAGATCCTGCCTTGCGGACCGGAGCCCGCTATATCTTCGAGGTCCAGACCCCGCTCGTCCGCCGCCCGCCGAGCCGCCGGTGAGGCCCTCAACCGGCGCCGGTTTCCATTGGAGCCGGGGGATCCGGGCACGCCTCCTGAACCTTTCATCTCTTTCTCGATGACGGTTTCACTTTGTCGGTTCTTACCTGCATAACCGGACTCCGTAGTCTCCTGAGGCTCTTCTCGTTGGGGGATTTCCTCGCCGGGGGCGGCGATATAGGCGAGGACGGCGCCGACCGGAAGAGTCTCGCCCTCTTCGCCGCGGAGGTTCCGGATCTCACCATCACTGTTCGCCTCTATCTCGAACGAGGTCTTGTCGGTCTCTATCTCCAATACGGGATCGCCTTTTTCGACCGCCGCGCCTTCCTCGACCATCCAGCGGAGTATGGTGGCCTCTTCCATGTCCATGCCGAGGGTCGGCACTTTGAGCTCGGCGGCCATCAGGCGTACACCCCCACACTCGTGCTGAGAAGTGAGCGTGCAGCCTCTGCCACCTTCTCCGGTGTGGGCCGAATGTAGGCTTCGAGGTTCTTGTTGTAGGGGATCGGGGTGTCCGCCCCCGCCACCCTGGCGGGCGCCCGGTCGAGGGCGTAGAAACTCTCGCTCTCCACGACCCTGGAGACCAACTCCGCGCCCCATCCCGCAGTCTTTACGTCCTCCTCGACCACCACGAGCTTGCCGGTCTTCTCCACCGAACGCAGCACCGTCTCGTGGTCCATCGGCGAGAGGCTCCGCAGGTCGACGACCTCAGCCTCTACCCCTTCGTCGGAGAGCGCCTCCGCCGCCTCCAGCGCGAAGTTGTGGACCAATCCGGCGGCGACCAGCGTCACGTCCGCTCCCTCGCGGCTGACCATAGCCTCGCCCAGAGGTACCCGGTACGGTTCTTCCGGGACGTCGCCCTTGCGATTGTAGAGAAGCTTGTGCTCGTAGAAGATCACCGGGTTCGGGTCGTCTAGAGCAGCCAACAGCATCCCCTTGGCGTCGTACGGCGTCGAGGGCATGACGACCCTGAGCCCCGGCACGTGGATGAACCAGGCTTCGAGAGACTGGGAGTGCTGGGCGGCGGCCCCAGTCCCCGCGCCGCCAGGGGTACGGAGCACCAGCGGCACCTCGGCCTTGCCGCCGAACATGTAGCGGAGCTTGGCGGCCTGGTTGACGAGCTGGTCCATCGAGTGGGTGATAAAATCGGAGAACTGGATCTCCACGATGGGCCGCATGCCCATTAAGGCCGCGCCGATACCCAATCCGACGAATCCGGCTTCAGAAAGCGGTGTATCCACCACCCGGCCTTCGCCGAACTCTTCGACCATGCCCCGGCTCACGCCGAAGGCCCCACCGTATACGCCCACGTCCTCGCCCATCAAGAAGACTTCCGGGTTCTCCCGCATCGCGGATTGCATGGCCTCCCGGACAGCTTCGCGGTAGGTGATCTCTCTAGGCATAAACATCCTCCAGCGCCGACTCGGGCTCCGGTTCGGGTTCCCCGGCGGCCTTCTCGAAAGCCTCCTCTATCCGCTCTTTCGCCTCTTTCTCTATCTCACGCCACTCCTCGCTCTTGAGGGTTCCCTCTTCTTCGAGCCTGGCGGAGAACCGCTGGGTGGGGTCGTGCTCGCGCCACGATTTGATCTCCTCCCGCGTCCGGTAGAGGTTGGCATCGCTCTTTGAGTGACCGAGGTAGCGGTAGGTAACCGCCTCGATGAGCGTCGGTCCCTCACCGCCACGCGCCCGTTCCACGGCCTCGGAGGCGGCTCCATGAACCTCATCCAACTCCATACCGTCCACCGACACGCCCGTCATCCCGTAACCGGCGGCCCGGTCGGAGATGCGCTCGGTGGCGAAGCCTTTCTTCACGCTCAGGGACATAGCGTACTGGTTGTTCTCGCACACGAAGATGACGGGCAATTTCCAGATGGCGGCCATGTTCAGCGTCTCGTTGAATATGCCCTCCTGGACGGCCCCGTCTCCGAAGAAACAGACGGCGACGTGATCCTGTTTTCTTTGCTTGAAAACCCATCCCGCGCCACAGGCGATACCCATGCTTCCGCCCACGATGCCGTTGGCGCCGAGCATCCCGGCCTCCACGTCGGCGATGTGCATGCTCCCACCTTTGCCGTGGCAGTAGCCGGAGGCTTTACCGAGAAGCTCGGCCGCCATGCGGTCCAGGTCCAGGCCGAAGGCGACCGCGTGGCCGTGGCCCCGGTGGGTACCGGTTATGACGTCGCCTTCTTCCAGGGCAGCCATGACCCCCACAGCTACAGCCTCCTGTCCGACGTAGAAGTGGGCCGTACCGTGCAGCGCGCCTTCAGCGTACAGCTCGTCGACCTTCTCATCGAAGGCCCGTATTAGAAACATGGTCTCCAGAAGCTCCCGGCGATCTCTGGGATTCTTCACTTCAGGTTCCTTCCTCTCGCTTGATAGTATGTTTGTCTCGCAACAATGATTCGGCCAGCTCCCGGTCGCAGACCAGGGTGTTCACGTAGCCGCCTTTAAGGACGGCGGCGACGCCGGGTGCCTTGTCGGCGCCGGTCACGATCCCGACGGTGCGCGGTATCTCCCGGAGTTGATCCAGGGTCAGGCCCAGGATTCGGGCCGAAAGGTCTTCGAGGCACGGGTTTCCCTCCTCGTTCAGGAAGTGGCAGCAGATGTCGCCCACCGCGCCCCGCGCCCGAAGCCCAAGAAATTCTTCCAGGGTAAAGTACCCGGCCTCGACCATCGTGGAGGTAGAGAGTATCCCGCCGATTCCCGCGACGGCCACGTCGCAGCTCGCTGCCTCTTCCAGGGTCTCCGCTATACCCGGCATCTCCATGAGTTCATCCCGGCTACGGGCCGAACGGGCGATGGCGGGGGCCGCGAGTTGCAGGTACTCGGCGTTCGATTTCGCCGCCAGTCTGGCGCATACCTGGTTTGAGTGGAGTCCTTTCTCCGCCTTCCCCATTCCGCCCACGAGCGGGACTACCTTTCTACACTGGAAAGACATAGTAGGGATCGCCTCCGCAAGCGCCCGCACCGAGACGCCCCACGAGAGGCCAAGGCTCGATTCTGCGGTGCAGAGCCGGGCGAGGAGTGCTCCACCCACGGCGCCCGCCGCGTACTCTGTGCTCTGTCGGTCCTCGTTGGAAGAAACGACCAGCGCCTCGACGAGGCCGTACTGGTCTTCGAGGGCTATCTCCAGGGATGCAGAGTCGCCGGCGGGCTCGGCTATCTCGATCTTCACCAGCCCGCGATTGCGCCCCTCGGTGATAAGTTTGGAGACCTTCGGACGGGAGAAACCCATCCGCCGGGCTACCTCGACCTGGTTCAGGTCGTGCTCGTAGTACAGCCGGAGCACCTTGAGGATCAGGTGGTCGTGGTCCGTGAGAAAACGATGGTCAACCGTGTAACGCGTGGCTACCACTACTTAGAGTACTTCTCCTGACGCCATCTCCTGCAACCGTCGCAGGCCCACCACGAAAGAGCTTTCCGCGAGTTCCACGCCCGAACGGGATATCGAATCCCCCCGTTTCACTGGTCGGATCGTCCGGGCTCCTTCCGCCAGGCCGATGGGCAACATGCCGGCGGCTTCCGAAACCTTGTAGACGTGTCCGTAGTAGTCGGCGGAGCCTATGCCGCCGAGCTTCTCACCGGCTTCCATGTCGCGCTTCGCAACGGCGACTACCTCTGCGGAGAGTTCCTCCTGGGGAGCTATGGTCGGCTCTCCGTGGAGCGCGGCGCGGACGACGGAGATCGGGGTTTCGAGGCTCGTGAGATGGTAGGGACGGTAGAGGACGTGGTTGGGCCCAGGCCCCTGGCCCAGGTATTCCATCGTCTCCCGCACGGGCTCGGCCCCGGCCCGCACGATCACGAAAACGCCCGGAGCCACCCCCCGCACGTAATCCACCGTGCCATAACCGGAGAGTACGCCACCCTCTTCTTCCAGGCTAAATACTTCTCCGAGGCGATTCGGAACCGTCTCCTCCGGCCCGTGCATCCCAGGTTTGTCCGGGGCCATGCCGGTGGCGTTGGCGACGGCGGCCATCTCGACCATCGTCTTGGTTCCGTCGACGAAAGAGGCGAGCATCTTGGGGTTCATACGCTTACTGGCGGCCTCATCAGCCAGGGATTCCGGGGTTGCGGATACTTCCAGGGGGTTATTCTTTCCTTTTCCGGCGACTACGACCTCGAAACCCAGGGAACGGGCGAAGTCATAGAGTTCCATGATGGCGCCCGGTTCGTCCCCGGCGGAGCCCGTATAGACCACACCGGCACTCCGGGCCATACGGTTCAGGATGGGACCGATGGTAACGTCAGCCTCGACGTTGAGCATCACTACGTGCTTGCCGTTTTGGATCGCCTCGTAAGCGACCCGAGCCCCGATCTCCGGCACGCCGGTCGCCTCTACCACCACGTCCACGTTGTCCGAACGGGCGACGTCCACTGCGTCATCGGTGACGCCGGGCCTGCCGAGGCTATCGTTTATCCCCTCGACCGGCTCCTGCCCCGCCTCCCGGAAAGCGGTCATGGCGCGTGCCGGATCTATGTCGGCGACGGCGGCTACTTCCATGCCGGGTATGCCGGCGACCTGGGCGATAAAGCCCCGGCCCATCTGCCCTGCGCCGACTAGACCGACCCGGATGGGCGCTCCGGCGCGCTTCAGCCCTTCCAGCCTATCTCTAAGCCCCAAAATATGGCCTTTCTCTAATCAGCGGCCCTTATCTCAAGCGGCACGCCGGGTCCGATAATCTCTTTTACTACTCCTGCCCGCTGCTCTTCCACACAGATCTCACCGGGCAGCTCGGCTTCGCTGGCGCCGTTGAACTTGAACACCGCGTGGCCCAGCTCCAGCATGTTCTTCCAGGCGATCCCCCCGACGGCCGTTATCCTGAACTCCCGGTCACCTATAACGACCGTGTCGCCTGCGACCGGCGGCTCTTCCCGCCGGTCGGTGTGCTTGTGGAGGATGGAGATCTCCGCCAGCTCCGGCGGAGCCCCGTCCTCGAAGGTGATCATGATGCCCGCCGTGTCGAGAAACTCCTCGACTTCCGGCCCGACCTCCGTTATCTCCGTGCGGTAGACGTACTCCACAGGGCCTCCTAAGCGTAGAGTCCGAAGCTGAACACCCAACCGACGAGGACCGCTATGGGGCCGGTGATCTGGCGACTGAACAGCACCGCCGGGACACCTATCTCGATAGTCTTTGGCTCCGCTTCCCCGAGCGCGAGTCCGACCGGCACGAAGTCGCATCCCACCTGGGTGTTGTAGGCGAAGAGCGCCGGCAGCGCGAAAGCCGGGGCGATGTTTCCCTGGGCTATCTGAGTCCCGATAAGCACGCCGACCACCTGCGCGATCACCGCCCCAGGCCCGAGCACGGGCGAGAGGAACGGCAAACCGACGATTATCGAGAGTATTAGCAGTCCGACCAGGCTGCCCGCGAGCGGCGTCAGCACGCTGGCGATCAGGTTCCCAAGCCCCGTGTAGTTGATGATGCCGATGAGCAGAGTTACGAAAGCGATGAACGGCAGTATGTTCCGTATAACCTGGTCTATGGCCTGTCGCCCACTCTGGAACAAGACGCCGACCACGCCGCCCATGACGCGCCCGATGTTGGCGATGAGTCCGGTAATACCGCCCCCGTTACTCGCCTGCGCGCCCTGCTGGGCGAACGGACTCTGCTGGGCCGCCGTCTCAGCCCCATCGCCACCGGGTGCCATCGTAGACGAGGAAGCCGCTACGCTCTCAGACCCGTCCGCCAGACTTATGTTTTTCTCACGAACTCCCGAGACGTAAATGTCTTCGGTTATAAACTGCGCCAGCGGACCGGCTTGCCCCACGGGCGTCAGGTTGATGGTCGGGATGCGTTTGCGCGGATAGACGCCGGCCCGCGCCGTACCCCCACAGTCCACGACCACGGCGGCGATCTCACTCTCCGCGGGCGGTCGCCTGAAGCCGTCGATGACCTCGGCCCCGGTCAGGTCCGCTATCTTCTGGGCCACCGCCGGTATTCCTCCGCCGGTGACGGCCACGATCTTGTCCTTCTCAGCCGTCGGCTCGATGATCAGCGGCCCGCCCCAGCCCTGGGAGCCGCGCTCAATCTTGACGGCTTTGAACTCTCTTTCAGCCATGCTTTCCTCCTCCCCTTAAAGCTCTACGCCCTGGCGCCGGGCCAGGAACAGGGTTATGTACTGCGTGACAATTCCTCGGATGAGTATGACCACGAGGCCCGCCAGAAATAACCTGACGGCGAACGGACCGAGCGGTAAGTCTGCTTTCCGCAATCCCTCGGCGACGCCCAGGTAGACGAACAACTCCGCCGGATTGACGTGCGGAAATAGCCCCAGCGGCGGATGCACGAACGAGACCGCCGAGTCGTAGAACGCCGGCTTGTACCTCTCCTCCAGGAACGTACCGAAGGTGTAGGCCATCGGGTTCGTCAGGAAAAAGACCGCCAGCACGGGCAACAGAGTGTAGCGGGTAAGGATGTTCCCGGCGGCGAACCGCGCCGCGCCCTGCACCCGCTCCTCCCCGATCAGGTTGACTATCGTATAGAACGCCGTCAGCAGCACGATCACGAGCGGGACGATCCCGGTCACGAACCCGACGAACGTATCGGCCCCGGCCTGGAACAGCCCGATAAACCATTCTCCCGCCGTCTCAAGAGCCCCGAGCACTCCCCCCTGCGGCGCGTCGACAGCCTGTTCACCGTCCTGGAGCAACGCTAACATCAAATTCATTTACTCCTCCTTCTCCACAACAACATTCCCCACCTGCGCCCCCGCTACTGCCTAGCCAAAAACGGCCCCCGTCTTCTCCGCTCTTATCTGGTCTATCTGCTCCACTGCCCTCCGAACGGCGAGCATCGTGCCTTTTTCGTATGGCCCTTCGATATCCTCGTCCCGCAGGTCGTCCAGCCTCTTGCCCAGGAGATCCGGCGCGTCCTTGAACCTGGCGAACACCGTCATCCCGCGCATCCTGAGCGCCTCACTCACGACGCCGTCCTCACCGACGACCAGAATCAGGATCACACCCTTCCCCAACCGGGCCTTCGCATTCCCAACCCCGACGAAACCCTTGCCACCGGCCTGCCGAATACCACCCAATACTTTCCGGTAATGCTCCATCTGAAAGTAAGTCCCGACTATCTGCGACAGCCACAGTAGACCCACCACCAAGAGCAAAGAACTCATCCAGCTCATCTTCCTCCGATCCTCTCTCAGACCAACGTCCCCAACGCAGTCCTATCTGTATCACCGGATGACATCCTATTTAGAACTTTTGTATTTGTCAAGAACAAATGTTCAAAAAGTCTGCGAACCAGGCTATTTGGTGAGATTACGGGCTTGTCAACTACGAAGGATTACGCGAATAGAGGCCGAGCCGGCGAAGGTCGGACCGTTACTTCTCTTCCACCGCTCTTTTTTTGGTCTCGAACTCTTCCGGGCTCAGGATTCCGGCGTCTCGAAGCTCGGCGAGTTTGCGGATGAGGTTTTCTTTATCGGGGTTTTGTGGGGGGTTATCCGTCGCGTAGGACATACGTTCTTCGATCAAGGTCTTGGCGTGCGCGGCCCTCGGTTCCTCTATTCCCCTCAGAAGGATCGGCTTGCCATTTCGCTTTATCAGGATGCTGGTGGATGGGGCTTTGCCACCGACCACGACGGCTTCGATCTCCGGGTATCGGATCGTCTCGACGGTCTCTCGCAACAACTCCGTGCCGCGCGTCTCTACCCGGTCCTCGAAGATGAGGAGCCGTTTGGGCCAGAGCATCCCGAAAACCCAGGACTCTTCCAACTCTAGCAGGGGCGCGTCGGCCAAGGTCCTGTCCTCCGGCTCGGGCTACAGTGACGGCTCCTCTGAACTACTAGAGTGAAGCTGTTCTTTCCGTATTATCCTTGATCCTCTTTGCGCTTGTTGGAGACGTAGCGCATGAGCCCGTCCACGAGCATCTCGTAGTTGCCGGCGAGGTCGTAGTGTTCGGTCTCTTCCGGACCGGCCCCTTCGGCGAGCATCTCGGCGTCGCCTTTGGCTCTCAATTCTTCGGCGATCTCCGCGGCTTCGGAGTCGTCGAAGCGCTCTTCGACGAAGAGCAGCCAGTCCTGTAGACGCTGTTCCAGCTCCCCCAGGTGACGTTCCACGTCGTCGTAGGTACCAAAGTGGGTGGGCCGGATGCTCTCCGGCGCCAGGTCCCTGATGTGGCCGATGCTCCGCATCCAGGCCTCGACGTCTATCTCGGGAGGCGGGGTTGGTGGGCGCACGTAGGACTGGCCTGGTAGACGGATGCCCGCCACGTCTCCGGCGAAGAGGGTGTTGGAATCCGGCTCCAGGTAGGCCAGGTGGTGGTAGGCGTGTCCCGGCGTGTAGTGGGTAGTCAGGATGCCGCCGGCGGCCTCTATCTCATCTTTCTCGCCGATCACCTTGATACGATCCTCAGGCACCGGGAGCGTCTCGCCCCAGAGCTCGTCCATCCGCTCGCCGTAGATGCGGGCGGCGCTTTTCAACAGCTTCGATGGGTCAACCAGGTGCGGCTGGCCGATCTCGTGTACGTAAAACGTCGCATTTGGTAGTTGATCCGCCAGATGACCCGAGGCACCGGCGTGGTCCAGGTGTATGTGGGTGAGAAAGACCTGATGCACGTCTTCGGGGGCGACGCCGTGCTTTTTGAGGCCGCCCATCAGGCTTTTCAGGCACGTGGTGGGGCCGGTCTCGATCACGGCCGCCGATTTATCACCCATTAGCAGGAACGAGGCTATGACCTGCTCGGTACCCAGGAAGTTCAGGTCGATGGTCTCTATCTTCATTCAGCATCCCCCCACGTTCCGTAGTCGTTTGACCGAAGATTATACAGGGCTCCATTTGATAGACTGCCAAAACCGCGAAATAGGAGGATATCGTTTTGAACCTGGATCTCATGCGCGAGCTGTCCGTACCGACGGAATCGAAGATCGTTATGCTCATCCTCGACGGGCTCGGGGGCCTCCCGAACGAGGCCGGCCAGACCGAGCTGGAAGCGGCGAACACCCCAAACCTGGACTCCCTCGCCGCCTCCTCTGACCTGGGCCTCTCGCTCCCGGTCGCCGCCGGTGTGAGCCCCGGCAGCGGCCCCGGCCACCTGGCGCTCTTTGGCTATAACCCAATAGAGTTCCCGGTGGGGAGAGGCGTCCTGAGCGCGCTGGGTGTCGGGTTCGAGCTGGAGCAGAGCGACCTGGCGGCCCGCATCAACTTCGCCTCCAAGGATGAAGAGGGCAGGATCTCCGATCGCCGGGCCGGACGCATCCCGACCGAGGAAGCATCCAAGCTGGTGGATGAGATCAATGAGAAGCTGGAGCTAGACGGCGCGGAGGTGACCCTCCTGCACGAGAAAGAGCATCGGGCCGTCGCCATCTTCAAAGGCGAAGGTTTCTCCGGCGCCCTCAACGACTCCGACCCGCAACGCACGGGCCTCGAACCTCTCCCTGTAGAACCGCAGGACGACTCTCAGGAAGCGAAAAACAGCGCCGCGCTCGCCAACGAGTTCATAGAGAAGGTGGACGCCATATTGGAAGGCAAGGAACCCGCCAACACCGTCTTGTTGCGTGGCTTCGGGATGCACCCGAACTTGCCGTCCTTCGATGAGATCTACGGCCTCAAAGCAGCAGCTATCGCCAGCTACCCGATGTACAAAGGTCTCGCGCGCCTCGCCGGTATGGAGCTCCTCAAGGAAGGCGAAGGGATCTCCGGCGAGTTCGACACCCTCAAGGCGAACTGGGACGACTACGACTTCTTCTTCGTCCACGTAAAGCCCACGGACGCCGCCGGCGAAGACGGAGACTTCGGGCGAAAGAGCGAGGTCATAGAAGAGGTGGACGGCCTACTGTCGGAGATCCTGGAACTCGGCCCGGACGTGCTCACCATCACCGGGGACCACGCGACGCCGGCGAAGCTCCTGAGCCACTCCTGGCACGGGGTTCCTTTCCTGCTCCACTCGGACTACACACTGCCGACGGCGGAGAGCTTCGGCGAGCGGACTTGCGCGGGCGGTTCCCTGGGAGTGTTTGCGGGAGAGGAGATCATGGGCTTCCTCATGGGCAACGCCTTGAAGCTAAACCGCTACGGAGCCTAGAGAACGTCTAAAACCGCACAACTCGCCGACCTGGAGCACGACATCATCACCTGCCGCCACTGCCCGCGACTGGTCGAGTGGCGCGAAGAGGTAGCCCACGCGAAAAAGGCAGCCCACAGAGACGAAACTTACTGGGGTCGTCCCGTACCCGGTTTCGGAGACCCTGACGCGAAAGTAGTAATCCTCGGGCTCGCCCCCGCAGCCCACGGCGCGAACCGTACTGGCCGGATCTTTACCGGCGACCGTTCCGGCGACTTCCTCTTCGCAGCCCTCCACCGTACGGGCCATGCGAACCAGCCGGTCTCGAAGAGCCGGGACGACGGGCTCCGGCTCTCTGGAGTCTGGATCTCCGCCGCCGTCCGCTGCGCCCCGCCACAAAATAAGCCGACACCCACCGAACGCGACAACTGCCTCCCCTACGCCGCCCGCGAGCTGGAATTGCTCCCTAACGCGCGGGTGATCCTCTGCCTCGGCGCCTTCGCCTGGGACGCGGCCTTGCGGCTCTACGGCGCGCGTCCGAAACCAAAGTTCGGACACGGCTCGGAATACTCTACCGGCGACGTTACGCTGCTCGGCTGCTATCACGTCTCTCAGCAGAACACTTTTACAGGACGCCTGACACCGGAGATGCTAGACGCGATCCTCCTGCGTGCCGGAGAACTCTCACACCCTGACCACACCTCCCGACTAGGATAAAATACCTCCAGTTTTGGGAGAGTCGATCGGCAAAAATGTAGCATTGCTCACGGCCATTCTGATTGCGGCCTTGATGGCCGCCGGATGCTCCGGCGAAGGCAACGGGTCCACCGGCACGGGCTCCACGGACTTCCCGGCGCGCACCCTCGCGGCCACACCAGAGGCGACCTCGTCCACGACAGTCCCGCCTCCCGGCACAACCGGAAGTGCTTCGGAGGCGGCGCTCCGGCTTGAAGGTAGTGCCGGAACCGAATTTTCCGGTTTCTGTACGATCGGTTCGGAGGATAGCGTCCTGGTCGGCCAGGTCCCGAAGACTTACAGTTTCGACCTGCGGGGGCAGACGCTATCGTGCCGGATAAAAAAGCAGAGCTCGGGCGGCGATAGCCTGCGAGTCGTCCTGCTCGCCGGTGACAGTACCCGCTCCATCCAACAAACGAAGTCTCAAGAAAGCATCATAAACGTCTCTTATTCGGGAAGTTAGAATAAAGCTTTCCAGAGAAGCTACAAAAGCCCCGCAACCTCGAAACTCTGTAGGAGGATAACGTTGAACCGCGAAAACGCCTGGGAGTTGATGTGCGAGTGGACCGAGAGTGAATCCCTCCGAAAGCACATGCTCGCCGTCGAGACCGCCATGCGCGCCTACGCCCGTGAATTCGGCGAAGACGAAGAGAAGTGGGGCGTGACAGGCATCCTGCACGACATGGACTACGAGAAGCACCCCACACCCGCCGAGCACCCGATGGTCGCCGTCCGGGAGTTGGAGAGCCGCGGCTACCCCGACGACGTACTGGAGGCGATCAAAGGCCACGCCGATTACCTGGACGTGCCCCGCGACACGCTCATGGCGAAGACCCTCTACGCCGTGGACGAACTCTCCGGCTTTATAACGGCCTGCGCCCTCGTCCGGCCCGAAGGACTCGACGGGCTAAAGGCGAAGAGCGTAAAGAAGAAGATGAAGCAGAAATCCTTCGCCGCCAGCGTAAACCGGGAAGACATAGTGAGAGGCGCCGAGGAGTTGGGAGTGGACCTAAACGAACACATAGAGTTCGTCGCCGCCGCGATGCGTGAGAATGCCGACTCACTGGGGCTATCCCCGGAAGCCCGGTAAGACGTCCGGTCTACGGGGACGTTGCGTCCGGCCTTTGTTAGGATGGTCGAGTCAGGCGGCGAGAGGAGTAGCACAGGTGCTTCGGGTCATGGTGGTTTTCGGAGGACGGAGCGGGGAGCATGAGGTCTCCCTCGCCTCTGCGCGCGCCATCATCGAAACCCTCCGGAAGGGCGAGCGCTTCGAGGTAATCCCGGTGGGGATAACGAAGGAAGGCCGTTGGCTCTCGTCCGGCGATCCGATGCGCGAGCTCGAGTCCGTAAGCGCCGATGGAAGATCCGGAGTCCCGGCATCCGTATCCGAAAAACTTCCGGAGAACCTGGGCCGGTGCGATGTCGTGTTCCCCGTCCTGCACGGTCCATACGGGGAAGACGGAACGATCCAGGGTCTGCTGGAACTCGCCGGAGTACCGTACGTCGGGAGCGGGGTTCTGGGCAGCGCGACGAGCATGGACAAGGTGACGATGAAGAAGATCTTCGCCTATCACGGTCTGCCGCAGGTCGAATGGCTCGGCCTGATCCGCAAAGAATGGGAAGAGGACCGAAAAGCCTGGACGCGCCGCGTGGAGAAAGACCTGGGTTATCCGTGTTTCGTCAAACCCTCCAACCTCGGTTCCAGCGTCGGCATCAGCAAGGCCGACAGCCCCGAAGAATTAGAGGACGCCCTGGACGTAGCAGCGGAATTGGATCGGCGGGTGATCGTCGAGGCAGCGGCGGACGCCCGCGAGATAGAGGTCGCGGTACTCGGCAATGAAGACCCTAAAGTCTCCGTGCCGGGTGAGATCCTGGTAGACACCAACGAGTTCTACGACTATGAGGCCAAGTACACTGAAGGTAAGAGCGAAGTCGTCGCCCCCGCCGAAATCCCCGGCGGAGCCGCCATGGAGATACGGAACATAGCCCGCGCAGCCTACCGCGCGGTAGACGCGGCGGGAATGGCGCGGATAGACTTCTTCCTCGAACACGGTACAGGCCGCGTGCTGCTAAACGAGATCAACACCATACCCGGCTTCACTCCCACCAGCGTCTACGCCCGGCTCTGGGACGCCAGCGGCCTCCCTTACGACCAACTACTCGACCGCCTCATAGACCTGGCCCTCGAACGCCACGGCGTATCCTAGAATCCGCCGTGAAGCCCGCCCTACTGTTCCAAAATAGAGGAGAGACGACCGAGAACGTCGTGGACGACGTCGGGCAGGTCGGCAAGGATACGGCGAGAGATACCTTGTCGGTCTTCAGGGTGATCAACGACTTTCTGGCGGATACCCTCGACTACATCACCAGTTCGGGATTTATAAGCAACGTCATCGCCTCGATCATAGTCATCGCGATGGGTATTCTGATCTACCGCATCCTGACACACGGTGTTCCTCGCGTATTGCGGTGGCGGCGTGGGCGTAGAGAGTTCCTCGATGCGGAGGCGGTCGCCCGTATCAAACGTCAGGATACCGCCATCACGCTCGTTCGGAACGCGCTGCGGTACGTGATCTTCGTAATCGTCGTGCTGTTCGTACTCTCGATCTTTGTACGGAATCCGCTACCCGCTACGGCCGGCGCGACTATCCTCGCGGCCGTGCTGGGTTTCGGGGCGCAGAGCTTTTTACGGGACGTCATCGCGGGGTTCTCGATCATCTTCGAAGGACAGTACAGTGTCGGGGACTTCGTCGAGATCAGCCCACCTCAAGGCGTGGGCGGCGTAGTAGAAGAGTTGGGCCTTCGGATGACCAAGATCCGGGCGCTCTCAGGAGAGGTTCACTACATCCCCAACGGCATGATCCAGGGCGTCACCAATTACGTCTCTGGCGAGCAACGCTTTACCCTCGAAGTTCAACTCAACGACGCTGAAGCTGCTTCGAGGGTCCTGGGCTCCATGGACGAAGCCTCTAACTTGTACCTTACGCCACCCCGGCTCGTCGGACGGAAGGAAGTCGACGGCCGGGTCCGGTTGCGGATACTGGCCGGCGTGCTCCCTTCAATGGCCTGGCTCGTGGAAGAGAACTTGACCGGAAGAATAAAAGCTGCGGCCGGAGAAGAGTCTCTGGCCGCGGAGCCCCTGATCTACAAAGTAGACCAGGCAAGCCTCATGCGGATAAGAAGCCTCATGCCCAACGAAGAGAACCGGGAAACGCCTGGCTAACCCTTCTGCTCGCTGGGACTCCAATCACCGCGCAGGTGCCCGTTGGTCTGAGCCTTATCGCGGGCTTGCCGCTCCTTCTCAAGCCGATCCGCCGCCAGGGAGAGCAACTCTCTGACCTTCTCCAGACGCTCTTTCTCCGTGGGAAGCTCCAGGATCTGCTGCCGGGTCTCCAGCTCGAACTCAATCCTTCCCGCGATAGCGAAAGCGAGGTTACGATAGGGTGACTCTATCTCAATGTCCACCGAGCCTTCGGTGGCGGCCTCGACCACCCTTTCGAGAAGGGCCACGCACTCTTCGGCGAGCTCCGAGATCTCCTCTCCAGGGTCGTCTTCCTGAAGATAATCCACCTCCCCGACGTAGTACGGCTTGCCCGTAAGCACGTTGTTCAACTTGAAGCGCCGCGAACCTTCTACCAGGATCAACATCCTCCCGTCGTCGTAGCGTTCGACCAACTCCACGATCCGGGCCGTACACCCTACCTCGCGCGTCCCGGAGTCGTCGGCGAGCACCATGCCGAACTCGCTCTCGTCTTCGAGACACTCGTCCACCATCTGCTTGTAGCGGTCCTCGAAAATGTGCAGCGGCATCGGCGCGCCCGGCATCAGAACCACGTTCAACGGAAAGAGCGGTATATCGGACAAAAAAGAACCCTCCTTGAGGTCTACGGTTCTATTCTATATTACGCTGCCGGGGCCCCGCCGGATCTCCGAAACCGCTATCATACGAGTCATGGAAGGTAACTCCCATACAGGCCGCGTAGCCCTGGTAACGGGTGGCGGTCGCGGTATCGGCGCCGCGACCGCGAAGCTCCTCGCCCGAGATGGAGCCGCCGTCGCAGTAACGGCCCGCAGCGAAGTAGAAATATCCTCCGTGGCGGAAGAGATCTCCGCATCCGAAGGCCGGGCTATTCCGATCCGCCTGGACGTTACCGACGAACAGTCCGTCTCCGCCGCCTTCGAGAAAGCCTGCGACGAGTTGGGTCCCGTAACCATACTGGTAAACAACGCCGGTATCCCTGGCATTCCACTCCCGGCCGCTGCTTCGGAGCCAGACGCCTGGCGCAAGGTATACGAGGTCAACGTAACCGGGTCTTTCCTCTGCGCCCGCGCCGCCATGCCTCACATGGCCGCCGAGAATTGGGGACGCATCATCAACGTGTCGAGCGCCGCCGCCCGCTACCCGATGGCCGGCATGGCCGCCTACAGTTCCTCGAAGGCCGCCCTGGACCAGCTAACCCGCGTCTTGGCCCTGGAAGGCGAACGGTACAACATAGCCGCCATCGGCGTCTATCCCGGCATCATAGACACCCAAATGCAGGAGGAAACCCGGAGCCTCGGCGCCGAGAGGATCGGGGAACAACTGCACCGGATGTTCAACAACTACAGTGACTTCGGGATGTTGCGCCAGCCGGGTGAACCAGCCGAGCTTATAAGCTATCTTTGCACCCCAGAAGCCAAGCGTCTGAACGGTCACATAGTCCGCCTCGAACAATTAGAAGCTTTGAAGAACGAGCCTTAAGCTCGACCCAAACAAAGAGAAGAGGAGATGCCGATCGACATCTCCTCTAAAGTCCTCCTACAGTGAACGCTCAACCGTTCTTACTCGTCTTTGCTGATCCAATACGTGAAGCCTAGAAAACTGGAGTAGATCGTCATTATAATGAGGAAGCCCGCGACCACCTTCAACGGCGCCGGTAGCTCAATGAGCAGCGCGAGATCTATCACTCGGGCGCACCTCCTTCCAGACCCTCGGCGAGACAATTTTTCGTCACCACTTGCTGGTCCAACGTAATGCAGTTGTAGATCAGGTAACCAGGATCGTTGTCTACCCGGCGCGCCGATTCACGGGTGTAACCCATCGTGACCATGGTTATTACCACCGTCACGGCGCAGGTCATCAATGCGAACTGGCTCCAACGGCTGGCCCGGCCCCACTCGAACCCTCCCGCCGCCGCCTTGAGGTACAAGGCGACCACGAAGAACCCGACGAGCATCATGCCGATCAGTCCGATGTACTTCCACGGATACATGGCCCCGAGAGGTATCTTCGTATCTTCGCCGCCAGCAACCGCCAGCCCGATCTGAGGTATGAACGAAGCGTTGGCCGGAATTACGTTAAGCACCGTAAACAGCGCCGTAAAACCGAGGGCCCCGACGGTTAACTTCCGAACCATCGGCATGGGCTTCGAGGCGAAGCGTAGCTTGTGTACGAAATAAGCCGTCGCCGCGATGCTCATGATCGTCAGCCAGAGCGCCAACAGGTTGAAGAGCCACGCCTGGTCCCCGAGCATAATAGTATTGAAGGCATCGGGCGCGCTCTCCCGGATACCCTTGAGGTACCCGTAGCCGATGACCGGCTGCAGGATCAGGAACCCGAAACCCCAGATAACGCCGAAGTGGCCCATCCAGTCGTAGTACTCCCGGTCGTCGTCGCGGGTACTACGCAGGTACCTCCACGCGCCCCACCCGGCGATCAGGAACCCAGCGTAAGAGAAGTTGCCGACGAAGCGGTGCATGTTGAGCGGAACGTTCGTCTGGTTCAAGAACGTCCGGGCGACATCGCCAACCGGCGCCTCGGCCGGGGTCAGCATGTAAGAGGCTACCGCGTCGATCATGGTCATCGCCATGAGCCCCATGAAGCCCGCTATAAAGCCGAACACCACGTGCAGACTCTTACGATAGGCAAGCTTGTCCCAGACGTTGTACCAGGCGTAGACGATGATGATCTGCCCGAGGAACATGAACGCCTCGACCAGGAAAACCCAGAAGAAGATGTTCTGCAGATAAGAGAAGAACACGGGGAAAAGAGTTACCAGCGCCAAAACGAAAGTGATCGCCAGCGCCGCCCCCGACGCGAACAACAAAACCACGAACCGGGCCAGGTTTCGGGCGAACCGCTCGTAGCGCGGCTGTTTCGTAACCATCCCGAGGTACTCGCTGGTGGCTGCGATCAGGACCGCCCCTATAATGAAGGCAGCGAACAGTATATGCGACTGCACGAGTACGGCAATCGTTACGTTCTTGCCGATTATAGGAACATCGAGATTACCTATGGGCATCCTCTGGTACTCCTTCTAGGCTCCGGGGAAGTTCATGATCCTGCTGACCGCCAGCAGCATGTTGAGCACCACCGTTACAAGAACCAGCACACCAATGACGACCGCGAAAGGCCGCTTCAGCGGACTGTACACCGGCTCCCGGTCGAGCCACGGCATCGCTATCAAGACGACGATGAAGATCGTCGGTACCACGACCGCCCCGAAGGCGATCAGGGCGTAACCGGGGAAGAACATCAGCATCTGCTCGTAGAAGAAGAAGAACCATTCCGGCCGCGGCACGTACTCGGTGGTGGCCGTGTTGGCCGGTTCCGAGAGCGGAGCGGGGAAAGCGTAGGAGAGTACGCAGATGGCTATGAGCAAGAACAGCGACACGTAGCCATCTTTGAGGACCTGCTCCGGGAAGAACCCGGTCGTCTCGTCCGGCTTGTCGAAGACGTTGTCTTCGGTGATTACCTCTTCTTCGACCGGCCTTGCTTTGCCTGGCGCTTTAGCCCACACGTACGCTCACCTCTCTCCTGCTTTTGTGTATGCCGGGATCATAGCAGCACTCCGGCTACGGTATCGGTAAAAACTCTTACTCACGATACCCATTTCCATCCCTATTTCGGTATCCGTTGCCGTCCTCGTATCCTTCGTCATCCTCGTCTTCGAGCTCGTAACGAGCGTACTCTTCGAGCCGCTGCTGCTCGTGCAGCTTGGAGAGGCGCTCGGTGTACTCGAACTCGCTGCCGAATACGCCGTGACGCCGCAAGAGGTAGAGGTGGATGCCGATAAACGGCGCTATGGCAGCCGGCAACAGCCAGACGTGGAGGGCGAAGAAGCGCGAGAGGGTGGCCGGCCCGACCACGTCGCCGCCGAGGAGGAAGTTGATCACATACCCACCAACGAGCGGCGAGTAGGAGCCGATCTTCATGCCGACGACGCTGGCCCAGAACCCGTCCTGGTCCCAGCGCAGCAGGTAGCCGGTAAAGGCGAGCCCGATGACCAGCAAGAGTAGCACCACGCCGACTACCCAGTTGAGTTCCCTCGGCGCCTTGTACCCGCCGGAGAAGAAGACCTGGGCCATGTGCAGGCCGATCACGGCCAACAGGAAGTTCGCCGACCAGTAGTGGATGCCCCGTATGAGGGTACCGAAGTACGCCTCGTTCATTATGTAGTAGACCGAGTTCCAGGCGTGGTCGGTGGTCGGCACGTAGTAGAAGAGCAACAGTATGCCCGTCAGGAACTGTAGGGATATAAGGAAAAGAGTCGCGCTGCCTAGAGTGTAGAGCCAGACCCCTCTCTTCGGCACGGGCTCGTATAGGAAGTGCTCCGTCGCGGTAACTATACCGGTCCGGTGCTCCATCCAGTCAACGAGAACCTTATTTACTTCTGTTACCTGGGACCTAACCCTGCCGATCATTCCCTCAGACTCCTTCTCTCATCCTCCAAGTAGTCCTCTCTCAAACCACGTACGGTTCTTGCGTGCTAATACCGGGTATGCCCTCTTTGGTATCGTACTCGTGCTTGACGTAGAGCTTGCCGTTCTCCCGGACCTCGCTCTTCACGTAGCTGTACATGTCCCGCGGCGGCGGCCCCGCCACGTACGTCCCGTTTATGTCGTAGATACCGCCGTGACATGGGCACAGAAACTCCCCTTCCCCCTCGATAATGACCCAGCGCACCGGGCATCCGAGGTGGGCGCAGGAGTTGGAGAGGATGTTGAGGTTCTTCTGTATCTCTTCGATCTCCGACTGCGAAAACCCCTCGCTCTTGTCATCGAGAAAAGAGGGCCGGTTTACCTTCCCAGGATGCCCGGAATCGTCGTGATCCGTCTTCCAGGAGAGCCAGACGGCGTTCTTGACCACGAAGCCCCTATCGGACTTCTGGGCCTCGGGGAACTGCTTCTGGACCTCCCGGTCTCCGTAGGTCTGGTCTATGGGGAACTCGATCTCGAAGAACTTCGGCTCGTCTTTCGGCACCTCGCTTACCGGGCCGACCTCCTGCCATCCGGGCGAGATGTCGGACTGCTTCAGGACGTTGGTCTTTATGATGGGACTAAAGATAAACGCCGCGGACGGAATGCCTATGGCTGCTCCCATTATCGTTCCGATCAGGCCAAAGCCCAGGAAGTCGCTCCGGGTTATGGGATCTTTTTGTAGCTCGGTCAATTCCGTACCTCTTTCGGAAGCCCCTCGAATACCGCGAACATCAAGAAATCACCTGCCAAATCCGTCGGGCGGAGCGCCTGGCTCAACCGTGTAATCAGGCTGATTATATACCGTGTACGGAACCCTCGAATTGGACTTCATGAAGCCCATATTGAGGGCCACGACGGCCGCCAAAACCCCCAACCCCATCAGGATCACCCGGTAACTAGTTCCGGGACTACCGTACTTGAACTTGAGCCGCCCCCGGAAGTATGTCAGGAAAGCCCCGAGGGTCGCGACGACCATCACCAACATCATGATGTAGCGCATGTAGAAGAACGGGAAATTGGCGAGTGGCGAGATAGCGTATATGCCGGCTACTGCGGCGACCAACGCGAAGAAGCGAATCGGCACGCGCCCGCCGCCTTCCGGATGTCGTCCGGCGCCGATGTACATAGCAACATTCGAGAACACGAATAGCCCGACCACCAGAATCGTGTTTATCAACAACAGGTTGGAGGTCGCGCCTTCGGTCAGCCGCTCGAAAGAACCGCCTGCCGCCTGCTGCGATACAGGGTTCTCGGGCTGAGAGGCTTTCATCGCGTAGGCTATACCAAATCCAATAAAAGGCTGGAGCATCAAGAATCCAACACCCCAGGTAAGCCCGACAGAGGTGCTCCAATCGTAGTAGGCTTTGTCCTCCTGAGTCTTGGACCGGATGTACATAAAGGATGCCCAAGCTGCGAGGGCGAAGGCCGGCCACGAGAGGTTGGCGAAGGTACGGTGCAACACCATCTCTACGAACATCGGGTTGAAGATACCTTGCAACGCAACCCCGAAGTTCGCCACGTTGGCGCTGGTGATCTGGGCCCCGGTCCCCACCCCGCCGGTGACCATAAAGGTGTCGATGCCGGTCATTATGACCATCCACACCCAGATGAAGAAGCCCATAGTAAACCCGAATAGTATGTGGCGTTTCTTGTAGAGGACGCTGTAACGGTCCCACTTGTAATAGTAGGTATACATGCCCCAGAGTGCGAGGCCCATCGAGAGCATCGCAAGGGCTATGAAATAGAAGAAATTAGTAAAAAGGGACGTGGTGACCTGCGGGTAGAGGCCAACCAGCAGGACCAGGAACAACACGGCAAAAGTGGCGCCGGTGCTGAAGGTCAGCACGTTGAAGCGGGCCATCGAGTGGGCCAGGCGGTCCATTCGCGGGCTGCCGGTGCGCGCCCCCCACGCCTGCAACACCGGCGCGGCGATAGCGAACCCGACGAACAGTTCGGCCCAGAACATGTGTATGAGCATCGTCAGGCCCGTGACAAACCTGGCCCCCCCTATGACCTCAAGGGCGTTCGTGAGGTCTATCTGGGCCAGAAACGAAGTCGTTGCTCCCAACATAACTCCTTCTAGGCTCCGCCGGTCTTGTCATAGACCGACTCTTCATTCGACCTGTACTGTCCGGCCCGGTAAAGGATGGCCTGATGGATGGCCCGCGGCTCCAGCCGCCGGTCGACCATATAGTAACCCGCGCCGTTGTTCTGCAAAACCTCGCGTATCGGGCGCAACAGACGCCGGTTCCTCGTGTTAGCGAAGACCAGCACCTGGCCCATCTCGAACTGCTCGTTCCAGGATTCGGACTCTTCTCGTGGAGCCTCCATCTCGGTGAGTATCGGAGAGACTCCCACCCGCGTCAGCGAGCCCGCGACGAGTATCGCCGCGAGGGAGACAAAGATCACGAATGACGGAAGTCCGATCGCCGGCGTCGTTATGAGAAAGAGCGTGCCGAACACGACGAACGCTAAGGCGAAGCCGAGTGGGACTTCAAGACCGCGCCGGTCGTTCGGTATCACGATGTACCGGGTTCCGGCCGGGAAAGGCTCCGGCTCACCGGGATTCTGCCGCTTGAGGATGACCGTGAGGTCGTTTGGGCCGACGCCCAACTCACGGATCTCTTCGACGGCCTGGTTCAACTCGGCACCGTCGCCGATCACCCCTATAACGGTGTACTCGGAGTCGCGCTCCGACACCTCCCGCTCTTTTCCCAATACCCTACCTCCAGAAAGGACGTAAAAGCTTTATACCTGTCACCTGCTCCAAACGCGTACCAGCATACATTGTCGAGCCTATTCCTACCAGCCCGACTACCGGCTCTGCAGATATATCTTTCACACTAAAGCCTTTTTGTGAAAAAGTCCCCTCACAGAGCATCCGCTCTCCGGTACACTTCCTCTCGTGGATACTCGCAACCCTCAACGTCTCGAAGACACGGGTGGTCGTGCCGATGAGCACTACCAGGAACCGGGGCTGGGGTCGTGGATCTCCCGCAATCCCTGGTTGCTGATGCGGTTGTTTATGGTCATGGTCTTCACCTTCGGCGCTTCGTTGATCGCCAACCAGTTCTCCTACGGTCTCGAATGGAACCCGATCGAGATCACCGCCGAGCAAATCAACAGCGGCAATCTGCCACCGAATACCGAGCTGGGCGACTACGTAAAGATCACCGGAACCGCGAACGCCGGGGAAAACCTCACGCCGCGAAATGTCGGCACGGCGGAGTCCGAAATCGGCGTCTCCGCGCGCTACAGTGTGGCTTATTTCTACTTTGGTCTGGAAGAAACGAGCGACAACCTCCTGGTCCAGACGGCCCAGAGCCTGCCGAAGTTCGACGGCAAGCAGAGGGTCTGGGAAGGACAATTGTCGAATGTGGGAACGGTGATCTTCCACTCCACCACCCAGCAGAGCCTGGAATGGGCGGATCTCCCCACGGACGGGAGCATACCGGTCATCGAGACGGCGGAGACGCCGGAGACGTACCGCAACTTTTTCGTTGCCTACTCTTCGGTGATCGGGGTGTGGATCCTGTCTTTGTTCTGGCTGGTCTGGAAGGGGAACAAGCCCTTTATCTAGGAGGCCTTGAGGCGGTCGAGGGGACGGGAACCCAGCGCGATCATAGTCGGTGGTTCCAACCCACCTGTAACTCGATGGGCTGCGGGCGAGAGGCGAATATGGAAGTCTCGTCAAACCAACATTGGTGAACGGTAACGAGTTTACGGTTTGGTCGGCTTGAACACCGATATAATCTCTCTCAGACCATGAAGATTTCCAGGGATAACATACAGACCTCCGGGATAGAACCTCGTAGAGAGTCTGCGACCGCCGTTATAGAGACCAGAGGGCTCGCAAAGACCTACGGGCGGGTGGGGGCGCTGAAGGCTCTGGACCTCAGCGTGCAGGAGAGTTCCATCTTCGGCTTCCTGGGACCAAACGGGGCGGGGAAGTCTACGACGATGAAGCTGCTTTTGGGTCTTTCCCGGCCGACCTCCGGCACCGGCTCGGTCTTCGGGAAGGACATTGCGACCGAGGACTTCGAGATCCGGCGCAGGGTCGGCTACCTCGATCAGGACCCGCGCTACTACGGACACATGACGGCGCGCGAGACGCTGCGGTTCGCGGCGCGTTTCTTCTATTCCGGTCCAGAATCGGCCATCGAGCGGCGTGTCGAAGAGTCGCTCTCTCTGGTCGGGCTCTCGGACCGGGCGGATCGCAGGGTCCGGGGCTTCTCCGGTGGCGAGCGCCAGCGGCTGGGGCTCGCGCAGGCCCAGATAAACTACCCAGAGCTACTGATCCTGGACGAACCCGCCGCCTCTCTCGACCCGATGGGACGCCGCGACGTGCTAAAGATAATGGAGCGCCTGCGCGACGAGCGGGGCGCGACAATCTTCTACTCCACCCACATCCTAGACGACGTCCAGCGCGTCTCGGACTCGGTGGCGATTCTCCGGGACGGTCACCTTCTGGCCCAAGCTCCGATAGATGAACTGCTTTCGACCGGAGGCGCAGGAAGCGCCGTCTACGAGATGACCCTGCAAAGCAACTCTGAAGCCACCCTGGAAGCAGCTCGAACGCGCGTCCGGTCGCAGAACTGGGTTTCCTCGCTCGAGGAGTCTCCGGGGCCGGGCGAGAAACGAAACTGGCTGGTGAGGGCGACCGACGAATCGGCCGCCGAGAAGGACATTCTGCGGCTGGTACTGGAGGACCGAAGCGTAAAAGTTACCGGCTTTGGACGCAAGAGGCAGAGCCTCGAAGAGGCGTTCTTCGACCTGATAAAGAGAGGCGGCGGAGGTGAAACCTAGAGAGTCTATCGAGGCGACCGAACAGACGACCGGCCGCGAAACCGGCGGCAAGCCCGCCGGCGGGGAACCGCAAAATCCCGAAGAGCAGGCTGCTCTAAAACCTGTAGACGGCTCCGTGAGCGGGTTCAGAAACCTGATTGGCAAAGAGAACGGTGAGTGGGTTACGGGGCCTTCGCTGGTGGTGCACGGCGTGATCTGGATGCTCATAGTCGCGCTGATCTCCGTCGCCGTGGCCTTTATCCGGGGTGAGATGGAGCCGGCCTACTCCCCCGACGACATAAACGACGCGGGAGCTTTGATGTTCTTTGTCCTGGGATCGGTGGCCTCGGTCATCGCCGTAGTCGCCAGGACCCAAGGGGCGATCATCGGCGAGAAACAGCTCGGGACAGCCGCGTGGGTCCTCTCCAAGCCCGCCTCGCGCAGGGCGTTCGTCCTCGCCAAGCTCGCGGTCCACTTCCGCTGGCTGCTCACGGTTACGCTGCTCTTCCCGGCGGTCGTTTTCTACGTCCTGATGACGGCCATATCCACCCTCCCTCCGCCGCCGCTGGCTTTTCTCGGAGGGTTCGGGATCCTCGCCTTGGGTCTTCTCTTCTATCTCTCACTATCGTTGCTGCTCGGCACCGTCTTCGAGAGTCGTGGGGCTCTGGCCGGGTGTGTCTTCGGGTTCATGGTCGCCGGGTTCATGGTGGCCAACTACGCGCCCTGGCTGACGGCGGCCTTTCCGTGGCTCTTTTTCCAGTCCGGATACTACCTGGTGACACAGGGCTATATCCCCCTTTACGGCCTGATCTCCATCCCCGCGACCGCGCTCTGGAGCGCCCTGTTCATCTTCCTCGCCTTGCGCCGCTTCGAGCACGCCGAACTCTGACACTGCGCTAGACACTCCGTCGCGAGTTGCCTATAGTGCCCCTGGCACTGGAATGCAAAGCGGAGGATGATATTGGCTGACTTCTTCAAATTCTCCGAACGGAGTACCAGCTTCCGGACGGAGGTATTGGCGGGCCTAACGACCTTTATGACGATGGCCTACATTATCTTCGTCAACCCCTCGATCCTCGGAACCGAAGGCACGGGACTCGAAATACCGGCCGTTTTCTTCGCAACCTGCGTGGCGGCCGCCGTAGCGTGCATCGCAATGGGACTCTTCGCAAACTTCCCGCTGGCGCTGGCCTCCGGCCTCGGCCTGAACGCAATAGTGGCATTCACCCTGATCCTGGGCCTCGGCCTGAGCTGGCAGGAGGCGATGGCGGTCGTCGTCCTCGAAGGGCTGCTCGTCACCGTGCTGGTCCTCACAAACCTTCGCGAAGCGGTGCTCAACGCGATCCCGATGTCGCTCAAGTTCGCCATAGCCGTAGGCATCGGCCTCTTTATCGCGTTTATCGGGCTAAAGAATGGCGGGCTCGTGGTGCAGGATCCGGCGACCTACCTGGCGCTCGGCGACCTCACCCAGGGACCGGTGATTCTCGCGGTATTCGGGCTCGTCGTCACCCTGGCCCTCGTCGCCCGCGGTTTCCGAGGCGGGATCATCGTGGGCATCCTGCTGACCGGGATCGTCGGCATGATCTTCGGCGTTGTTCCGCTGCCGGAAGGCATCGTGGACTTCACGTTCGACACCTCGACCATCGGGGGTGGAGTGCTCGCCGTACCCGATGTGCTAAGGATCTCGCTGATACCCGTGATCTTCGCCCTCTTCATGACGGACTTCTTCGACACCATGGGTACGATGATAGCGGTCGGCCAGGAAGGCAAGCTGCTGGACGAGGAAGGACGCCCGCCGAACACGAAGCGCATCCTGCTGGTCGACTCTCTGGCGGCTGCCGGCGGCGGCGCTATGGGCGCGAGCTCGGTAACGAGCTACATAGAGAGCGGTTCCGGCGTCGCCGAAGGCGGGCGAACGGGCCTGACAAGCGTGGTGGTAGGCCTTCTTTTCTTGTTGGCGCTGCCTTTCGCGCCGCTGGTATCGGTATTCGGTGGGGCTGTACCCATCCCCAGTCCCATCGAAGGAGAGCAGATCTTCGTCTCACCCGTGACGGCCCCGGCGCTGGTAGTGGTCGGATACTTGATGATAACCTCCGTCCGTTTCATCCCCTGGGACCGGGTGGACGACGCGATACCCGCCTTCCTGACCATCCTCACGCTACCGCTCACGTTCAACATCTCCTACGGGATAGGCTTCGGCTTTATCTCGTACGTGCTTATAAAACTCGCCCGTGGCAAGCCCGGCGAAGCCCATCCCCTGCTCTACGGCGCGGCGGTTCTCTTCGCCCTGGCCTTCATCTGGCCCGCGCTTCAAGACCTACTCTCCTGACGCGCGAAATCCTCGCCTGCACAGAAAGGTTTATGGTCTCCAGACTGGGGGTATGAAAGCGTAGACGTAGCGTGACGTGTGAAACCTATTATATATTTGTAGTCGGTATCTCGACGATACTGCGTTGCAAATAGACTTAGGGGGAGGTGAAGGTTAGGTAGGTTCCGCGGCTGAGGCAGCAGACGAAGGTTTTATCGGTGTCCCCTGAGTTTCGTCGATAGCTTATCGGATGACTGCAACGGCGTTACCGGCCTCACTAATACACGGGTCACGCGCCAGTTGGATCACTCAAGGTAGCAAGTAAAGGAAGAGAAGGGAGAACTCATGAGCGAACAGAAGAGTCAGCAGAAAGGTCAGAAGGGCCAGAGCCCGCTCCAGACCGACAAGGGCAACACCAGCATTCAAGACGGCGTGGTAGCCAAGATAGCCGGCATCGCGGCCCAGGAGGTCGACGGCATCAGGATGGGCGGCGGAGCCTCTCAGGCGGCCAGCGGCTTTATCGGCAGCCTCACCGGCGGTGGCGGCGGCGGCCAGACCCGCGGCGTCGCGGTCGAGGTCGGCGAAGAAGAGACGGCTGTGGATCTGGTTATGACCACCGAGTACGGTAAGTCGATCCCCCAGCTCTCCGAAGCCGTGCGGCGCAACGTCATCAACCGGGTAGAGAACCTGGTCGGCCTCAGCGTTACCGAGGTCAACATAACCGTCAGCAACATCTTCTTCCCGCAGGAAGAGGAGCAGCAGCAGATCGAAGGCCAGTAAAATCTCGCACGGACTGAGAGCCAGGTAAAGATTTGGCCGATGCATTACAACTCGCGAGGGCCGCTTCAGAAGCGGCCCTCGCTACGGATGGGGTAATCCGCCTGGGTACCGGAAGTTTCGCGGAGGCGGCCACCTACGGGCCCGGAGAGAAAGTCAGCGGCGTAATCGTCATGCCCGAAGAGGTGCAGGTACACGTCGTTCTCCGATACCCGCTCGACAAGCCTATCCCGGAAGCGGCGAATAGCATCAGGGAGAACGTAAGCCCGAAGGTCGAGGGCCGCGAGACCACGGTAGTGATAGAGGACCTTGAGGTAAGCGAAGAATGAGGATCTTTAACAGAATAGTAGTCATACTGTTGCTCGCCGGGCTTTTCGTGCTCGGGATATTCGGCATCGTATACAGCTTCAACCTCTTCGGCTACCAGCTCTCCCAGCTTCCTCAGATACTGAACCTGCAAACGATCTACAGCGGCGCCCAGGAAGCGGTAAGCGACGCAGAGAACGGCACCCTTACGGACCTGACGTTCTTTATTCTGGTGGGCGTGGCGTTAGTTGGGCTGATACTGCTGGTGCTGGAACTCAAACCCAGGACTCCCCGGCTCGTACAGATGCAGAAAGGCACCTACGTTACCCGTAACGCGGTGAAGACACAGGTACTAAACGCCACGAACCAGTCTTCAGAGGCGCTTGACTCTTCAGCAAAGGTAAAGGCCCGCAGGGGTACCGGGGCGAAGGTGAAGCTCAAATCAAACGTCCGGCGCGGCGAGAACGAGGGTGACGCCCGTTCGAGCATAAAGAACCAGGTGTCCGATTATCTGGGACAGATCGGAATACCAATTTCGCGGATCAAGGTAAAAACCTCCGAGACCGACCCGCGGGGCAAAGGGGAGCAGAGGGTAAATTGAACGCTTTGAACCGATTGTTCATGATAATAGTGGCTTTGCTGATGATAGCCGTCCCGGTGGTCATGCTGCTCGTCGCTTTCGGGATAATCTCCGCGAGCCTCGTCGACCAGTATACCAACTACCAGAGTGCCCTCTCTTCCCTGGGCAACCTCTCGGTATCGAGTTTCAGTCAACAGATCCTGACCATACTCGGGATAGTAAGCGCCCTGGTCGCGCTCATCGCCTTTATCCTGCTGCTCAGGGAACTGTCCTTTGGCCGTAGGGTAGCCAAAGACGCTGTAGTAGAGGATACACCGGGTCAGGAGACCATGATCACCTCCGGCGCGATAAAGACTCTCGTGGAAGGCGCGGCCCGCAAAGCTGGAGCCGCTTCTCCCAAAGTCTATCTGGAGTCCAAAGGCAAATCCTACAATGTGGATTGCCGGATAACGGTACCTGGTTCGGACGCCGAGTCGGATAGCTTCAACTTTACCGAGTTGGCGAGCCGCACCAGGCAGAACATTCAGGACGCGATGAACCGTTACAGCGTGTCCTACAAAGAAGTCGAGATCACGGTACTAGGAACAGAGTCATAGAGAGGAGCGGTATTGGCTACGTGGACTAACAAACATTGGGGCGCGGTAATCGGGGTTATTCTGGTTTTCCTGATCGCGTTTATAGGCTGGGGCCCAACGGCACTCGCCGTACTGGTGGGGATCTTAGGTTATTTGATCGGGAAGTTCCTCGACGGAGAGATCGACCTGGAAGACATCCGGGCCAGGGCGCAAGGCAGACGGTAGTAGCGTTCACTTAATCTAAGCCGCATCGTTTGTATTCTACTCTTACGTGGAACGGTTTTAGAGTAGAAAACAAACTACGAAGGAGGAGAGTAGAAACATGGGGATAGCTTTACTACAGCTTGACGAACTCCAGACCGCGACATCCAATTTCTTTCTGTGGTTCACCACGGGAGGCATGTTGTTGGCGACCATCCTGTTCTTGTATTGGGCGACCACCGGGCAGGCGGGCAACTACCATCACTATGTAACGAGCGCCGTCATCACACTCTGGGCGGCCATGATGTACATAGTCATGGCGACGGGGAGCGGAGCGGCGGTCATTACGGAGCCGGACGGTGAAGCCAGAATCTTCTACTTCGCCCGCTATATAGACTGGACAGTCACTACTCCGCTACTGCTCCTGGGCCTGGCGTGGGTAGCTTTGGGTAGTATAGGTAGGAACCCCCAGCTAGTTTGGGGACTCGTGATCGCAGACGTCGCCATGATACTGACCGGTGTTCTATCCGGGGCTTGGGCCGGCGGCTTCAAGTGGTTCTGGTTCGTCGTGAGTTGCATAGCCTTTATCGCGGTGCTGGCCCTGATCTGGGGTCCGCTGCAGACTGCGGCCCAGAGCGGCGTGTCCCCCGAAGCGAGCCTGTTCTATCCGCTCGCAATACTGCTGACGGTACTGTGGTTCGCTTACCCGATCGTGTTCCTCATCGGGACCGAGGGTATCGGTGCTATCACCATCGGCTTCGAGGTGTTTCTCTACTCCGTATTGGATATCTTGGCGAAGGTAGGCTTCGGCATCATGTTGGTCGGCGGAGTACGCAGAATACGGGAACAGGGTTCACGGGCCCGGACTGCGTAGCGCCAGCCAAACACAACACTAAACGAACAAGAAAAGAGGGGCGACATCTTCGCCCCTCTTTTCTTGCGCCTGGTGGCTCGGGTCACTCTTTTCGGTAAGCGGCTATGTCTTTCATCTGCGCCTCTACCCAATGCTCTATGGTGTTTGATCTCACGGCCTCGCTCAAGGCGGATGCCCTGCGTCTACGCTCGTCTTCGGGCATGGTAAGCGCCCGGTACAGGGTGTCGGCTTGCTCGTCGAGGTCGAACGGGTTGACGGTCAGCGCGTGCTCGCCCAACTCCTCGTAGGCTCCGGCGTTCTCCGATAGGACCAGAACACCATCACGCTCGTTGGCTATAGCCGCCTCCTTGGCGACGAGGTTCATTCCATCCTTAACCGCGTTGACCAGGAGAACATCGTAGTTCTTGTACGCTGCCACGGAACGGGGAAAGTTGTCTTCCATCGAAAGCTCTATAGGGTTCCAGGAATCGCTACCATAGCGGTCGTTGATCTCCTCGACCGTATCCTGCACGGCTTCGGCATACTCTGCATATTCCGGGATATCGCCACGCGAAGGCTGGACACACGCCAAAAACGTGACCTGTTCTTTCATCTCGGGATGACGCTCGAACATCCGGCCGTAAGCCTCGAATCCCCGCACGATGTTCTTGGAGAGATCCATCCGGTCGACGCGGAGGAGCAGTTTGCCGGCTAGTTCTTTTACCGATTCCTCTTGCTCCTTTACGGCTTCACTCTCGGCGAGTTCTTCGAACTCGGACGGGTCTATGGAGATCGGATAAGCTCTCACCCAGACTTCGCGTCCCTGGTGCTGGATCACGCCATTCTCAGGGTCCCCTTCGACACCGAGAAACGCCATCGCGGTCTCGACGAAGTTCCGCGCGTAACGTCGGGTGTGGAACGCGATCACGTTTGCCTCCAGGAGGCTCTCCAGAACTCCTATCCTTATGTAGTCTGGCAGCACGCGCCAGTAATCCGGCTCGGGCCAGGGTATGTGTACGAAGAGCGAGATAAAGGCGTCGTCCCGGAGGATCTCGCGCAGGAAAAGCGGTGTCATGTATAGCTGATAGTCGTGGAGAAGGATGATCGGGGAGTCTGCTCCTTCTACCATGCGGGCCGTCGCCTCGGCGAAGTTCCTGTTTACCGCGACGTAACCTTCTTCCCATGCTTCACGCGTTTCGTCACCCAGCCGGGGCGAGTACGGGAGGTTGTAGAGGCCGTGCTGCACGAACCATAGAAGAGGGTTGGCGATCCTGTTGTACATCAACTCGTAAGCCCGCTGATCGTGCTCGACGAGCGCCACACGAAGGTCCTCGACCTCGTAGGGCTCGGATTCTTTGGATGCCTTTACGTCCTCCTCACTCATGGCCGAGGCGATCCAGACCGCGTCTTTCCGTTGTCGGGAGACGGCGTTCAAGGCCGTAACGAGTCCACCCGCCCCCCGTGAGTAGTCACGGCCCGACTCCGAACGCGAGAAGGTTACAGGCCCCCGATTCGAGACGATCACGAACCGCTCGCCTTGAGTCAAACCACTCTCCCTTCGCTCTTGTGCCTTACACGCCCAACAGCTTGGCGAACAGCAGCAGGTCGTCCCGGAGCAGCCGGGGGGTGAGATAGTGATCCCGTACGTGCTCTTTGCCCACACGGCCGATCTCGTGGGCAAACTCCGGGTCCTGGAGCAACTTCGTACACGCGGCCGCCGCTTCGGAGATGGTGTCCACGAGCATTCCGCCGCCCTTCGTCACCTGCATCGGGATGCCGCCAACCCTGCTGGCGATCAGGGGACGCCCCTTCCAGAGCGCCTCCGTCACCACGAGCCCGAATCCTTCCCGGATGGATTTCTGTATAACGATGTCCGCGAGTGATTGGAAGGCGTTCACCTCTATGGCGCCTACGTTGGTCAGGTTCGAGAAAAGGAAGATATCCTGGTCGCCGGAGGCGTAGTTTACGGTCTTATACCAGTAGTCCCAGCCCTCCGGGTCGTCGTGGGCCATCGAGCCGATCAGGACTAGCTGAAGTTCGGGAACCTCTTCCTTGGCTGCCCGGTACACGTCTATGACACCCAGAGGGTCCTTCCAGGGATCGAAGCGGGAGACCTGGACCATGAACGGCCGTTCGGTATCCACGCCGAATTGATCGACTATGTAGCGGGCATCATCTCTAGAAAGGGCCATATTCTTCGGGGAGAGCGGGTCTATCGCCGGAGGAATGAGGACGAGGTTCGGGAGGTCCAAATCCGGCGGAGTGTACTCGCGCATCGTGTAGATCTGGGCGTCGTAGTCTTTTATGTACGGCTCCAGGTAGTCCAGCACCTGTTTATTCGGCGTCGAGGTGTCTATGTGGCAACGCCAGATCCACTTGGTGTCCGGTGAATAACCGCCGGAGAAGTGCTTCATCAGGGCAGGCTGTGGGTCGTGGACGAAGATTATGTCCCAATCGCCTTCGAGCTCCGCCGCCGACTGACGGTTATATTCCTCGTAAATGGCCCGGCCTTCGACGCTCAACTCGTAGTCGGCGCCCTGCAAGGCGTTGTGAAAGCCTTTGGTCACGTTGAAGAACGGCTCCGCACCGAACATGACACCCCATTCGGTATCTAGGCCAGCATCGCGCATTAGGGGGACCAGGGTGTAAAGGATCTCCGCAACGCCGCCGCCGAAGGCGGTAGCGTTGATGTGGAGGACTCTCGCCCCGTCCAGCCTCGCTGAGAGGTCCTGGATCTCGTCGTAGAGGTCCCGGCGGATTATGCTGCGATAGTCGGCGAGCGATTTATGACCAGGATTTACACGCTGTAGCACGGCGTCCTCTTATCTAATAGGCTGTTGAGTCGAAACGTGGCTCAACTTTATACGAAAAAGAGGGGCGGACGCAAGCGCCGCCTAACGCTACGGGCTTTTCTAGGTATTCTCGACTTTTTGGGAGGACGAAGATCGGTACACCATCTTGAGCTGCGTACCGTCTTGTTCGGTAGAATCCAACACGACTTCGTCTACCAGGCTGCCGATCACGGCCAGCCCGAAGCCGCCCTGTGAGTCGGGTACCTTGGTGAGGTCCTCGACCTCGAAGCCGCCGCCGGCGTCTTTGACCGTGATCTCCACGACCTGCGGACGGGCAGAGTACTCTATCTCGAAAGACTCCACCTTCGCGTGCCGGATGGCGTTCGTGGCGGCTTCGGTGACGGCCAACTTCAGGTCATAGATCTCGTCTTGCTCCAGGCCGGCGATCTGACCGACCTGGCTGACTACCAGCCTTGCGAGCAGCACATACTTGGGGCTGCTCGGAATCCTTAAGGATATAGGCTCCGCCGGACTCGTATTCTCTTTCTCCTTCATCTCAGCGGTCCTGCGTTCCATCGGACCCTCAATCTCTAAAGCTCACACATCACAGCTTGCACAATGAGGTTTTACTACCCAGATTCGGCCACAGGTAACCAACCGGCCGGAAACCAGGCTCAGAAGGCTACGCTATTCGGAATATTGTGCTTTTAGGAGGTTCCCTCTAAGAAGAAGCTTCTCTACCCGCCGGCTCTTCCGTGGGCGTCTCAGTCGCAGAAGAGTCCGAAGGCTTGTCAGGCATATCTACCTCGGAAGAGGCTGCGCCCACGGCTTCCTCGTAGATCTTCTCGGGATCCGCTTCGCGCTTTTTCCCCGAACTCTTCTGGTTGGCATAGCCGTCGCTGGAGCCGTTCATCCCTTCCATAAAGGGTTTGAACAGGTCCATCGGGACGGGGAGGATAATCGTTGAGTTCTGCTGGTTGGCGACCTCGTTCAGAGTCTGGAAGAGCCTTATCTGCATAGCTTGCGGGGTCTCCAGTGTGTCCGCAGCCTCCCGGAGGCGTTGCGAGGCCTGGAACTCACCCTCGGCGGTTATGATCTTGGCCCGCCGCTCGCGCTCGCTCTCGGCCTGACGCGCCATCGCCCGCTGCATCTGCTGCGGGATCTCCACGTCCTTGACCTCTACGACGCTTACCTTTATCCCCCAGGGGTCGGTATGCTCGTCGATGATGCTCTGAAGTTCGCTGTTTATGGTCTCCCGGTTGGTAAGCAGGTCGTCCAGGTCCTTGTTGCCCAGCACGCTTCTAAGCGTGGTCTGGCTGATCTGGCTCGTCGCCAGCACGAAGTTCTCGACCTCGATGACGCTCTTGTTCGGGTCCACGACCCGGAAGTAGACCACGGCGTTGACCCTGGCCGGTACGTTGTCGCGGGTTATTACGTCCTGCGGCGGCACGTCCATCGTAACCGTTCTGAGATCCACTTTGATCATCTTGTCTATGAAAGGCAGCAGGATAAAGAGGCCCGGTCCTTTAGGCCCTCCCTGTATTCGCCCGAGACGGAAGATCACACCGCGCTCGTACTCGTTGACGATTTTGATGGCGCTGATCGCTATAGAGACGATGAACACCACCAGGATAAGCAACACCACCGCCCCCCCTAACGGGGCCGCCTGTAACAGAGCGAGACTCATAGACTAACTCCTTCTCTCAGATTTCTTCTGATACGACATACTTTTTGACCGTCACCATAACCGCCTGTGACATTCTCCGCAGTGCTACCGGTTACGTTGACGAGCCTGGCACAGCCTTCCCAAAACACTTTCCGTCACGACACCATTGTACCATCCGACACTATTCCGAATTAAAAAAGGAAGAGACCGCACCCGCAGCCTCTTCCCCTAGATATATTTGCTGTTTGACCTTTGCTAGAGTAGCCTTGTTGCCCCCACGTAACCCGGTATGTACTCGAGCGCGGTCTCGGTGACAAAGCCCGCATAAGCCGAGCCATGAATGACGGTTCCGTTGCCGGTGGCTATGCCGACATGGGTCAAATACCCGCCGCCGTTCTCATCCCAGAACACCAGGTCACCTGCGGCGGGGGCGCCGGATACCGGAGTACCATAGGCCATCTGCCCCTCTATCGGACCATCGGGCAGGTAGATCCCGAATGGCGCGTAAGCCGTTGCCGTGAGGCAGTTGCAGTCCATCATCTCATAGGGCAAGCACTCCGCAGCCCCACCCAGCACGTAGGGCGTTCCCATGTACTTAGCGGCTTCAGCGACCACGGCATTGCCCGTAGCAGAAGCCGGCGGCGCGGGCTCGTCGGGAGCGCCTCCTACAGGGGCGTTTCCGGTGGGAGCAGTCCCTGAAGCGCCCGGATCCGCCGGTGTAGCCGCCTCGGCTTCCAAGGCTGCGGCCTGATCCGCCTCGTACTGCTCTTGGGCGGCCCGATCAGCCTCGCGCTGAGCTTCCAGATCCGCTTGGCGCTGCGCCTCTCGCTCTGCCTGCTGCTGAGCTTCCAATTCTGCCTGGCGTTGCGCCTCCAGCTCTGCCTGGCGCTGGGCCTGAAGATCAGCCTGTCGTTGAGCTTCCAGCTCTGCCTGGCGCTGGGCGCGGCGTTCAGCCGCTTGCTGGGCGGCGAGTTCCGCCGCAGCCTGCTCGATCGCAGCCTGCTCAGCCCTTTGTTCTGCCTTGCGCTGGGCTGCCTTCGCGGCCGCCGCCTGCTCCTGAGCTTCTCTTTGCTCGGCAGCCTTCTGCTGTGCCTCGGCCCGCTCGGCGGCGAGTTTCGCCTGACGCTCGGCCTCCGCCTGCTCGGCCCTGGCCTGCTCGGTGGCCTCGCGGCGCTCTGCCGCGAGGCGCTCCGCTTCCTCCTGCTGCGCAAGTAGTTCGGGGTCCGGCTGCGGCTCGGGGGCTGATTCTGGAGCCGGTTGTGGAGCTGGCTCCTGGGCCTGGAGGCTGAGCTGCTGCTCGGGCTGTTCCTTAGGCTGTTCCTTAGGCTGTTCCTTAGGCTGTTCCTTAGGCTGTTCCTTAGGCTGTTCCTTAGGCTGTTCCTTAGGCTGTTCCTTAGGCTGTTCCTTAGGCTGTTCCTTAGGCTGTTCCTTAGGCT
>JBGTJJ010000032.1:0-44210 GCA_041745215.1 Rubrobacteraceae bacterium | reverse complement strand
CGAGTGCCGGGGCCGCGAGTGCGGCGAGGGTGGAGTTGCCGGAGAGTGCGACGCCGGTACCGAGGGAGAGCGAACGGGCGGTTGAGGCTGCTATGCGGATGCCGGTAAAGGTGCCGGGGCCGATCCCGACCAGGATTCGCTGCACGTCGTCGAGTCTCTCGCCGGCAAGGTCTAGTGCGGCATGAATAGCGGGCAAGAGAGATTCAGAGGCGCCGCGTGAAGTAGCTGTGCATTCGGCCAGGAGCCGACGTTCGTCGTCTTCTTGGTGGGCGACGGCGACCGTCACGACCGGGGTAGAGGCGTCGAAGGCGAGTATCAGCATTCGGTGAGCCTTTCGGCTGCGGGTCCGTGCAGTTCTAACTGGCGAGTTTCGGGAGTCTCGTGGGAGAGATGTACGATTATCGGATCTTCGAGGAGTTCCAGTGCAGGTTCCGCCCACTCTATAAAGGTTATGGCTTGCGGGTTTAGGTAGTCTTCCATCTCCAGTACGTCTCGTGACTCCAACCCTTCGAGCCGATAGAGATCCAGGTGGTTGACCGACACCCGGCGTCCGTCAATGGCGCCCTCGTAACCGCGGGCGAGTTGGTAGGTAGGGCTGGTTACTCGATCCTCGACACCCAATGCCCTAGCAGCGGAACGCACGAACGTCGTCTTGCCGGCGCCGACCTCTCCCGATAGCACTACTACGTCGCCGGGTTCTAGAACGCTTGCGACCCTGGCGGCCAGATCCGCGAGCGCGGCTTCGTCGAGTCTCTCCCACTTCATTGCAGGTTCCGCAAGGATCTACCAGAGTCCGGGCTGGAGAGGCTCCCGCTCGGCTTCGGAGGGTTGGGGAACGTTGAGCGTGTCGTAGGTGGTGGGACGCTTGGCGGAGAGCAGGTCCGGGAGCCGGGCGAAGTCCGAAAGCAGGAGCGCCCGATCCGCCGGAGTATAGAGTGCCCGGTGCAAGGCGAGCGTCGGGAACACGTAGCGCCCGTCGAGCGGTATCGCCCGGCCCCGGATGCGGGAGACGGCCTCTTTGCGGCCCGTAAGCACCCGGCTCGCCAGGTCGCCCGTCGCGACGACCACCTTCGGGTCTATGGCGGAGATCTGGGCCATCAGGTACGGTCGACAGGAACTGACTTCCCCCGGTCGTGGAGGACGAGGTGATTCGCCTGGTGGCCGGCACTTGACGAGGGTGGTCAGGTAGACTTTCTCGCGCTCTAGAGCCAGGGAGCCCAGCATCCGGTCGAGGAGCATGCCGGTAGCCCCCTTGAAAGGCCGCCCCCCCTGATCCTCGTTGAAACCGGGTGATTCGCCGACGATCAGCAACTCGGCATTCAGTGGCCCTTCACCGAAGACTACCTGAGTCCGACTCTGAGAAAGGGCGCACTTCGTACAGCCCAGCGCCTCTTTCTGTGCCTCCGCGAAGTCCAACCGTTAGAACTCGTCGGTCTCCGGGAGGAAGATGCCCATAAGAATGTAGATCGCCAGGGCCGGTATCACGCTAATGCCGGGGATAATAACCGCCACTATTACCGTAAGCAGCCGCACCACATTCGGATTCCAGCCGTAGGTGCGGGCGACCCCGGCGCAAACGCCGAGGACCCATCGGTCTCTCTTCGCCCGTTTTATACCCAATGCGACACCTCCCCGGCTCTCAAAGAGCCTCTAAGCCAACAACACGATTCTATCACGATAGCCTTCCCGCTTATCGCCCGATGAGCACGTTATCTATGAGGCGCGTCTTGCCGAGTCGGGCCGCCAGAGAGAGCAATATCTCGCCACTCTCCGTAACCGGACCTAGCGTGGAAGAGTCCACGGCGGAGACATATTCTAGTTCGATCAGTGGCTCGGAGGTGACTGTTCGCCGAACCATTTCCTCCAATTCGTCCGAATCACCGTTTCCGGAGTCGCGCGCCTTGCAGAGAGCCTGGTAGAGGATGGGGGCTACCAACCGTTCTTCATCGTTCAGATAGACGTTTCGGGAGCTCATCGCCAGGCCGTCGGGCTCGCGGACCGTAGGACAGACGGCGAGACGGGCCGGGAAGTCGAGATCTTCTATCATGCGGCGGACGATCACAGCCTGCTGGGCGTCTTTCTGGCCCATGTACATCCTCTCGGGACCGACGATGTTGAGCAACTTGGCGAGCACGGTCGCCACCCCCGCGAAGTGTGCCGGCCGCGACGCGCCCTCCAGCACGTCTTCGAGACCCCGAACCCGGACTTCGGTCGTGAAACCGCCCGGGTAAATTTCCCCTGCCTCGGGCATAAAGACGGCGTCCGCGCCGACCTCTCGCGCCAGCTCCAGGTCTCCTGCCTCGTCGCGCGGATAACGATCTAGGTCTTCCGCCGGGGCGAACTGCATTGGGTTGACGAAGATGGAGATCACGACGGTCTCGCACTCTTTTCGGGCCCGGCGCGCCAGAGAGAGGTGTCCTTCGTGGAGGTAGCCCATCGTCGGCACGAGGCCAAGCGGGCGTTGAGCCCCGTAAGACCGCATCTCTTCTATGCTCCGCAGGATTTCGAGTTCTTTGTTCACGTTCGAGATTTTCACCCGCAAGCCGGTACAAGTCCAGTTACTGTCGAGACATTTCGAGACATTCAGAAGAAGAATCTACTTCAATAACTGTATAGCTTCGTCCACTTCTCCGACGTTGCCGGCCAGGGTCACAACGTCGTCCCGGCGGAGGGTAAGCTCGTTGCCGGTCACCTGGTCCGGCACGATCACGCCGCCATTTCGTTCGATCATCAGCACGATCGTCTCGCCCGGAAGACTGAGTTTGCTCAAGGGCCGTCCCTGAAGCTCCCGGCGTCGGATGCGGACTTCCCGCACTTCGCGAGTCTCGTCCACGTCAGCGGTCAGCGAGAATGTGCCGGGACTCAAGACCATGCTCTCGATGGAGAGTACGGCAGAGTACGCGGGGTTCGTGACCCGCGCCCCGACATCGCGGAAAGCGCCGTTTAGGGCCGGATTTTGCACCCAGGAGACGACGTTGTCTACCCCGTGGTCCTCACGGGCGGCCCGGCAGATCTCCAGATTATCCTTGTCGTTGCGGCGCATCGTGACTACCGTGTGAGCCTTTCCCGCCTCTGCCTCATCCAGCATCTCAGAGAAACCTTTATCGGTATCTTCGAGCTCTGAGTCCTCGGAGATCAAGACCGTCTCGAAATCGTGTTCTTTGAGTCTGCTAGCGAGCATCCCGGCGCTCGCGCGGGTACCGATGACGATGATTCTGTCCCGCTCGACCTGCTCGGGCATGAGCCAGGAGAAGACTATCGGGGAGATTGTACAGGTAATGACGGCGATAAGGATGATGGCGGAATTGACGGCGTCGGTAATGACGCCGAGATCCAGCCCGATGGCCGCCGCGGCCACGATAAGCGAGAGCCGCGAACTAACGAGCATCCCGGCGGCGATGGTTTCACGCCAGGTAAACCTCAGCCGCAAGATGAGCGCGGGTATCAGCTTAACGACGTAGGCCATCCCGACGAGCAAAGGCACCAGTATGAGCGCCTCGCGAGAGCCGAGAAGGGCGCGCAGGTCGAACCCGACCCCGACCATGACGAAGAAGATCGGGATAAAGAACCCGTAGCCGAACGCGTCGAGCTTCTCCTGGAGCACGGTGACTTCGCCCCCGGAGAGGGACGAGACGATGACCCCGGCCAGGAACGCCCCGAGGATGTACTCGATGCCGAGCCCCTCGGCCAGTGCGATAAAGAGGAGCGCCAGGGCGAGCGAACCGCGCAGTCCGAGCTGGGCCGTAGCAGATGAGAGTTGCTCGAAGAGCCTCTCGGCGGGTGGATGGCTCCGGAAGGCTATCGCCACCCGGTAGACGACTATGAAAGCGGCGATCAGAACCAGCACCAGCATCAAATCCAGGGAGAGTCCCTGACGGTAGAAGATGGCGTAGAAGCTGATAAGCAGTATGGTCGAGAAGTCCGCGACCATTGCAGAGACGATGATCGTCTGCCCGTAGCGGCCGCCCGTGAGACCTTGTTCCTTGAGCACCGGCATCACCACACCGAGCGAGGTCGTCGAGAGGATGAGCGCCATGATCCAGGGGCTCTCCACCAAACCCTGGGCCGCCACCAGAAATCCGGCCCCCACAGAGGCGGTGAGGGTCAGCAGGAGCAACGCGACTCCCATCCCGAGCGGGCTCTCGATGACCCGGCGGACGCCGGTGGTTTCATCGTCTCCATCACCGGCGAAACCGCCCAGGTCTATCTCAAGGCCCGATAGGAACATCAAGAAGGCGAAGCCGAGCGTGGAGAGGATTGCGAGTACGGCGTCCTCCTGGACTATGCCCAACCCGCTATTGCCCACGATTATCCCGGCGACCAACTCGCCGACCACAACCGGGACAAAGACGAATTTCTGTACGCGCGAGAGGAGGATCGGCACGAGGAACGCCAGACCGATCACGATCAAAAGTGGCAGGAAAGCTACTTCCTGGTGTCCCACTATGCTATCTCCAGGTTTGGATCACGACCCAATGTCATACACGCTCCATCACGTCTGTCGGGGCCCGGCGTTTGGCACACTAAGATCGCTAACCATACCCTCTTATACGTAGAACGTCAGAAAATCAATCGACGCGACCCGACGGCAATCGGCTATCTCAGTCCTGAAACGTACCCCAGGGCCTCTTCACGCCCGAGCCCGCGCGCCACTAGCAAACGCAACCTGGCGGCGGCATGCCCCGCATCCGCTTCCGTGGCGAGGCCTAGTTCTTCAGCCAGGTCCCCATACTCCAGCGTTTCATGTGGCCCATACGCTCGACTGGCTTCGAGGAACTCTTCGCATAGGACCCGGTGCCGCTCTATGTGCTCGTCGTTCAGGCGAGGCCCTTGGGCGGCGAGACGATCGGACCAGGAGAGGACAGCCAGCTCCTCACCGAATGGACCTGCGGCCCGGACGAGCCTCTCGACCGGGTAGTCGGTCCTCGGGTTCCCCATGAAACCTATCTTGAGGTGCAGCGCGGTGAGGCTGGTTACGAGGTCGGTGGCTCCGGCGCTTACGTCTAGCCTCCGGCAGATTCGATGGGCGAGCCGGGCTCCCAGGGTGTCATGGGCCACGAAGGTGACCTTGCCTTCGTACTCGCCTTGCGTCAGGGGTTTGGCGACGTCGTGGAGTAGCCCGACGAGGCGAAGGGCATCCATCCGATCCTCCCGGACTTCGGCCCCTATACGTCCTTCGTCCAATTCGCGCTCTATCCCGTGGACGACCTCCATGGTGTGCCCGAAGACGTCCAGGTGATGGTAGGGACCTTGTTCGAGGCCCTTTGCCAACTCCAACTCCGGCACGGCCTTCAGCAAGGCCCCGACGTCCGGCGGAGCTTTTAACGCCCCGTAGATGTCCAAAGGTGTTTCTATCGCCGCCGGCGGGACTTCTTGCGGCTGGTGTTCGGGTTGGGCCGGCCCTTCAACGGACCAGACTCACCCTCTTCCTTTTCGGGTTTTTCCTGCTTGCCCTTCTTTTGGGCCTTCAACTCGGCGATCCGCTGGGCCCGGCGCTTCTCCGTGAAGGCGAAGAATGTCGTCAGGATCAGGAAGAAGAACACCGCGTTTAGCAGGAGCCCCGGTAGTTGCTCCTGCCCGATGCCGAAGCTCTCGGGGAACGCGGCGCTCATCACGTACAGTATTACCGCGTAGAGCACCATGAACAGCGCGGCCCGCCGGAGACCGGCCTTCCAGTCAAGGTTTTTCATCATTTTGTGTAACTCCTCTCGACTCTCCGGGGATTTATCCCGGTCGTTATCTCGTAGTTTATCGTGTCCGCCCAGCGGCCGACTTCCTCGGCCCGGATGCGACCGTCGCCCTGCTCACCGAACAAGACTACCTCGTCCCCGACCTCCACTGAGGCATCGACGCCGAAGACCGAGGCGTCCATCGTAACGCGCCCCAAAAGCTGCCTACGGCGGCCCCCGATGAGGACTTCCGCACGCCCCGAGAGCGTCCTGCGATACCCTTCGGCGTACCCGACCGGAACCGTGGCCGTATACATCGCTTCCCGCGCCCGGAAGGTCATACCGTAGGATACCCCGTCGCCGGGCTCCAGCCGCCGGACGTCCGCCACGTAGCTCTTCAGGCTCATGACGGGCCGCAGGTTCTCCTCCTCCGGGTCGCCTTCGTCACCGGCCGGATGGAGCCCGTAGAGCGCCACCCCCGGACGCACGCAGTCGTAGTGGGATTCAGGACGCCACAGAGTCCCGGCGGAGTTCGCCGCGTGAATCAGCATCCCGCCGAACGGATGGGCGGCGAGAACCTCGTCGAATGTCCGGACTTGTTTCCAAGTCTCGTCTGCGTCAGAGTCGGCGCAAGCGAGGTGGGTGTAGACGCCGGTGAGTTGGCCGTCCAGGATGCGACGCGCCTCCCCCACCTCCTCCGGCTCCACACCCCAACGGTTCATGCCGGTGTTTACCTTCAGGTGCGCCCGGAGTTTGGGATGGGCCGAGATACGCTTCGCGTTTTGTATCGAGTGGGCCGTTACCGTCAAGTGGTGCTTTTCGGCGAGTGGCAGTCGATCCGGCAAGAGGTCGGTGAAGACCAGGATCCCCTCCACGATGCCGTCACGCCGGAGTTCCGCCCCTTCTTCGACGGTAACGACCGCGAATGATTCGGCACCGGCATCCCGTGACGCCCGCGCCACCTCGATGGCCCCGTGTCCGTAGGCGGCGGCCTTTACAACGGCCATCAGTCCGGAGGACGGCGCGCGGCGCTTTAGCTCCCGCACGTTGTGCCGGACGGCCCCGAGGTCGATCTCGGCCCAGGTACGACTCGGAATGGTCCCGGTTGCGGCCCGGCTCATTCTTACGGGCGAGGATTCAGGATGTGGAGGGTCAGGATGTCCATGCGGGAGAGCGTTCCGTAGAGTTTCCCATCTCCGGCCACTGGCAATATCTTGATCCTGCGCTCCGCCATTATCGTCGCCGCATCCGAGAGCGAGTCATCCGGCGAGACCGTTACCGGGTCCTCCGTCATCACCTCGCCCACCGTCACACCAGCGCTTTTAAGAACCTCTTCCCGGTACTGGTTCCAGTCCCCCAGCGGCACGATTCCGCCCAGGATATCCAGAAATCCGGGAGATTTGATCTCTGCATCCCGGAAGATAAGGTCACCCTCCGTGACGATCCCGACCAACTCCTTATCCTTGACGACCGGCGCGCCGGAAACCTGCGACTCGGCGAACAGCCGGATCGCGTTCTCCACGGTATCTTGCGTCCCGAGCGTCGGCCATTCCTCGTGCATAACGTCGCCGACTTTCAATTCACGAATGTCCTGCTGCTCCACGTACTGCCCCCGGCTCTACTTCTAGATCACTTATATCTGGATGTTACCGTAGATAATAGTTCGTAACCGGCCGATTTTTACAGAACTTCGATGATAGTCCTCGGAAGATATGGCAAAAGATCGGTTGCGATAAAACTCTCGGAAGGAAGGCCAGTATCCTTTGTCCAGAGTTCCGAGGCGCGGCCGTGTACCCAGGCTCCGGCACATGCGGCATCGTAAGGGTCCATGCCGCGCGAGAGCAACGCCCCGATCACCCCGGATAGCACGTCCCCCGTTCCGGCGGTGGCGAGCGCGACGTTGCCGGTGGAGTTGACGGCGGCCCGTTCATCTTCGGCGATTATGGTGTCCGAACCCTTGAGCAGCACGCAGCATCCATGACGCTGCGCGGCTTCCCGCGCTGAATGGAGCCTGCGGGCCGAGACTTCTTTCGTGCCGATGTCCATGAGGCGGCTGAGTTCTCCGGGATGTGGCGTGACGAGGGTCGGCGCCTCCCTTCGGGACAGGGCATCCGAGCCGGCGAGGTTGGAGATCGCATCGGCGTCCAACAATACGGGCACTTCGACCTCCTTCAAAATGCCTTCGATAAGTTTACGGCTCTCTTCCCCGGTTCCCATACCCGGTCCGACCACGAGGGCGGTCGCCCGCTGGGCTTGCTCCACGATTTGATCCAACGCTTCGGAGATCATTTGGCCCGCCTCGTCCTCCGGCGCGCCGTAGACGAGCGCTTCTGTGAGTTGGATGTCTACCGCGGCTGCCGCGCTCTGCGCCGTTGCCAGGAATATTATCCCGCAACCCGTCCGTTGGGCGCCTTCGACGACCATAACGGGGGCGCCGGTCATCTTGTGGGTTCCGGCCACTACGAGCAGTGCTCCGGCCGAGTATTTATGTGCGGGTTCTTCGGTTCGTGGGATCAGACCTCTCAAGGAACAGGCATCGGTCCAGGCGACTGTGGGTTCCACGTCGGCTTCAGGCGGGATGCCGATATCTACCACCGCTACCTCGCCCGCGTGCTCGCGGCCTGGGGAGATGAAGCAGCCGATCTTGGCCGCGTGGGCGCAGATAGTAAGGTCCGCCCGAACCGCGTCGCCCTGTACCTCGCCCGTCGAGCCGTCAACACCGGATGGCACGTCAACCGCGACGGTAGTTATTCCGGCGTCGTTTAGTTGCCGGATCAGGGCCGCTTCCTTCTCCCGCACCTCGCCGGAGAACCCCGTCCCGAGCAGCGCATCTACAACTAGCCCCGTGCCGTCGAGTAACTCGTCGAGCGATTCCGGGCCATAAACCTCTATTCCGAGGTTTCGCAGAATTTCGAGGTTCGCCGCGGGATCTCCAGAATACTCGTCTTTCGTGGCGATTACAGAGACTTCCACTCCGGCCCTGTGCAGTTCGCGGGCGATCACGAACCCGTCACCGCCGTTGTTGCCGCCGCCGCAGACGGCAAGCGCCCGCAACGGCGCGTAGCTCTCCAAAATAATCTGCGCCATCGCGGCCCCGGCTCGTTCCATGAGTACAGTCCCGGAGATGCCGAGTTCCTGGGCGCCATTATCGGCGCGGAACATCTCGTCGGCCGAGTAGAGCTTCACTGAGGTTTGCGGCGGATGATGGCTACAGCTACGGCGGAGAGCTCGGAGTGGGTGATGGAGATGGAGATCTCATCCTCCCGGACGCCGACCATCGAGGCGAATTTCTCGATCTTTCCGAAGATGTGGACGGTCGGAGCCTGGCGGGGCTTACGCATAACCTCGACGCCATTCCACTGGATCAAACCACACCCCAATGCCTTCGTCACGGCCTCTTTGGCGGCCCAGCGTCCGGCGTAGTGTCGCTCGGCGAACCGATACTTCTCACAATAGGCTATCTCAGCGTCCGTAAAGAGGCGCTGCCGGATGCGCGGCGTGCGGTCCAGGGCAAACTGCATCCGCTCGACGTCCACCACATCCACGCCGATCTCCGGCACCACGAAGTTCTCGAAGTTATCCATATTCTCCATAGCCCGTAATGTTACGCCAGGAACACTTCCGGGGAAAGAGGGATATCATGTGCGGTATGGACGCAGTCATCATAGGCAACCCGAACTCCGGACGCGCGGGCGACGAAAACTTGCTGGAACGCTACGCGGACATCCTGCGTTCCGGCGGCGTGAAAACCCAGGTGCTCAACACGGAGTACCCGGACCACGCGACCACACTCGCCACCGAGGCCGGAGACAAGCTCGTCGTGGCGGCCGGAGGCGACGGTACGATCAACGAGGTCGTAAACGGCCTTCACAAAGACGCGACCCTGGGCATTCTGCCGCTCGGCACGGCGAACGTCTTGGCAAGGGAGTTGGGGCTGCCGCTAAAGCCGGAGAAAGCCTGCCACCGCATACTGGAAGGCAAACCTTCGCGGATAGACGTTGGGGTGGCGACCAACCGGCAAGGTGAGGAGCGCCGCTTCACCTTCGTTGCGGGCATCGGCTTCGACGCGAATGTGATCTACACGGTAACCCCGCGCCTCAAGCGTTACTTCAAAGCGCTGGCCTTTATCGTGTCGGCATTCAGGGTTTACGCGGAGGAGGAGTTTCCAGCGATACACCTCCATCACGGCGACACGATCTACGTCACCCAATTCGTCATCCTCGCCAACGGCCGTCGCTACGGCGGTGACTACCAGGTATCCAGTGAAGCCTCGCTACACAGCGGCGAGCTGGAAGCGATTCTGGTCGAGCGGATCAGCGCCCTCATCCGGCCGGACATATTGGGCCGCATCCTGGCCCGCAGGCCACTTAGCAGTTCGATGCGCTCTATCGGGGCCAAGGAGGTCGAGGCCCGCTCTCCCGGAGCCGAAGTCCCGGTCCAGATAGACGGCGAACTCTGGGGCAGACTCCCGATGTCCTTCCGCATCGAACCCGATGTCCTCAAAGTAATACGATGATTGAATCCCGCCGGTCCCCGGCGTAAACAATAAGTTACAGGCGATTCGGGAGTGCGAGCCTGAGTCCGAGACCAACCAGCACGCTGCCCGTAAACCACCGCAGGGCGTTTGCAAGAGCGGGCTTTTTACAGAGCAACTCGCCCAGGGTGCCTGAGAAATAGGCTATGACGTTGAAGATCACCAACGCGAGCAGCGTGAAGGTCAGCCCGAGAACCAGCATCTGGGACGCGGCGCTACCCGTGGCCGGATGTACGAACTGCGGCAGGAAAGCCAGGAAGAACAGCGCGATCTTGGGGTTCAGCACGTTAGAGGCCACGCCCTGAAAAAAGACCTTCCGGAGCCCGGCTTTGGGAACAGTTCCGCCCGCAACCGAGAAACTCTCCCTGCTCAAGAAAGCTTTGACGCCCAGGTAGATCAGGTACGCAGCCCCAACGTACTTGACCACCATGAAAGCCGTGGCGGACGAGCGCAACAGCGCCGAGAGCCCGGCCGCAGCCAGAGCCGTGTGGAAGATAAGTCCCGCGCAGGCCCCCCACGCCGACACGAGCCCCACCCTGCGCCCCTGGGCGACGCCTCGGGTTACAACGTAGATCATGTCCGGTCCCGGCGTGGCTATGAGCGCCAGCGACGCGGTCAGGAACAGCGCAAGGTTCATATCGGTCAACATAGCAGTACCTCCTACGGGGATAATATAGTCCTTCACCTCGCTGCGTCTACACGCCACCCATAGGATGCTTCAAAAGCCTACTGAACGTCGAAGCTGGGCTCGATGCCTTCGGCGTCTACCGCCTCCCGCCAGGCCTCGAAGCCTTCCTGAAAGATTACGACCCCGGCTTCGGGGAGCGATATCTCTATAGCCTCAAGGACTTCTTCCTCTGTCGCACCGTGATTCAGTGCGGCCCGGATGTGGCTCTGAATGTGGACTTTCGGTGCCCGCATGACGACGAGGCTGACCACGAAGATCAACTCTTTCGTCTTGCGATCGAGACTACGCTCCTTCAAGTAGGCGGCGTCGATGAGCTCGTTCGCCTTCTTCATCACCTCGAAGTCCTGTTGGACCAGAGCCTTATGGTAGTCGAGTACGTACCCGCGCTTCTGAACCATCTCGTCTATATAGGCTTGCTTTTCTTCTTGTGTGGCCACGTCTATCCTTTCTGCGTCTAAAGAACTCAAAACTAACGCTTCTCACGATTCCGCCCGGGCTACCTCCTCCAGAACCGGCAGTAAGTAGCCCTTGAACAGCTCGTAGTTCTCTGTCATGGGGAAATGTCCTATGCCCCGCATCCTAGTAAACTTGGCACCGGGGATCGCTTCGGCCGTCGCCCTAGACTCATCGGGGCTGCAGGCGTAATCGTACTCGCCGGTGAGAAGGAAAACGGGACACCTGTTTGTGTCCAACTCTTCTTCGCGGCCGCGCAGGTCCCAGTCGACGCTGTAGAAGTAAGTGTCGCCCCGGTAGATGCCGGGTCCGCCCTGGCTGTAGATCCACCACACCTCCCGTCTGGATGCTTCCGGGCTCTGTGGCGCCATGAGCCCGTAGGTCCATTCGGCAACAGCTTCCGACCCGTTGACGTCCGGCTTTATGGACCAGTCACCGAAGCGGCCCGCTATCTTATTCGCCCCCGAAAGTCCCACAACAGCGCCCAACTCATCGGGGTGCCGGCGGGCGAGTTCCAGGACTATCGCTCCTCCCATAGAACATCCGAGGACGACGGGTTGCTCGAGCCCGAGCGCCCGGATAAATGCCATCACGGTCTCAGCATACTCGTCGGTGGTCAACAGGTACTCTTTCTCCCACCAACCTTCGGGGGGCATGGTGCGGCCATGATATGGGAGATCAAAGGCGATGGTCCGCCAGTTGTCGGTGATCTCTGTGTCGCAGAGTAACCCGTGCCACTGGCGGCTGTCGGCTCCGGCGGTGTGCAAACAGACCAGGGGCCTTCCGCGACCGGCTTCCTCGAAGTACACCCGGTGGCGGTCCTCCCCAACCTCGACGTGCGCGTACCTGCCGATTATGGGGCCGAACTCAGGCAATTCGGGCCCCGAGGGCCTGCGCGATCCGGAAGATACGTTTCATTGTTCTGAGATGTTGCACAAAGACGTGCTGGTCACCCTCGATGGAGAAGTTTGGAACTCGGACGTCCATTGCCAGGAGATCATTGTAGAAGGGCGGCGGGGTCTGCTGCAGGAAAGCGGTCCAATCCTCCGGAGATCCAGCGAGCATGAAGCTCCACGAATCGTTCGTGTCGGGCTCCGGGGTTACCTCCGAGATCTCCCCTTCCCGGAGCCGGACCAAAAAGATCTCCTCCCCCACCCTGACCGCGAAGCCGATATTGCACCATCTCCCGAAGACCGCAAGCTCGCGATCTCCGGCAACGGACGTCCGCCAGGCCTCGAACCAGTCGAGGTCCGGGAACACCGTAGGCCGGGCTTCTTTAACCATCAATGCTCGCTGCGTCGGCCACGGTGCAGGCGTACAGTTCGCATCTTTCTCAGTCCTCCAGGAGCGCCAGTACGCGGGCGGGGGCTCCGTCGCCCGCCTCGATTTTCAGCGAGCCGATAACGAGTTTGAACCTCTCTCCCACCACCTCTTCGAGGTACAGATGCTCGACTATGAGGACGCCGCTGCCGAGCAGGATGCGATGGACCTGGAAGTCGAAATCTTCGGTGCGCAGGTGTCCTGGCGCATCGGGGGTCGTGAGGTCCAGACCTACGAGCCGGAAGTCCCGGTCGACGATCCAACGGGCCGCGTCCTCCGAGAGGTAGGGGTGGTCGCCGTAGTCTTCATCGCCGAACTTCTCGCCCCAACCGGTCCGGATCAGGAGCGCGTCGCCGGGGGAGCTATCGACAACGTTCCCGGTAACGGCATTTTCGAGGTCCTCGGCCGTTATCTCTTCGTCCGGCCCTCTATCGACGGAGACTGCGAGCGCAGGTCCCACGAGCATATCCAGGGAGAGGTTTTCGACCGTCTGGCCGCCCTCGATCAGGTGCGAAGGGGCGTCGATGTGGGTGCCGATGTGGGTAGCTACCGAGAGCTGGGTCACGCTGTAGCCGTCGCGCTCCACCGACTTCACCTGCTCGAAACAGGGCGCCGGTATGGTCTGTGCGTGGGGCATGCCGTTGACGTAGGTTTGGGAGAGATCCCGGACCTTCATTCGGATTCGTCCCTCCTCTCACGCAGGAACTCTTCGAGGAAAGCATATATTTCGGTGTGGTCCTTCGGGCCATAGCCTTCCTCGACCGCTTCCTGCCAGATGCTGCCGACCGCCGTCCCAACCGTCATGGGGAAATCGTACTCGGCCGCCGTCTCAAGTGCCGTGGAGACGTCTTTGTTGTAGAACTCGGTGGAAAAGCCGGCGTTAAAGGCTCGATTCAAGATGTAGTTTGGGAACTTGGTCTCCGTAGAGTTGCTCCGGCCCGTGCTGACGTTGACCACCTCGATGAACGTCTCGGGGTCCAGGCCTCCCTCCATCCCCAGCAGGACCGCCTCAGAGGCGCTGACGAGGGTCGTTGCCGAAAGTAGATTATTCAGCGCCTTGGTGAGATGTCCCGCGCCATGGCCTCCCATGTAGAAGATCTTCTCTCCAAAATGCCCGAGCATACCGCGATGTTCTTCGTAGACTTCCCTCTCGCCACCGACCATTGTTGCGAGCGTGCCCTCCTTCGCGCGTGGCACCCCTCCACTGACCGGCGCGTCGAGCATGCGTACGCCTTTTGCCATGAGTTTTTCGGCCAGAGCCTTGGTCCGGAGGGGTTTGGAACTCGACAGGTCTATAACGGTTTGCCCGGAAGAAAGACCGCCGGCCAACCCCTCCTGGCCAAGAATCACCTCTTCTACGACATCCGAGTTTGGCAGGGAGAGAAAGATAACCTCGGTCTCGCTGGCGAGCTCCCGTAGCGAGGACGCCGGCCGGGCCGCAGTCTCTTCCAGGCGGCCAATGGCTTCGGGATTCGCATCGTAGACCCATACCGTGTATACACCGTCCAACAACTGGCGGCACATAGGTTCCCCCATGTTTCCGAGCCCTACGAATCCTACGGTCGGCCTGCCAACGTCTTCTCCGCTTCTCATAAGCCGCTCCCCCTATCCCCACGGCGCTCCAACCTCAGCAAAGTACCTGCTCTGCTTCGAGCATTAGATCTCACCGGAGACGATTGCCACGGGGCGGACCGGTGAGCCGGTAGCTCCGACGAGCTTGAGTGGGGTGCAGACGAACTGGAAGCGATGGTGTGCGGTGGCAGCAAGCTCATCCAGCATAAGGTTCTCGATTATGTAGATCCCGTGCCGGGCGAGCAGGACCAGATGACCGGGCAGGGTGCAGCCAAGTTCCGGGTCTTTCTCCCCGATAACGTCCCAGGCCATGTTGTCCGCACCAACGGCCAGGACCCCCTTCTGCGCGAGCCACTCCGAGCCGCCGGTCGTCACCCCCGAGCCTGCCAGGTAGCGCTCCGGATCGTTCCAGTGGCGTGCGTTTCCGGTCCGCACGAGCACCACATCGCCGGCCTCTATGACGACGCCTTGCCGTTCGCAGCAGAAACTCAGGTCCTCCACCGTTATCGCGTAGCCGGGCTCCAGAGACTCCTTTCCGTGGTCCGCCGCCACGTCCAGCAGCACACCGGGCGCGACTATGGGCGGCACCTCTTCTATGCCGAGCGTGGTGAAACCTTTGGGAGTTTGCACCTCTCTGTTTACGGAGATTCCCCCGAAGAGCTCTAGCCCATCCGCCTGGTGGCAGATTGCGTCTATGTGGGTACCGCTGTGCTCCATGCAGACGAGGATCCCTGCAGCGCTGGTACGAGTACCGGCCTCCTCTGGCCGGTACTCGTCTTCGTGATGGCGGTGGAGCAGGTAAGAGTATCCGGGCCGGTGGGATACGTGTATCGGCATCCCCTCGAACCGCGGCTGCTCCAGGTCAAAGACGTGCAGGCCCTCCTTTTGCATCTCGAGGTCCGGGCCCGATTCGTTCGGCTTTTCTATGCCCTGGACCTTTCCCTCTCCTCGCTTTTCGAGATCTCAGCATCTTCTGCGAAGTCTACGTCCTTGGTCTCCGGTCCCCACAACGCCCCGATGAGGATGAGCATTGACCCTATTATCAGCAGGGGAAGTGGCGTGTATTTGAAGGGCATGAAGTTCGCCAAGCCCGCCTGATAGTAGGCGTAGAACGCCGGTGGAATAACGGCGAGACTGTAGCCGAGGCCGAAACCGGAGGCCCGAACTCCGATTTGGAAGCGCTCTATAATGTAGACGGTCGCCAAGCCCCATACCCAGGTTACCACCAGCACAACCGCGGTTACGAGCAAGATCACGGTAAAGAGGTTCTGCGGGGTCGTGGCTACGATCAGGTAGAAGAGGAAGGTGCCGACGATCGCCATGACGATGGACGACACGATCAAGAACGGCCGGCGTCCGGTCCTCTGGCTGATCGCGCCCGCCGCCATGTAGCCTCCGGCGAGAGCCAGAAAGGCGATGGTCAGCGTGATCGTAAGACTGGTCCCACTTAGCCCGAGCTCGGAGGTGAGCAGACCGGGCATCATGGCCGATGGCACGTACAGCGTTAGCCAGAACCCTCCCATCAATACGAAGACCTGAAGGAAGCTCCGCAAGTTTTCACCCTTGAACAATTCTACGATGGGGGTTTTGCTTTCCTCTTCGGACTCGTGGGCGGCTTCAAAGAGCTGTGATTCGGCCACGGAGTAAACGAAGTAAAGAACGAGCGAGAAGATCATCACGGTACTGATGAGGAACGGTATTCTCCAGCCCCACTGCACGTAGGGAGAGTCCAGACCCCCGGCCGGTATGAACTGGAGCAGGACCAGCGTAATCAGGGAGATTGCCGCGTACGCCAGCGGGTAACCGGTCATGATCAACGACCCGTAGAAACCCCGTTTTTCCTTCGGGGAATACTCCATCGCCAGTGGATTAGCCGAGGTGTACACCCCGCCAACGAAGATGCCGTTGATAAAGCGCAGGAGAACGAAGATAACGATGATTAGCGTGCCCAGAAATGCATATCCCGGCAGGAGGGCCATGAGGAACGTCGCCACCCCGGAGCCTATCAGGGCGAGTATGGTTGCGCGTTTTCGGCCTACAGTATCTCCGATATGTCCAAAGATAGCGGCCCCTATGGGCCGCCCGATCAGGGTCGCCGCGAAGATCGTGCCACCCACGATAGCAGTAGTGGCCGGACTCAACTCCGGAGCGATGAAGTAGGCTATGGCCGGAGCCAGCACTATGATGGGCAGGTAGATGTCGAACATGTCCACGAAGAAGCCCATCCAGGCTCCCCGTACGGCGCGTTTACCTAACTGGGATATCTCCCCGGAACCTTGGGCACTAGATGCTGCTGCCATAAACTCCTCCTTTAACGTTCAGGTACGCCCAGGTGATCGTCTTTTCAAGCACCGGCCGTCAGATCGAGCATTCTCCGATCAAACTATAGTGCTGACGTGATAACCGCCATACAAAGACCTTCACCTGGTTCTCCACTTTCCCCTATCCTCGGCCTATTTCACCGGGCTTTTCCTACAATGCTCGGTAGCTTACATACGGCTTACCGTAACTGTCAAGCACGGTCATCCGATACGTCTCTTGTGTCCTTCCCACTCCTTCTCCCGCAACATGTATTTCTGAACCTTGCCGGTGGCGCTCTTGGGTAGCTCTCCGAACTCAACCGCGTCGGGACACTTGAAGCGCGCTATCCGGTCCCGGCAGAACTCTATGATCTCCTCTTCGGTGGCGTCCTCGCCTTCCTTGAGGGTGGCGAAAGCCTTTGGCCGCTCACCCCACTTTTCGTTGGGGATCGCAATTACGGCGCTCTCCAGTACGGACGGGTGTGCATCGACCGTCTGCTCCACTTCTACCGTCGAGATATTCTCACCGCCGGAGACGATGATGTCCTTCTTCCGGTCGCGGATCTCCACGTACCCGTCGGGGTGCCAGGCGGCTATATCCCCGGTGTGATACCAGCCGCCCTCGAAGGCCTCTTCGGTCTCCTCGGGCTGCTCATAGTAACCCTTCATTACCGTGTTGCCACGGGTCACTAGCTCCCCGAGGGTCTCGCCGTCGCGGGGAACGTCGTCCATGTTCTCGTCCACCACCCGCACGATGTTGGAGGTGACATGAGCCTGTCCCTGGCGGGAGAGGAGATCCGCCCTCTCCTCGACCGAGAGATCATGCCAATCCTCGTGCCAGGCGCAGATGGTGTCCGGGCCGTAAGTCTCGGTGAGACCGTAGAGGTGGATGGGATGTATGTTCAGGTCCTCGAACTGCGAGAGGAGCGTTGGTGACGGCGGCGCGCCGCCGATTGCGGTAACTACCGTGTGCTCCAGTTGGTGGGCTTTCTCGTGGTTTACCAGGCCTATCTGCACGGTGGGCGCGGCGCAATAGTGGGTAACGTCCTCGGACTCGAACAGGTCCCATATCTTCTCCGGGTCTACCTTGCGCAGGCAGACATGCGTGGCGGAGACCGCCGTGACGCCCCAGGTGTAGCACCAGCCGTCGCAGTGGAACATCGGGAGCGTCCACAGATAGGACGAGCGCGGGTTTACTTCCAGCGCCATCGAGACCCCCAGGGCGTTGAGATAAGCCCCGCGATGGGTATACATCGCGCCCTTCGGCCTTCCCGTGGTTCCCGAAGTGTAGTTGATGCAGGCGAGCTCTTCCTCGTCCTCCAGAACGCTCGTTGGGGCCTCGGGAGATCCTTGCTCCAGATAGTCCTCGTAAGTGTCTCCAGGTTCACCCGTATCGTCGATGCGTACGACTTCTATCGCCGAAGTATCGGCCGACTCCGTCAACTCTTCGAGGTCCTTATCCACGAAGAGCATCTTCGCACCGGAGTGTTCGAGGATGTAGCCGATATCGTCCGGGCTCAGGCGCGTGTTTATGGGCACCAGTACACAGCCGGCGGCGAGCACGCCAAAGTGCGCCTCCAGCAACGGCGGGATGTTTGGCGCGAGAAACGCCACGCGGTCGCCCTTCTGGAGCCCCGAATCCAGTAGCCCTGAGGCGAGGCGGTTCGCGCGCTCCTGGAGTTGCTTGTAGGTGTAACGCCGTTCCCCGTGCACGACGGCCACCTTATCCGGATAGACATAGGCGCTACGCCTGAGAAAAGTTACTGGCGTAAGCTCGTTACGGTATACCTTCTCCTCTTGCGACAAAGGCATCTCCTTTCCCTGATTATGTGGCGGGCATTATAGCCATCCCCACTATTTCGAGCGCGCTTCGAGCCAATTTGTCGTCTGGGGCCACAGTCCTTTTCTGGCGCCACTTCCCATGACCAGTCCTACGTGTCCGGCGTCGAGGGACACCATCTCCTTATCCTCGCTGCCGATAAGGTCCATCGTGGCCTCGGCCTGGGACAGGAAGCAGAGGTGGTCTTTTTTGCCCGCGAGGTTCAGTACGGGGCATTTGATGTTCGAGAGATCCACCTGACGGCCGCGCAGGCGCACCTCGCCCTTCGCCAGTTTGTTTCCCTGGTAGAAGTCCTCGATCCACTGCTTGAATATCGCGCCCGTCAACGGCACGGGATCGTTGGCCCACTTGTTCATGGCCCGGTACGAGCTCGAGAGGTTCTCCTGCTTGATCAGGTCCCACATACTCACGTGGGCTCCGACGTAGTTCGTTACGGGCCGGAGCATGGAGGTGCCCATGTAAGCCATCGGCGCCGGTACGTTCCCGAAGGTCTCGACGAAGAGATCCGGATCCTGGTATTTATCGCTAAACCAGATTCCGTACAGGCCTACGTCTTCGGGCGTGAAGTCGACCGGGGTTGCGAGCAGTACCAGGTTTCTGAGACCTTCCGGGAAGAGGGAAGCGTACATGACGCTCAGGGTGCCGCCCATACAGTAGCCGAACAGGCTGAGTTCTTCGGCACCGGAGTTCCTCAAGACCTTTTTTACCGCCCGGGGCATGTAGTCGAGGACGTAGTTCTCGAACGACATATCCTTGTCCTCTTTGCCGGGAACACCCCAGTCGAGCATGTAGACGTCGAAGCCCTCGCTGAGGAGATGCTCCACGAAGCTGTTGCCCGGCGTGAGGTCCAGTATGTAGGAGCGGTTGACCAGGGCGTAGATCAGGAGCACCGGAACCGGGTGCTTCTTCTCGGTCGCCGGCTCGTAGTGGTAGAGCTTGGCCTTGTTCCTGCTCCAGATGACCTCCTTGGGAGTCTGGCCCGTCTCGGCCCTGGCCCCCTCGGCCATTATCTCGATGCCCTGAACGTACTTCTCGAACAAGTCCTCGACGCTCGACGGGGCGGAGTTTCTATCGGCCATCTAGCTCACCCTTCCTCGCGCACGTCGCCTACCGTAATCTGGCCGTTGGCCCCGGTACCCTCGACCTGAGAGAGGTCCACATCCAGCTCTTCGGCCTTACGGCGCGCCGCGTCGGTAGCCTGGATCTCTTCTTCACGACTGCTCGGTGACTCTGAAGCTTGCAGTAACCGGTCCAACTTCTCCTCGACCCGGTCGAGCTGGTCCAGCCGGCCCTCCACCCGCTCCAGGCGTCCGCTCAGACCCTCCACGGCGTCGCCCGTGGCCAGGCCCTCACGGCCATAATCGGAGTCTTCGAGAGCCTCTTCGAGCCGATCCACCCGCTCGTCCAGGGCGACGACCAGGCCTGCGATCTTGGTGGCCTCCGAGCTGGTGGCGAGTTGCAGCCAGCCAAAGTATTCCTCGGAAAAGCGGCGGAATGCCCTATCGAAGACCGTGTAGTTGCGGAACGCCTGTCGCGAGTACTCGAGGAGTGACTCGTTCTCCAGTACGTCCGCGCTGATCTCCGAGAGCGGGCCGTTCACGGCGTTGTACCACCTCTGGTAGAACTCCACCGGGTCCGCAGGCGGTCCGTCTTCGAGCATCTGTTGCCAGAACTTTCCCGTCATCTCGGCCCATCGGGGCGTGGCATCCGCGAAAAGCGGCGTCAGTCCGGCTGCCCTGCGCCAGCTCTCGGCCGTCGCGTCCGCCCACCACTGCCAGAGGTCGAAGAGGTTCGTCGCGCCGGCCGCGGTCCCCGCCGGTCCTCCGGTCTCCTTCAGGCCCTCCATCCACTGCCGGTAGAGTCCGTAGGGATCTTCGGCTCCTCCACCATCGCGAAGCATACTCGACCAGCCCTCGCTGCTCGACTCATACCATCGCCTCCAGAGACCCAACGGGTCAAGACTCTGTTGCGGTCTCTCTTTCTCTTCCGTCACCTTGCGATCCTCCTCTCCTCTGCACCAGTAACCCATATCAGGGTGCGAAGTATCCTACGTTACACTTTTGTGGCGCACAAGATACGTACGAGACGAGGACTGCTCCTATAGTCGAAGATCTCGTCATCGAATCTTTCACCCTCGATGGCCTTTCAGCCACCCGCCCGCGTCTCCGCGGCTCCTGTGGGACACTTCAAAATTCGCCGCCAGCGAACTCCAGAAGCGGATGGACGTCTTCGGAGTTCTCGCCCCGTAAGAGCCGCGCGATGGCGACGAGAACAGCCGTACACTGGCACCATCCGACCAGAGAGCCTGTGTCTACAACGGCCTCTCCGGCAAGTCTCTCTGCGCGACGCACCAACGTAGACACGTCGCCTCGTCCAAAGAACACCCAGTCTATGAGATCGAAGGCCGGGTCTCCTATACAAGGGCGTGGATCTATCGCCACAAAACCGCGATCTCCTCCGACTAGGACGTTACCAGGATGCAGGTCGCCGTGCAGCAAGACTTGAGGGCCGGGTTTCACAGCGAGCTTACGCGCTTTCACCAATGACTCCTCAACGAGGTCCGGTGGTACAACCGCTGCGACCTCCATAGTTTCCAGCAGGCCGCCCAAAAACGCGAAGATGAACTCTACGCGCTCGATCAGCGGCGGAAACTCATTCTTGGCCTGGTCGTCGGCACTGTGGCGGAGATCCAGCACGAGCCCGACGACCTCACTGAGCCGTATCCCGGACGAGTCATCCGCGAGTACCGTTCCGGGATGTATCGCCTCCATGAGAAGAGTTCCGCTCTCGTCATCGAGCTCGAAGACCTGCGGAACCCGGCCGGAATCCCGCCACGCTGCGAGCGCCGCCGCCTCCGCTACGCCCAGAGACCGATCCGGCGTTAGCTTCAACATGGCCCTCTCGCCATCTTCCAACTCGCATAGTAATACGCAAGAGTTCCGTCCGCGCGACACCGGAACGCCGACCCGGAATCTCCACTTCTGGGTCAAATCCTCCACTAGGGCCGGAAGCTCTTCGCACCAGCCAATAACCCATGGGCCAAACCGCTTGACCAGATGTTCACGGGTGGCGGCGTCGATCAACTCCCGCGACAAAACCTGATGCCTTCTCTACTCCACGGTGACACTTTTAGCCAGGTTGCGCGGTTTGTCCACGTTCAGGCCTCGCGCCTTTGCGACGTGGTAGGCGAGTAGCTGCAGCGGCACGCTCGCGACTATTGAGGCTAGTATCTCTGGTGTCTCCGGGACCGGTAGCACGATGCGGGCGACCTTCTCGGCTGCTTGATCTCCTTCGCGGGCGACGGCCAACACGTTTGCGCCGCGGGCCACGGTCTCTTCGACGTTGGAGAGGGTCTTTTCTCGCAGCAGTCCTTCTCCCAGTATCGCCACGACCGGGCAATACTCGTCTACGAGGGCTATGGGGCCGTGCTTCATCTCGCCAGAGGGATACCCTTCGGCCGGAAGGTAGGAGATCTCCTTTAGCTTCAAGGCGCCTTCGAGGGCGGCCGGGTAGCATGTACCACGCCCGAGAAAGAGCGCGCACCGGGCGTCCTCGAAAACGTCTACGGCTCTCTCCACACGACCTTGCAAAAGCTCCAGCGCAGCCTCGACCTTCTCCGGCGCCAACCGGAGGCCGCGGCCGATCTCCCGCAACTTCTCGTCTTCTACGGACCGCCGGACTCGGGCCATCTCCAGCGCGAGCAAGTTTAGGACCGCCACCTGTGTCACGAACGCCTTCGTCGAGGCGACCGCGACTTCCGGCCCGGCCTTGGTCAGCAGTACGGCGTCGGCCTCGCGGGTGATGAGCGAACCGCGAGTGTTGGTAACGGCGAGTACGCGGGCTCCGAAGTCCTTTGCCGTATGCAAAGCAGCCAGGGTATCGGTCGTCTCCCCGCTCTGGGAGATTGCTATAGCCAGGGTCTTCTCGTCACCGATGGGGTTCGAGTAACGATACTCGCTGGAGATTGCGACCTCCACCGGAACGCGGGCGAGGCTCTCTATCGCATCTTTGGCGAGCAACCCCGCATGGTAGGCCGTACCACACGCCACGATCACCACCCGATCCACGTCCGAGAGGTCCAGGTTCAGCTCGGATAGGTCCACTTCGCCCTCAGCGCCCAGCCGTCCCGACAAGGTCGCCCCGAGCGCGGCGGGCTGTTCGTGGATCTCCTTTAGCATGTAATCCTCGAAGCCCCCGAGTTCCACGGCCTCGGCATCCCAGTCGACCTCGAATACCTCACGTTCGACTCGTTCACCGTCGAGGGTGAAGATCTCGACCGAAGAGTCGGTGACTTCGACGATCTCTCCATTCTCTACCAGCAAGAACTCGTGGGTCTCGCCGAGCAACGCCTGGACCGCGCTCGCCAGGAAGTTCTCGTCCGTCCCGAGCCCTACGACCAGCGGGCTCTGGCGCCGGGCCGCCACGATGGTTCCCGGCTCGTCTGCACTGACCACCGCGACCGCGAAGGATCCTTGCAACCGCCCAAGCGCCGAAGCCAGGGCCCCGCGCAGCGACTCGCCCTCCGCATCCATCTTCTCGGCCAGCAGGTGGGCGATGACTTCCGTGTCCGTATCGGAAGCGAAGACGTGCCCCCGTCCGATGAGCTCTTCTTTGATCTCCGCGTGATTCTCGATAATCCCGTTGTGGACCACCGCCACCCGGCCGTCTCCGCCCGCGTGTGGATGGGCGTTCGCCTCGGTTGGTCTGCCGTGGGTGGCCCACCGGGTGTGCCCCACCCCGGCGCGGATCAGGGAAAGATCCCCGTTGCGTTCCCCTACGGCCCCGGCCAGGTTTTCGAGAGGTCCAACCTCTTTGACCAGCTCGATTCCGTTACGGGATTGCAGCGCCAGTCCCGCCGAGTCATAGCCCCGGTACTCCAGATTCCGGAGCCCCTCCATCAGAACCTCGACGCACCGTTCTTTTCCGACGTAACCTACGATTCCGCACATACGCGTTCCTCCCTTTGATCTCGTGCGGCAAGACCGATGCTGGTATGGAGGTATCGGTAATTACAACTCGGGACCGTACGGCGTTTTGTCCCCGGCGTCACCGCCGGGCTTTACCACCGTTCTGACGACCTCCCGAAAGCCGAGACGCACCCGCCGAATACTTCGATCAACGTCTACCTCGTCAACTCCGCGCTAAGGGAGTCCTGGCGCTTTTTCTTTCTACCGATTTCACAAGCAGCAATAATCATGCCGGCTCACTGGCAAATTCTACAAGTCGAGCGATATTTCCAGACGCTTCCTCCCACTCTTTGCTCACTTCACACCTATTTAACTCTACCCGTTGCGAGGTGAAAATTAAAGACCGTACCCGCCAATGCGGCCGCCAGTATTCGGATTTACTCCAAGACCCTATATATCGGCTAGGATTCGGGCATGGAGAGCGTGGAGAATCCAGGCTACAACATCCGACCCGGAAAACGCGAAGACGCGGCGGACGCGGCCCGGCTCTGGGTTCGTAGCGCCGAGGAGCACGCCTCCTACGACCCGGTATACACGGTCTCCAACCAGGCTGAGAACACCATGCGGCGATTCCTGGCGGACCTCACCAGCAGTAGCCACACCTTTCTCTTCGTGGCGGAGTGCCCCGGTGAAGGGCAAGGTGAGACTATCGGCTTTATATCCGGAGAGTTGCGGGAAGGCTCCCCCACCTTCAACCCCAAGACCTGGGCATCCGTGGACGACGTGTACGTGGCGCCCGAACACCGTAGCCGGGGCATCGGTGCATCTCTCGTAGAACGAGTCAAGGAGTGGTCAAAGGAGAAAGGCGCCAGCGGGGTCTCGCTCCAGGTTGCAGCCGCCAACGAACGGGGTCGCAGCTTCTATCAGGATCTCGGTTTTCGCGAAGTTTCGGTCTACGAAGTCCTGGAGATCACAGACTAACGTCGGCCTCCCTCAGCTCCACAGAACGCGAGAGAACCCGCACCTCGGAATCCACCTCGTATCCCGAATCCCGATAGAACCCTACCGCATCCTCTTCGGTAGTCTGAACCTCAACGTAAGATACATCCCTCGAAGCGCATCGCTCCTCGATAGTTTTGAGCAACGCCCGCCCTACTCCCCTACTGCGGGCCTCCGGCTCCACGTACAGTTCCTCGACGCTGGCGAAGCGGCCTCCAACAGAGATAGCGGGCCGAAAGGCGAGGACGGCCACACCGAGCACGGAGCCGCCCAGATACGCGGCCAACACCTCTATGTTTTCGCGCTCCAACTCTTTGCGAATGTGTCTGACGAAGTCCGGGGGCGACGGCTCCCCATCACGGACGAACTTTTCCAATAATTTCAAAGGTTCATCCAGGTACCGGTCGCCGACGCGCCTGACCTCCACCACGTCTATACAACCTCGGCGAAGACCCTAGCCGCCGCCCGAACTGCGTGTTCGATATCTTCGTCGTTTATATCCAGGTGCGTGCAGAGCCGCACGGCGCCGGAACCTCCGGGGGTGGCGAGCACGCCTTCACGCGCAAGCGCTTCGAGAAGCCGTGACGGATTCTCCGATCCAAGGAGCACGATGTTTGTCTCCGGCGTATCCACGTTATAACCGGCGTCTCGGAGTCCGGCCGCGAGTACTGCGGCCCGCTCGTGGTCCTCGGTCAGCCTCTCGACGTGGTGTTCGAAAGCGTAGAGTGAGGCGGCGGCTATAATGCCTGCCTGGCGCATGCCGCCTCCGAACGCCTTGCGGGCGCGCCGGGCTTCGTGAATAACGCTTTCCTCACCGGCCAACAGGGAGCCCACGGGCGCCCCGAGACCTTTGGACGAGCAGACCGAGACTGTGTCGGCGTGATCGCACCAATCACGGGCCGGAATGCCGGTTGCCGCCTGAGCATTGAAGAGCCGGGCGCCGTCCAGGTGGACTCTTAGCCCCATATCCTGCGCCGCACTAGCCGCTGCAGCGAAATCCTCCAGCGGGTAAACCTTACCTCCGGCGACGTTGTGGGTATTCTCCAGGCACAGGAGGCTGGGGCGGGCGAAGTGTACGTTCTCGGGACGAACGGAACTCCGCAGGGTATCCGCCCCGATCTTCCCACTCTCTCCAGGGAGAGGCCGTATCTGCACGCTGGAGATCAGGGCCGGCGCCCCCGCCTCGTAATTGAAGATGTGCGAGCCCTCGTGTATGAGCATCTCGTCACCCCGTGCAGTGCCGACGAAGACCCCGATTTGGTTGGTCATCGTCCCCGAGGGCGCGTAGATTGCGGCCTCTTTGCCGAGCAAATCCGCCACGCACTCTTCCAGCCGGTTTACGGTTGGGTCTTCTCCGAAAACGTCGTCCCCGACCGGAGCCTCGGCCATCGCGCGGCGCATGCCCTCGGTCGGCTTTGTAACCGTATCGCTGCGGAAGTCCATCATTGTCCGCTTCTCGCCGCCCTTTCCAGTACCTTGTCGGTGGTGGAGAAGTGAAACTTCGCCACCTTTCTCAGCCCTTCCTCTCCAAGCTCCTCCACAACCCGCACGGCGGCGTCCTCAACGTGAGTGGAACCTCGCGGCAGCTCGAACCCGACTTCTTCGGATAGAAGATCCATCGCTTCCAGGTACCGCGCCCGAGCCAGAATGGACGCCGCCGCGACCGCAGTATCGTCCTCCGCTTTCGGACGAACTTCCAGTGCGACGCCGTCGGGCACGTGCTCCTTTATGTAAGAGCGGGCCTTCGTCCCGAACTCATCGACGACAGCAACCTCTACTTTAGATTTAAGTTTGTCTATGATCTCCACGTTCAGCTCTCCGAGCAGCCGGTTGACGTTGCTGCCCGCCGCCAACCGCCGACGCCCGTACTCGGGAGGATCCAGGGCGACGACGCAGATGTTTTCGGGTCCCGCTATCTCTTCCACGCGGGCCGCGACGTTCCGTGCCTGAAGAGGGCTGAGGTCTTTGGAGTCCCGGACGCCGGCTTCTCGGAGCAAGCGGTCCTGAGTTTCGCCCAAAACCCGCACGCCGGCCACGACCAGCGGCCCTAGGTACTCGCCTTTGCCGGCCTCGTCGGTACCGACGCGTGGCGTGGAGCTTGCAAGAGGCCTCTTCAAGCTATTATCTTGGCGATTGGCCGTCTTGCTTTTGGATTTGCCTTTTGGCTTGCTGTTCGATATCCGCCAGGACTCCAGCAAACGTTTCAGACCCGAGTCCTTGCCGTCCACGGAGATCTTCCCGGTATGGTAGATGTTCAAGTTCGCGGTCTCGGAGCCGCAGGAGAGGCGGTATTGGGTGGCATGATTTATCTCCCGATGATCGGTTTCCTTCGCCCCATAGCTTTCGAGAGAGCGTGAAAGGTCCGCCGGGATTTCGTGTTTACGCGCAGCGCTCAACGGACCTCGAAGCCGCTCAGGTCTTCATCGGGCTGCTCATGTTCGGCGTCCACGTCCTCCACGGTGGCATGAGATGGCCCTTCCTTACACCAATCGAGCATCTCACGAACGGCGCCGGACGTGCCTTCGAAGAGAGCCTCGACCCTTCCGTCGGGCATGTTCTTGACCCAACCGTTCAAGTCGAGTTCGTTTGCTTTTTGGCGAGTCGAGTCCCGGAAAAACACCCCCTGGACATCACCGGAGATGTAGACGTGCGCCCTTTCTCTGTCCTCGGTCGTCATGGATTAACCCCCTGATCCAATATCTCTATTCACGCTTAGTTTACATCCTCGATTTTGGGCTAGTTCACCGGATATGCTACGGTATTGCGGTCATGGGAGTAGAGCGGCAGATGGTCGAAGGATACAAGAGTTCCGAGAAAGCGCTGCTGACGCTCGTCGTGCCTACCCGCAACGAAGCAGATAATGTGCCGGTGCTGGCGCGCGAGATTCAAGAGACGCTCTCTGGCATAGATTACCGTCTGGTATTCGTGGACGACTCCACGGATGATACGCCTCGGGTAATAAGGCGCATGGGCGAGGAAGACGGCCGCGTAACCCTGATCCACCGCGTGGAAGCGGAGCGGGAGGGTGGTCTCTCGACGGCGGTGACCACCGGGATGGACGCGGTTGTAAACGAGAGCCTCTACACGTGCGTCATGGACGCCGACCTCCAGCATCCGCCCGAGAAAGTACGCGAGATGCTGGAGATCGCCATGAGCAAGGACGCCGATGTGGTGGTGGCGAGCCGATACGCGCCAGGCGGCGATTACGCCGGACTATCCGGACCCGTTCGCCGGGCGGTCTCGGTAGGAACTAAGTACCTGGCCCAGGTAGCATTCAAAGAAGCCCGAAAGACCACGGACCCGCTGACAGGATTTTTCCTAGTCCGGAACCAGGCGATCTCCGGCATCCAGTTCCGGCCCACGGGCTTCAAGATACTCTTGGAGATACTCGTCTGCGCGCCGGAACTAAAGGTGATCGAAGCTCCCTTCAACTTCCAGGCCCGCAACGCCGGCGTCTCCAAGGCCAGCATGAACCAGGGCCGAGAGTACTTGATGCATATACTGAGCCTGTTCTGGTACGTGCCCTCGGCGGGACGTTTCTGGAAATTCGCCCTGGTAGGGGCCTCGGGCACGCTGATAAACCTTTTAATCTATACGTACCTGGCCGAAATCTACAACGCAGCGCTCGTAATAGCTTGGATGTTCGGCGTCGGGGTCAGCATCTTGAGCAACTTCCTCCTGAACAATGCCTTCACCTGGAGTGATGTCCGGCATTCGAGCCGCATACACTTCTTCCAGCGCGGCGCCCTAGCCTACCCGGTAGCGGTCATGGGCATCGGCGCGAACTTCGCCGTTTACTACCCTCTGACCAAGTACGTGACCGACGTGTTTCCTTACCACCTAGTCTTCAATATCCTCGGGATAGCGGCCGGCACAGGTGTAAACTTCATCCTCAGCTCCCGTTTCGTCTTCCGCCCCTCGGCGCTAAAGAAACTTACCCCGGAAGCACGGCCGGAAGAAATAAAAGAGGAGATCCGAAACGAACTAAGGGCGGATCGCGTGGCTCTCATAAGTACAAATCCACCGGCAAACGGGAATCCACAGCTAGACCAGACAACACTCACGGCCGACGACCGGAGCATAGTAGAGATGGTCACCACAACCACACACCCAACCCTGACGGTAACCGGCCCCCGCCGCTTACCCCAGGCCCGGACCAACACCCGCTGGACTAACTCCCTGGCGGTTCCGGTGCTCCGTGAAGAGAAGGTGCTCGGGGTAGTCTACGCCACCCGAAACTCGACCGAACCTTTCACCGAGGAAGACTTGCACTGGCTCACCGCTTACACCAGCACCGCTGCGCAATTCTTTGAAAACTTTGAAAATTAAGGGCTCCGGGGCAAAACCCCGGAGCCCGAACAAGCTCCCCTGCTCTACAAGGGAACTCTTAGAAGCCCCACTCCCCCCTCCCGGCGGGTGAGGCTTCTGGGAAGTCTCCTATAAACCAAAAGTTAAACTATAACCTTTGGAATACGGGCTTCCTAGCCGAAGAAGCTACCATTGCCTGAACCTCGATCGCAACCGTTGTTTCTGCTCTAAGGAGACTTCCACAACCGAAAGAAGTGCGAATAAACACGATATACCTTAGATACAAACCACCCAAGCACAACCTGTTGGGTCTGGATAAATTCAAGGCCCCTCGTAGACTCAACGGCTCATCGACATCCAACATTAAACATAAACCTTATGTTTATGCAAACCCAGACCCACCGAAGTACGGTACAGCGTTCCCCCAGAATGTCGCCGTTGCGCATTGAGCCGTGAAGATAGTTTAAAGTATTGTGGTGGGAAGACGATAGTAAGGGTTGAAAGAGAGTTACATTCGGGAGTTAACATGATCGGGACCAATAAAGTAGACGAATTTGTCGGAAAAATGGTAGAGAAGGGTGGAAGCGACCTGCATCTGAAGGCTGGCTCTCCTCCCTCGGCGCGCGCTAACGGGTTGCTCGGCCCGTTAGACGGCCATGAAGAACTAACGTCCGAAGACACCGAGCAGATACTCAAGGAGATCATCCCTGAAAACCTGTCGGAGGAGTTCCACCGTGACGGTGAAGCGGACTTTTCGTATTCGGTAGCCGGCACCGGCCGATTTCGGGTAAACGCTTTCCGGCAGCGAGGTTCCGTGTCGTTGGTCATGCGATTTATTCCGTTCGGGGTACCGAACTTCGAAGACTTGAATCTTCCGGAGGTTATAGGTCGTCTCGCGCGTGAAGAGCGTGGAATTGTATTGATTACCGGCACGACCGGTAGCGGAAAGTCCACGACGCTCGCCTCGATGATAAACCTGGTCAATCGTTCGATGCAGAAGCACATCGTGACGATAGAAGACCCTATAGAGTTTCTCCACCGGGACGAGAAAAGCCTGATAAACCAGCGCGAAGTCGGTCTGGACACGATCTCGTTCGCGCGGGCGCTGAAGAGGGTTTTGAGGCAGGATCCGGATATAATCCTCGTCGGGGAGATCCGGGACGCCGAGAGCGCCCAGATAGCCCTATCAGCGGCGGAGACGGGACATCTGGTTCTATCTACCCTGCACACCGTGGACGCCACAGAGACGATCAACCGCGTCATAGACCTCTTCCCCCCTCATGAGCGGGCCCAGGTTCGGACCATGCTCGCGGGTACGCTAAGAGGCATTGTCGGGCAAAGGCTCATCCGTACGAAAGACGGCGGGCGGGCAGCCGCCTGCGAGGTCATGGTCACTACCGGGCGAATCCGAGATTTCATCCTCGACCCGGCGCAGACGGGGCAGATACAGGAGGCGATCGCCGAGGGCGAATACTATGGGATGCAAACATTCGACCAGGCGCTGCTAAAGCTGATCGAAGAAGATAGGATCGAGTACGAAGAAGCACTGAAGTACGCGAGCCGTCCACAAGATTTCAAGCTGATGGTCCGTTCTTTAGGAAGGTGAGGTAGCGCGACCTCTAGCCTACTTTCGCGCGACGCTCGGTCAACTATATACTGTCCCCATGAACCCGATATGTTTTCTCTCGGACTTCGGCCTCGTCGACGACTTCGTCGGGACGTGTAAGGGCGTAATTGCCCGGATCTCTCCCGAATCCACCGTTATAGATCTGACCCACGACGTCCCCGGATTCGATACGGCGGCTGGGGCGGAGATACTGAAGCACGCCGTGAAGTATATGCCGGACAACACTGTGTATCTGGCGGTCGTGGATCCCGGAGTGGGTACTCAGCGTTTGGGACTGGCGTTGCGCGCGGAGACTGGCGCATACTTCGTCGGTCCCGATAACGGTTTGCTGATGCCGGCGGTGGACTCTTTAGGTGGCGTCTCGGAAGCAGTCTCTCTCACGGATACCCGATACCACGTACACCCTGTATCCAACACCTTCCACGGGCGCGACATATTCGCCCCTGTTGCAGCGTACCTGGCTTCGGGGACAGGTCTATCGGCTCTGGGAGAGTCCATAAATCCGGCCGGCCTGGAAGGATCCAACCTACCCGGAGTAGAGATCGACAGAGGAAATTTATCGACCCAGGTCATCTCGATAGACCGCTACGGCAACGTCCGGCTCTCGTTGATGCAGGAGGAACTGGAACTGAGTTACGATGCTTCTTTGAAAATAGACGCGGGCGACGGTGAAATGCCCGTCAGGTACGTCGAAACGTTCGGCTCGGCGAAGTCCGGCGAGCTCATTCTGGTCCCTGATTCCCACTGGCGCATTAGCCTCTCTATCAACAAGGGCAGCGCCAAGCACGCCCTGGATCTGAGGATCGGGACTCGTATCCGATTAAAACCGGAGGAACCCATGAAAGACCATGGAGCCTGAAAGATCGGGGCGGCGTGACGATGGTTCGCCGTCAACACCGACATCCCCTATCTCGATGGAAGATCGGCGGAGAGTAGTTCGGGCAGCTTTCTCAAAGCCGATAAACGTCGCCATGCTGCTTATCGGGGGAGGATTTTTCGCCATAACCCAATCTTGGTGGATAATTCCCCTGACGCTCCTGACTTATGCTCTGCTGGTTGTGCTGGCGACCCGAGACCCTATTTTCACCCAAAAGCTCCTAGAGGGGGAAGCGACGCCTCCCTCGGTTGAAGGTGTTGACAGGGCAACCAACGTCCCTCCCGAACGCCGTGCCCGCTGGTTGTCCCGAGGAGAGACGCGCCGCAAGGTAGAAGAGGCTCTAATCAATTACCGTAAGTTGGTCGCGTCCATAGAGGGTTCCGGTGAAGTGGCGCGCTCCGTGCTCGATGACACAGTTCCGAAGCTCCATGCTACAGCGGAGCGTCTTGTAGACGTCGCCCACGAAAGGGAGAAAGCACACGAAGCGGTTCGGGAGATAGGTTCTCAGGCGAATGAGACCTCAGACCCGGAGCGGGTTTCTATCCTCCGAGAGCTGGAAGCTAAGATCGAAAGAGCCGACGAAGAGATCAGTGGCACCCACGACAGGTTGCTCACCTTGCGGGCGCGGATGGTTGGAGCGTCCCTGAACAGTGAAGTAGAGAATCGCGCCGCCGCATCGGAGTTGAACCGCTCACTGGACGAACTAAACTTTCGACTCGAAGCCCTCGGAGAAATATCCGCCAATTCGGACGAACTCTATCCAGTCGATAAACCACCGGACGAGGAGCGCGGCTAGATCAGGCCGAGTTAGCCCGCCACCCTTGCTCGTCTTCAGCATCATCAGCCTGATAACGCGAGGGAGGCCGCACCGGAGCCTCGTTGAGTTCTTTCCTGGAGTCTTTTACGGCGGAGAGTGAGTTCTCGCACCATCCGGCCAGATCTCCCATAATTCGGTCCCGGTAAGCCTCGGAGCCACTGGAGACTTCTTCTGAGTAGCGCTCCGCCTCCTCGGTGATCTCCGCTGCCCGCCGCTCGGCGCGCAAGTAGATATCAGTGTGCTCCACCTGGGACTCAGCCCGCTCACGAGCTTTCTCTAGTATTCGACCGGCCTCTTCCTCAGCCGCCGCTACCATGGCACTAGACTCCCGGCGCACCGTCTCAGCATCGGAGAGCTCTTTGGGCAAAGAAGTCCTGAGCTCATCCAACATAACCAGAAGATCCGACCGATCAACCAGAGCACGCCCTTTACGCATCGGAACTGGAGATGCGTTGTGGACTATGGCGTCTAGCTCGTCCAATACTCCCTTGATGTACTCCATATCCTCTCTCATGCCTACGAACCCTAGCACGCTTGTTGAGGCCATGCTAGGCTTTTTCAAAGTATTTCAAACAATTCGACTTCAACTTTAGGTTTAATTTTATCTCAAGGTTAAGTGTACTTTCACGGACATCCTAAACCACTATTCTTTCGGGCTTCAACTGTGCGATTTTAAGCGTAGCAGGTGGTTTTCAACAAGTTATCCACAAGCTGTCAGAATGGATGAAGAAGGCTCCAGCAACACTAAAGTAATCGTATAGGGGGTACTGGCCGCCACTTGCTTTTTACAGGCCGCCTCTGGCGCCGATGATCGCCGCTATGACTGCCAGGATAGCGGGGATTAGTGCAAATATGGGAAAGGTTCCACTGGCGAGAAATACTGGCACCAATCGGGAAGCGAAAGCTATGGAAACCGCGATACCGGCAATTGACATTGCGAGCGGACCTCCATTGCGGCCTCCGGCGCGGTGTATCAGGGTGCCAGCCCCGTATCCCGCAAGCGCCGACAGCAACCATGAGAAGGGTAACTGTAGCAGTAGAACTACCGCCGGGACGCCTATAACGGCAACGCCCGCACCTGCCAGGAAGCTCTTGGCTATTTGGTTGGGCTTCATGACACCGGCACGGGCGCCTCTCGGGAGGCGGGCGTCTTCCGGGCACTTGATTCCAACCTCGGTCTGGCGCATACATTCCGTACAGATAGGGCGTCCGCAAGTGGCGCAAGAGACTCGTGTTTCCCGATTCGGGTGACGGTAACAGTGCTTAGCCTGGGCCATCAAGCCTCCCTGCGCCGGATCTCGCCGCGAGGCATCAATACGATCTCCCGCTTGTAGCTCCGATGCACTTCCTGGACAACACGCTTATGCTCCAATATCGTCCTCTCAAGCTCTCTTCTCATCCCCCGATTCTCTGCTTTCAGGCGATCTATCTGCTTCTCAAGGTCTAGAACCTTACGGACGCCAGCCAGATTCATGCCCATTTCCTGCGTTAGCTTCTGAATATAGCGGCCTAGTTCCACATCGTCTTGTGAGTATAACCGGGTATTCTTTATACTCTTGCGAGGAAGGAGAAGGTTCTTCTGCTCGTACATCCTCAAAGTCTGGGGATGTACCCCTATCAGCTCTGCGGCTATCCCGATCATGTACACCGGCCGTTTCCTGATATCCATCAAGAACCAGCCTCACGGAAGAGGTCTCTCCTTACGTCCTCGTTATGCTCTTCGGCGAACGCTTCAAGTATCTCACGCTCGCGCTTCTTAAGTTTTTTGGGGATCACGACTGCGGCTTTTACGATCAAATCTCCATTACCCTTGCCTCGTGGACGCGGAGCGCCGGCGCCGCTTACCTTAAATTGCTTACCGTCCTGGGTCCCGGCGGGCAGACGCAACTTTACAGTGCCACCTACCGGCTTGGGGATTTCCACCTCTGCCCCTAGCGCCGCCTCCACTAAACTGATCGGCGCCTCTACCAAAAAGTCGTCGCCACGCCGCTTGAAGACGGGATGCTCCTCTACCCTCGTGACGACGTACAGGTCGCCCGGCGGACCACCACTCTTGGCGGCGCTCCCCCTACCAGCTACCCGAATCTTCATCCCGTCTTTCACTCCCGCCGGTATCTTGACCGTGACCTGACGGGCTTTGCGTACTCGTCCACCACCGTTGCAGGTAGCGCAGGGCTTCTCGATTATCTTGCCCCGACCCCCACACCTCGAACATGGCTCCGAGAACGCGAAAAACCCCTGATCCCGGCTCCTCATACCCCGGCCTCCACAATCCGGACACGTCTTGGGGTTGGTGCCGGGGGCCGCGCCGGTGCCCCTACATTGCCCGCAATCCTCCTCGACTGGTACGTTTACTCGCGTAGTCACACCATTCAGTGAATCTTTGAACTTCAAGTTTACATTTACTGTTACGCTCTCCCCTTTTTCAGGGGATGCGGTCCTCTGTCTGGAGCGGCCCAGGATGTCGTCCATGTTTCCGAAGCTTCCGAACAGGTCGGAGAGGTCCGAGAAGTTGCCAGAGCCCCTTGACGCGCCCTGGCCCTGTTGCGCGCCGCTAAAGAAGGTACGTGGCCCATCGTCGTATTCCCGACGTTTCTCGGGATTAGAGAGGACTTCGTAGGCGTGTTGTATCTCCTTGAATCGGTCTTCGGCTTTGGGGTCATCCCGGTTGGCGTCCGGGTGGTGTTTGCGGGCCAGTTTACGGTAGGAGCGCCTTATCTCCTCCTGCGAGGCTCCCTTCTCTACACCTAGAGTTTTATAGAGATCTTTGGTTTCCACACCTAAACCTCACGTGCAACTACAACCTTTGCCGGACGTATCGACTTACCATTCAGAACGTAGCCTCTCTCGAACGTCTGCAGTATAGTTCCCTCTTCGTGCTCTTCGGTAGGCTGTCCCATGACGGCTTCGTGGACGTTTGGATCGAAGTGTTGCCCGTCGGATGCTACGAGGGAGAGGCCCTCGCGTTCGAGAATTTCGGCGAGCTGCTCCCGCGTGGCCTGTACGCCGCCGCGTATATCTCCCTCGGAGTCCAGGGCGCGATCCAGGTTGTCCAGTACGGGTAGCAGTTCCGTGACGAGGTTCTCCGAGGCTCTTTCCCGAATTTGGGTCAATTCTCTTTCCTGGCGCTTGCGTGAGTTCTCGAACTCCGCTTTCAGGCGGCGGAGAGACTCCAGGTATTCGTCTCTCTCCCTCCGGGTCTGGTCCAACTCCGCATCAACTGCGGCCAGGTCTTCTTCAGCCACACCGGGCTCTTCTTCTACGAGATCGTCATCTACCAGGTAGTCTTCGGGCTCCTCCACAATCTCGGTCTCATCTACGGTTCCGGGGTCTGCTGGGGTTCCTTGCGCCTCTTCTACTGGTTCCGCGCCGGCGTCGCCGTTGTCCTCTTTTGGCTCTTGTGGATCCGGCTCTCGGTTATGTTCTTCGTTGCTCAAGCTTTTCAGCCCTCCCTATTATGTCCGGTTGGCCGGAGCTATATTTGTGCCCCGGCCAACCGGTTTCGAGACGCTACCGCTTGTTCTCGTCCTCTTCTTCGTCGACGATCTCAGCATCCTCGACTAAATCCTCATCGTCGGGGGCGGCGTCGGCGCTCGCGGATTCCTGCTGCTGCTGGGCCTGCTGGTAGAGGATCTCGGAGAGCTTATGGGAAGCGGTCATGAGGGCCTCCTGCTTCTGGCGGATCTCCTCCGTGTCCTCGCCGGCGAGCGCTTCTTTAGCCTCTTTTATAGCGTCTTCCACCTCGTTCTTGGTGGCGATGTCTAGCTTGCCGTCAACGTCCTTGAGGGAACGCTCGACGGAGTAAACGAGGTTATCGGCGTTGTTCCGAACGTCCGCCTCCTCTTTGCGGCGCTGATCCTCTTCCGCGTGAGACTCTGCGTCGCGGACCATCTGTTCGATGTCCTGATCCGAGAGTCCGCCCGAGGCGGTGATGGTGATCCGCTGCTCCTTGCCGGTCCCGAGGTCCTTGGCGCCGACGTTGACGATGCCGTTGGCGTCGATGTCGAAGGCTACCTCGATCTGGGGCACGCCCCGAGGCGCCGGCGGGATGCCAACGAGCTGGAAGTTGCCGATCAACTTGTTGTAGGCGGCCATCTCGCGCTCGCCCTGGTACACCTTGATCTCTACCGAGTTCTGGTTGTCGTCAGCAGTGGTGAATACCTCGGCCTTGCGCGTGGGGATGGTCGTGTTCCGCTCGATGAGCTTGGTCATTACCCCGCCCTTAGTTTCGATACCGAGGGAGAGCGGCGTGACATCGAGGAGCAGAACGTCCTTGACCTCACCGGCCAGCACGCCAGCCTGTATAGCGGCGCCGATGGCAACTACCTCGTCTGGGTTGATCCCCCTGTGCGGCTCTTTACCGGCGATCTCCTTAACCTTATCCTGAACGGCCGGTATGCGGGTCGAGCCGCCGACCAGGATGATCTGGTCAAGCTCACCGGCCTTGAGCCCGGCGTCTTCCATCGCCTGGCGAACCGGACCGGCCGTTCCCTCGACTAGGTCGGCGGTCAGGTTATTGAACTGCGCCCGAGAGAGCGAGAGGTCCATGTGCTTCGGGCCGTTGGCGTCCGCGGTAATGAACGGCAGGTTTATGGAGGTGCTAGTCGTGGAGGAAAGCTCGCGCTTGGCCTTCTCGGCAGCCTCGACGAGGCGCTGGGTCGCCATCTTGTCCTTGGAGAGGTCTATCCCTTCGGACTTCTTGAACTCGGAGATCATCCAGTCGACGATCTTGCCGTCGAAGTCGTCGCCGCCGAGGTGGTTGTTGCCGTTGGTAGCCTTGACCTCGAAGACTCCGTCGCCGAGCTCCAGAATGGAGACGTCGAACGTACCGCCACCCAGGTCGAAGACGAGGATGGTCTGGTCCTGCTCTTTATCCATACCGTAGGCGAGGGCGGCCGCAGTCGGCTCATTGATGATCCGCTTTACGTCGAGACCGGCGATCTTGCCCGCATCCTTGGTCGCCTGGCGCTGGGCGTCCTCGAAGTAGGCCGGGACCGTGATGACCGCCTCGGTTACCTCTTCTCCGAGGTACTCCTCGGCGTCCCTCTTGAGCTTCTGGAGGGTCATGGCCGAAATCTCCGGCGGCGAATACTCTTTGTCATCCACCTTTGCCTTCAAGTCTCCACCGTTGCCCGAGCTCAACTGGTAACCGACCCGCTCGGCCTCGGACTTTACGTCGTTGTAGCGACGGCCCATGAAACGCTTGATCGAGTAGATCGTACGCTCCGGGTTGGTTACCGCCTGGCGACGGGCGAGCTGCCCTACGAGCCGCTCACCGCTCTTCTTGTCGAACGCCACGACCGACGGCGTCGTCCGCTCGCCTTCCGAGTTCGTGATGACTACAGGCTCGCCGCCTTCCAAAACCGCGACACAACTGTTCGTGGTACCGAGGTCTATGCCAATGCTCTTGCCCATAAAAACGCCTCCTGGAAACACATTATTATCTCAACTGTGCATAGTATAAAATCTAAGTGTGAGACATTCAACTTTTCGCGCGAAAGTTCGTGGTCGTGGACGTCACTACCGGAGCCTGGGAGGTTGACGAAGATGACGTCGCGGCATCAGATAGGGCCCTGGCGAAGTAGAACCCGGATGCCGTGCTCTACTTCGCCAGGGCAGGCCATACCGCAGCGTATCGCCTGGGCCACTGTCTGAGCTACCATCCGGGCTCCAGCTAGACTCTTCCACCAAATCTTCAGGAGCAACCTCTTCCTCCCCGACTACCCGTAGGTTCCGCGCCTCGCTTCGCGCCCCAATCTCGGACATTCCACCCTCCCAAGTTTTTCTGTTACGAGTTTTCCGGCCTCATTTAGCCTATTGCGGCCCCATAGGAAGAGTGTGTGGGCAGAATCTCGCACCGGAAGGTTAGTTCTCTTACGAGTTTCTCGTTACCGAGTGTGCCGTGCTTCGCTATGTCCGGTCTCGCCCCAAACCGGCTTCTCTCGCCCGAATAATCGCCTGCGCCCTATCCGCTACCTGGAGCTTGGTGAAGATGTTTGAGACATGGTTGCGAACGGTCTTCTGGTTCAGATGGAGGTGTCGAGCTATCTCGGGGTTGGTCTGGTGCTGGGCCACGAACTCCAGGATCTCGTGCTCACGGTCGGTCAGCTCGGGGAAGACATCGGGCTGTGCTTCGGGGCGTGGGTTGGCGAAGTATTGCATCAGGCGCCGGGCGATGGCTGCTCCGAAGATAGCCTCGCCGCTCATGACAGACCCTATGGCGCGTAGGATCTCGGCCTTCAGCGCGCCTTTTAGGAGATATCCACGGGCGCCAGCTTTGAGCGCGGCGAAGACTGAATCGTCGTCCTCGTACATGCTTATGACCAGTATGGAAATGTGCGGACTGGTCTGGAGGATGCGGCGTGTGGCCTCTATGCCGTCCACGCCCGGCATGTTGAGGTCCATCAGGATAACGTCGGGCTGTAACCTCGCCGCGAGCCTTACGGCCTCGTCCCCGTCTCTGGCTTCTCCGACTACTTCGACATCGGGCGCAGAGAGGAGCAAGGCGCGCATGCCGTCCCGGAAGTGCGGATGGTCGTCAGCGATCAGGATCCGTACTGTCTCCACGCTCATTCCTCCCTATTTCTTGCGAGAGGCAGAATGGCCCGAACGCTGGTGCCACCGGCAGGCAGTGCCTCTACCACGCAGGAGCCACCAAGCTCCTCGGCCCGTTCGCGCATCGAATGAAGCCCCACACCCGCCCGGCGTTCTTCCGGAATGCCCCTTCCGTCGTCTGAGACGTCCAGGCGCAGGACGCTCGTCTCATCGTCCGGCGCGATGCGGACCATACAGTTGCTCGCTTTGGCATGGCGCGTGGTGTTGGTCATGGCCTCCTGGACGATACGGTAGGCGGCGACTTCCACGGCGGCAGGCAAGGCTGGAAGTTCATCAGGTGCCTCGACGCTCACCCGGAGGCCGTTGTGGTCTCCGTGGGCGACCTGAGTCCTGAGTGTCCCTAGCAGACCAAGCTCGTCGAGCGCGGGTGGACGGAGACCGTAGACGAGGCGTCTCACGTCGGTGACGGCCTCCTGGGCCTGCGCGGTGATCTCTTCCAGCAGGGCGCCGGAGTGGCCGGGGGAAGTTTCCAGGAGATCCCGCGCCGCCTCGGCCTTCATCGTCACGGCAGCGAGCTGCGGTCCCAGACCATCGTGCAGGTCGCGCCTCAACCTACGGCGTTCCTCCTCCCGCGCCGTTACGAGTTGCTCCCTCGATTTCTGTAGGTCTTCGGAGAGCCTCAGGGCATCCTCGGTCAGGCGCGTGGCGTGGACGGCGAGGCTAACCTGCCGGGCGAGGTCGTCCAGCAACCGATGGTCCGCAGGAGAGAAGTCCGCCTCGCCGGCGCGCCGTCCCAGGACCAGCCGCCCCACCCGCTCGCCTCCGTAGACGAGTGGCAGGTGCAGCGGGACGTCCACCGGCTCTCCCGTGACCGCCACGCTCTCGTAGGCGCCGTTTCGTTCGATCTCGATGGCCGCGTACGGCGCCCTCAAAGCCTCGGCGACTGTTTTGACTACGGTGGACAGCACGGCGTCGGGGGCGAGCGTGGCTTCCAGGTGCTGCCCGAGGCGCGAGAGCGCGGCGTAAGGATCGTCTCGTTCACCATACATCAGGCGGTTTACGCCTCTTTGCAAACGGTCGCGCAGGGGCTGGAAGAGTACGGCCACCAGGCTGGTAGCCAGGAGCGAGATCAAGAAGTTGCCTTCCGTGTGGAGGAGCGCTCCGAGGTAGCCGACCACGAAGGCGTAGATCCCGATTACGCAGGCGGTAAGTGCGACATAGACGAGGGCGCGGTTTATGATGAGGTCGGCCTTGAACAGGTGGTAACGCTGCATCGCGATTCCAAAGGCCACAGGCATCGGCAGCGCGAGCAGCCAGAATACCGAGACGCCGAAGAGGTCGTAGAGCGCCCGGGCGGAGCCCGACTCCGGCAAGAGCACGTCCGGTAAGTACACTGCTCCGTAGCCGATGCACGCCCCGGCGACGATCAGGATGACCCACTTGGTCATGATTCGCTGCCTCTGGTCCGCCCGGCGGTAGCGCACCGCCTGCGCCATCAGACCCAGGCCCCATCCGAGCAGCAGGAGGATCAGGAACGCGGCGAACGACGACTCGAACGGGTCTATGAGGCTGAACCATGCGGCGGGGAATATCCCCCACGCCAGACAGTAGAAAAACCAGGCGACGGCGCTCGCGCGAGTCCATCCGGGCACGAAACGGCCGTCCGGGAAGATCAGGAAGAACATGACCGCCAGGAGCACGCCAGCGGCCTGCGTCAGGTTGGAGATCACCTGCAAGACGGATGGCAGGACGAGTGCGTCGAGGGTCTGGGTCACCCATACCGCGTAAACTACAAAGACCGTGGAAAAGAACAGCGAGGGCCAGTCAGACTTGTTGCGCCATGCTATAGCAATGGAGATCAGTGTCAGGGAGAGCACGAAGAGTATCTCCAGGAACAACACGGCGAGGGCGTAATATGTACCCCCAGAGACAAAGCTTTGCAGAAAGCCAAGGCCGGGATCTAGCTGCGTTGATGCCCGGCGGGCTGTCTCTACCAGTTCCGTGTATCTGGCGGGTATGGACAGCACGAACAGGACCAGCGACAGTCCCGCCAGCACGCGGCCCCCTACACGCGCGGCGATGGGCGCGCGCGGCGTATTCAGCGTCCCGGCCTCAGATCCCATGACCGCCTCCGTCCGCGTGGCGGCGAGTACCGGGGGTGGACCACCAGCCCTGCTCATCCGCAGTCCCCATCATAAGTAAATAATGACACGAACGGCGACTCAGCGCATCTTCCGAAAGTTCTGGCGCGGCAGAAGGCGCCGGGTAGGTGCCGGGCGGGGAACGCGGAACCAGCCCCGCCGGTCAGATCCCGGGCGCCGGATAGCAACATGAGCGGCGGCTGACGTTTCTTACCCCTCTCATCACACAGCGGGCGCCGGGGCGACCGGCAGCTCCTTCTCGGAGAGAAGGACGTAGCCGATCCACATCCAGGCGAGCGCCATGATAATGAAGGGCGGGAGCAAGAGCAGGTAGGACTGATTGACGCCGCCCACCAAAAGGGCGAGCTGCCAAGCGGGTCCCGCTCCCATCATGACCGCCGCCTCCTTCGGAAAGACGCCCGCCCTGTAAGTGGCGAAGCCCAACAAGACCGAGCCTGTCGCGTAGAAGAAGTGGGAGATGGCGTGCGTAACAAAAATGGTAGCGGCCAACGCCGCCTCGTCGCCGGCTATCAGCCCGATCGCCACGATCGCCGCGCTCCCGATTGCCCCCAGCGAGAACCCGAATGCCGCCAGGTAAAACCCTGCCTTGCCCGTTAGCCCGAGATAGCTCCGCTGCCGCAGGTACAGCCCGACCGCTCCCAGCAGCAAGAAGAGATACATCGGCGCGTAGAACAGGTAGATAAACTCCTGGTCCCCGAAGAAAGTTCCCCTGGCCTGCTCCGCGAAGAGACCGTGGATCAGGTAGACCGTCCCGAAGGTGGCGATGTACAGCGCGCCGCCAAGCATCGCGGCCGGACCGCCGTATCGGATCAGTTTCGATGACATTCGCACGCTCTTTTCTCTTCGTCGCGACGGCGTTTCGTCTCTACGGCCTGGACTAGCCACGCATCGGCGGGAAGTCGGCGCAGTTGACATAGACCGTAAGGGTCCCACTCGCGGTCGTGTCGGGGTTATCTAAGATTACGTGCCATCCCCCTGGGTTGACCTGTCCGGTCTCGGCGTCGAATCTTTCGTCCAACCGCTGTTCGCTGAAGACTTTCAGGTAAGCCCCGGCTCTTGCGATGGCGTAGCTGCCGCTCACGGCCACGTCTCCCGTATCGCAAGTGGTTGTTACGCCATCCGAAGAGCCAGCCGGTGTCGTCTGGGTTACGGATTTCTCGTAGATCTCGGCCGGCAAGAATGCTGCGGAGTCTTTGCCGTCCAACCTGTCGGTGTTGAGGTTGGCTACTTTGGTTGCGGAGTTGACCTTCATCGGCGCCTTGCCCGCCTGTACCCGCAGGTCCAGCGCCGGACCACCCGAGGGATTGCTGACCATGAGCGCCGCCCCGCTCGCCACCCTGCCGACCAGACCGGTCACCGTGGTGGCGGCGTTAGTGGCCTTGCCCAAGATAAGGTTGCCACCGTTCGCACCGAGGGCTTCGGAGGCAAGCCCGACCGTCAGGGCGAGCGTGACCGCCACACCCAGGGCCAGCACCGTCCCGCGGGCTATCGTGAACGTCCCGTGGAGGATCTTCCTCATCACCGCTTCTCTCCTTGCTTGCTGTCCATTCCCACGACCAGTCCTCGCGTTACCTGATCGTGAAGTACCAGGACTTCGTGCCGACATTCCTGGCCGCGTCGGTAGCCACTATCTTCACTGTCTTCTTGCCCGTGGAGAGCTTCGGTGAGTTGTAGACGAGCAGGTCCGTCGAGGAACTGTAGCTATACTTCGTCGCCGAGATTAGGGCGCCGTTCACGTACAGCTTTATGTTGCCCTTGACGAGATTCGTGAGGTTGTCCTTCACTGTCGCCTTGATAGCTGGTGTGCGATCACTAATAATCGAACCGGGAACCGGGCGCATCCCACTCACGGTGGGCTTTATGGTGTCCACCTTCCACGCTCGCACCGCCGGGGTAGCGTCCACGCTACCGGTTGCGTCTATGGCACGTACCCTGAAGGCGTGAGAGCCGTTCTTGAGGGAGGTGTAGCTCTTGGGAGAGGCGCAGGCCAAGTAGGCCGCTCCATCGAGGCTGCACTCGAAGGTCGAGCCCGTCTCGGAGGAGACGAAGGAGAAGCTGGCGGAAGAGCTATTCGTGGCGTCGGACGGACCAGAGGTGATCGTGGTCTGCGGCGGGATGGAGTCCTGCTGCCAGTCGGGCTTTACGTCGTTGGCGGTGTTAGCGTGAAGGACTCCCTGGCCCGTTCCGTCGGCGTTCATCGCGTAGATGTCGCGGTTGGTATCCACAGCACCGACGTAGGCGATCCGGGTCCCGTCCGGAGACCATGCAGGCGCGACAGCGGACGTGTTCTGATTATTGGAAAGGTTCATCTTGTTGGCGCCGTTGGGGTCCATCGTCCAGATGTTGGGTACACCGCTGGCGTTGGGGGAGAAGGTGTGGACGTAGGCTATTTTAGATCCGTCAGGGGACCACGTAGGATCGTCGTCGTGGCCCTGGTAGGGAGGATTATCCGTGGTGTTGGGCGTGATGTTGGTCTGCCCGCTGCCGTCGGTGTTCATTACGTAAACGTTGCGGTCGGTATCGTTGAAGGGGGCGAGCCTTCGCTCACTGACGAAGGCGATCCTGGCTCCGTCGGGCGACCATGCGGGCTGCGTATCGGAGAAAGAGTTGTTGGTGAGCAGCGTCCTTCCTGTTCCGTCGGCGTTCATAACCCAGATCTCGAAGTCCGTGCTCCCGTCCACCTCGAAGGCGCTGGCGACGAAGGCGATTTTCGACCCATCCGGCGACCAGGCGGGCTCACTCTCAACGACTGGCGTGTTGGTGATCCGCTGCGTGCCGGTTCCATCGGAGTTCATCCCGTTGGCGCTCATCACGTAGATGTCGTTCGAACGCTTGAAGGCTATCTTGGCGCCGTCCGGCGAAAAGGCGGGGTCGGAGTTGCCACCGGTGGGAAAGGTGATCCTGGTTGCCCCACTGCCGTCGGGCTTAATCGTGTAGATCTCACCACCTCCCGTGTCCCGGTTGCTGACGAACGCGATCTTGCCGTTTTTCCCCGGAAACGCCGCCTCCGCCGGTTTCGCCGTGAGCATCGCTAGTAGTCCCAGGGCCAACGCCGCTGCCGCCGCCATCATGAATACCTTGATCTTTTCGGTCTTCGTCATTTGCAAGTTTCCTTTCTCTGCTCCGGTTGCCTTTTATCTCTCGGTCCCGGAGAGATCAGCGTCTCCGGGACCGGGCTTTCTTTCGTTACCTGATCGTGAAGTACCAGGACTTCGTGCCGACGTTGCCCGCCCTGTCGGTAGCCACTATCTTCACCGTCTTCTTGCCCTTACTGAGCCTCGGCGAGTTGTAAATCAGCCGATCAGTGGCAATGCTGTACTTAAACTTGCTGCTGGCTATCCTCTTACCGGCGACGTAGAGCTTTATGTTGCCCTTGGCGAGGTTGGTCATGTTGTCCCTGACCGTTGCCTTGATGGCCGGCGTCGTGTCCCTCGTGATCGAGCGATGTCTTGGAGACATGCTGCTAATGGTTGGCTTCACGGCGTCCACCGTCCATGTGCGGGCTGCAGGGGTTGGGTCCACGTTGCCTGCTGCATCCGTGGCTCTCACCCGGAAGGTGTGCGTCTTGCTAGAGAGGACCGT
>JBGTJJ010000031.1:0-62394 GCA_041745215.1 Rubrobacteraceae bacterium | reverse complement strand
GGAAAAATATGCACAAGACCTCACCGAGCTTGCGCGCAAGGGCAAACTCGATCCCGTGATCGGGCGCGACGATGAAATCCGGCGAACGATCCAGATACTCTCGCGAAGAACGAAGAACAACCCGGTTTTGATCGGCGAACCCGGTGTAGGTAAGACGGCGATCGTGGAGGGCCTAGCTCAGCGGATCGTTTCCGGGGATGTGCCTGAGACGCTCAAAAACAAGAAGCTTGTCTCGCTCGACCTTGGATCGATGCTCGCCGGTGCGAAGTATCGCGGAGAATTTGAAGATCGTTTGAAGGCGGTGCTTAAAGAGATCGAAAAGGCCGAGGGCCAGATAATTCTCTTTATCGACGAGCTTCATACGCTTGTCGGCGCAGGTGCGAGCGAAGGTGCGATCGACGCTTCGAATATGCTGAAGCCTACCCTCGCACGCGGCACCCTTAGGGCTGTCGGAGCGACGACTCTTGCCGAGTACCAAAAATACATTGAAAAAGATAAGGCTCTCGAACGTCGATTCCAGCAGGTCTATGTCGGGGAGCCGACGGTCGAGGATACCATCGCGATCCTCCGTGGGTTGAAAGAGCGCTACGAGGTTCATCATGGCGTGCGTATCAAAGACGCCGCGATCGTTGCGGCGGCGACGCTTTCAAATCGCTATATCACGGACAGGTTTCTGCCTGACAAAGCTATCGACTTGATCGATGAGGCGGCATCGCGCATTCGCATCGAGATCGACTCGCTTCCGCAGGAGATCGATGTGCTTGAGCGAGAGACGCTCCAGCTCGAGATCGAGCGTCAGGCGTTGGGCCGAGAGACGGATGAGAAATCAAAGAACAGGCTTGAGGATATCGAACGACGAATCGCCGATCTCAACGAAAAATCTTCCGCGATGAAGGCCAAGTGGCAGTCAGAGAAGGAAGAGATCGAGAAGATGCGAACGGGCAAAGAGCAGCTTGAAGAGGCGAAGCTCGCGCTCGAACGCGCACGGCAGGCGGGCGATCTCGCAAAGGCAGCGGAGATCCAGTACGGCACGATTCCGGAGCTCGAAAAGCAGCTCCAAACTGAGCAGGATCGCCTAGAAAATCTTCAGAAAGACGGCGTTTTCCTAAAGGAAGAAGTCGATGAAGAAGACGTTGCTGAGGTCGTAGCCAAATGGACAGGCGTGCCTGTTTCGAAGATGCTCGAAGGCGAGATGCAAAAGCTCATCCAGATGGAGGCAAATCTCAGCAAACGCGTCATCGGCCAGAACGAGGCTTTGGAAGCCGTCGCGAATGCCGTCCGACGAGCACGTGCAGGGCGGCAGGATCCGAATCGCCCCGTCGGCTCATTCATCTTTCTGGGACCGACCGGCGTTGGTAAAACCGAGACTGCTAGAGCGCTGGCAGAATTTCTCTTCGACGATGAGCGCTCGATGGTGCGCCTCGATATGTCGGAGTATATGGAGAAGCATGCGGTCGCCAGAATGATCGGCGCGCCTCCGGGATACGTCGGCTACGACGAGGCCGGGCAGCTCACCGAGCGGGTGCGCCGTCGTCCGTACAGCGTGGTCTTGTTCGATGAGATCGAGAAAGCCCACCCGGACGTGTTCAACACGCTGTTGCAGGTGTTGGATGACGGGCGCCTCACTGACGCCCAGGGCCGGACGGTCAGCTTCGAGAACACGGTCATCATCATGACCTCCAACGTAGGCAGCCAGCACCTAGTTAGCGAGAAGCAGTTCGGCTTCACCTCGAAGGAAGGCACGGACTTCGGGGAGACCGAGCGTCGGGCCCGCAACGCGCTGGAGCAGGCCTTCAGGCCCGAGTTCCTCAACCGGGTTGACGACATAATCGTCTTCCAGCCTCTGTCCAGGGAGGACGTGCTCCAGATCGTGGACATCATGCTCGCCCAACTCAACAAGCACCTCGAAAGCCAGCAGGTGCAGGTCGAGGTTGCCGACGCGGCCAAGGAGTTCATCGCCGAAGAGGGCTACGATCCCAAGTTCGGCGCCCGGCCTCTGGCCCGTGCCATCCGGCGCCACATCGAGAACCCGCTCTCTAGCAGCATTATCGGCGGCGAGTTCGACCCCGGCGACATAGTTTACGTGGACCGCAAAGGTGAGGAGTTGACCTTCAAGACGAAGGTGCCGACGGCTTAACGCACCCAGTCAATGTTCCAGAGAGAGGCTCTCTATCTGAGGGCCTCTCTTTTTTGGCGATATCCTCTTTGGGCCGGAGATTGATTCCAGAATAGAACCTGCGGGTGGCAGGTGGTAACCTTACGTTATGAAAAAGACCAGCTTGTACATAGATCCGGACACCGATAGAGCTTTGAGCCGGCGTGCCGCTGCGGAGGGGATCACCAAGGCTGAGCTTGTGCGACGGGTACTCGCCGCAGCGGTCTCCGAGAGGCCTCGGCCTCGGGCGCGAGGTGTTTTCGAGGGACCGCAGGATCTCGGTTCCGAGGCGGATCGCCACCTTTCCGAGACGGGTTTCGGAGACGGATGATCGTGCTGGATACCTCCGTGGTGGTCGCCTTCATGAATCGCCGGGATGACGATCACGAACGGGTCGTCGCGTGGATGGATACGTTAGGAGAAGATCTGCTTACGACGCCGCTGATCGTAGCCGAGATCGACCACCTAGTCTCGAGTGCCGGTGGGCCGGATGCCGCACTGGCGTTTTACGAGGACCTGTCGTCCGGCGCTTATCTGGTGGAGTGGTGGCCGGAGGCCACGGTGGAGACCGTGGCGGCAGCCAGAAAACATCAAGATATCGGGCTCACTGACGCATCGTTGCTCGTGCTCGCTGCGCGCCTGGAAACGACACGCGTTGCGACCCTCGATGAACGTCACTTTCGCGCCCTCAGCCCGCTTACCGGAGAGGCGGCTTTCACATTGCTACCGACTGATGTGTGATCCTGTGGAACTAACAGTCTTTGTATAGTGCCTGTCCCAACCGGGGCGGGCTTTTCTCGTGCGGCGTAATCTTTTTGACCGCCGATTTTGGATCTATCTGGTGCAATTGAAGTGATATAAAAAGCCGGAAGCAAGACGTTCGGCCGGGGCCGCAAAGACTTGCAGAATGGAGTGTGCAGCGTGACGCGCCGACTCAAATTCCTCTGGGGAACAGTTCTTATCTCAGCCGCCTTGCTCGTGATAGCCTCTCCGGCCCAGGCTCACGTCAAATGGTTCGCCCAGGGCGATGGTTCGCTGCGGTGGGATCTCTTTTTTCAGCCGCTGCCGCTGGCCCTGTTTGGCGCGGTGCTGCTTGCGACGCTGGCCGGAGGCTTTCTGTGGAAGGTTCGGGGCAGAGGTTTCGTGCCGGGGCCGGAGGTGTTCGGCGCGAGTGACCGGCGGCGGAGCCTCCTGTACGGCCTCGTGCCCTTGATACTTGGCATCCACGTGGCCGTTCCCCTGCTGGTAAACGGGGTGCAGGGAAGCCTTTTTTCGCCGGACAACGAGCTTCCCGGTGTGTGGGCGAATCTGCTGGGCCTCGTAGAGGCCGGTGTGGCGCTCTCGCTGTTTTATGGTGGCCTCACCCGGATAGCTGCTGGAGCCCTCGCCGCCCTTTGGGTAGCGGGTATCCCCCTGCTGGGACTTCAACCGATGCTGGATAACTCACTCTTCCTCGGGTTCGCGGCGTTTTTCTTCCTGGTGGGGCGTGGGCCGATCTCTATAGATCGGCTGCTCTTCCCGCGTTTCGAGCCGCCCACGGAGTTGGCGCGCTACGCGATTCCTGCGGTTCGGATCGGGGTCGGAGCTAGCTTTATCGCCAGCGCGTTCACGGAGAAGTTTGCGAACCTTCCGCTGGCACTCTCTTTTCTGGAGCAGTATCCGCTCAACTTCTCGGGTGCTCTGGGCGTACCGCTGCCGGATGAATTGTTCGTGCTCGGCGCCGGGTCGGTGGAGCTCTTGATCGGGCTGTGGCTCGTACTCGGCATCTTCGTGCGGGAGATCGTCGTGTTGGCCTGGTTCCCTACCAACGTAACCCTGACGCTCTTCGCCTGGGAAGAGTTGATCGGCCACCTCCCGATCTACGGCGTGATGGCAGTTTTGCTGGTATGGGGCTCAAGCTCCAAAGACCTCTCACTCTTGCTGGAAGGCCTGCGCGAAAGGCTCGTTCCAATCCCCGAGACCAAAAAGGACCCCGGAGACTGAGCCGGAACTACCGCTCCTCGGGATGTTCCCAGAGGAACTTGCGCTCCGACTTCTCTATCTCGTAGTCGTTTATGGAAGCGTCGCGGCGTTGCATGAGGCCGTTCTCGTCGAACTCCCAGTGTTCGTTGCCGTGGCTCCTCCACCAATGGCCGCCCGTATCCTGGGACTCGTACTCAAAGCGCACGGAGATCCTGTTGCCCTGGTAGCACCAGAGCTCTTTTTTCAGCCGGTAGTCGAGCTCCCGCGACCACTTGCGCCGGAGAAAGTCTATTATGGCCTCGCGCCCCTCGAAGAACTCGTCCCGGTTGCGCCACTTCGAGTCAACCGTGTAGGAGAGCGCCACCCGCTCCGGGTCGCGCGTGTTCCAGGCGTCCTCGGCCTTCTGTACCTTCTCCCGAGCTGTCTCCTCGTCAAAGGGTGGTAGCGGCGGCCGCTGGTTCTCCTGCATCCCCGTATCTCCTTTCAACCGTAAACGTGACCGGTCCGTATGCGGCCCGCATGATACAAGACCTGGGATCTCGGACGTATGTCTCAACTGCTTGCGCCTTTTCCGGCCTCCAGGGCGTCGGCGCATCCGTTGAGCGTCCGCGCGAGCCGGAAGCGGTCTTCCTGACTCAAATCAGCCAACATGCGCTCCTCTACCACCTCGACTGTTTCGTGGGCCCCGGAGACCAGATCTCTACCCTCATCCGTCAGGTAGGCTCGTAGTACGCGCCCGTGCTCGGGGTGTGGGCTCCGCTCTACCAGGCCGGACTTCTCCAACTTAGCCAGGATCACATTCATAGTCTGCGGCGTGACGAAGCTGCGCCGGGCCAGAGCCGCGCCCGATAGCCCCGGAGTTTCTTCCAGAACGCTCAGAGCCGCGTACTGAGGCGTGGTCAACCCTACCTCTTTCAATGTCTCATCCACCCGCAGCCTCAACGCATGCTGCGCCCGTTTCAACTTATACCCAACGCTACCCTCTAGACCTCTATCCATAGAAACTCCTTGATATTATAAGTACACTGATATAATATAAGTGTAGTGATATAGTTTAGCAGAGGAGGCGGAGATGCCGGGACGTTCGGCAAGTTTCGAGATAAAGCCGGAAGGTCCGTACTCCTTTCAGGCGAGCATCAGGTTCCTCGAAGGGTTTGCGCCCGCCGCTTACGAAGGTGAAGGGGCAGACCATTTGCGGCTCGCTTTCGTGGCGGATGGTGGTGAGGATGTGGCGGGGGCGCTGGTTCGTTCCGAGGGAGAAGTCGTAACCGGAGAGGTGTATGGGGAGGCCGACCCGGAGGTCGTGAAGGCTCAGGTGGCCCGCCTACTCTCTCTGGACGTGGACGGCGGCGGGTTCGGCGAAGTAGGCGCGCGGGACCCGGTCGTCGGGGAACTTCAAGAACGGTATCCGGGGCTCCGTCCCGTATGTTTTTACTCGCCGTACGAGGCGGCGGCGTGGGCCATCATCGGGCACCGAATTCGTATCGTGCAGGCGGCGAAGGTGAAGAATCACATGGCCGAAGAGCTTGGCCCCGTCGTCGAGATAGCCGGTGAGCCGGAACGGGCTTTCCCCGCGCCTTCGCGGCTCGCGCAGCTCGAAGAATTTCCGGGGTTGTTCGGAAGGAAGATCGAGTACCTGCGGACGCTCGGAAGAGCCGCCGCGGAAGGAGAGCTGGACGCCTCTTATCTGCGCTCGATGCCCGTCGAAGAGGCGCTCGCGGAGCTGAAAAAGCTACCCGGTATCGGGGATTTCTCGGCTGAGTTGATCCTGCTTCGCGGCGCTGGAGAGCCGGATTACTTGCCGACTAACGAGCCGAGACTTGGGCGGGCGGTCGCCATGGCCTACGGCCTCGACGAGCCGCCGGACACGGAGGGATTAGAACGGATCGCCGAAGGGTGGCGACCGTACCGTACCTGGGTAAGCCTCTATCTGCGGGCGATGCTGGAGGATGAGACTGGGGAGATTTCTGGAAGCGCCAAGAGGCGCGAGGACACATCGAGATAGGAGAATGATGACACAGATCACGCAAAACGCAGACGTCGTAACGCTCATCAACGTATTTACGGTGGAGCCGCAGGATCAGCAGCGGCTCGTGGACTCGCTGGCGGAGTCGACGGAGTCGGCTATGAACCGGCTGCCGGGCTTCGTCTCGGCGAACATCCACAAGAGCTTCGACGGCACGAAGGTCGTCAACTACGCGCAATGGGAGAGCCGCGAGGCGTTCGAAGCGATGCTGGAGAACCCCGAGGCGGCTCCGCACATGAAAGAGGCTGCAGAGATAGCCGTGAGCTTCGAGCCGCACCTGTACGAGGTTTCGTTCGTGGCTGCGGCCTAGAGAAGTGTTGGCTATCGCTTCTCGGTAGAGTTCGTCGCCACCCGCGGCGCGTAGAGCTTCTCTACGTAGTCCCGGACCATGCGCTGGGTGCTGAACTGCGGGGCGATGGTCGTTATGGATTCTTTCATTACCCCGACCCAGCCTTCGGGTACGGCCTCGGCGTTCCGGTCGTAGTAGAGAGGGATTAGCTCCTGCTCCAGCGTCGCGTATAGTGATTCGGCGTCGGCGGTGTCCTGCTCGTCCAGTGAGTCGTACTCTTTCTCCTCGCCGATGGTCCAACCGTTCTTCCCGTTGTAGGCTTCGGGCCACCAGCCGTCGAGGACGCTGAAGTTGGGCGCGCCGTTGAGCGATGCTTTCTGGCCGGAGGTGCCGCTGGCTTCGAGCGGCCGGCGTGGGTTGTTGAGCCATACGTCCACGCCCTGCACCAGGTAACGGGCGACGTTCATATCGTAGTCTTCCAGGACGAAGAGATGGCCGCCTAGTTCCTCTGTCGCCCGGTGTAGGGCCTGTATAAACTCCTTGGCCGGTTCGTCGGCCGGGTGGGCCTTTCCGGCGAAGATGAACTGCACCGGACGTTCGGTGTCGGCGATGATACCCCGCAGCCGCTCAGGGTCCGAGAGGAGCAGGGTCGCCCGCTTGTAGGTGGCGAAGCGGCGGGCGAAGCCTATAGTTAGGGCTTCGGGGTTCAGCTCGCGGAAGGGGCTGCCGGTTCGCTCGCCCTGGAGACGGAGCCGGTGGTTCACGAAATCGGCCATGCCGACCTTCGTCGTCGCGTGTGCCTGCCAAAGGTCACCGGCGGGTATCTCGCGGACAAAGGACCAGGATGCCGGGTCCTGGATGTTGTCTCGCCAGGAATCTCCGCCGTGGCGCCCGAAGAGATCCGAGAGCTCGTGGGAGAGCCAGCTCCAGGTGTGGATGCCGTTCGTGACGTGGGAGATGGGGGCGTGGGTGTGCCCGGCCTCGAACATTCCCCACATGCCTTCGCTAACCTCCCGGTGGAGGCTGGAGACGGCGTTGGTGGATGCCGCGTGACCCGTGGCGAGCGCGGTCATATTGAACGTCGGGCCCCATTCTTCCTGCTTGTGGCCGAGTCGCCAGAGGTCGTCCCCTCCGGCGCCGAGAGCATCGGGCCAATTCGAGAGAAATTCCCAGAACAGCTCCGGCGGGAAAGCGTCGTGGCCGGCCGGGACGGGTGTGTGGGTCGTAAAGACCGTGTTGTGGATGATCTTCTCGCGCGCGTCCTCGAAAGAGTCTCCACCAGCCACCAACTCGCGGGTCCGTTCCAGTACGGAGAATGCCGCGTGGCCTTCGTTCATGTGGTAGATGGCGGGCCGGATTCCAGTGGCGCGCAGCGCCCGGACACCGCCGACGCCCAGGATCAACTCCTGAACGATGCGCGTCTCGTTGCCGCCGCCGTAGAGCCGTGCGGTCAGCCTGCGGTCCTCTTCGTCGTTCTCGGGGATGTCGGCGTCAAGGAGCAGCACCGAGGAGCGGCCGACATCTACCTTCCATACTTTCAGGTGGAGCTGCCTATCCTTCAGGCCGATGCCGACCATGACCTCCCCGCCGTTATCGTCCAGGGCCGGGCGGATGGGGCGACGATCCGGATCGAACGGCTCGTAGACCTCCTCTTGACGGCCCTCGCCGTCTACGCGCTGGCGAAAATATCCCTGAGAGTAGAGGATGCCCACTCCCACGAGCGGCAGGCCGAGGTCCGAGGCGCTCTTTACGTGGTCGCCGGCGAGCACACCGAGGCCGCCGGAGTAGATCGGCAAAGATTCGTGCAGCCCGAACTCCGCTGAAAAATACGCGACCGGTCCGTCCAAATTCGGGAAGGCGCCCTGCGCCCAGGTGTCGCTTCTTTCCAGATAGGACTCGAAGTCTCGCACCAAGCGGTCGTAGTCCTCTACGAAGGTCTGGTCCTCTGTTGCGGCGCTCAGGTTGGCCGTCTCCTGCAAGAGCCGCACCGGATTATGCTCCGTACTCTCCCAGAGTTCCGGGTCGAGGCGGGAAAAAAGCCTCTGCGCGGCCGGGCTCCAGGTCCAGAAGAGGTTGTGCGCGAGGTTTGGGAGTCTTTCCAGCCGGGTCGGGATATCGATGTGCATGCTAAAGGTTTCCTGTTCTTTGGATCTTCTCATGGCGTGTGGCGTACTTTTACGGCGGCAATCCTATCACGAGTCCGCTTGAGACAACGTATTCGCATCCCGAACGAGGAGGAGTCTTGCGGGGCGCTTATGCGGCGAGTAACATTCGTTGTAGACAAATGCGTGTTTGGCTGGAGCCTGACGCCAACCACGGATTTTATGAGCAAAACGAGAGAAGATGTATACGTAAGGAAACCTCGTATGCACTTTACCGGCGACGTTGGTGAGGGACCATCGACGATACGAAAAACACATTCCGAAGCGCTCTGGAAGGGTGCTTCCGATGTCGATATCTAGGAACGAGAAAATGAAACGCGGGGTCAAGGGTATAAGCAGGCTGGCGGGAGTCGTGTTTCGGCATCTGCGGCGTGCCGGAGCGGCTTATCTTGTGCTGCTGTTCGCGCTCTTCTTCACCGGCCTCGCCTGGTTTTACGTTCAGGAGTCCGTGGAAGCGCAAGCCCGTAGCCGGTTCGACGAGATAACGCAGACCGCGAAGATCGCCATAGGCCGCCGCACCGAGGCTTATATAGACCTCCTGTACGGTACCCGTGGGTTGTTCTACGCGAGCGAGTCCGTCGAGCGCGACGAGTGGCGACGGTATGTGGACGGCATAATGATCCAGAGCAACTACGAGGGCATACAGGCTCTGGGATACGCTGATCGTGTCGAACCTGGAGAGCGAGAGGATTTCTTCCGGGAAAACGATCTACCGGGGCTCCGGCCGGATCTCTCCCCCGGAGGGGAACGCGACGTCTACTTCCCCATAGTCTATGTGGGGCCTTCGGATGAGGCTAATCAGAGCAGGCTTTCGTACGATATCTACACGGATTCCGCCCACCGAGCCGCCATGAACCAGGCGCGGGACACCGGCCTTCCACAGGCCACGGACCGAACCTACGTGCTGATGAAAGCTAACGAGAACTCGCCCGCGACACTCGCCCTTAGGCCGGGCTTCGCCATGTACTTGCCGTTATATAGCGGTGAAACGCCCGAGACGGTAGACCAGCGCCGGGAGGCGTTGGAAGGGTTCGTGTTCGTTACCGTTGGCCGGAGCGGATTGCTGGAGGGTGTATTCACGGGCGCTTTCAATCCGCGTCTGGACTTCGAGGTCTACATCGGGCAAGGTTTTGGGGAAGACCGTTTGCTCTACGACGACGACGGTATAAAGCGTGGCGGGGATGACCGCCAGGATACTCTCTTCTCCGAAAGCGAGGGTATCGAGGTGGCGAACAGCGAGCTGCAGCTCTACTTCTCCACGCTGCCCAACTTCGAACGGGGACTCACAGGTTCTCTCCCAGGCTTCGTGCTCTTGAGCGGTATCGCAGCGAGCCTCTTGCTCTTCGGGGTCACGTGGATGCTCGTCCGCAGCCGGACCAGGGCTGAACGAATGAGCCTTAGTCTCGAAGATGCGAACCAGAAACTCGAGGGAACCAACAGGGAGCTAGAGGCGTTCAGCTACTCGGTCTCGCATGACCTTCGGGCTCCCTTGAGGACCATAGACGGGTTCTCCCGGATACTCCTCGAAGACTACGCGGAAGACCTCGAAGAGGAAGCCCGCGACTACCTGGGCCGGGTGCGGGCCTCCAGCGTACACATGGGACATCTCATAGATGACCTGTTGAACCTCTCTCGCGTAACCCGCAGCCCCTTGCGCCGGGAGCAGGTAGATATGAGCGTCCTGGCCGACGGCATAGCCAGGGACCTCCGCGCCGCGCAGCCCGACAGAGAGGTCGAGTTCTCTATCGAAGATGGTGTCGCTGCCTGGGGCGATACCCGGTTACTGCTCGTCGCGTTGGAGAACCTGTTGGGCAACGCCTGGAAGTTCACGGGCAAAACACCGGGCGCCCGGATCGAGTTCGGGGTCGAGCACAGACCCGGCGGCGCGTACTACGTCCGGGACAACGGGGCCGGCTTCGACGCGAACTACGCCGGGAAACTATTCGGCGCTTTCCAGCGGCTGCACGGCGCGGGCGAGTTCGAGGGTACGGGAATAGGGCTGGCGACGGTACAGCGAATCATCCACCGTCACGGCGGGCGGGTCTGGGCCGAGGGCGAGGTGGGCCGGGGCGCTACCTTCTACTTCACGCTGGGCGGCGCGCCGGACGTGTCCGAGCCCGTGCAGGAGGAGGTGGAGCTTGCATGAGTAACTCCGAGAGGCCCTTGCGGGTGCTGTTGATAGAAGACTCCGAGAACGACGCCATGCTCCTCTTGAGGGAGTTGCGCCGTGGAGGTTATCAGCCGTTTTGCCTGCGGGTAGACACCCCTGAGGGCACGGAAGAAGCCCTCCGGGACGCCGACGAACGAGGAGAGCCCTGGGAGATCATCATCTCCGACTACTACATGCCGCGTTTCAGAGGTCCCGAAGCGCTCGCCACAGTCCGGCGTCTGGGTTACGACACGCCGTTTATCGTGGTCTCGGGCAAGGTCGGGGAGGACCTCGCGATCGAGATAATGAAGGCCGGGGCGCACGATTACATAACCAAAGAGAACATGGCGCGACTCAATCCCGCGATAGATAGGGAGCTACGAGAATCCGAGGTCCGGCGCGAGCGTCAGCAGGCCCAGGAGGATTTGAACCGGAGCGAAGAACGGTTCCGGCGTCTCGTGGACCAGGCCGCGGACGCCCTGTTCGTCCACGACCTCGAAGGCCGGTTCACCGACGTAAACCGCCGGGCGTGCGAGTCTCTGGGCTACACCCGCGAGGAGTTGCTGAAGTTGCGCGTACCGGACGTGGAGATGGACTACGAGCCCGGCGCGCTGGAGAAGCTGTGGCGAGACATCTCTTCCGGCACGCAGCGCACGTTGGAGGGGTTGCACCGGCGAAAGGACGGTACCACCTTCCCGGTCGAGGTACAGCTCGGCCTTTTCGAGGGCGAGGGTACGCCCCTGATGCTCGCCACGGCGCGCGACGTCACCGAGAGGAAGAAATCCGAGGAAGAGTTGCACGAGAGCGAGGAGCGCTTCCGGACCACCTTCGAGCAGGCCGCCGTCGGCATCTCCCACGTGGGAACAGACGGAAGGTGGTTGAGGGTCAACGACAAGCTCTGCGAGATCGTGGGCTACACCCGCGAGGAGATGCTCGGTGGGATGAGCTTCCAGGACATAACCTACCCGGACGACCTCGACAACAGCCTCAAGCATTCGCGCCGGATGCTGGAGGGCGAGGCGGAGACGTACTCGGCGGAGAAGCGTTACGTAAGGAAGGACGGGTCCCTTATCTGGATCGACCTGACCACCTCGCTCCTGCGCGATCCCTCCGGGGAGCCCAAGTATTTCATCTCCGTTACCGAGGACATCACCTCTCGCAAGCGGGCCGAGGCGGAACTGCAGAAGAGCGAAAGCAGCCTCGCCGAAGCCCAAAGGATCGCCCACATCGGAAATTGGTATTACGATGTGGGCGGCGGCAGGGCGCACTGGTCCGACGAACTTTACCGGATCTTCGGCTTCGAGCCGCGGGAGTTCGTCCCGGACTACCAGACGTTTCTGAATCAGGTGCATCCCGACGATAGGGGGTTGGTCCGCAGAGCAGTTCGCGGAGCTTGGCTCCATACGGACAGGTCCAGAGTCGAGTACCGTGTAGTCCGGCCTGATGGTGAGGTACGCTTTGTAAACACCCGGTACGAGAGTGTTCGCGACTCTTCGGGCCGGCCGACCAGGCTAGTCGGGACGATCCAGGACATTACCGAGCGTAAACGGGTGGAAGAGACGCTACAGATGTCCGAGACGCGTTTCCGCACCATAATCGAGCAGTCACCTCTGAGCGTCCAGATCCTATCCCCCGACGGTCGGACGCTCCGGGTCAACCACGCTTGGGAAGAGCTCTGGGGCGCGACCCTCGACGATCTCGGAGACTACAACCTCCTCGAAGACCAGCAACTGGTTGACAGGGGCTTAATGCCCTACATCCAGAGAGGCTTTGCCGGAGAACCCACCACGATCCCGGCCGCCATGTACGACCCGGAAGAAACCATACCCGGCCTTAGCAATCACGAGGAGCCCAGACGCTGGGTCCAGGCTTTTATCTACCCAGTGAAAGACGAATCGGGGAGCATACGGGAGGTGACCCTGATACACGAGGACGTCACCGACCGCAAGCTGGCGGATCAGGCGCTGCGCGAGAGCGAGGAACGTTATCGGATTGTCGCCGAGACTGCCTCGGACGGCATCGTGATGATCGACGAAGACAGCCAAATACTGTTCGCTAACAGCGCCACCGGGGATATGTTCGGCTACGACCTGGACGAAGAGCTAACCGGCCGGTCGCTTACTATGCTGATGCCGGAGTACTTGCGTCAGGTTCACGAGGCTTCTTTGAAGCGATATCAGGAGACCGGCGAGCGGCACCTGGACTGGAACTCCATAGAGCTACCCGGACTGCACAAAAACGGCGAGGAGATACCTTTGGAGGTCTCCTTTGGCGAGTTCTTCAAGGAAGGCAGGCGTTTCTTTACCGGCTTTCTCCGCGACATTACCGAACGTAAGCGGGCGGAGAGCGAGATCCAGGCTCACGCCCGTCAGCAGGCGGCGATCGCCGATCTTAGCCGACTGGCCCTCACCGAGGTAGACTTGCAGTCTCTCATGGACGAAGCCGTCGAGACCGTTAGCCGGACCCTCGAAGTAGAGTACTGCAAGGTCCTTGAGCTTCTTCCCGGTGGCGAAGAGTTGCTCCTTAGGGCCGGTGTGGGCTGGGATGAAGGTATGGTGGGCCATGCTACAGTGGACGCGCACCTGTACTCCCAGGCCGGATATACGCTGATCTCGGACGAGCCCGTGGTCTCCGAAGACCTGGGCTCCGAAACACGCTTTAGCGGTCCGCCGCTGCTCCACGGGCACGGTGTGGTGAGCGGCATGAGCACCGTCATCCGGGGGCACGAGGGAGCGTACGGGGTTCTCGGAGCCCATACGATCAGGAAGAGGAAGTTCAGCCAGGACGATGTGAACTTCCTCCAGGCGGTCGCCAACGTGCTCGCCACGGCTATAGAGCGTCAGCGCACCGAAGACGAGCTTCGGCAGAGCGAGGAACGCTTCCGATCTACCTTCGAGCAGGCCGCCGTCGGCGTGGCCCACGTCGGGTTTGGCGGCGAGTGGCTCCGGGTCAACGACAGGCTCTGCGATATCGTGGGCTACGCCCGCGAAGAGTTGATCGGCGGGATGAGCTTCCAGGACATAACCCACCCGGACGACCTCCGGAAAGACCTTGCCCTCTTTGACTCCCTTACGGCGGGCGAGGTCTCCACCTATGACACGGAGAAACGCTATTTCCGCAAAGATGGATCTACCATCTGGATCAACCTTACGGTCTCCGCGGCCACCGACTCGGAGGGGAACCCGCACTACTGCATCTCCGTCATCGAGGACATCACTGCCCGCAAGCGGGACGAGGTGGAATTGGCGCGGCAGGCCGAGCTGATCAACCTCTCCCACGACGCGATCGTCGTGCGCGGCACCGACGGCCTCATCTCTTACTGGAACCAGGGGGCGGAGGAAGTGTACGGCTGGAGCAAAGAAGAGGCTGTGGGCGCCGTTATGCACGAGCTCCTGCGTACGCGGCTCCCTTCCTCGCGGGAAGACGTAAACGCCACCTTGCGACTCAGCGGGCGCTGGGAAGGAGAGCTGAGGCACACGCGGCGCGACGGGGAGATCATAGAGGTAGAGAGCCGTCAGGTTGTCGTGGGAGAAGCGGAATCCAAGATAGTGTTGGAGATCAACCGCGACATAACCGAGCGCAACCGGAACGAGACGGAGCTTGCGCGGCTGGCAACCTTCCCTGAGTTGAACCCGGCCCCCATTATCGAGACGGACGTGGCCGGAAACACGACCTACCTGAACCCCGCAGCAGACGCCTGGTTCCAGGAGATTGCCGACCAGGGTAGCGATCATCCCATGCTCGCGGACCTCGAATGGGTCGAGGCAGAGGTCCGTAGTTCGGGAGGGCGGCCCCTAAACCGCGAAGTCCGGGTAGGAGAGAAATTCTATCTCCAAACCATTTCCCGGCTGCCGGAGAGTGGGCTACTGCGTATCTACGCGATGGACGTTACCGAACGCCGCCGGGCTGAGGACGGCCTCCGCTTTCTGGCCGAGGCGAGCGCGACGCTGTCTTCCTCGCTCGAATATCACGCGACGCTCGCGAGCGTCGCGGACCTGGCGGTACCCGGTATCGCCGACTGGTGCGCCGTGGACATCGTGGAGAATGACGGTTCGCTGGAACGGCTGGCCGTGGTCCACGAGGATCCGGAGAAGACCGAACTGGCCCGCATGTTGCAAGAGCGCTATCCGCCCGATCCGGCTTCTCCATACGGGGTATCCAAGGTGTTGCGCACCGGCCAATCGGAGTTAATCTCCGAGATACCAGAATCCCTCATAGACGAGGTCGCCCGCGACGAGGGTCACCGGGAGATCCTGCGCGAGTTGGGCCTGAGGTCTTACATGGCCGTTCCGCTCCTCGCCCGCGGACGGGTGCTCGGGGCGATCACGCTGGTGTCGGCCGAGTCCGGGCGGGTCTACGGCGAGTCCGACCTGGAACTGGCCGAGGACCTCGCCCGGCGAGCGGCCGTGGCCGTGGACAACGCCCTGCTCTACGAAGAGTCTCAGACAGAGATCTCGGAGCGGGAAGAGGCCGAGGTGGCGCTACGGGAGAGCCGGGAACGGTATCGGACCTTTATCGCCCAGAGCACGGAAGGCATCATGCGCTTCGAGTTGGAGGAGCCGATCTCACTGGACAGGACGGAAGACGAGCAGATCGAGTGCTTCTACCGCCACGGCTACCTGGCCGAGTGCAACGACGCTATGGCCCGGATGTACGGTTACGAGAGCGCGGAGGAGATCATCGGCGCGAGGGTGGAAGACATGCTGCCACGCTCGGTCCCGGAGAACGTCGAGTTCCTGAGGGCCGGCATCAACAACGGATACCGGGTGGTGGACGCCGAGTCACAGGAGTTCGACCGATGGGGAAATCGCAGGTATTTCCTGAACAACCTTACCGGGATCATCGAAGACGGCCGCGTCGCGCGGGCGTGGGGTACGCAGAGAGACATTACCGAGCAGCGAAGGGCGGAAGAAGCCCTGCGCCGGAGCGAACAACTCTACCGCACCGTAGTAGAGCAGGCGGGAGAGGGAATCTTCCTCTTCGATGCCGAAACCAAGCGCATTCTAGAGACCAACACTGCCTTCCAGGAGATGCTCGGATACTCTCCCGAGGAACTCAGGCGGATCAGTGTGTATGACCTGATCTCGGAAAAGCCCGAAAGTGTGGATCAGAACGTTCAGAATGCCCTGGAGCAGAGAAGCATAATGGTGGGAGAGAGGAACTACCGGCGCAAGGACGGCTCGACGGTCGATGTCGAGGTTGGCGGAAGCGTGATCTCTTACGGGGGTAGGGAAGTTTTGTGCGCCGTCGCCAGAGACGTCACCGAGCGCAAGAAGGCAGAGGAGGCTCTGCGCGACGTGCGGGAAGCCGAACGAAACCGAATCGCCCGCGACCTCCACGACGATATATTGCAAGACATCGTCTACGCTTTGCAAGAAACCAACATCCTCCAGGTTGTCTCGGAAGACGATGGGATCTCGGAGGAGCTTACGGAGATATCCGACTCCTTGAGCCGCTCGATAGAAGGAATCAGGGAGACCATATTCGAGTTGCGGCTCGAAGATACGCTCGATCAATCTTTCGCAACTTCCCTGAGGGCGCTCGTGGAGTTGAATAGAAGGATGTCCCGCAAGAGGTACACTCTGGAGCTGGAGATCGAGGAAGAGTTCCCCGAATACTTACCTTACAGAACCGTGAGAGAGATAATACGCGTATTGCAAGAGGCCCTGAACAACGCCCGGCGGCACGCAAACCCCCGGCACGTATGGGTGAGATTAGGAGTCGGGGAAAACGGGATCTGGGCCGAAGTGGAGGACGATGGTGATGGCTTCGACCCCCAGACATTCACCGGCGGAGTAGGGCAGCATTCAATGCGCCATCGCGCCACGAGTTTGGGCGGGAAGCTGCGGGTCGAGAGCGAGCCCGGCGCAGGCTCCACGGTCCGTCTGGAGATCCCTTCCTCGCGGTTGATCCACGAGTAGCTTTACACCCGTAACAGACAGATAGGATAAGATCATACCGGGTTCCCGGGTTCCAGTCAGGAGATTAGTCCAAATGGGCTAGAGAATTTTAGTCCAAATGGGCTAGAAAAAATTGGTACGTTCGCGTGATAGCGTCGCGGACGCGGCGGGTACATAATTTGGGCTAGAAGCTCCGGTAAGGGGAATGAAAATGATCGTAGAGGATGTCAAAGTGAAACAGGATGCGGCAAAGATTCTGCTCGTTGAAGATCACGCCTCGTTCCGGCAGGCTCTAGCCTTTATGTTCGAGCGGGAGCCCGAGTTCACGGTGAGTGCGCAGGCGGGGTCTGTGGCGGAGGCGCGCGAGGCGGTCGACGGCGCGGACGTTGCGGTAGTCGACCTGGGGTTGCCCGACGGCGACGGCATCGAACTGGTGGAAGAGTTTTCTTCGAGGAAGCCCTCCGTATCTACCCTGGTATTGAGCGCGAGTCTGGAGCCGGCAAGGTTCGCCGGCGCGGTCGAGGCCGGCGCGGCGGGAGTCCTGCACAAGAGCGCCTCCATAACCGAGATCGTCGATGCGGTGCGGCGGCTCATGGCCGGGGAGGCCCTGATCTCGGCCAATGACATGATCCAGATGTTGAGGATGGTCAGCCGGAAGCGCCAGGAGGAGATGGAGTCCCAGAAGTCGATAGACAAGCTCACCCGCCGGGAGAGAGAAGTGCTGCAGGCGCTGGGCGAGGGGCTGGACAGCAAAGAGATAGCCCAGAAGCTTCACATCACCGTAGAGACCGAGCGGACCCACATGGTAAACATACTGAACAAGCTCGGGGTACACTCCCGGCTACAGGCCCTGGTGTTCGCGCTGCGGAACGGCGTTATCGAAGTACGCTAGAATATCGCTCGACAAAAGAAGGCGAACTGCGGGACGATTTCCGCAGTTTTCCTTTGCTATAACCCGGCGGCCGGGCCAAAGCCGCCGTGGATGCTTGGAGGGGGCATTTCGCTGTGTTGGGCGATGGTATAATCGAGGGGCAGATCGTACCGTACGATACTTTCTGTCTGGTTGTGTCCAACGGACGCCCACCTTCTTTTAGGCAGGTACTTCCCTGATGCAGCGCCCCACAGACAAGGTTCGGGTTTTGATGGCTAACGAGCCTCGCGCGTATCGTGAGGTGATAGCCGAAACGTTGCAAGCGCTACGTCCGGGCATAGAGGTCATGTTGGCCGAGCCGTGCGCGATAGAGCAAAAGCTCGCTGTACTCCGGCCTCACGTGGTGATCTGTAACGAAGCGTCCGAAGCTGTGAGATCCAGCGTGCCGGTCTGGGTGGAACTGTACCCCGGCCATGAGTCGCGCTCGGTGGTTAGTGTCGGTGGTGAGTCCTCGGTATTAGAGGATATACAGTTGTCGGACTTGCTTTCGATCGTGGACCAGGCAGAGCTTCTAGCCCAACCTGGCTAGAAAAAGATCCTCAATATTCACGATGCCGGGCTTTGTGGCGTCGTTTAGGATCTACCACATGAACGTAAAGCGGATATTAGTAGCCCACGAGCTGATCTGTTACAGAGAGGCAATCGCCGGCGCCCTGCGGGATATGCGTCCCGACGTGGAGGTCTTCGAGGCGGAAGTCGCGAGCCTGGACCGGGAAGTGCGTTGGCTGCTCCCCGACATGGTGGTAACCTCCAAGGTCACCAGGCTGGTAGAGGACCGCATACCGGTCTGGGTCGAGCTCTATACGGACTGCGAACCTTCGTCGGTCGCTAGCGTCAGGGGAGAGCGTGTAACGGTCGAGGACATGCAACTCTCGGATCTCGCTCTACTGATCGACCAGGTAGACCGTCCGGCCCAGATCGTCTGGGCCAAACAAACCTCCCAGGCATAGACGCCGGTCCGCCGGTCGCTTTCGCGCCACCACGGCCAACTAGCCCATTCTAAGTAACCGAAAACAGCTAGATAAAGATCACTCATCTGCGCGATGAAGATTTCTTTGCCCGGATGTTCAATTAAGTCAGTTGAAAACAACAGATCCTTACAGCTAAAGAAATACCACGCACCAGATAGGAGTGGCGCTAATGAAATTGACCCGCGGAGAGATGCTGAAGCTGAGCCTCCTGGGGAGCGCCGCGCTATTCCTGCCCGTGCAGCGGGCGGCGCAAACCCAGATAAGTATAAGGAACCGTCTGCCCGAGAGCGCGCTGCCTAAGCCGTTCCGGGTCCCCTTCGTCAAGCCGCCGGTCGCAAAACCCGTTTACAAATCGGCCACTACCGACTACTACCGGATGACCATGAGGAACAGCAAGGTCGAGATCCTGCCGGGTCTCCAGACCGAGATCTGGGGCTACGAGGCCACCACGCCCGGCCCGACCATCGTCGCCGAAAAAGGCCGTGAGGTGGTCGTCCGGCACACCAACGAGATCCGGAACAGGAACCACCGCTGGACATCCGTTCACCTGCACGGTAACGCCTCGCTGCCCCAGTACGACGGTTACGCCTCTGACATAACCAAGCCCGACGAGTTCAAAGACTACCACTGGCCCAACGGGCAGGACGCCCGCACCCTCTGGTACCATGACCACGGCGTCCACGATACCGCGCGCAACGCCTACATGGGCTGCGCCGCCTTCTACATCTCCCACGATAAGCTGGAGCGAAGCCTCCCGATACCGAAGGGCGAGTACGACGTGCCCCTGGTGCTCCGGGACGCCACGTTCGCCACCGACGGGTCGCTTATCTTCGACGACCAGGGGGAGAGCAACCTGTATGGAGACGTGATCCTGGCGAACGGTAAGCCCTGGCCCCGGATGAAGGTGGAGCGGCGCAAGTACCGCTTCCGGCTCCTGAACGCCGGGGTCTCCCGGTCGTTCGACCTGGCGCTCAGCTCCGACGAACCGTTCACCGTGATCGGGACCGACGCCGGGCTCATGCCCGAGCCGCAAGAGGTCGGGAACATGCTCTTCGGGATGGCCGAACGCTACGAGATCGTCATAGACTTCGCCAGGTACAAGGTCGGCGATCAGATAGTTCTCAAGAACTTGCAGCCGAAGAACAACCAGGAGTTCTCCCAGACGGACGTGGTCATGCGCTTCGACGTGGTGGCCGAGGCTTCGGACAAGAGGAACAACCAGGTCCCCTCGGAACTCAACCCCGAGAACCACACCATGCTGCTCGACGAGTCCCAGGCCGTTCGTACCAGAAAACTGAGGTTCGAGCGGGGCAATGGACTCTGGCAGATAAACGGCCAGACCTGGCACGACGTGGTCGCGAGCGATTACAAAGCGACGGTCGGGAATCCGGGCCTGGGCGACACCGAGGTCTGGGAGCTTGAGAACAAGTCGGGCGGCTGGTTCCACCCGGTTCACATCCACCTCGTAGACTTCAAGATCCTCGACCGCAACGGCCAGCCGCCGGAACCCTACGAGCTGGGACCGAAGGACGTCGCCTACGTCGGCGAGAACGAGACGGTGCGGGTGCTCGCGAAGTTCGGACCGAAAAAGGGCAAGTACATGATCCACTGCCACAACCTGGTACACGAAGACCACGACATGATGCACCAGTTCGAGGTCGGTACGGGTGGCCCAGATCCCATCGAGGCCGATCCGGCGAAGCCACTCTCCGAAGCGAAGCCGCTATTTACGAAACCGAAGCCCAAGCCGTCGCCGAAAGCCCGCCGGAGGCGCCAGCTCAGGCGAAGGCGGCTCCGGCGCAGGCGGCGGCTGGCCGCGCGTTAGAGAGGGGTGAACCGTGGGCGCGTTGAAAGGTAGCTCCGCGACGGTTGAGCCTCACAGTCCATCCGATCCGGTCGAGGCTGTTGCGGGGCGGGCGTTTGCCACCTACGCGGCGTCCGCGCTCTCTCTATTATCCGCCCTTATCCACCTCTGGGCGACACCGGAGCATTTCCAAACCGCCTGGTGGGGCTACGGAGCTTTCTTTGTCGTCACCGCGCTGGCCCAGGGAACCTTCGCCGTCATCCTGCTAAGGTGGCAGGGGGAGTTGCTCTGTGTGGCGGGTATCCTCGGTAATATAGTCATCGTCGTGATGTACGTCGTGACGCGGACCTCGGGCATACCTATCGGTCCCGAAGCCGCCATGATCGAAGATCCCGGCGTGCTGGACATGACCTCGACTGTGGCCGAGGTGGGCCTGGTTATCGCCCTTCTGGCGATGCTCGGAGACGTTTCCCGCAAGTGGATGATAAACGCTTTGTTCCTGGCGGGTATCGTCGTCTGGGTCTTGAAGTTCACCGGGGTTATATATTGAGCGATGCCGCCCGCCGGCTCCTATTCGCGCTCGGAAGCCGGAGACGGGTCTCCAGCCAAAGGTCCGTAGAGGAAATTTCCGAGGCTTCCGGCGAACCTGGGGACAGGAAGGGTACCCTGCTCGACCTTCTTCTCATACTGGCGCTTTGCCTGGTCTTTATGTTCGGCGTCGTGCGCCCATTCGTCGTGGAAGCTCTCCGCATCCCCTCCGGGAGTATGGTTCCCACCCTGGAGGTGGGCGACCGGGTGCTGGTCAACAAGTTTATCTACCGGTTCGAGGATATAGGACGGGGGGATCTGGCCCTCTTCGAAGGGCCCGGTGGAGAGGCTACGATAAAGCGCGTGGTCGGGCTGCCGGGGGACGGGATCGCCGTCTGGGACGGCGTGCTGTTCGTTAACGGCGAGTCCCGCAAAGAGTCCTACGTAGATTACCGGCTCGCCGACTCGACGTTTTTCGGTCCGGAGAAGGTCCCGGAGGGACACGTCTTCGTGATGGGCGACAACCGCGCGAACTCACGTGACTCGCGGGACTTCGGTCCGGTGCCGGAAAAGGAAGTCCTCGGCGAGGTGTTCCTGCGCCTCTGGCCCCCGGACCGGGCGGGGATTCCGTAGCCGGTTTCCGGCCAAACAACAAGGCGTTTTCGAGGATGCAACCTCTTCCTAGCCCAACTGGGCTAGACAAAGATCGCCCATATAAACGATGGCACGACCCTTCCGCGAGTCCATTATTTACCTTGCAAGCACTTGAAGATTTGTACGAGCGTCGAGGAGGGTTTCATGATAGCAGCGCCAGAGGTCTCCACCAACAGCGTAGTCCGGAGTTTCGGTAGCAGCCTGATGTTGCGGGTTTGTCTGTACGCGGCCGTGGCGTTTTCCTTGACGGCGGCCATAACTCATCTCTGGGTAACGCCCGGACACTTTAGTGAGTGGTGGGGCTACGGCGTCTTCTTCGTCGTCGCGGCCCTCGCCCAGGGGATCTACGCTATCTCGTTGCTCCGGGCGCCTGGCCGGAGGCTGTATCTGGCGGGCATCGCCGGCAACCTGGCGATCGTGTCCGGGTTCGTGGCGGCCTACACGGCGGGGATGCCGGTCGGGCCGCACGCGGGCGCGGTACATCCGGTAAACGCTCTCGGGGTCGTCGCCACCGGTTCGGAGCTGGCGCTCGTGCTCGCGCTCGTAGTCCTGTCGGGGAGCTTCTCCGCCGCCAGGACTTACGTTCTGCGGGGCGCGGTTCTGGCGTTTGGTTCCGGCCTCGTGCTGCACGCGCTGTACGCGGGCACGCACGCGGCGCAGGGTCTCGATCCCGTTCTTCACTGGGCGTGGAACTCCTTGCTCGCGCTTCCTCTCGCTGTTCTCGTGATCTGGCTCGCCACCTCTCTGGCGCGCCGGATACTCGCCTGGTCGGGTCTTGAGGATAGCTTCTCCTCCAGGATCACCTGGGCCCTCGTCGTCTCGGCGGCCTACGCCGGGGCGAGCATCCCCTCGGATATCTTCGCCATGCCGAAGGTCGGGACGGAATCTTTCCTGGTTTCGGCTCTCGGCAACGGGGGAGCGGTGCTCGGCGCCGCGCTCCTACTTCTGTTCGGCCTCGCCTCTATGTTGGGACTTCCGTGGGACGCACCAAAGACCATAAACTTCTGGCGGCCCCGGGCCGCCGCCGTCGCCGCGGGATTGGTGGCGGCTATAGCCGTCGTCGCGGGGCCGAGCCTGCTCGGCCAGGACTTCTCAAAGCCCGCCGTGGCGCAGGCGGGCCAGGCCTGCTCCGTTGGCTCTTACGACCGCTCCTATTCGGTGTCGGCCTTCAACGTCGAGATACCCTTCAACCGCTGGGGCGATCTGGACCCCGACGGCCAGGTCTTCGCCCTTAGCGGTGACAAAGAAGCTATCCAGAACTGGTACAGGCCGCTCGCGGCTGACCCGTCCAGCGACCCGGCCGGAAACCGCCGGCTCCGTCCGCGGCCGCTCGTGATCCGGGCCAACGCCGGCGAGTGCGTCAAGATCGACTTCAAGAACGAGCTGAACCCGCGGCAGTGGAGCGGACGCCTCCTGAACCCGCGCGCCTCCATGCAGGTTCGCGGCATCGCCTACGATGCCCAGACCTCCGACGGCGGCAAGGTCGGCTTCAACAAAGACACCACGGTCGGCGTCGGCGAGTCTACGACCTACTACTGGAAGGCTCCCGACACGGAGGGCCTCCACCTGTTCCGCAGTCAGACCATGACCAGCGGCGAGGAAGAGGACGCCGGTAGCAACTCCCACGGCATGTACGGTGCCTTCGCGGTCGAGCCTACGGCCTCAACCTGGACCGACCCGGAGACCGGCCAGCCGGTTTACGAGGGTGAGAACAACCACAGCCGCATCACCAAGAACTCCGGCGATCCCTACATAGACGCCGACATCCACCCGGCCGGCCAGAAGTCCTTCCGGGAGACGGTGCAACTCTCCCAGGACTACAGCGAGACGGCCCCCGGCGAAGTTGGACACGGTTTCAACTACGGCACCGAGCCGCAGCGCAACCGGGAGAAGAAGGACCGTCTCTCCCCCGACGGCCTCGGTGAGGAAATCTCCCTCTCCTCCTGGGTCTATGGCGATCCGGCCCTCGTCAAGCTGGCGAGCGGCAAGGGGCCCTGGTTGCCCGAGAAGGACGCCAACGGCAAGCCCGTAACCGACACCGGCAAGATCGAGGACTGCGGCCTGGAGAACAAGCCCCTTTACGCCGGAGGACCCACCGGCAAGGGATCGTGTTACACGGCAAACGTGAGCCGGGCGTATCAGGGCGACCCGACCAAGATCCGGTACGCCATGGCCGGCGCCGCCGAGACCCACGTCTTCCACCTCCACGCCCACCAATGGTTGAACAACCCCAACGAGACGCCGAATTTCAACACCGCCAACCCGGACAACCCCAAGTCTTCCACCATAGACTCCCAGACCTTCGGGCCGGGCGAGAGCTTCACCGCCGACCTGCTCTACGGGGCCGGCAGTCAGCCCAAGACTTTCGGGGACTCTATCTTCCACTGCCACCTCTACCCGCACTTCGCCGAGGGCTTCTGGTCTCTCTTCCGGGTGCACGACGTCAAAGAGGACGGCACCGGCAAGCTTCCCGACGGCACGAAGGTCCGCAACCTGCAGCCGCTGCCCGGCGGCACCAACCCGCCGGAGCCTACGGCGGCCAACCCAGGATATCCGCGGTTCATCCCCGGTGAGTACGGCTGGCGGGCCCCGCAGCCCCCGAACAGCATCAGCGAGCAGAAGGACCAGAACAACCCCTTCGGCGGCGACGACGCCAACACCATAGAGCGCGAGGACCTCAAGCCCGCTACCCGCGTAGTGGCCGGCAAGCCGCTCGACACGGCGCAACTCGATACCACGAACCCGCTGGAGCAGCGGCTCGCCGACAAGCTCGCCGTAGAGCAGCAGGTCATGAATCGCAACAGCGGCGGCAAGCCCGGCGCGCCGTTCGTCGAGCCCTGCCCGACCGGCTCCCGCGAGGTTACCTACAACGTCTCCGTCATGCAGCGCGACGTCGTCTACAACAAGCGGGGCGACCACGACACCCAGGCGCGGTTCGTCGTCCTCGACAAGGACGTGCCCAAGATGCTGGCGAAGAATCCAGACGGCTCGTACAAGAACCAGCCCGAGCCCCTGTTCTTCCGGGCCAACGCCGGCGACTGCATCAACTACAACCTGACCAACCTGCTCCCGAACTGGATCGGCAACGACGCCTTCCTCAAGATGATCCAGACCAACATGATGGGCGAGCACATCCACCTCGTTAAGTTCGACGTGCTGGCCTCCGACGGCGCGACCAACGGCTGGAACTACCAGCAGGCCGCCTTCACCGAGGAGCAGATGAACTTCAACAAGAAGGTTGCCAACGGCCAGGCTCAGTGCGACGAGCAGAACGGCTGCACCCTGCCCAACCCGACCAACTGGAACCCCTCGTGGGACGGTGGCAATGACGGCGTTACGCCAAACAAGGGCATCGAGCCGGGACAGACGATCACCGAGCGGTGGTTCGCCGACTACGAGCTCCGAACCGTCTTCTCCCACGACCACCACTTCGCGGCGGTGGACCAGAATCGGGGTATGTTCAGCGCCCTCCTGGTCGAGGCCAAGAACATGAACTTCCGCAACCCCAAGAGCGGTGAGTTCTACCAGCCCGGAAACGGCAACGTGCCGGGCGCCCCGAACTGCGGCAGCGAGTGCGTAGGCACGGCGGGTGGCGCGGCGATGGACGTGATCGGGCCCGGCGCCAACGACGACTTCCGTGAGTTCGGCCTCGCCTACCAGGACTTCGTCTCTCTGACGAAGAAGGGCGGCAACCCGCAGAACCGCGACGACGTCTACGTCGGTCCCAACGAGCCGGAGCACTACCCGGACGAGGACCCCGGCGTGGTCGGTATCAACTACCGCAGCGCGCCGCTCGACATGCGGACAACGAAGAACGGTCGCAAGACGGACCCGGCCCACTACTTCAGCTCCACGGTTCACGGCGACCCCGACACCCCAGTCCTTGAGACCTACTCCGAGGACCCGGTCCAGATCCGGCTCATGCAGGGTTCCCAGGAGCACCAGCACACCTTCTCCATGAACGGTATGCGCTGGCGCGAGGACCCCGACAACCCGAACTCCCCGCTCGTCTCTTCCCAGGACCTCGGGGTGTCCGAAGCCTTCAACTTCAAGGTCCCCCGGATAACCTGCGGGGCCGGTGACGAGAAATGCATGGGCGACTACCTCTACAGCAGCCAGAACATAGACGACCTGTACATGGGAATGTGGGGCATCATGCGGGCCTACGGCAAGGTGGATCGCACCCGGCTCCTGCCCCTGCCGGACAACGACGTGCCCGAGGGCGACGCCCCCATTACGTCCCAGGCGATAGCCCCGCCGGAGTCCAACTCGCCCGGCAACCCCTGCAAGGTTGGCGCCCCGACCAAGAAGTTCAATGTCGTGGCGATGGATATGAACATCAAGTACAACAAGCAGGGCGACCACGATCCTTTCGGCCTTATGTATGCCCTGGCCGAGGACGAGCAGGCCATCCGCAGCGGGGCCAAGAAGCCCGAGCCGCTCGTATTGCGGGCCAACGAGGGTGACTGCATCGAGGTCAGGCTGACCAACAAGATCAGCCCGAGCTGGCTCCAGAAGCACCCCAACGCCGGCACGCAGGGTGACGCACAGCCCCCGATGGAGAACGTGGCGGGCACGCCCAACGGCCTCCGGGTTTCGCTCAACCCGCAGCTCGTCAAGTACGACGTGCGCGGCTCCGACGGCACCGCCGTCGGCTACAACCCGGACCAGACCGTCGCCCCCGGTGATTCGAGGCTCTACCGCTGGTACGCCGACGACGTGAGCCCCGGTGAGCTTGGCACCATCAACCTCACCGACTTCGGCGACGTGCGCGGCCACCGGCACCACGGCCTGTACGCCGGGCTCACCATAGAGCCCAAGGGCTCAACCTATAATGATCCGCAGACGGGCGAGCAGATAGACAGCGGCCTCTCCGCCGACATCCGGGTGCCCGGCGCCGACAATGACTTCCGCGAGTTCACCCCGTTCTTCTCGGACGGCCTGAACCTCCGCGACAAGAGCGGCGCCATCATAGACGTGCCCGAGGAGCCCGGCGCGGCCCTGGAGCCTCCCGGCGTGGCCCACGACCACATCGACCAGGGTGAGAAGGGCTTCGGCTACTCCAGCGCCCCGTTCCGTCACCGGCTCCCGCAGGAAGCCGGCCTGGCTACCGCCGCCAACCCGATGAACGGTGAGGACATGGCGAACGTGTACAACTCCAGGGTCCACGGCGACCCAGATACCCCGATCTTCCGGGCCTACGCCGGTGACGACGTGCGGATGCGGGTCCTGCAGGGCGCGGACAAGCAGCGCCAGCGGGTCTTCGAGATGCTGGGACATGGCTGGTACTCATCTCCATACGATTCCAGCACGCCCGTGATCGGGGCCCAGGGCGGATTCAGCGTGAGCCGGGCTCTGAACGTTCACCTGTCCAGCGCGGGCAGCGGCTACGCGGGCGACTACCGCTACTCGGACGGTATGTACCGTCACCACCTCTCGGGCGGCTCCTGGGGCCTCATGCGGGTCTACCCGCAGCCGAACGCGGCCGACGCCCTCAACCCGACGCCGCTGCGCAATGTGGATAACCCACTGGCCACCGGCAACCACCCGCTTATGCCGCTGGAGACCAACGCGACGCTCACCCGCCTGAGCAGCCTGGAGGCGAAGCCTTCCAGGGTGGTCTTCGGAAAGGCGACTAGTCTCTCCGGTAACCTCACCTCAGGCAACCGGGTCTTGGCGAATCAGCCGGTGATCCTGGAACAGAAGCCCGTCGGCGCCAAGAACTTCTCGAAGCTCGGCTCTCCCAAGAGCACGGATCGGAGCGGCAACTTCTCCTTCACCGGCGTCAAGCCCAGGAAGCACACGGAGTACCGGGTCGTGTTCGCCGGCGACGCGCAAAGCGGCCTGCGCGCCACGACCAGCCCCACTCAGCAGGTCAAGGTGAAAGTCAAGGTCACCTCCAAGGTATCTTCCGAGTCTATCAAGAAGGGACGGGCGGTTACGATCTCCGGCGCCGTCGCCCCGAAGCACGGCGGCAGGGCCAAGCTGGTCATCAAGCGTGGCAGCAAACAAGTGGCTGTCAAGGCCGTAGCCCTCAAGAACTCAAGCTACAGCTTCCGCTACAAGCCGAACCGGCCGGGTATCTACACGGTGCGCGCGAACTTCCGCGGCGACCGCGACCACCTGGGCAACAACAGCCCAACAAGTAAGTTCAGGGTAGTCCGGTAAGCGAGGGACCAAACATCTACCCGGAGAGACCCCGTCTGAACATCCGGCGGGGTCTCCTTCGTCGGCGGAGCGGGCGGGCAGACGGATCTGGGTTGGCGCGTCGACTTAGTAACCCTGGTGGTAAACTGGCGACTGGGAAAGGAGTAGAAACATGAGAAAAGTGGTTCTTCTATTGGCGGTAATGGGAACGATGCTCCTCCTATCTGCGGGAGTGGCGCTGGCGGTGAATATAGTCTGTTCCGGCGGTTATTGTCGGGGGACAAACCAAGGCGACGACATGAGGGGTACCAGAGGTTTCGACAACATGCACGATCTCGCCGGCATCGACAAGATGCAGGGTGGTCGTGGTCACGACGTCCTGTACGGTGGAGGTTCGGCCGACAGGATGTTCGGCGGCTACGGCAGGGACCGGTTGTTTGGTCAGAATCTCAACGACATCATAGACGGCGGCCCCGCCCGCGACAAGATAGTGGGCGGCCCCGGCAAAGACACCCTGTACGGCTCCAGCGGTAACGACTATATAGACGCCGCGGACAACCAGCACGATTCGATAGATTGTGGTGTGGGGGCGAGGGATACGGCCGTTATCGATGTTATAGAAGATCAGGGCGACGTGCCCCTGGCGGACTTCATATCCATCACCCGGTGCGAGAGAATAATCCTGCGTTAGCGCAAGCGCGCCATACGAAACCACCCGCATTCTCTGCTTGCCTGTAGAGGAACACCGCTCCCGAGGCAAGCTACCGACGCGGTGACATAGCCGCGCCGTAATCCTTGTGAACAGCAACCAGATGAGCTGCCCCTTACGCCAACCGGTTCTCCGGGTGCGCCACCGTGGGCGGTGGTCTGGATGGCCTTTAGCCCAGTTGGGCTAGAAAAAGATCGCTCATATTTGCGATGGCAAGCTGCCTGTTTTGATCCACCATTCCCGTAATGACCAAAGATCCAGGGAGAAGACGGGTATGAGAACCGTAGCTTCACAGGCTGTTAGCAAATCTTTAGAGGGCGAGGTCACACGAGCCACCGCGGACGCAGATCGGGCCGCGCCCGAAGTATGTACGGCAACTGGCAAGAGGAAAGAGGGGTAACCGGTATGGAATCCAACATGGACAACAGGATGTCACTGAAGGCGAGCCGCCCCTGGCAGAAGATGGCCGGGGTGATGTTGCTGGCTCTGCTGGTGTCGCTGGCCGTGCTCCTCGGTCCTCTGGGCGTCAAGGCTCTGGCGGCGGTCAAGAGCGAGTTTCCGGTTTCCGAGCATAGCAGCGACAAGACCAAACCTTCCGTAAACGGCAAGTTCGTGGTCTGGGAGGATGACCGCGACGGCAAGTCGAACATCTACGCCAAGAACCTCTCTACCGGTGTGGAGTTCGTCGTCTCTTCGGGTGTCGAAGTCAAGAGCAAGCCGGTGACCAACGGCGCGTTCGTGGTCTGGGAGGATAAGCGCAGCGGCGACTCCGACGTCTACGCCAAAAACCTCACGTCGGGCGAAGAGTTTGTCGTGGCTGGCGGCGCCGGCGACCAGCGCAAGCCCTCCATCAGCGGTAGCACCGTAGTTTACGAGAGCAAGAACAGCGCCGGCAAGTGGGAGATCTACACCTACGACCTGACATCCCACAACAAGGCGGCGGTTTCTACGGGTGGCGACAATACGCTGAGCCTTAACCCCACCATCAGCGGCGATACCGTAGTCTGGCAGGCTCCGGTCACAAAGCTGAAAGACGACGGAACCACCGTCATCGTCTCCAAGATCTTCGCCAAAAACCTCACCACCGGCCAGGAGTATCAGGTCAACCCGGATGGGCTGGAGTCCCAGGACCAGCCGGCCGTCAGTGACGGTATCGTGGTCTGGCGCCAGGAGAGCGTGGCGAACTACGACATCTTTGGGAAGGATCTCTACGCCAAGGATCTCGAAACCGGCAAGGTGTTCCAGATCACCACAAATGAGAAAGACCAGGTAGCCCCGGCGATCAGTGGCGCCGTGGTAGTCTGGGAAGACCACAGCAACGGCAAGGCGGAGGTCCACGGAAAGAACCTTCAGACCGGCGAGACGTTCCAGGTGGTTGCGAGCAGCAATCCCCAGACGAACCCCACGATCAGTGGCGAGACCGTGGTGTGGGAGTCGCAGCGTCTCAGTCCTTCCACAACCGACCCCACGCAGCCTGACCCTAACTACGGCCGCTACGATATAGAGGGCGCCGAGGTGGAGGCTCCTCCGGCCACCCCAACCGGCCTGAAGACGGCGGATTCATCAAGCTACATTACTCTCCGGTGGAGCCGCAACACCGAGGTGGACCTAGCCGGGTACAACGTGTACCGGAGCGATTCTCCGACAGGGACGTTCGTGAAGTTGAACGGCTCTTTGCTAACCTCGCCTTTCCTCGCGGACCAGAACGCGCCAAAAGGAACGATTTCCTACTATCGGGTTACGGCGATTGATAACCTGGGCAACGAGTCCCTGCCGGTGAGGGGCAACGCGGCGGCGACCACGGCTTCTTCCATGGAGCTGTCGGCCAGCCCCTCGGTCCTCAAGTTTGGGAGCGCCACGGTACTCTCAGGAAAACTGTCCTCGAACGGTAAGGCGCTCGCAGGCCGTCAGGTGATCTTCGAACAGAAGGTTACCGGCGCCAGCAACTACATTGTTGTCGCCCGGCGGAACACTGGCGACGATGGGTCCTTCCGGCTGGGCGGACGCAAGCCGAGCAAGAACACCTACTTCCGGGTGCGCTTCGCCGGAGAGCGGACGATAGCGAACTCCATGGCGACCAGGTACGTGAAGGTGCGGGCCAAAGTGTCTCTGGAGCGCCCGAGGGATACTCGCCCGAATCGAAGGGTAGACATTACGGGCACGGTTGACACTGCGAAGAGCGGTCGGGTCAATATAGTGATCCGGCGTAACGGAAAGGTCATCCACCGGCAGACCACCCGGTTGGTGGACTCGACCTACCGTTCGGCCTACAAGCCGACCCTCCGCGGTAAGTACACCGTGCAAACCACCGCCCAGAAGACCAGGACCAACCTGCCCGAGACCGTTAGCAGGGGATTCTCCGCCAGCTAGCAAGATATAGCGAGCCATCTCCTCGCAAGCCGGGGCCTCCACGGGCCCCGGCTTATTTGTTTTTTCGAGCCTGCGGCGTCTTCTAGCCCAAATGGACTAACAAAAGATCACCTATAGAAGCGATGGCAGCGCCGGGGGAAGGGGGGATCATATGGACGCTGCGTAATAACTTGGAGAAAAGGAGAAGACGATGTTGAAGCAGCTTGGCAGTGAAGGATATGTAGAGAGTAGAGGAGGTGTCACCACGAGAGTGATCGTGGTGGTGCTCGCCGCTTTGCTTCTGCTCTCGATGCTGGTGTCGCCAATGGCCCGGCCGGCCCAGGCTCAGGTCGCGACGGGAGACCGGAGCGTCGAGGTCTTCTACGAGCGCGACATGGTGCTCATCACCGGCTACGAGCCCAATGCCAACGTGAAGATCGACGTGCTCAGGAACGATGCGCTCGTCGGCTCGGTAACCGGGACGGTGGGCGCCGACGGGACTCTAGAGATCAACCACACCGGCGCCAGCGCCGGCGACTGCTGGGGACCGAGCCTCCTTGATCCGGACGCCCCCAACGTCACGCCCGACATCAAGCCCGGAGACAATGTCCGGACGACAATCCTCTCGGGCGCCGACAATGGCGCGGTCAACTCAACTATCGTGCGTGACATCGCCCTCGACTTCGACGCCCTCGTCGCCGATGAGGGTGACCCGGAGATCGACGGCGACGGCACGGTCACGGTCAAGGGCCACGTCCGGAGCACCGAGGCCGCACCGATCGACCTCGAAGGAGGCGACGTGGTCGGTATCGGGCTCCGCAAGGAGAACCGCGACAGCCCGTGGGGCGACGGCCAGGACGGCCGGAAGGTCCTGACGGCAGAGCTCACCGTTTCGGACATCAACTCCACCGACGGTAGCTTTACCTATGTCTTCAACAACATAGTTGAGGAAGATATCGAGGACGTGCAGCTCAACGGTGTAGCCCAGAGCATCGAGTGGACCCCGTTCACGGAAGAGCCCGCGGCGCCCTCCGAGCTCACCGCCTTCGACGCGAACGAGGGCGTACCGCCCGGTTGCCCGCCGCTTGACGGCGCTCCCACCGGTCCCGTCGACGAGCCGGTACCCAACGTGAACCAGGACCTCAGCCCCAGCGCCGACCTGTCGGCCCCGGTTGAGCCTGGCCGGACGATGGAAGTCGTTCACGGAATCGAGTTCGTGCTCCTCAACAACTATCCGGCCAATACCGAGGTGCGCGTAGATGTAGTCAGGGGCCAGGGCGAGAACGCCGCCGTCGTCGGCTCGACGACCCAGAGGACCGACGGCACGGGTCTCCTGGAGATCAACCACCTTGGTGAGGGACAATTCCCTGATGGCGACTGCTGGGATTATCCCGGTACGCCCGACATCCGGCCCGGTGACACCGTCATGGCTACGGTGCTTGGCCCGCAGGGCAAAGACACCACCGATGTAGACACCACCATCGTGCGCGACGTGTTCATCAACACGGAGGCGACGGTCGTTGGAGCCAACACCATCACGATCCAGGGCCACGTCCGCGACCTGCCAAACGCCCAGATCGACGAGGTGAATGATGTCCTCGAGCTCAGGCTCAACGCCAACGGCTTCGACTGGCAGTCGGGCGAGCGTCCGGGCCGGAAGGACATGCGGGCGCAGGTCACCAACATCAACACTACCGACGGCAGCTTCACGCACACCTTCCAGGTGACCGAAGCCGACGCGACCAACGCCCGGAACCTCGGCTTCGAGCAGGGCATAGAGTGGTCCCCGGCAGTGGTCGAGCCCGACGAGCCGGCCGAGATCACCGTCTTCAACGGCACGGATCGCGAGACCGTCGGCTGCCCGCCGCTCCTGGGCGGATCGCCCGCCAACTCGCAGGCCAACGCCATAACCGGCAGTTCCCACAAGTTCGTCAACGCCGCCAAACAGGGAGACCAGCAGATCACCCTCAGCGGCGTCTCCTACGGGAAGGACACGGTTGAGGTCTCTGTGGCTGGTGCTACGCAGATGGCCACGCCGGCCGCCATCGATCCGCTCGGAGCCCCCAACGGCCTGCAGACCTGGCGTGTAACACTCAACGTGAACCTTGCCGACTTGCCACAGGGCCCGATCGAGGCCAGCGCCATCTTCGTGGACAACGAGGCCGCGCCGACCGATCCAGTCGCCTCGGATACCGGCGAGATGTTGAAGGACATCGATCTCCCCGGTGCGCCGACGGCCTCGGTAGCGTCCGGTGAGTACACCACGGCCCAACGGGTAACGCTCTCGGCCGAGGAAGGCGCCAGGATCTACTACACCATCACCGGCGGTAGCGAGCCGGTCGCGGAGGCCCGGCTGTATACCTCGCGGATACAGGTCAACGAAACGCAGACCATCAACGCGGTAGCGGTCGACCGGGCGGGGAACGTAAGCGTCGAGGATTCCTTCAGCTACACGATCACGCCTCCGCCGAACACCCGTCCGACGGTCACCCGGACGACTCCAGCCGACGGCGTCACCATCCGCAACAAGAGGCCCACCATAGCCGCGACCGTGACGGATGCCGAGACGAACCTGTCTAGGAACGACGTAAGGCTGATCGTCCGCGGACAGGAGATAAGGACCTTCTCCTATAACCGCACCACGGATCGCCTCACCTACACCCCGCGCAAGAACCTCCGCGTAGGACAGACTCCGGTGAGGATAATCGCCACCGACGCTCATGGCGGCAGGGTGAGCGAGGTCTGGACCTTTATTGTAAGGAGGTAGATACACCGAAACCTTATCTCAGGGACCCGTCCGAAAGGACGGGTCCCTTTCGTATGGAACCCTGATGCTAACCTGAATGGGCCAGGCGAAAATCTTCAATATTCCACATGATGCCCTGCGCGCTCTCGACCATTACAGGGACGAAGAGAAACCTGGCCTCTAAAGGAGACAAGGTATAGTCACGAGACGATTTAGTGGGGTTGGAGATAATGGCCGAGATCGACCGGCTTAACGGACGTGGCGGCAACAACGTACTTATCGGTCGGGAGACTCCGACATACTGCTCGGCGGCGCGGGCAACGACCGCATAAACGCCGTAGACTCCGGCGGCGGCGAGTCCGACCGGATCAACTGCGGCCCTGTACCGAGGACATCGTCTCCAGAAACTGCGAGACAGTCCGGGGTGCCCGGTAGAAAGCGCCAGTGTGTACTTGTAGAGAGCCGGATATGTAGCCCGGCTCTGCGCTTTCTAGCCCACCTGGGCTAGAAAAAGATCGCCCGTATATGCGATGGCGAAAGTAGCCTGATGGGCGATCATTCCAGGTAATGAAACCTGATCCCCGAGAAAGGATGATCTCAGTGATCTCTTCGCCCTCTAACATCAAGCCCGCCGGCCAGGAAACAATCCCCGTCGGGGAGACCCACGAGGCTCCTTCACGCCGCCCGCTGGTCTTCGGCGCTTTGCTTTTCGTCGCCACGCTGGCGGCCCTCGCGGTTGGCGGGTGGGGTCTGCTCACCTCTATTGGAGCACAAGCGCCACCCGCGCTCGTGGGAGATACGGTGGAGGTAGCCGGAGGGTCTCTTCGCGTTGACGAGGTCACCCCGGAGAGCATGGCCCCCATGCAGACAAAGAAGTACCAGAGAAGCGGTATGAGCATGTCGTCCAATGTACCGGACATGACCCCTGAGGGCTACAAGCGCTTCAACGTAGACGTAAGTCTGGCGGCGGAGACCGCGGACATCAACTTCTCGGCCAAAGACTTCCGGCTTACCGGGGAGGGAATAGAACAGGTTGAACCGCTGCGGCACGAGCTCAACACCAGCATCTTGCCCGAAGGAAGCGCGATCCAGGGCATCGTAGTGTTCCAGGTCCCTGTAGACGCAAAGAACCTGATGCTCACCTTCGGCGATAGCCGGCAGCCGGTGGCCCTGGACGTTCCAGGTGGCAAAGGCCACTCAAACCACTCCAGCGGCGGAGGCGAGAAAGAGGACGGCGGCTCTCACGAACATTAGCAACTCCGCCGAACCAATCACCTCTCAGGAGAAGCCCCCGTCGGTATCGACAGGGGCTTCTTCTTGTCCGTATATACGCCGTAATAGATACGTTTGTTTCTAGTCCATCTGAGCTAGTAAAAGATCGCCCATATTTGCGATGTCACAAGCGGCCTGTTCGTAGATCATTGCAATTGACAGGAAGTGCAAGAAGGGAGGTCTCCACGACATGGTGTTTACGTACATCCTCCGAGCAAAGGTGTACTGCAATCCTCGAACACGTCTGTGCGCCTGTGAGCAGACCCGCCCACCCTGAGCCGGCGGCTACATGGTTAGGGAACGCAAGACTTTTTTAGATAAACACCCACGGAAAGGAAAGACAATGACAACGAATCGTGAAGGACTCCTGGAGATGGGAGGTGGCAAGCTCAAGAAGGCGCTGGCGGCTTCGGTTCTCGCCGTCGCTTTGACAATACCGGCGTTGGCGCCGCCCGCGTCCGCTCAGGCCGCCCCTCAGGGTACCATTGAGGCGTTCATCGGGACCAACCTGGTCAACGTACAGGGCTACCCGGCTAACGAAGAGGTCACGATCCAGGTAGTGAGGAACGACCTCGTCGTGGGTTCGGTAACCGGAAATACCGACGGTACGGGCTTCGTGGAGTTCAACCACGCTGGCGGCGGAGCGCCTCCCGCCGGTGACTGCTTCACCAGTGATGCTACGCCGGACATCGTGGCCGGCGACACCATCCGCACCGTGTATCTCGACGATCTGGGCAACGAGGTAGTTCAGTCCGAGGTCGTGCGGGATGTCGGAATCAACTTTGACACCATATCCACTAACGTAAAGAATGGGACCATCACGGTCAGCGGCCACGCCCGCTCTCTGGCCGACGCGCCAATCGCCCCAGGCGACATCCTGGAGTTGCGGCTCAACAAGGGCAGCGCCGACCGCTGGGACACGGGTCCGGGCCTCGATCAGGACCGTCCCGGCAGGAAGGACTTACGGGTCGATATCGGCGAAAATCTGAGGGCCAATGGGACCTTTACAAGGGTCTTGAAGGTCGGAACGCAGGACGCGCGGGACTGGCGGAACAGCCCCGGCGAGGTGGGCCTTGAGTGGTCTGCCGCTGCTCCCGCCGGTGAGGAAGTGAATCCGCCGGCGATCTTCGTCGCCGACGAGGGAGGGGGAGAGGCTATCCTCGGTTGCCCGCCGCTTGGCGAGTACGCCATCAATAATAGCAACCCCAACGTCATCAACAAGGCTTTCGTTGGCGGAAACGGGAATCTCGTCTTGAGGGGCGCTTCGTTCGACGCGAGCAACGTAAGGGTTACGCTCAACGATAGGAACGCCGCCACGGCTCCGGTCGTGGTCGATGTGCAGCCCGCCGCCGCAGGCGCCCAGAACTGGGCCGCCTCTTTCACCAACGCGCAGGTCGAAGCCCTGCGAGACGGCATGCTCACGGCGACCGCCGTCTACACGGTCAGCGGCCAGGACGTCTCGGGCGCGGACATAACCCGGAACTTCAGGGGCGAGAACCTGAGAATCCTAAAGGACGTGGTGGCCCCGGCCAGGGCTCCCGTCGCCACGCCGAAGGCCGGCGTCTATAACCGGGCGATCTCGGTCAAGTTGAATGCCCAGGCGGGAACGAAGATCCACTATACGGTCAACGGCAGCCGCCCGACCGCGAACAGCCGAGTGTACACGAGGCCGATACGGGTCACGGGAACACAGAGGATCAAAGCCGTAGCGGTCGATAGGGCGGGCAACACTAGCCCCATCGGAGTCTATTTCTACAGGATCCGCTAGAGAACGACTGGCTAATAGCGTTCGAGGTCCCGCCCGAACCCATACGTTACGGGCGGGACTCGAAAAGAGAGGAGAAACGATGACGATCAATCAGGAAAGCTACACGGTACGGAGGGGAGGTGGACTCGTGAAGAAAGCGCTCGCGACATCGGTACTGGCCGCCGTCCTGGCGGTTCCGATATTGATGAGCCCTGCCTCGGCGGCCGATGACGTGCGGGCGGGCCGGACTATCGAGGCCTTTATAGGAACCAACCTCGTGGACGTCCAAGGCTATCCGGCCAATAAGCCGATCACTATAAGCGTACTCAGGAACGGTGTCGTCGTGAGCTCCGTGAGCGGGAAGACCGACGGCGACGGATTCGCGGAGTTCAACCACGTCGGCGGCGGGCAGGTCTCCAGAGGTGGCGACTGCTTCAAGCCGCCCGTCTCGCCCGACATCGTGCCCGGCGACATCATCCGCACCAGGATAGCGGGGGATCCCGCCGGCCGGTTTGACTCCGCCGTCGTCCGCGACGTCGAAGTCGACTTCGGGTCCATCACCACCGATACGACGTTGAACACGATCAAGATATCGGGTAGCGTAAATAGCTTCGCCGACGGAGTAGTGGTACCCGGTACCGACGTGCTGGAATTGCGCCTGAACGCGAACGGCTTTACGTGGGACGCGAACAACGGCAGGAAGGATCTGCGCGAGGACGTCGGCGCGGACGTCCAGCCCGACGGCAGCTTCACGCATACATTCAACGTCAGCGCGGCCGACGCCCAGAATTGGGCTAATAGCTCCGGTGAGGTAGCCCTGGAGTGGTCTGCCGGCGCCGGAGCGGGTGAGGAAGCGCTCCCACCCGCGATCTTCGTCTCTGATGAGGCCGGTGGCGAGCCCCTCCTCGGATGCCCGCCACTCGCGGAGAATGGCGTTACGAGCAGTTCTCCCCAGTTGGTCAACAAGGCCAACGTTGGTAAAGGTCTCCGTTTGGCAGGTATCTCCAATGGCGCTACGGGACCGATCACGGTTACGCTCGACGACCGGAACGCCGCGACAGACGCGATCGAGCTTACCGCCACGCCGCAGGACGCCTATGTGGCTGGCTCTCAGAGCTGGCGTACGGCTCCGATGACGCCGCAGCAGATCCTGCAGCTTCGCGCCCTGTCTAACGGAGCCCTGACCGCGAGTGCCAGCGTCGGAGGCCCGAGCCTGAGGATCACCAAAGATACGGTGGCGCCCAGGACCCCAACGGCTACCCCGAAGCCGGGCGTGTATCCCAGGCCCCAGCGCGTGACGCTCGACGCACAGCCGGGGACGACGATTCGCTACACGCTAAACGGTAGCCGCCCGACCAAGGCGAGCCCGGTCTTCAACAGGTCGATCCGGATCGCCGGCACGAAGCGGATCAAGGCCATAGCCATCGACAAGGCGGGCAATACGAGCCCACTCGGTTCTTTCCGCTACGTTATCCGCCGCTAGAGTAGCCACACGATAAAACTCGGCGCGATCTGGGCCTCCACCACGACGGTGGAGGTCCAATATTTTCTCGGGGAATACAGCTCTGTCTCCCGCACCGGTATGAAGAACTGCATCGGGGTAGCTCGTTTACGCTAGTCGAAAGATAGCTCATTTGTACGAGGCGGGATACGAGGCTTTGGTCCATTATGTGTGACGAAGCGTGGCCGATGCCGGGTTATACGCAGCAGTTATCCTTTCTCTTCAGGCATCGGCCACGTTTCCGTTTTGATCGTAACGCCTCGCCCGGCGCCAGGTTGGGAAGAAGCACCCGAACTTCAGTAGCAGGCATATTCGTGAGAGGACACAGCCTGCGAAATTCGATTGGAGATCGTCCGGGCTAAGGTTCTTTTGTTACTAGCTTATATGGGCTAGTAAAAGATCGCTTATATTACCGATGGCAATCATCTCCTTGTAGGCGATCATACCTTTGCTGCTAATAACCTACAGAAGGAGAAAGAAATGAACCAGCAGCTAGTCAACGAAGCAGTGATCAGCGGTAAGGCATCGCCACTCAAGAAGGCGCTACTCGCCGCGTTCGCCGCGCTCATGTTGTCCACTGCCGCCCTCGCCCCACAGGCCGGGGCCCAGGTAGCCCCGGGGGATCAGCGGGCCGTCTCGGGTGAGAATGAGGCCAATGGCCTTCCGGTCTCCTACACGGACGCCAGGGGCCACAAAGCGTTCCAGTGCCTTAGCGACCAGGCTCTGTGCGCCATAGAGGACCCGAACGCTATAGACGAGGTTGTCTACTGGGCCGGCGAGGCCTCGATGCCGGTTGGCCGGGCCGACGCGCAGGGACGGCAGGGACAGGCCAGCCTGGTGATGTCCGTCGAGGGCGCGTTCGATCCGGACGCCGGCGGGGCCCCGATCACCGGCGGCCTCATCCAGGTCAGGGCCGACGGTCTCCGGGCCAACACGGTCTACAAGGTGAGCCACCCCTACGGTAACTTCCAGATACGCACCAACGAGCGCGGCCAGTTCCCCCGCAATGCAAACAAAACTCTCGTCGGGAATGGCTGCGACATAGAGCTTGGCGAGCAGTGCGACTTCGGCCTTGCCCTCGGAAGCAACGTCTTCAATAACTTCCTCCGGTGGGACACTGGCGCCCCGGCAGGCTACTACGGTGACCCGGAGGTTGCCCACAAGGTCGTCGGCAGCCTGGTCAAGAACGCGGCCGGCAAGCCCCAGAACTACTTCCGCATCGAGGGACCGGCCGCCGGTGGCGCGGGCAAGACCGTCAAGACGACCGCCCGGTTCTCCGTCGCCGGACAGACATTCCAGGACACCACCACCGAGCTGGCTCCCCCGGAGGAGGCTGCCGCTGAGTAAGTCACACTCATAAGACAAGTAAACCCTCAACTCGCAGAGCCCCTTCCTGAAATGGAAGGGGCTCTCTTCGTGCCCCGGAACTTATTCGGGGTCGGTTTATTCTCCGGCCCGAAGCTCCTGGATCAGGGCTTTCAGTCTTGGCGCCAGGTCTTCTATCTCATCCGGGGCGCATTGGACGTGGAGGTGGATGTTTACCGTCGGCGACTCCGTTCCGTTGGCCGAGATGGAGATCTCGGCCGGGTCCGGCATTCCGGGGCTGGTGCTGGAGGTCTTCTCTTCGAACTCTTCGTCGACGGTGGCGACGATCTCACCGTCCTGCTCTTTGAGCAGGTCAGCTACTTTGAGGATCTCGATAATGGTCGAGGCTCCCGTCATTACGGGCTTGTTTCGGGGCTGGCCGGCGGCGTGGGCTATATAGGCCTGGACCGTCGCGTGGAGCATTCCCTCCCGGAGCTTTACGGCGGCCACGACGTTCTGGAGGAACTCGTTGGTCGAGACGATCTCACGCCAGTTGCGCTTTATCCCGGCCTGGTTCCGGTGCTCCAGGGCGAGGGCGAGGGCCCGGCCCTGCGGGGTGACGACCTTCTCCCGCTCGCCCCGCAGGATTCCGATGGATGTGAGGAAGGCGTTGGTCCGGCTTACGCTCGACTGGTGTACGGCGTCGAGCTTGCTCACGTCTCCCGGCCCCGCCGCCTCGTCGCGCGTCCCGTACGCCACTATGATGTTGATGATTCCCTCGTAGGTAGAGCCCGGTAGCCGGAACTCGTTCTCAGCCATCCAACGCTCCTCTCCCCGGCTGGTGTCCCTTCAATAGTAAACTCGACGGCCATTATAGCGGGGAGCGCCGTATCCGGCTTGAAGAGGAGTTTAGGCTCAGGCGAAGCCGCCGGTTATGGCTATGACGGCCGGCTTGGGCTTGCCGCCGCCGGGCCACGTGCTGGTCGGGTTTTCAGTGCTCTCACTTTCCTCGCCGGGGTGCTGGACGGCGAGAAAGAGAGTCTTGCCGTCCGGGGTGAAGTAGGGGCCCGTCATCTCGCTCTCTACGGGGCCGCTGGCGAACTGGTAGACCTCTCCGCCCGGCCCCGCCGTGCCAGCGGGCATGAAGAACGCGCCGTTGTTCTTGAAGGTCTTGTAGATGCCCTGGTTGTGGCTGTCGCTGGAGATGTCCGTGACGATCCAGAGGTTCCGGTTGTTGTCGAAGGCGAGGTTGTCCGGGCTGGCGAAGCCGGTCTGGGGACCGCCGGCGGCGAAGACCTCGAAGGAGAACTCTTCGGCGCCCGGATCCCCGCCATTTTCGGTGACGCGGAGGATTTGGCCGTAGAAGTTGCCGTGATTCTCGTTGTTGGTCAGCGCGCAGTAAACTTGCTTGTTATCCGGGTCTATCTCGATGTCTTCGCAACGGTCCATCGGGGTGCCGATGGGCGGGCCGTCCTCTTCCTCGGCGAGCTTGACCGCCTCGGGCGCCCGCGTGAGAATGTCGGCCTGGTCTTTGAAACCGTTGTTCCCGAAGAGATCGTTGGCGAAGTCGAGCGGGACCCAGCGGCCGTTGGCGAAGTCGGCGACGTAGAGCATTCCGTCGGAGAGCAACTCCATGTTCGCCTGGCGGTCGTTCTCCTTGTAGGTTCCGCTGGAGACGAACTTGTAGATGCACTCGTCCTCGTCGTCGTGTCCGGTATAAACGACGATTTTGCCGTCTTTCGAGGTGGTGATGGCGGCATTCTCGTGCTTTATGCGCCCGAGCCAGGTGTGTTTGCGGGGCTTCGAGCCGCCGTCGAACGGGTCGATCTCGACTACCCAACCGTAGTGCTCCGGTGGATAGGTCTCGTTCGCGTTGAGCCAGGTCGCGTCTGCGGTCGCCTCGTCGTCGTTCGAGTCTTTCGGCGTACGCTCACCGTAGTAAAATTGGTAGTTCTCCTCGCAGGAGAGGACGGTGTTCCATGGGGTTACGCCGCCGCCGCAGTTGGCTAGAGTGCCGACGACCTCCTTGGCTCCTTTGACTGATTCGGAGCCGGCTGCCGGGCCGGTGAGGTCCATCGGGGTGTCGGCGTCTATCCGGCGGTTGTGCCCGTCGTCCTCAACGAACTTCCATCCGTCGTCTTCCCTGCGGACCCGGATCACCGACCCCCCGACGGAGGCTTTCTCTTTGGAGATCTGCTCATTGCTGAGGTCTCCGTCCCCACTGAAGCCGGAGACCCACTTGGAGTCGGCGTACTCGTGGTTGACCCACAGGATGCCGTCCTCGCTGTTCCGGCCGCCCTCCGGGGCGTCTATGGGAAAATACGCCACGTAGTCGCTGTTGAACCCGAACTCCCGGTCGGAAGTTACGGGGTCGCCCCAGGCGCGGATGACCTTGTACTCGAAGCCCTCCGGCAGCACCACGTCGTCTTTATCTGTAGGCTCGATAGGCTCGAAGAAGGCTCCCTGACCAGAACCGGCCGTCGCTTGCGAAGCCTCGCCTGTGGAAGACCCCGTCGTGGTAGCGGCGCCGCCCTCTTCGCTGGAGCACCCCACCAACCCCGCGCTCCCGGCGGCCAGCGCCGCGGAGCCCGTGCCGAGATAAGTGAGGAACTTGCGCCGGCTCATACCGGCGGGCGCGGGACTAATGCCCAGGTCGCGCTTTTTTTTCTTGATCCGTTGAACGCTCGACTTGTCTTTCAACAGCGTTTCCTCCCAGTTCCAGAGCCTGTTTTTCGAATGTTAAGGCGCTCGCCGCAGCCCTGTGTTTCACGGAGGTTAACTTTCCGTTAAAGCTGTGTTGTCCGGGCAACGGTCATGTGGCAGACTGTCTCTCGGCCTGGCGAGGTGATCTGGAAAGAGCGACGAAAGAAGATACTCGCTATCCGGTGAAAGGATTTTAACGAAGATTTAATTCGGATGTCTCCACGCTTTAACCACGACTACCGGGCGCGCAAATAAAATGACCAACGTGACGCTGCCCAGAAAGATCTCCGTCCCTCGTGTCTCATCTGCACCGGGCGAGTCTCCAGAGAACCCGATAGACGCCGTGGGGCGGACACGCCGTACCGGTGTCCTTTTAGCGATGGCCGGAATATTGCTTCTGGCGGTTTCCGCCGGTGACATCCTTGCTGGCGCGGCGTCTGGAAAAGAGTTCGGAGGCGAGTCGCGCGGTTCCGGAACGGGGGAGACGTTTCACGGGACAGACGGCATGGACGTTGTCCACGCCCTGCCCGGAGGCGGAGGAATCCTCGGTGGAAAAGGCGCGGATGAATTGTATGGCGGATCTGGGCGGGATCTCATTCTCGGAGGCGGCGGCGACGACTTTATCGAAGCCAAGGACGGCCTGCGAGACCTGGTTGGCTGCGGCGCCGGGCACGATGTGGTCAGTGTCGACGACAAAGACGTAATAGTTAGCGGCTGCGAGGTCGTGTACCGTTCCTGATCCCGACAAAGGGTACTTACCGTATAAACTCTCGCTATGCGAATCCTGATAGCAGGCTGCGGCTACGTCGGTTCCGCCCTGGGCTCTATCCTCGCCTCCGAGGGACACGAGGTCTTCGGACTGCGCCGCAATCCCGGTAATCTGCCGTCCGGCATACAGCCGATCGCCGCAGACCTCTCAAAGAAGATTTCTCCGGAAGACCTGCCGGCGGATCTGGACTTCGTCTTCTATACGGCCTCCGCGGGCGGTTCGGACGACGAAGCTTATAAGGCCGCCTACGTGGATGGGCCTCGAAACCTGATCGAAGCTCTGGCTTCCCGTGAAGAGGATCTCCGGCGTTTCTTCTTTACCTCAAGTACCGGAGTTTACGGGCAATCGGATGGCGAGTGGGTAGACGAGTCTTCTCCAACGGAGCCTCAAACTTTCTCCGGCCGGCGATTGCTGGAAGGGGAGCGTACCGTGACCGGGAGTTCTTTCCCGACTACCGTGCTGAGGCTTGCCGGCATCTACGGCCCAGGACGCACCCGTTCAATAAAGCGGGCGCTCGAAGACCCTACGGGGGATCCAGCCGTTTACTCGAACCGCATCCACCGGGACGACTGCGCCGGCATCCTGCGACACCTGATGTACCTGCATGAGCCGGAACAAATCTATTTGGGCGTAGACTCCGAGCCGACGGACCGTCGCACCGTCGCGGAGTGGCTCTCCTACAGGCTCGGCGAGCCGCTTTCGGAGACCTCTAAGTCCGGCGGACGCCGGCGCATCAACAAACGGTGCAGCAACGCCCGCCTGCTCTCTTCGGGATACGAGTTTCTTTATCCGACCTTCAGGGAAGGCTTCGCCGGATTGATGGACGAAGTTCGAGGGTAAGAACCCTATGCCCTGTAATGTGAGACTATAGAGACTGTTCAAGCGGTAAGGGAGGCTCGAAAGATGTCAGATAGCGGTACGGATTCGCCGAGCGGGAAATCCACTACACCCGTGGATCTCTGGACTACCTGGTTCAAAAAGAGCATGGAGGGCATGAGCGGCCCCGGACAGGCCGACACGCCTTTCGAGGGCGACCCGATGTTGGCGACGGTAGACCGCATGTGGCGGGCAAATCCTCTGCAAGACATCCTGCCTATGAACTGGGTCGAGATCTCCCAGTCCCTCCAAACGCTCTGGATGCGCGAGATGTCCGACCCGCAGCGCGCGATGCAGGTCGCAAACGAGTACAACTCCCGCATGATGGCCGCGACGATGGAAGCCTGGAATACGGCCGCCGCCCAGATGTGGGGCCTCCCCGCTCCCGAACAGAAAAAGCAGGTTGAGCCCGGCAAGGGCGACCGTCGTTTCAGCGCCACCGAATGGGAAGAAAATCCCTACTACAAGACCCTGAAACAGATGTACCTGCTCGCCTCGGAATATTTGCTCCGGGAGGCCGAGCGGACCGACGGCCACGACTCGGAAGAGGAAGAGAAGCTGAAGTTTCACCTCAAGCAGTTCGTAGACGCGATGGCCCCGGTGAACTTCCTGATGTCCAACCCCGAAGCCCTGCGCCGCGCGCTGGAGACCGGCGGCCAGAGCCTCGCCGAAGGCGCGCGACACCTGACCGAAGACTTGCAACAGGGTCAGCTAAGCATGACCGACTATAACGCCTTCGAGCCCGGAGAGAACCTAGCCATAACGCCCGGCAAAGTGGTCCATCGCAACGAGCTGATCGAGCTGATCCAGTACGAACCCCAGACCGAGCAGGTCCACGAGATACCGATGCTCATAGTCCCGCCCTGGATCAATAAATACTACATCCTAGACATGCGGCCCGAGAACAGCATGGTCAACCATCTGGTACAGCAGGGATTCACCGTCTTCGTCGTGAGCTGGAAGAACCCCGACGCCTCGATGGAGGACACCAAGTTCGAGGACTACATGGACCTGGGCTTCCTGGAGGCGGCGGACGTCGTCCGCGACATAACCGGCAGCGAGACCGTGAACCCGATGGGCTACTGCATCGGTGGCACGCTGCTCTCCATGACGCTAGCCTACCTCGCGGCCAAAGGCGAGGACAAAGTATTCGGACCCTCGACCTTCATGGTCGCCCTCCAGGACTTCGAGAACGTCGGCGAGATGGGCGTATTCATCGACGAGCCGCAGGTAGACTTCATGGAGCAACAGATGCTGGAGCGAGGCTACCTGGACAAAGGCCAACTCTACAACATGTTCAACCTGCTGAGGTCGAACGACCTGATCTGGGCGAACGTCGTCAACAATTACCTCCTCGGCCAGAAGCCGCCCGCCTTCGACCTGCTCTACTGGAACTCTGACGGCACCCGCATGGCCCGTGACGCCCACAGCTTCTACCTCCGCAACACCTACCTGGAGAACAACCTCATCGAACCCGGCAAAGTCGTCCTAAAGGACGTGCCGATAGACCTCGGGAAGATCGAAGGTGACCTCTACGCCGTCGGGGCCGAGAAGGACCACATCGTGCCCTGGTATGGGGCCTGGCGCCTGGGCCAGCTAACCAGCGGCAAAGTCCGCTTCGTGCTCGCCTCCAGCGGCCACATAGCCGGTATGATCAACCCTCCGTCCAAAGAGAAAGGCCGCCACTGGGTCAACGAAGAGGGCGATGCCGGAGACTACGCCACCGCCCAAGAGTGGCACGAAAACGCCACCGAGCACGAGGGAAGCTGGTGGACCGACTGGGTAGCCTGGCTAGACTCCCGCTCCGGCAAGAAAGTCAAGCCGCCGGAGATGGGCAGCGATACCTACCCGCCCCTAGATGACGCCCCCGGAACCTACGTGCGGGAGAGATAAGTTCGGGGGCACATTCCCGGACGGCCCTGCGCTAAAAGTTGGGAACCAGAAAGAGGGACCGCTTGAGAATCGCGGCTCCTCTTCTCCTGGCAGTATGCTCTATCCGGCTAGAAGCAGCTAGTGATTATAGTTTTCTAAGACGAGTGCTCTCGGCAACTGGGCGAATAGATACATTCTGGTCCTTTAAAAGATGCTCACATGTTCGTATGCTTACCGTGGAGCACGAAGCTGTAGGGAGGATAAATTGTACCGAGACTTCATCTATTTGGACATCAACCGCGTCCAGTCCATTATCGCCCAGTTGCAGCAGGGTCTGTTGAATGAAGTGTTAGAGGGGAGGACGGAACAGACTGCAGGAAGAGTGCAAATGGCTGTGAACCTGCTGACCATGATGCTTCCTATCAGCGGCTCTGGGTCTGTAGAACACGGCAGAGGGTCGAGTTTTAGCGAAAGCCGGGTGCTCCATGATTACGCCTTCGAGGTAGCTAGAAACTCCCTGGAGAATGAAGGACTTCTTGTGGAACGCGATAACCTAGATTGGGATGAGGTTCCAGAGGGTGGCTTTGTGCTGGTGAGAGGTGCGGCTCAAATTCTTGACTACGAGACGTCCCGGAAGATCGCTGAAAACTTCGACGAACTCGATGAAATTTTCAATCCTTCAACAAGCGCAGCGGAAAAGAAGAAACGAAAGAAGGAGAACAGTTGGGCCACGGAGGCGGGTATGCTGATCGACACGTTTTATCAGAATGCTATACGGGTGAGGATCACTAATCAGAAAGATTCTGGCTTCATCGGACCACTATCTAGGGAGCATTTGCGCGAGGATATCCGCGCCCTCATATACAAGTATGGTTCACAGCCGAAGGGAGAATGGACCATGCTGGCTGAGGTGAGTCGCATCCCACAACCCGATCACTCACCTGACGACGCATTCAACGAAGCGATTGCGGCTGAGGGAAGTGTCCACGTGTCCAATCAGTTTGATCAGATCATTGATATGTTCAACGGCTTTCAAGAGTTTGTTGGTTCCGTGTCCTACCCTGACATTGCTGTATCGCCCGTGGCCGTCTACAGAGAGATCGCAAACCAGCAATAACCCCTAACGGATAGTACGATCAATCTTCTCTGAGTATATCCAGCTTCACGACTTGCGCCCCTTCGGAGTCCGGTGTCGAAGCTGTTATCCGGTCACCAGTGGTTTAACCTCACGCTCTATTCTTTCCCCTGCCTGCGCCTTAGCTGTTTCGAGGTCGTAGCTCTCCTGCAAGCCCAGCCAGAAACGAGGCCGCATTCCTGACCAGCGGGCGAGTCTCAAGGCCATTTCGGCGGACACCCCGCGCTTCTCGTTCACAATGTCGTAGACTTTTTGGCGATCTACGCCGAGGGCGTTCGCGAGCTGGTTCGCGTTTATGTCTAAGGGCGCGAGCCACTCTTCCCGCAGCATCTCGCCGGGGTGTATGGGGGGAGAGATTCTCTCTTCACGCTCTATCTCCTCTGTCCAGTCGCCCATAACTTCTCCTCTAATGGTAGTCCGTCGCTTTTACTTCGTAGGCGTCTCCGTCCTCAAAGCGGAAGCAGATCCGATACTGGTCGTTGATGCTGATCGCCCACTGTCCTTCACGGTCTACGCCCAACTTGTGTAGCCTGTTTCCGGGCGGAATCTTCATCTCTTCCACGTCTTTTACCTGATCAAGCTGCGCCAGCTTGAGTTGCGCCCTACGCACCACTTGCCCGGATACAGCTTTAGACTTACGTCCCATAAAGAGCTTCTGAGTTTCTTTGTCCTTGAAGCTCTTTATCACGAACCTATTATGTCATGTTACGCATGACATAGCAAGAGAGACAGTTAATTTGGGTACTCCTTTATGGTTTCGGCGTGTTGCTTAGAGCTACTTCCACTTGATCGTGCAGCCTACCGGACTGGTGTGCGAGATGGAAGGCTCTTCTTCGGAGAGGACCGCCTCTACTGCTTCGCGCAGGTAGTAATTGTGTACGTCGTTCGGGTCGTCGTAGTTGTCGTCTACCGCGCCGTGGTAGGCGAGCTTCCTATCCCTGTCGAACAAGAAGACTTCCGGGGTTCGCTCCGCGCCGTAGGCGGCGGCTACTTCCTGTGATTCGTCGTGGAGGTAGGGGAAGCTGAAGCTTTTCTCTTCGGCTCGTTGTTGCATCTGCTGGAATCCGTCGTCGGGATACTTTTCGGCGTCGTTGGCGTTGATCGCCAATACCTGCACGCCCCGATCCGCATAGTCATTTTGTATTGATACTATGCGATCCTCCCAGGCTCGGGCGTACGGGCAGTGGTTGCAGGTGAAGACTACGGCTACCGTCGCTTTGTCCTGGTAGTTTGAGAGGCTATACGCTTCGCCGTCCACGCCGGGGAGCGTGAAAGGTATAGCTTCGTCTCCGATGTTGAGTTTCGACATTCGGGCTCCTTTCGTTATCGGATCTTCGCAGGCTTGATGTTAGCAGGCTCGCTAGTCGGCTTGATCCCCGGCCACGGCTCTTACGGTGCGGCGTATCATGTCCTCGGAAGGGAGCGGTGAGATGCGCCCGTCCTCCAAATGGTAGGTGCGGCACGTGAGGGCGTAGTTGGGATGCTCCAGGTGTGGGCTTATGTCTCGACCTTCGACTAAGATTGTTGGGGAGCCGGCGAACTCCAGGTCTTGCGCTTGTTCGTCCGTAGAGACCTCAGTGATCGAGATCTCAGCCTCGATCTCTTCTTCCGCTAGCACTTTCCGCAGACGTTCGAGCGCCTGCTCGTGGGACGGACATTCCTCGAAGTAGAAAAAGTCTATCTGCATGAGTGAAACTCCTGTCGCTTCTACACATTTTCAGGGCCATTGTATCTGGTTATTCGTATGTGTAGCTGAGGATTGCCGATGTGCGATGGGGGATACACGAGGCTAATCGCCGGAGTATCAGCGGCTCCACCAACTTCCGGCCCAACGGCGGAGCGCCTGGAGTGACCGTTTTAGTGGCTTCGAGAGCCAGTCTATAGTTGTGGGGATAGGATTGGGTTCGAGAAAGCCCAGGATCTCCTCGTTGGCGTCTTCGGCTCGTTCTATGAAGACCAGATGTCCTGCGTTTTCCAGGACGCGCAACTTAGCCTCGGGCAGTCTCTCCGCCAGGGATGCTGCGTTGGAGGCGGGAACCACGCGGTCTTCGCTACCGTGGAGGACCAGGGCGGGAGCTTCTATTTCCTCCATGCTGCGAGAAGCGTCGAAGCGGGCGCCGGCCACGAGCTGCTTGTTGTACTCCGAGAGCGGGGGAGAGTCCGCGATGCGCCACTCTACCATCCGTCCGAACTCTTCGGGATAAGATTCCGGATAATCCTTGGCGACCGCTACTTCGAGGCCCCGGCTCACGGCGTCCCGGCGGTCCGTGGCGCCCCACCCAAGCATCCTGCCGAGCGTGGACATGGACATCGGCTCGCTCTCCGAGCCTCCGTAGCTCGTAGAGATCAGGACCAGCCGGTCCACGAGATCCGGCCTCCGCAGCGCCAGCTCCTGCGCCACGAACCCACCGAGCGAAGTTCCTATCACGTGGGCCCGCTCGACCTCCAGGTGATCCAAGAGAGAAGCAGCATGAAGCGCCAGATTACCGACGCTATACGCCCCATGCTCGGTGTCGAGGTGACCCACGTTTCGCAGGTCGAAGCTGATGGTGCGGAACCGCCCCGAGAGCGCGGGAACCTGCTTGAACCAGCTCCATCGGCCGAATCCCAGCCCCGAGATAAGGAGCAAAGGATAACCTTCGCCGACGACATCGTAGTCAATGCTCGCGTCTTTTATCATGGTTACAGGCATGCTTGAGATTCTAACGTGCCTGCAGAATATATGTGCAATTTGCACTATTTACCCAGGCGGACGAGTAAACCACTTCACAGTTTGGCGAAAGGGGATCCGGAGAGGGCCCATTGGCATGGAGGTTCGGGGGCGGGAGTATTCGACTAATGCTCTACGGCCGGGGGGATCGAACGGGCTCGACGCTCCCAACGAGCGAGGCGGTCGGCTCTCTTTCGTGGACGTACAGGTAGCAGTTGCGGATCATCCGGCGTTGCAGGCAGAGTTGCTGTATCTGGCGGAGAACGTACCTACGGAGAAGGAAGAGGGAGACGGTCCGCCGGAGCCTGGCCCATGGTTCGGTTTGTTCCGGGTAGAGTTCCGCATCGTAGAGATAGTCTTGCAGATCAGAGATTCGCCGTTCGATGTGGTCCAGTTGTTCGAGACTTCTTGCCTTCTCCATAATTGCCAGTCCCAGGCTGTATTCCATGATCCGAGAATATTGTAACCTCTGTACGGTGCTCCGGAGGCTTTTTGTTCAAAGTCGCGTGTTGATCCCGTACCGGCGGGCCAATGCTTCCTGGACCTCCTGGACCGTTGCGAAGACCACCTTCAGCATGTTCTGCTGGGTGTTATTCAGATCTGAGGGGTTGATCTGATTGTTCAGCTTCTCACCACGTTCTATGGCCCGCAGATGATGGATAAAACGCTGTTCGTCCAGGTAGTTGTAGGCGTCCAGAGCGTTCTCTACCGTCGAGGCCATGCCCGGCATCTTGCGTGCTATGTGCTCGAAACGGTCGACGGTGTTGGCAGAGTCCAGGTAGCGGAGCTCTATGGCGAGGATTCGGGCGGAGTCCACCAGCGGCCGCAGCCCCCGACGCTTGATATTGAAGGTGTGACGGTACTCCCCCGAACGCTCCAGCACAAACCTGCGGAAGAAAGAGAGCGGCGGGCGGTTACCCAGGGCGTTCTGGACCATGAACGGCAGGAAACGACGCTCCTTCTCCAACGTCTGGTAGATACTGTTCTTTAGCTTGTCTACCAGGGACATGTCGCCGTAGAGGCCGCGCAGGTCGAAGAAGGTCGAGGCAAACACCAGAACGTCGGCGTCGGGAGTGAGGATCCAACCCTCGAAAGTCTCTTTCCAGCCGCTTAGAGACTGGCGCCACTTGGGGTTGCGGGCCATGATGTCACCCTCGCAGAGCGCGAAGCCGGCCTCGGCCAGCACTTCGTTGGCCCGCCAGGCGAGCGTACGGAACCACTCTTCGGCCCTTTCGGCTTCGTCCTCGTCAGCCGGGTCAGCGTACAGGAGGGCGTTGTCCTGGTCGGTCAGCAGGCTCATTTCACCCCGGCCTTCGCTGCCGAGCGAGAGCCAGACCCATGGCAAATCCACGTAAAGGTCAGGACGGGTTTCCCACATCTCCTCTTCTACCAGGCTCACCAGGCGTTGCATCAGGTGGTCGTTCAGCTCGGTGTTGATGGTCACGAGGTCTTTCGGTTTTACGCCCTGGTGTTCGAGCCCGATCAGGAGTTTGTCGATCTCACCGCGGATGCCGTAGAGTTCCTCGGGTGAGTTTGTTTGCTCCACGCGTTCGGTCATAAACGCCGGGCTGTTCCCCTGGGCGCGGGAGATGTCCTTATCGGAGATGACGCCGAGCAGTTTCGAGCCGGGCTTCGAGCTCTCGGAGACGACTACGTGGTAGGTCTGGTGTTGCATCATCTCCATAAGAGCCTGAAAGACCGGCGCGTCGGCTGGGAGACGCAGGGCGTTGCGATGCATCAACTCCTCCACCGGCGTCTCCGGCGAGGAACCGTTAGCCACGACCTCGTTCCGAAGGTCTATGTCCGTCAGGATGCCCAGCACCCCTTCCTCACTCGTCACGACCACGGAGTCGGCGTTCTCGTCCCGCATGCTCCACGCCGCCTCTCGGGCCGTCGCTTGCGGGGAGCAAGTTATAGGTCCACGACCGATGAGCTCGCCGATGGTGGTCCCGAAGAGCAATCGGGAGCCACTCGCGTCGAAGCCGGGCCCGCCGTCTTGCGGATAGTCGCGCAGGTCTTTGTCGAAAAAGGCCGCGAACTCTTCGTGTTTGTCGTAGAGTTCCCGAAAATCGCCGGCCCCGATCAGGACGCACACCGTCGGTTCTACGGTCCGGACCTCGAACGGGAGACGACCGCCTTTCATCAGTCCGTAGTTGCCGAAGATATCGCCCTCGCCGTACTCGTCCACCAAACGTCCGGCCTCTTTCTCCGTCAGCCGCACGTAGCCCGACTCTATGATGTAGAGGTATTCGTGGGAGGTGAGACCCTGCTCCAGGATCACCTCTTCCGGCCCGAAGTAACGGAGGGTAACCTTGCCGAGGAGCCGACCGCGTTCGTCTTCCGGCAGCCGGTCGAAGGCCGGCGTACCGGCGAGAAGGTTCGAGATGCGATCCGTGACTACTGAGTTTTTCATGGGCAATGTCCTCGAAACTCTCGGGGTCGCAGGGATTATACTCTCGCGGAGGAGGAGGTTTCGGGGTAGAGTGTGGCCTGACCGCAACGAGAAAGGGGCCGATGGGCGGCTGGCGCAAAGCACTCTTCGAGATCATCGACAAAGCCGAACACCGATTCGACCGCGTGAAGCTCTTTCTGAAGATGCGATACGGTTGGTTGGGGCCCGTCAGCATTCTCTCCTACGTGGGGCACGGTACGCCGAGGGAGTTTCACCTTCTGGGGCGTGTATTGGAGGAGCGGGATATACCTCTAGGCTCCGTCGAGGACAGTGCCTTGCGGAACCTGCGGACCATGATCCGCCGCTTCCTCTCCGCCGAGGTGCCCGGCGCGCGGGTGCGGGTACGTTTCGAGGGCCGCGAGCGGGTCGTGGTGGCCGACGACGAGGGTTTCATCGACGTGTGTATAAGGCCCACGGAGCCGCTGCCGGAGGACCGGGCGTGGCACGCCGCCGAGCTTGAACTTCTCTGGCCGAAGGCCAGAGGACAGAACGGTTTTCACACCGAAGGCTGTGTGCTGGTGCCGCCCTCCAGGCAAAGAGACGGAGCCTTCGGTGTGGTCAGCGACCTGGACGATACCGTCGTCCGTACCGAAGCCACGAACCTGCTCAGGATGGCCCGAATGGTCCTTTTCTCGAATGCGCATACGAGGCTGCCTTTCGAGGGGGTCGCGGCCTTCTACCGGGCCTTGCGGCGCGGGGCCGACGGCGATGGAGACAACCCCGTCTTCTACGTCTCGACCGGACCCTGGAACCTCTACGACCTCCTGGAGAACTTCCTTGAGATACAAGAGCTTCCTAGAGGCCCGATCTTCCTGAAGGACTGGGGCGGCGTCAAAGACCTGTTGAAGGGCATGGACCATCGCCGGCACAAGCTGGAGGTGATCCGGGATATCTTTGATACGCATCCCACGCTCTCATTCGTGCTGATCGGGGACTCCGGCCAGCAGGACGCGGAGACTTACGGCCAGCTCGCCCGAGAGTACCCCGGTCGTGTCCTCGCCATATACATCCGGGACGTCAGCCACAAAGAGCGTGACGTTACCGTGCGTGTCATTTCCGGGGAGATGCACTCGCTAGGAATACCTATGCTGCTGGTGAAGGATACGGTCGAGGCCGCCGGGCACGCCGCCTCCGAAGGCTTTATAGGTTCCGAGGCCCTGGAGGAGATCCGGACGGACCGCGAGGGGGACGTCGGTGGCCGCGAGACGCTCACGGAGGTCTTCGAGGCTCTCCAACCACCCTCCGGCAATCCCCGCGACTAGCTTCCGAGCCGGGACGCGTGTCCGCGGTTAGAATGTGCCGATGATCGGAGACAAAGGATTCGAACCCCGTTCCGCCCCGCTGGCCTTGATGGTCCGCGCGACCGACGAGCCCGGCTCGTTGCACACGCTTACGCGCGTGATCTTCGAGCACCAGGCGAACATTACCTACGTGGACATCGCCGAGCGGCGGGAGGATAGCTCGACGATCTACTTCGAGCTGGAAGAGAACCCCGGCGTCGAGGCGGAAGTCCTGATCGAAGACCTGAGGGCGCTCTCGATAGTGTGGTCCGTCGAACAAGCGCCCTCTTTCGCCAAGGTGTACGGCAAGCGGATAATCGTGGTCGGCGGCGGCGCCCAGGTTGGACAAGTCGTGGTCGGGGCGGTCGCCGAGGCGGACCGGCACAATATCCGGGGCGAGAGGATCTCCATAGACACCATTCCACTCGTTGGAGAAGAGAACTTGGCCGGCGCCACGCGGGCGGTCGCCCGGCTACCCCGCGCGGTAGCATTGGTACTGGCCGGCGCGATGATGGGCGGCGACGTCGCCCGCGCCGTCTACGAGGTGCGTGAGAAAGGCATTATCGTGCTCTCGCTAAACATGCCCGGCAGCGTTACGAAGGCCGCCGACCTCGTGATTAGTGACCCGGTGCAGTGTGGCGTGATGGCTGTAATGGCCGTCGCCGAGTCGGCCAGCTTCGACATAAACCGCCAACGAGGTCGCCGTTACTAGATGTGACCTGGCACTCACGCCTGGTCTAGTTCGTTTGCGAGAAGGTCCATGAGCAGTCCGTCCCGCCAAGTTCCATCCGGCGAGCGCCAGTACTCGCGCATGACTCCGACCGTACGGAAGCCAACCTTCTCGTAGGCGCGGATCGCCACTGCGTTGCCGGCCGCCGGGTCGATTGTGAGCCGGTGATGTCCCCGCTCGTCGATCAGGTATCGCGCGAGCGTCCGAATCGCATAGGTTCCCAGACCATGCCCTTGAACCCGCCCGGCGAGGAAGACGTCGATCCCGGCGTGGCGAAAGTCGGGCTCGTTCTCTTCGTGGTATTGGATCAAGCCCACGACCTCACCCTCCAGCTCTATGGCAAACACCTTCTCGTCACTGCTCCCGTCGGCTTGCCGACGCAGCTCCGACTCTTCTGGAGGCCCCCACCAGCGGGAGATGCCGGGTTCGGCCTGTATCCCGGCTACCCGTGCCACGTCGGCTGCCAGTAGCGGACGAAGCACGATATTGCGGCTGCGCAAGAGCACCGGGCGGCCCTCCAGGTTGCTCACTGACGCTCCATCGTTCCGCTAGATCCGGTAAGGGGCGTGACTGTTGTATTCCGCCACGGCGCGAATGACATATTCTCTCTCCTCGGCGATGTATCGCTCTATGGCCTGACGGAAGACCGGGTGACGGATCTCATGCGCGCTGTAGGTGACCGTGGGTAGGAATCCCCGCGCCAGCTTGTGTTCCCCCTGGGCGCCGGCCTCGAAAAGAGCCAGGCCGCGTTCGATGGCGAACTCTATCGCTTGGTAGTAGCAAAGCTCGAAATGGAGGTTGCGGCGCTCCTCCGAAGCGCCCCAGTAACGGCCGTAGAGCGAGTCGCCCTTGAAGAAGTTCAGGGCGCCCGCGATTGGTCGTCCCGTCGCGGCGTCGCGGGCGAGCGCCAACAGTGTGCGGTCTTTCATCGTGCGGAATACCTCGTAGAAAAACTCCTCCGTCAGGTACGGGAAGCCCCACTTCCTGTCGAACGTGGAGAGGTAGAAGCCATACATGATCTTCGCGTGCTCCGGCCCGAGATCTTCGCCCGTCAAACGCTCTATGATGAGATTTCCGTCAGCGAGTTGGCGCCGCTCGCGGGAGATCTGACGCCGACGCTTGCCTTCTAGCGCCCCCAAGTAGTCATCGAAGGAACCGTAGCCGGGGTTACGCCAGTGAAATTGGAACGAGTGACGCACCGCGAAACCGTTTTCCTCGAACGCGCCGAGCTCCCGCTCCGGGACGAAAAGCGCGTGAGACGAGCTAACGCCGCGCTCGTTTCCAAGCTCTCGGGCCGCTCCGAGCAGGGCGTTGGTCACAGCGTTTCGGTCGCCGTTCACTCCGTCTTCGGAGAGCAGCTTCGGACCCGTGGCTGGTGTAAACGGCACGGCGGCGACGAGCTTCGGGTAGTACGGCAGCCCGTGCTCGTGGTAGGCGTGAGCCCAATCCCAATCGAAGATGTACTCACCGTAGCTGTCCGTCTTGAGGTAGACGGGGAACGCGCCCGTCAGACGGTCTCCGTCCTCGCAGACCAGGTAAACTGGCGACCAGCCGCTTTCCTCGCCGACGCTCCCGGATCTCTCCAGCGCCCGCAGGAACTCGAAGTCGAAGAAAGGAAAGTTAGGTGGCTCCAGCGCCCGCCACGCCGGTTGGCCGACGCGCTCTACGCTATCGAGGCGTGTTACTCGCATGGCTCCGGCTTTGATCCACTATCGTCTTCCATACCGGTGTAGAAGACCGTCTGCCGTCTTCCGTAAGCCGTGGTTATCTCCTGTGCGTCATCGGAAATGATGTTGGATATTCTACTATCAGCGGCAACCTGTGAGAGGACCGTATCTTCAGGCTTGCATCGGTGCGCGGTCTCAGTGTTATCGGCCGTCGTCCGGGGGGCCTGCTTTTACCCGCGCCAGCATCTCCTCCGGCGAGCCCCGCCGCCCGTGGATGCTCTCCAGCCACCAGGTCGCTCCCGCATCGGCGTAGGCGTTGGGCAGTTCGGGGTCGTCCGGCTCCGAGTAGCCGTCCATGGCTATCTCGAACGGCGCGGCGGAGGTCCGGTGTCGCCGTATCTCGGCAACCATCTCCCGGATGTCATCCGGACTCTTGGACATCTCTATCGAACCGTCCAGGGGGGTGGCGCTGGCGAGCCAGCCGTCCCAACGGGCGGCGCGGCGCAGGGCGGGCCTGGCTTCGCCCCCGATCCAGAACGGCATCCTTGGCCGCTGGACCGACAGTGGCGCCAGCGTGATACCTTCGACCGTGTAATGCCGCCCGTGATGCGTCACCTCCTCGCCGGACATGAGCCGGGCGAGGATGTCGAGCCCTTCGTCGAGCATCGCGGCCCGCTCCTTTGCGTCGCCGGTGTCCCCGAACGCCGCAAACTCTCGCGGTACGCCTCCGAGCCCGGCCCCGAAGATGACTCGGCCGCCGCCGCTCAGGACGTCCAGAGAGGCCAGCGTATTGGCGACGACCTGCGGCCGGCGGCGGGCCAACGGGGTGATATCGGTCCCGATCTTTATGCGCCCCGTCGAGGCGGTGACGGCGGAGAGGATAATCCACGGGTCGGCGGACGGAGCGTCCCACACGAATCCCAGATGATCCCAGACAAAAAACCCCTCCCATCCGGCTTCTTCGGCCGCCCGCGCCAGCCGGACAGCTTCGCGCGGATCCGAATAAGCGTCCATGTTGGAGATTACGATACCGTAATGCACTACGCGTACGCCTCTCTGGAACGGTCCACGGCTCTCCCGATATTCGTCTCTAAGCGGAGGCCGTCTGTTTGTTGGCGGCTTCCCAGCCCTCGTAGCTACCTTCCAGTTCGATCACGTTGTCGAAACCGGCTGCCCGCAGCGCGCTCGCCACCACCGCGTTTCGGGCTCCGGTCTGGCAGTGGGTGACGACGGGTTTGTCCTTGGGAAGATCGTCCAGGCGCCACATCACCCGGCCACCATGGATTCGAGTCGCCTCGGGGATGTGTCCGGCCTCATACTCACTCTTCGCCCGCACGTCCAGGATAAAGGGATCATCGAGCTTCCCCAGGTCGTTCGGGGAGATAGTCGGGACCGGCTCTTTCTCCAGTCCTTCGAGGCTAACGACGTAGCCCGTTACGTTGTCTATGCCGACGTAGGAGAGTTTGTCGCGCAGGTGGTTCGCGTCTTCTTCGCTACCCGCGAGTACCACGATGGGCCGGTCATCTTTTTCGGGGTCGATCACCCAAGAAGCCCAGGAGGCGAAGTTTTTGCCCGCCGTAATATTCAAAGAGCCGGGCGCCGCGCCCTCTACGAACGAGTTGGGAGCCCGCGTATCAATGAAGATGACCTCGTCCCGTTCGAGCCCCTCCTTGAGTACACCAGCTTCGTACTCAACTAACGGTTGTCGTTCACCCAACAGCGCGGGTCCGCTCTTGTTCTGGCGTTTCATCCGGCCGAAGTAGACTGGCGCGTCGGGCTGGTCCGTGAGTAGTGACTCCACAAAGCCTTCTTCGTTGTCATCCTCTACGAGCCGGCCCCACCAGGAAAACAGCCGCTCGTAGCCGACCGTCGAGGTCGGCACCGATCCCAAAGCTTTGCCGCACGAACTGCCCGCGCCGTGTCCCGGCCAAACCTGAACGTAATCCGGCAGGTTTAGAAACTTATCCCGCAGGCTTCGGAACATCTGCTTCGCCCCCACGAAACGAGTGTCTTTGCCACCAGCAGCCTCGTCCAGGAGATCCGGCCGTCCCAGATCCCCGACGAAAACGAAATCTCCCGTGAGGATGAATCCCGGTTTATCGGTAGTCGCCCCATCTGTCACCAGGAAAGAAACGTGTTCCGGTGTGTGGCCCTGCGTATGGACCGCTCTCAGGATGACGTTGCCGACCTCTATCTCGCTGCCTTCGTGGAGATCCCGATCCCCGAAACCGTATTTCCAGTCATCGTCGCCTTCGGCGGAGAGGTAGAGCGTGGCTCCCGTGGCCGCCGCCAGCTCCCGTGAACCGGAGAGAAAATCCGCGTGGATGTGGGTCTCGGTTACCGTCACGATCTCCATATCCTGCTCTTTGGCTTTCTCCAGATACACCCGGACGTCCCGCCGGGGATCGACCACAGCCGCCTGTCCGGTCGCCTGACACCCGATAAAGTAACTGGCCTGCGCCAGATCCTCGTCGTAGATCCTCTCGAACAACATAACTCGCTCCTCTCGAAGTTCTAACTTTGCTTGACAGTAACCAGATACTATTATCTAAATATCTATATGTCAATAAAGTAATGTTAATGATGTCCGGTAGCTACGATCGGTCTCTTCCCGCAGGCAGGCGGCGACCGGAGATTCCCTCATGCGGATGAGGAGAAGCTCTTGAGGTCTGCGGTGAGGCGGTCTTCGACCGAATTGCACATCAGGTCGCAGAGCTTGAAGACGGACTCGTCGGCTATGGCGTAGAAAGAGTTCAGGCCCTGCTTGCGGCGTTCGACGACTTTGGCTTCCAGGAGCATCCTCAGGTGCTTCGAGACATTGGCCTGGAGCCCGCCGGTCTCTTCGACGAGCTCCGAGACGCTCTTTTCCCCGTCCATTAGAGAGTAGACGAGCTTCAAGCGCATCGGCTCCGAGAAAGCCTTGAACTGCTCACCGAGCATCTCGAAGGCTTCGTCCGAGAGGTCTCTCTTCTTGAATTCCGGCACGTCTTTCTCCCATCGCCGTGAGATCACATTACTATAGAGTAAAGTATATCGCGTCAGCGATTATCGGGCTGAATTTCGAAGTATCGGTGTAAATCGGTCGACGTTCGAAATACTTCTAACGCCGTGGATGCTCCATGAAGAAGCGCACCATCTCCATCGAGGCGTCGGGGCCGTTGGCATCGGTGTACGAGCCTTTTGGGCTGCCGCCGGACCAGGCGTGTCCTGCGCCGTGGACGATCCAACGCTCCGCCACCGGCTCGCCGCTTGAGTCACGGTAGACAGAGTTAGTGTAGGAGCGGCCACCGCGCACCTGGCCCTGTCGCACGCTCGCCTTCGGGGTCGTGTTGGCGTCGAGGTCTGAGAGCCGCTGGTTGAGTATCTGTTCGGCGTTCCGCTGGTTTACGGTGCTGTCCCGGTCGCCGTGGAAGACGATCACCGGAACGGTCCGGGTGAGGTCCGCCGCTCTCTGGGCGCGGGTTTTGGGACGGGATACGTCCTGGCCGCCGCCCTGCATCGCGCCGAATGCGGAAGGGAGGTCGTGGGCCGCGCCGTAGGCCAGCCCTGAGTGGACGCCGACCGCAGCGTAGAGGTCTGGGTAGGTCTCGCCCAGAATCACCGCCATAGCCGCCCCGGCGGACATGCCGGCCACGTAGATCCTCTTGGTGTCGATGGGCTGGGTGGCGGCGATCTGGTGTGTGATCCCCGCGATTATGGACGGCTCTCCCTGGTCTCTCTGCTGGTCGCCCGCGTTGAACCAGTTCCAGCATTTATTCATGTTGGCGGAGCCGGCCTGCTCGGGATAGACGACGAAGAAGTCGCCGCTCTCGGCCAGCGTGTTCATGCGCGTTCCGGCGGCGAAGTCGTCCGGGCTCTGGGTGCAGCCGTGGAGCATTACCAAAAGCGGCAGCGCCTGACCCTTGGCTCCGCTCGGGATGTACAGCTTGTAGCCGCGGGTACCGGCCCGGTTGCTGTAGGAACCGGAGACGAAACGTCCAGCGGTGGCCGGAGCTTCGGGTTGTGGAGCCCGCGCCTGCTGTACGTTACCGGGCGGGTTGCCTTTGCGTAGCACGTCGCGGGTGAGTGAGTCCGGCAGGTTCATGAGTCGTGAGACCATCGTGTCCGCATCGGGCTTGACTTTGGTTCCAGAAGACATATTCCCCGAACCCGGACGGTCTTCCGTTACGTGGAAGTCGCTCGGCGTGGGCGTAGCCATACGCCCGGCGAGTGGGTTGCCGGGCGTATCGCCGCCGAGGGCGCGCTGAATGGCGGCCGTGGCCTCTGAGAGCTTACCGGCGTTGGTGAGCCTCGTAGCTTCGGCCATTCCTTCCTGCAAGCCTGATGCAGGCATCGTGGTCTTTTTGGCGTAGTTCGGCATGGGCCGCCTCTCCATTACTTTTGGTTTGTTTTGCTTATAACGCGGTGGTGCGGTGTTTCAGACTATGACCCTCAACTGATCCTACCGGCCAGCGCCCGCTTCACGTCCGCGCTCGCCCGGAACGCGCCGAGCACTTCGACGGATTCGATGGTCTCTGCGGCCAGCTCGGGGGAGACGTCGTCGGCGATGCTCGCCAGCCCCAGCACGTTTATCTGGAGTCGCTCTCCCGCTTCGCGGACCGCTTCGAGGTGCTGACGGTCAAAGTGCTGCACGCCGAGCACCAGCGTCTTGCGGGCGACTGTCTGTCGAACCACCTCGGAGTGGGCGCCCAACTGGTTCCGTATCGCCGTGCGGATAAAGTCGGTGCGGTTCGAGTAGAAGCCCTCCTGTACGAGAAGGTCGATCTGACCCAGGTCAACCGGACCCAGGTTTATCGTGATCTTCTCCGTGTCACTCGTGTTTACCATCTATGTACCATCCACATGGATGTTTTATACCAGGTCATGGGCAGGGTGTCAACAGACGGGCTGGAGGAAGTGTTCCTATGGACAGTACAGGAACAGACGATAGGTAGTATGGGCTCGGTTTCCGAGAAGCCCCTGCAGCCGGAAGCTGACTCCAGGCATCAGGTTCTGGCTGTCTCTATCTAACGAGTAGCTCTTTCAAGGCGTTGTCTATAAACTCTATGTCAACGGGGCTATCACCGCTTCCCGCGAAGTGACCCCACACCCCCGGAATCACTCGTACCTCCCCGTTGGGAATGTACTGCGACGCGTACTCCTCGTCCTCCGGCGGGAAGTACAAATCCTTCTCGGCGGGCATGGCGATGAGCTTGGCCTTGATAGACTGCAGCGCCTTGATGTGGTCGCCTTCGAACCCGGGCGTGGCACCAACATCGCCGTACTGCCATGTCCAGAGCATCGCCAGCAGGTCATTCACGTCGCGACGGTCGAGGAAGTGGCCTTCCCAGTAACCGACGAGGAAGTCTTCCAGCGTCGGAAAGGCGAGATCCATGCCGAGCCTTCGCGAATGACCCATCTCCGTATACAGGCGATCCCAGTAGAAGGCCTGAGAGAAGCCCCAGCCGGCGTACACACGCCCAGCCGCGCGGAGGCACTCCACCGGCTTTTCGTCATAGAAGCCGTCCTTGAAGCTTTCGGGGCTAGTGAGCGCCGCCTTTACGCCTTCGAGGAAGACGAAGTTGTGCTCGCTGGTTTTGGAGGAGCCGCAGAACGGGGCTGCACGTTGCACCATTTCGGGGTAGCTGACGGCCCACTGATAGGTCTGACCCGCGCCCATCGACCAGCCGGTGACGAGCGCCAAGGTTTCGATCCCGAAGTGCTCGGTGACAAGCTTGTGCTGGGTCTCGACCTGGTCGTAGAAGGTGACGTTCGGGAAGTTTGCTTGGTCGTGAGGCGGCGGAGTGTTGCTCGGAGAGCTTGAGAGCCCATTGCCGAGCATGTTCGGGACGATGATAAAGTATTTCGCAGGATCAAGGGACATGCCTTCACCGATGAGCCACTCGTTGTCCCAGTGGAAACCCGAGTACCAGGTCGGGTAGATGATCGCGTTGCTCTTGTCCTCGTTCAGCGTGCCAAAGGTCTTGTACGCCAGTTTGGCGTCCCGCAGGGTCGCGCCTTCTTGCAGCGCGATATCCCCTAACTCAAAGACTTCGTAGTCGTTCACGATTTCTCCTTTCTTTCGGTATTTTCATCGTCTGCTACAAGGCTGCCGTGCGCTTACGTCGATCAAGGATACACGGGCGAGGAGGCTTCAGAGGCCGTCGCCGAACACGGCATTGAACTGGAAGTGGTCAAGTATGAGGAGTCCAAGCGTGGCTTCGTACCGTTGCCTAGGAGATGGGTGGCACCTCTCCCATAGAAAACAATATGCAAAATGTAGACCTTCAAGTTCCTTCAGAGCTTATCCGGGTCACCTTGTCAACCGCTCTGAGTGCTCCGGGGGCCTCGCGAGCCAATGTCACTGTAGAGATCACGGCATTCACCTCGTCCAAAAGGTTTGCGACTAGAGATCCGCAGGCAGGAGCCTGAATGGTGTACCTCCGGAGGTATTCACGGCTCTGAAGTGGCGATCGTCCAGGGTGAGTATGTCCCAGGTGGCGTGGCGATCGGCGAGGACCATGTTCGAAGCGTCCGCGATACCGAGATCAAGATCTCTGTACCGTTCGAGGACTTCGACGGCGGCGCTGATGTCGGAGTTGGTGAACGGTTCCAGCCTGAATGCTCCGCGAGCGACCTCGCCTAGGAGCGCGAGCTGTTCCCGGGTGCCCACTTTGGTAGCGAGCAGGTAATCCAGTTCGGCGAGCACGAATGGCGAGAGTAAGAACGGTCCGCTATCGGTCTCCAGGGCTCTGCGGGACTCGGTGTGCTGATGCTGAGTAGAATCTATGGCGGCGAGCAGGCCACTGGTATCTAGTACGAGCACTGCCTGAAACCCTGGATTATGTCTCGCCGAATCCGGCTAGCTCTTCTTCGGGGTGCTCTGCTACCCGCTGTGCGAGATCGGGATCCCC
>JBGTJJ010000030.1:0-60592 GCA_041745215.1 Rubrobacteraceae bacterium | reverse complement strand
ACAGAAGACGGAGATGATGAAGGTGTTAAGATCCATGAGAGAAGACCTCCTTTGCGTCGGTTGGTTTGGTCGCTACCGAGCGTAGGGAGATCTTCTCTTTCGGTCAAGTCTTCAAAGAAACTTGCACACGGGGTTAGCTAGTCGCCGAGCTACTCTGGGCCGCGTCGCCCTGTCGCCCTCGTTCCGCGACTTCGTCGGCGTCGTCCTGGTAGGTTTCCGTAATAAACAAAACACAGGTGAAGGAGATTGCGGCTATTACCATCATGTAGATAGCTATAGGAATGTAACTACCGAACGCCTCGAAAAGTGAAGCGCTAATAATCGGGGCCAGCGCGCCACCGAAAACCGCCCCTATCTGGTAACCCAGGGAAGCCCCGGAGTAGCGCAACCGAGCCGTAAACATCTCCGTGAGCAGCGCCGCCTGGGGACCGTACATCATGCTCAGGAAGGTCTGTCCGATTATGATCGCCAGCCATATCAGGGCTGACGACTCTGTGTTTAGCAGCCAGAAGTATGGGAAAGCCCAAAGCCCGAGAAGTGCCGCACCGCTCAGGTACACTATCCGTCGGCCGACACGGTCGGAAAGGGCGGAGAAGCCCATGAGAGCAGGGATCTGCACGACCGAGGAAGCCAAGACGCCGGTCAGCATTATAGGACGCGACACGCCCAGAACCTCGGTTCCGTAGGAGAGCGTGTAAACGATGAATATGTAGAAAGTGGCGTTCACAACTATAAACGCCCCCGCAGCGAGAAAGATCTGCTTCGGGAACGTCTTGAAAGCGTCGATGATCGGTGAGCGGGATTGCTCGGGCTCTACCGACTCATCGCCAGATTCTTCAGATGAACTGGCCTCCTGCTGCAAACGCTGGAACTCCGGTGTTTCCTCCAGGCGCAACTGCACGTAGAGCCCTACCCCTATAAGGACGAAGCTCGCCAGAAAAGGTATCCGCCATCCCCAGGCTGCCATCGCCTCGGGGGCCAGAATCGCCCCGGCCCCCAGAAAAACCGCGTTCGCGAGGATAACCCCTACCGGGACCCCCGCCTGGGCAAAGCTACCGTAGAAACCTCGCCGGTGCCTGGGGGCACTTTCGGTCGCTATCAGTACGGCTCCGCCCCACTGCCCACCGACCGCGAGGCCTTGGACGAAGCGTAGTATCACAAGGACTATCGGGGCGGCGATCCCGATGGTGGCGTAAGTCGGTAGAAGACCTATAAGGGTGGTCGCAACTCCCATCGTCATGAGCGCCGCGACAAGCGCCTTCTTACGGCCGATTTTGTCTCCGAAGTGACCCCAGATCACACCTCCAAGCGGCCGCGCGAAAAAGGCCACCCCAAACGTGGCAAACGCGAGCAGCGTTGCGAAGAACGGGCCCGCGCCCGGAAAGAACAGGTCCGGGAAAAAGAGTGCCGCTGCCGTGCCGAAGATAAAGAAGTCATACCACTCGATGCTGGAACCTGCGAGGGCGGTAAGCGCTACCTTTAATATATCTCTTTCCTGGACCCCGGCGTTTGCGCTGGACACTTGTTCCTCCTATTGCCTGATGCCCGGAACAGAAGTCCCGAGTGCTTTCCCCATATCCACATCCACTAGAGGACAATAGTATCTTGTGTTTCTTTCCGAAGCAAGCGATTGGTAAGCCGTGTAGCAAAGGCCGGACCAAGTACCCTTGAGCCCTCCAGCAATCACCTCGTAGAGTCAACTACTACAACCGTTAGATCCTGTCGGCCAGCTCCGCGAAGCGGTCGAGCGACTCCGGGTTGCTCAACGAATCCCGGCTGGCAGCCTCGTCGGGCGGGGTGCCGGAGAGTATCTTCTTTACGGGGACTTCGAGCTTCTTGCCGTTGAGGGTCTGCGGTATCTCCTCAATCTCGTAAATTTCGTCCGGCACGTGGCGCGGCGAGCAGTTCGCCCGAATGCTCTTGCTTATCTCTTTCTTGAGGCCGTCTGTAAGCTCCGCGTCTTCTTCGAGGACGACGAAGAGCGGCATTATGGAATTTCCATCTTCTCTCGGTACTTCCACGACAAGGCTGTCCTGGATTTGGGGAACCGACTGGACGGCCCGGTAGATCTCCGCGGTCCCCATCCTGACGCCGCCCCGGTTTATGGTCGAATCGCTGCGACCGTAGATCACGGCGCTTCCCCGCTGGGTTAGCTTGATCCAATCTCCATGCCGCCACACACCCGGATAAACGTCGAAGTAACTCTCCCGGTACCGCTCTTCTCCCTCATCCCCCCACAGAAAAACCGGCATCGAAGGCATGGGCTCGGTTATTACCAACTCGCCCACTTCGTTCATCAAAGGCAAACCTTCTTCGTCGAAGGCGTGGACACCGGCACCCAAAGACCGGCACTGAAGCTCGCCAGTACGAACCGGCAGTAGAGGACAACCTCCCACGAACGCCGTACACAGGTCGGTGCCGCCGCTGGTGGAGAATAGCCACACGTCCTCTTTCACGTGCTCGTAGACCCAGGCGAATCCTTCGGGCGGCAATGGGGAGCCAGTCGAGCCTATGGACCGAAGCGCGGAGAGATCGTAGGCTTTGCCGGGCTCTATACCGGCGTTCATACAACCTGTGAGATAGCTGGCGCTGGCACCGAAGCAACTCATGCCGGTCTTCTCGGCGAAATCCCACAAGGCATTCATGTCCGGGTGACCGGGACTACCATCGTAGAGGAGCGCGGTTCCTCCGACGAGCAGGCTGGACGCGACGACGTTCCACATCATCCACCCCGTCGTCGTGAACCAGAAAAACGGGTCTCCCTCCTTCAAGTCCATGTGCAGACTGAGCTTCTTGAGGTGCTCCAGCAGGATGCCGCCGTGACCGTGAACCAGCGCCTTCGGAAGCCCCGTGGTCCCGGAAGAATAGAGCACCCAGAGCGGATGGTCGAAGGGCACCTGTTCGAACTCCAGCTCCGGACCGGCGTGCTCCGAGAGCAAATCGTCCCAAAACACTGCGTCTTTGATACTTACTGTTTCCGGCTGCTCGTTCAGGTATGGGATCAGGACCGTCTTCTCCAGGCTGCCTATCTCACCCTGGATACGGGCGACTACCTCCATGCGATCGAAATCTTTGCCACCGTAGCGGTAGCCGTCGACGGCGATGAGTACCTTCGGTTCGATCTGGCTGAAGCGGTCAACGACGCTCCCGGCCCCAAAGTCCGGCGAGCAGCTAGACCAGATAGCGCCCAGAGAAGAGGTGGCGAGCAGGGAGATCAGGGCCTCCGGCGTATTCGGCACGTAGGCCACCACCCGGTCCCCACGTCCAACGCCCATAGACTTTAGGCCCGCCGCGAGCGCCGCGACCTTCTCGTGAAGCTCCCGCCAGGTAACCGTGCCGAGTTCCCGAAGCTCTGACCGGTGCATGATCGCCGGTTCGTCGGGCCGTGCTTCGGAGTTTCGAAGCACATGTTCGGCGTAGTTCAACTCCGCGCCGGGGAACCATTCGGCGCCCGGCATCCGGCGCGAGCCGAGAACTTCGGAGTAAGGCTTCGAAGCTTTGACCTCGAAATATTCCCAGATGGAAGCCCAGAACTCTTCCAGTTCCGTAACCGACCACTCCCATAGCTCTTCGTAGTCATCGAAAGAAAGCCCCTTGGCTTCCAGCCACCGCATGTAACGGGAGATATTCGCGTTCTCCTTGAGATCCTCGGACGGTTCCCAGAGAAGAGTTCCTTCTTTTGCCTCGGTCATGGCCCGCCACCTCCTTCTCGTCTGTCCGACATCACCGCTACTATCCCTCGAAGACCCGTTTCACCTCGGGGGAAGTCTCTTCCGTCCTGGTAACGATAGAAACCCCGATAAACACTATGATCGCTACCGCCAGCGTGAACGCGCCGTTTACTACCCCTTCAGGGAGCGGCGTAAATTCGTAGCGGGCGCCGATCTCCAGCACGAAGTTCAGAACGATGCTGGTAATAATGCTGTATATCGCTCCCTGCTTCGTAGCCTCCGACCACACGAGTCCGAGGACGACCGAAGGGAAGATCGCCGCCGCGAACGTCCCCCAACCGAAGACGCCGAGCAACGCCACGAGCGTATCCAGATACAGCGAAAAGAGCAGCGAGAGGACCAGCAACGCAACGACCACGACCCGGCTCCAGAGAAGTTCGTTCCTGACGGGTACGTTCAGCGAGCGCGGGATGTCCCGGATAAGGGCCGCCGCCCCGAGGTTGAGGAAAGCGTCCCCCGTGGACATGATCGCCGCCAGGATACCTGCCAAACCGAGTCCGGCCAGTAGGGGTGGGGTGAACTCGGTAAAGAAACGTGTCAGCGCCTGGTCCGGGGTGTCGAGCTCCGGGAAGTTGCCCTGGATGCTGAGCGCCAGTGCCGAGAGACCCACTCCGGCGACGAGGAGCATAGTGAACAGGTACGCCAGGGCCGAAGTGAGAGCGCCCCACTTCAGTTCCTTGGTGTCACCGATCATGAGGAACTTCGTCAGGAGTTGTGGCTGTCCCGCTGCTCCGAGGCTGAAGAGAAAGAGGTAGCAGGCTATCGTCAGCATGGGTACGGTTCCAAATGGAGAGGCCAGGGCCGGGTCCGAGCCTTGCAGCGTCTCGGTTATATTTAGTACCCCACCACCGGCGTTGATCGCCAGGAAAACCACGATGATCGAGACGCCGACCATAATGACCCCCTGGAAAAGGTCGGTATAGACGGCGGCGATGATCCCGCCGCCGACGGCGTACAGACCTATGACTCCGAGCCCGATAATAGCGCCCCACGTAGTCCCTATCGGAAAAATGGCGGCCATGATGACGCCCGTCGCCTGCACCTGTACCCCGAGGTAGCCGATCACGCCGAGGGCTACCGCGAAACCGACCCAGCCCCGCACGCCCCGGCTACTATATCTGGCCTCCACCACGTCTCCCAGAGTGTAGATCTCACCGAGGTTCGCCAGGCGCCACATCCTCTTCGCGACGAGAAACCACGCCAGCACGAAACCCAGAGGAGCAGCGAAACCGATGCCGGCGACGAAACCGCCAAAGCCCGCGTCAAAAGTGAGCCCCGTGCCGCCGAGCACCCCGAAGCCGCTCTGGATCGAGGTGAAGACCGCCATCGCAACCACGAACATCCCGAGGCTCCGGCCCGCAACGAAGAAGTCCGAAGTGCTTTTCGTCCGGGCGGTAGCCCACACCCCGATAGCTATGGTTACCAGCAGGTAGACGACTACGACGCTTACTATCGTTACGCTCATCGCGCTCCCCCCTCGTCCTCAGCCGCAGCCTCGGCTGAGACCTCCCTCTCCTCGACGACTTCCTGTACGTCCTCCTGCTTGAAGGTCAGACCGTACAAAACACCGGCCAGGACTACCAGCAGCGGGAAGCCGATGATGTATAGGGCCATCGGCGGCGTCATGCCCAGGACGTAGTTGGTGCTCCCGGTGGGCTCTCCCCCGGTCATGATGTCGAGCAGAATGAACAGCAAACCGTAGAGCGTGACTATCGAGCCGGCGACCATGAGCGGCCACTTCTTTTCCGGAAGCTCCCTCGTATAGCCAAAGAGAATGCTTATCCCGATCACCAGGATCAGGGGGTACAGAATAACCCGCCACGAGCTTAGAAGCATCCCGATGAGCATCAGGACCACCAAACCCAACATGGCGTAGATCAACCGATTGGACAACTCCATCTCTCCTCCTCCTACGTCAGCAACAACAACCCCGCGGTTATGATGACCCCCGACACCAAGAGGGCCATCACACAGTAGCCCATCACGTCCCGAGCCTTGAGACCGGCTATACCGAGCGCGGGCAAGAGCCAGAACGGCTGGACCATGTTCGTCCACGCGTCACCCCACGCCACACCCATCGCCACCTGGCCCATATCCGCCCCGATCTGCTGCGCGGCCTCGACCATCACCGGCCCCTGTATGGCCCACTGGCCTCCACCCGATGGGGCGAAGAAGTTGACGATGCCGCCGCTAATGAAAGCCCAAAACGGCAACGTCTCCGGGGTGGCGATGGCGTTGAACCAGCCGGCGATGATCCCGATCAGGCCGGACTCGCCCATCATGCCTATTACCCCGGCGTAGAAGGGAAACTGAAGGATTATTCCAGCGCTCGCCCCGACGGACTCCCGCAGAGAATCCAGGTAACGTCGGGGTGTGACGTGCAGGATGATCCCGGCGATCAGGAATATGAGGATGACGATGTTGAGGTTCAAACCTCCGCCGCCCACGAACCACGTTACGAGGTAGATGACACCGGCGATTCCCACAAGCCCGGAGAGCCAAGGGGTGCTCTCAAGCCATTCGGCCGGCGTCGAGGCATGGTCCTGCTCCTCTTCACCCGTCCCGGATTCGTCCAGGGTCTCTGGATCGACAACTACCCGCTCTTCGATCGGAGGAAGCATCATGCGGTTGACGAACGGCAGTACGATCAAGAGAGCGCCAGCTATGATGAGGTTGTAAGGGGCGAAGATCGTCTCGCTCGCCGGGATCACGCCCATCGCATCTTCGAGGAAGTGTCCGGGGGTGGCGATCACGAGCGGCACGGACCCGGAGAATCCGGCGTGCCACACCAGGAACCCGCTGTAGGCGCTGGCGATCACCAGCCGATAGTCCAGGTTTTCTACCTGCCGCGCCATCTCTTTCGCCAGTAACGCCCCGATAATTAGGCCGAAACCCCACTGTATAAAGGACGCGACCGTAGCGAATACCGTGGTTATGACGATGGCGCTGGCCGGTCCGCCCGCCCGCCGGGCCACGGCCTCCAGCCCGGACCTTACGACCCGCGTCCTGGCCAGCACGTACCCGGTAACCAGGATGAGGACCATCTGCATCGAGAACTCCAAAAGCCCGAAGAGTCCCTCGCCCCAAAACCCGACCATATCGAGAGCCGAAGAGTCAGTCAATCCTATCCCCATCAGGAACACGACGAACGTCAGCACGATCGCAAACAGCCACGGATCCGGCAAATATCGCTGCATAACGGCAACGAAGAACCCGGACAAACGCTGCAACTTTCGCCTCCCTCACTTACCATCCTTGCTTCCCTGCCGCCATCATACACAGGACGACAACGAAGTACAGCGCCATCCGATAGGAGCGCTACGAACAGGGAGTCGGAAAGAGGTTGACGGTCGGGTTCAGCCCCGCAGGAGAGCCTCTTCGACGAAGTGGAGCCGGTCGTTACCCCAGAACATCTCATCCCCCACGAAAAAGGCCGGCGCCCCGAAAACTCCGCGCTCCAGGGCTTCCGTAGTCGACGCCACGAGGGCTTGCTTTGCCTCCGGTGTAGCCGCGCCCTCCAGCACCTCTTCCGGGTCCGCCCCGATGCGGCGCACAATTTCGGAGACGGGTCCGTCCTCGTCCTCCTCAGAGAGACCTTTCGGCGCCCCGCCTTCCTCCCAGAACAAAGAGAACCCTTCGCTGGTAAACGCCTCCAGGTTGCCTTTCTCGCCGCAGAACATGGCGGCCCGCATCGTCTTCAGAGTTCGGAACGGGAACGGTTTCGGAAACTGGAGCGGCAAGTCGTAGTGCTCGGCCCAGCGGTGGATGTCCTTCTTCTGGTAGCGGCTCTTGGCTTTTATCTCTATCGGAGCCTTGATCCCCGCCTCTTTGTGTACCGCACCGAGCAGCATCGGCCGCAACACCAACTCCGCGCCGTGTTCCTTGCAAACCCGTTCTGCCTGCCCGTAGGCCAGATAGGAATACGGGCTCACCAGATCGTAGAAAAACTCGACTCTCACCACAGATACCCCTTCCTACATTTTCACCCGTAAGCATATCGTGATCCCGGCCCCGATACGAACCGCTCGCAACCTCCGGAAATCTTATCGAAAATTTCCTGCCGGGGCTTGACTCCCCGTAACCCGCCGTTTAATATTCCACAATCTTCACTTAAACAGTAGACAAACTAGAAAAGAGATTATATCGGATGAAGAACATATTTATTCTGGCGGTGGTTGGGATGATGGCGCAGTTGGTGGACGGGTCTTTGGGGATGGCTTACGGGGCTACCTCTGCGACTTTGTTGCTGGCCGTCGGGATCTCACCGGCTCTGGCCTCGGCCAGCGTTCACATCGCAGAGGTCGGCACGACGCTGGCTTCCGGAGTGTCGCACTGGCGGTTCGGCAACGTCGATTGGAGTAAGGTACTACTGCTGGCGATACCCGGCGGGTTGGGGGCCTTCGCGGGCGCTATAGCGGTGAGCTACGTCGCAGCAGAACTTGCCAAGCCGTTCGTGGCGGTGTTCCTCTTCGGGCTCGGGGTCTATGTGCTGAGCCGGTTCTCGTTCCGGCGGCGCGAGACCCCGGTGAAGGTGCGGCCCATAACCGGGAAGTTCCTGGGGCCTCTGGGCCTGGTGGCGGGTTTCATGGACGCGGCGGGCGGTGGAGGTTGGGGGCCAATCGCCACCCCGACGCTACTCTCTTCCGGCCGGATGGAGCCGCGCAAGATCATCGGCACGGTAGATACCAGCGAGTTCGTGGTTGCCTCTTGCGCGAGCGTCGGATTTCTTCTGGCGCTGAGCTTTCAGCAGATCCCCTGGCAGATAGTCGGGGCGCTCTTGGCGGGCGGGGTGGTCGCGGCCCCCATAGCCGCTTGGGTGGTCCGTATCCTCCCCATGCGGATTCTGGGGACGTCCGTGGGCGGCATCATACTGGTCACCAACATGCAGACCTTCCTGAACACCGTCGGCGTCAGCGGAACTCCCGCGCAGGCGATCTACGCGCTCATAGTCACTGTCTGGATGGCGGCGCTCGCCTTCTCGATCATCGTCAACTACCAGGAAAAGAAGACCAGGGCCGCACTTGAGAGCCAGTCGGCCTGATCCGGGCGCGGAGTTGCGGCGAGTATCTGGATGTTGCTTGCCGCGGTGTTGCTAGTGCCGGACCCAGGCTTCCGGGGGGAGGGTGAGCTCATGTACGATCTGCGGCATCTCGTTCTGGGCCAGGTCCGCGAGCGTCACCGTTTCGAGTACGGCGCGGAGGTTGGCGCGGACCGCGATCCAGACTTCCCGGAGCGGCCGGGCGGCTCCTTCATATTCTACGTCCTCCGGCCACTCGCCTCGCACGTTCGCCAGGGGACCTTCTACGACCCGGATGATCTCGGCCAGGCTGATCTCTGCGGCGGGCCGGGCCAGCCAGTACCCGCCGCTAGCCCCCCGCTGGGTCCGCACCAGGCCGGCGTGCTTTAGCTCCAGCAAGATGTTCTCCAGGAACTTCAGCGGTATATCCTGAGACTCGGAGATCTGGAGTCCCTTCAGGGGGCCTTCGTCTTCGGCTACGGCCAACTCCAACGCCGCCCGCAGCGCGTAGTCAGCCTTCGCCGAGACCTGCACCTTCTTTTAGCCTCCGAACCTGTTTCTTTGACGGTCCCGCTTGTAGTTCTTGCGGGTTGGCGCGTAGACGAACCAGTACGAGCCGATCAGTATTCCCAGGAACAACACTAGCGCGCCCGCGAACTGTATGTATTCGGTGGTCAAAGCTCCTCCTCGTCTGAATTTCGTAGACTCAATTCTACGACAGTCGGCCGTCCCAGGTCGAGAAGCCGGTTACTAAACTCCGTGAGTCCGGGATCCTCCGTAGCTGCTCCCGTTTGCCCGGTGTTATGCCGGATGCTAACATCTTGGCAATCGTGAGGCCTCAGTGGGGATAGAGGTCTCGGTAAACGCTAAAAGGGAGCGATTCCCGCAACGCGTCTCCCATCCGACACGGGAGACGCGGCGGTTTTTGCAATCTGAAAAAGGAGGAAACGTAAAGTGAAGGGCCTGATGCAGGATTTCCAGCTAACTTTGCCGTACATGCTGCGGCGCGCGGAGCAACTCTACGGGTACCGGGAGATCGTCACCCGCCGTCCGGATAAATCTTTTCACCGCTACACCTACGCGGACTTCGTCTCCCGCTCCAAAAAGCTCGCCGTGGCCCTGAAGAAGCTCGGCCTGGAAGATGGAGATCGGGTAGGCACCCTCGGATGGAACACCTACCAGCACCTCGAAGCGTACTTCGGTATCCCGTGTTCGGGGGCGGTGCTCCACACACTCAACCCGCGCTTGCACGAAGACGACCTGGCTTTCATCGCGAACCACGCCGAAGACCGCGCCATGCTCATCGACGAGTCGCTGGTGCCCGTTTTCCAGAAGTTTCGGGGAGAGACGAACATCGAGCACGCCATCGTCGTAACGGAAGGCGGCGAGGTGGCGGAGGGCATGCTCTCCTACGAAGACCTGCTTGCGGACGCCGACGAAACCGAGTTCGAGTACCGGGAGTTCGACGAGAACCAGGCAGCCGCGATGTGCTACACCTCCGGGACCACGGGCCGCCCGAAAGGCGCGCTCTACTCGCACCGCTCCAGTGTGTTGCACTCGATGATGGTCTCGTTGGGCAACACCTTCGCGCTCTCGGAATCCGACTGCGTGCTGCCGGTCGTCCCGATGTTCCACGTCAACGCCTGGGGGATGCCGTACGCCTCGGTGCTAGTCGGGGCCAAGCTGGTGATGCCCGGACCGCACCTCGACCCGGAGAGCGTGCTGGAAGACTTCGAGCAGGAGAAGGTCACCTTCACCGCCGGTGTCCCGACCGTGTTCCTCGCGGTCTTGCAGGCGCTAGAGGCGGAGCCGGATAAGTACGATCTCTCGGCGCTCAAAACGCTCGCCATCGGGGGCTCTGCGGCGCCGAAGGGCGTCATAAAGGCGTTCGACGAGAATCACGGCCTGAAGGTAGTCCACGCCTGGGGCATGACGGAGATGAGCCCCATCGGGACCGTGGCGAACCTGCCGAGCGAGATCCGGGAGCTATCGGAAGACGAACAGCTAGATTACCGGGCCAAGCAAGGTTACCCGGTGCCGTTCGTGGAGATCCGGGGCCGCGGCGACGAGGACGACTTCATCCCCTGGGACGGCGAGAGCATGGGCGAGCTGGAGGTGCGCGGCCCGTGGGTCGCCTCCTCCTACTACGAGGCCCCGGAGGGCGACGACAAGTTCACCGACGACGGCTGGTTCAAGACCGGGGACATCGTCAGCATAGACAAGTACGGCTTTATCAACATCACGGACCGGGCGAAGGACCTCATAAAGAGCGGAGGAGAGTGGATCTCCTCGGTCGAGTTGGAGAACGCCCTGATGGCCCACGACGCCGTCTCCCAGGCGGCCGTGATCGCCATCCCCCACGAGAAATGGGACGAACGTCCCCTCGCCGCCATAGTCCTGAAAGAAGGCGAGGAAGTGAGCGGGGACGAGCTACAACAGCACCTCGAAAAGGACTTCGCCAAGTTCTGGCTCCCGGACGCCTACGAGTTCGTCGAATCTATACCCATGACCGCCACCGGCAAGTTTCAGAAACTCAAGCTGCGCGAGCAATTCGAGGGCTACCGGGCCGACGGCAGTTAGCCGGTTCGGGAAGCACTCCGAGCCTCATGGAGATCCGCGTCCAGCAGAACGTGCCCGCCGAGATGCGGGACGGTACGACGCTTATGTCGAACGTCTACCGTCCCGCTGCCGACGACGCCTACCCGGTCCTCCTGACTCGCACGCCGTACGGAAAGGATATCTCCTTTTCGAGCCCCTACTTCGACCCCGTAAAAGCAGCCCAAAACGGCTACGTCGTGGTAGTCCAGGACGTACGGGGCCGCTACGCTTCGGAGGGTAAGTTCACCCCGTTCGTCAAAGAGTTCGAGGACGGCTACGACACCGTGGAGTGGGCCGCTAAGCTCCCCGGCTCGAACGGCAAAGTCGGGATGTTCGGCATCTCCTACTTCGGCAAGACCCAGTGGCACGCCGCACTCATGCAGCCGCCGGCGTTAGCGAGCCTGGCGCCCGGCACCACCTGGGGCAACCACCTCAACGGCGTCCAGATGAGGGGCGGAGTCCAGGAGCTGGGCCTCATGCACTACTGGGCCGAGACCGGCCTCGCCCTCGACGCCCTCTTCCGCCGGTACCGGGATGAGCCGGTGCAGATCGGGGAGAAACTGCCGCCACTCGTCGAGGTTATAGACACACTGCTGGCCGGCGGCGGCTACGACGTCCTCCCGCTCACCGACCTGCCGGACCCGGATAGCCTCGTGCCGTTCGTCCAGGGAGGCTTCAAGCGCAGCGTGGACGATGAAGGTTGGGACTACCTGAACATAGACGGCCGCTACGACCTCGTAGATGCGCCGACCTTCCACATCGGCGGCTGGTACGACTGCTTTATCGGGGAGACGCTCCGCCAGTACGGGGCGATGAAGGAACAGGCGGAACGCCGTGGCCTGCGCACGCCGCGCCTGCTCGTCGGTCCCTGGACCCACGGAATGTTCGCCAGCACGGTCGGCGAGTTGAACTTCGGCATCGGTAGCTCCGGTCTCTTCCTCAACTATAGTGGCGACCTGACCGACGTCCATCTTCGCTGGTTCGACGCCACGCTCAAAGAGGAGCCGGCCCTGGAAGACACGCCGCCGGTCCGGGTCTTCGTCATGGGAGAGAACCGCTGGCGCGGCTACGACGAATGGCCCGTCCCCGGCTCGCGAGAAGAACACTGGCACCTGCATCCCGACGGTCTTCTCTCCCGAGAGGCTCCGCCGCAAGGCGAGCCCGACGAGTATGATTACGACCCCGAGGATCCCGTACCAACCCTCGGCGGGCCGATGCTTATGGCCCCGGTCCACGGTCCCGGTCCTCGTGACCAGCGCGAGATCGAAGCGCGACCGGACGTGCTCCTCTACACCAGCGAAGTCCTGCAAGAGAGCTACACGGTGCTCGGCGCGGTCCACGCCACGCTCTATGCCGCCTCATCCGCACCGGATACGGACTTCGTGGCCCGGCTCGTGGACGTGTACCCTGATGGGCGTGCGATCTGCGTGGCCGACGGCATCATCCGGGCCAGCGCCCGCGAGAGCTACCCGGCCCCAGGCGTCATAGACCCGAAACCGCCGAGCCTCATAGAACCCAACGAAGTCTACGAGTACGCGATAGACCTGTGGGCCACCGGCATCATCTTCCTCGCCGGACACCGGATACGGGTGGAGGTAACCTCAAGCTCCTTCCCCCGATGGGAGCGCAACCTGAACACCGGCGAGAGCAACGTCCGCTCCTCCCGCACCGAGATCGCCCACCAGAAAATTTTCCATGACCCGGAGAGACCGAGCCGGGTTACACTCACAATCTTAGACGAGTAAAGGAGCACCCGTCATGGCCGAAGCTGTGATCCTCGAAGCCGTCCGCACCCCGTTCGGCCGTCGCGGCGGAGTCCTGCGCGACATCCGGCCCGACAAGCTGCTCGCCCACACTCTGGATGGTCTCGCCGGACGCGCCGGCATAGACCCCGAGAAAATAGATGACGTGGTAACCGGCGCCGTTACCCAGGCCGGGGAGCAGGGCGCTAACGTCGGGCGGCTCGCCGTCATGCTCGCCGGTTTTCCCGTAACCGTACCGGCCGTTACCATAAACCGGATGTGCGGATCCAGCCAGCAAGCAATCCACTTCGCCTCCCAGGCGATAGCCGCCGGGGACATATCCTACGCCATCGGATGCGGCGTGGAGAGCATGACACGTACACCAATGTTTAGCGACATTGGTGGAGCGCCGGACGCCGGTTCGGTCTTCGAGAGGTTGAACCCGGAACTGCTGGAGAAACAGGAGTTGATCCATCAGGGCGAGAGCGCCGAGAGGATCGCCGACAAATGGCGCATCTCGCGCGAGGACGCGGACTCCCTCTCCGCCGAGAGCCACCACCGGGCAGCGGCAGCGCCGCAGGAAGGCCGGGAGCTGCTGCCGATCAGCGGCCTCGACCCTGAAGGCAACCCTGTAGAGGTGGAACGCGACGAGGGCGTCCGGGCCAACGTGGACCAGGAGAAGATGGCCGGGCTAAAGACCATCTTCCGCCCCGAGGACGGCGTGGTTACGGCGGGCAACTCGTCCCAGATCTCCGATGGAGCCTCCGCCGTGCTCGTCGTCGACCGGGAGATGGCCGAGGCGGAAGGGTTCCGTCCGAAGGCCCGCTTTCTGGCGCGGGTGGCCGTCGGGGACGACCCGGCGATGCAGCTCACCGGCGTCATACCGGCGACCCGGCTAGCACTGAAGAAGGCCGGGTTAAGCATCCAGGACCTCGACTGGATCGAGGTAAACGAAGCCTTCGCCACCGTCGTCCTCTCCTGGGCCGACGAGCTAAAGCCCGACATGGACAAGGTCAACCCGTGGGGCGGCGCCATCGCCCACGGACACCCGCTCGGGGCAACCGGTGCGGGCCTCATGGCGAAGATGGTAGCCGGCCTCGAAGCAACGGATGGGCAGCTCGGTCTGCAAGTAATGTGCATCGGCCACGGCATGTCCACCGCGACGATCCTTGAGCGCATATAGTGGAGATAGCCGGACGAACCTTCCTGGTAACCGGCGGCGGCTCGGGCCTCGGCGCCGCGACCGCCCGAAGCCTAGCGGAATCGGGCGCGAAGATTCTCGTCGCCGACCTTAACGAGGAGGCCGGCGAAGGCGTCGCCGGGGGGATCGGCGACGCCGCGCGCTTCGTGAAAACCGACGTAACCGACGAGAAGAGCGCCCACGCCGCTGTAGATACAGCGGTCCACGAGCTTGGCGGTTTGCACGGGGTGGTCAACTGCGCCGGCGTTGCCATCGGGGCGAAGGTTCTTGGCAAAGACGGGCCGCACGACCTGGAAGCGTTCACGAAGGTGCTTCAGGTGAACGTGGTGGGAACGTTCAACGTCATCCGGCTAGCGGCGGCGGTTATGAAGTGGAACGGTCCGGTCGGGAGTGGAGAGCGCGGGGTCATCGTCAACACGGCGTCGGTGGCGGCTTTCGAGGGACAGATCGGACAGGCAGCCTACTCCGCCTCGAAAGGCGGCGTCGTCTCAATGACATTGCCAATCGCCCGCGAGCTCGCCCGCCACGGTATCCGGGTGGTCACCATCGCGCCCGGCATCTTCGATACGCCCATGATGGCCGGTCTGCCGGAAGAGGCGCGGGAATCTTTGGGAGAGCAGGTCCCGTTCCCTTCCCGGCTCGGCAAGCCGGAAGAGTACGCTGCTCTCGCCCGTCACATCATCGAGAACGAGATGTTGAACGGAGAGGTGATCCGACTGGACGGCGCGATCCGGATGTCGCCCCGGTAGTCAAGGACGAGCGGTAGCCTCTGGAACTGGACAGTAAGCGCCCTCTGAAAAGCCCTGGGAACCTATTCCAAAAGCATGGTTGAAGCGCGCCCGGTAGTTCTCCAACGAGATCGCGGCGGTAAGCTCGACGAGCTGCGCTTCGTCAAAGTGCTTGAGCAGTGCGTCGAAGAGATCCTGCGAGATGACCGCCGGCGTAAAGGTCATTCCTGCCGCGTAGTCTAAGACTAACTTCTCCAGGGGTGAGAATGCCTCGCTCTCTCTGTAGTTCGACAAATCACGGAGTTGATCCTCGGTAACACCTGAATACCGGGCCAGGGTCGAGCCGATGTCTATGCAGAACTCGCAGCCGACCATGGCGGCCACCTTCAATACGGCGAGTTGTTTGAGGCTCTCGTCGACTAGGCTGGAGCGGTCGAGCGCCAACTCGAACAATCCATAACCGAATAGCAGCCGGGGATGATGCGCTGTTACGGTCAGTGGTTCCGCTACCTGGCCGAATCGGCGACGCGAGAATCTGTACGCGAACCGTCCCAACAATCCGGCCTCGCGCTCGGGTACGGCTTCTACTCGTGCCATCATTTATCTCCTTGTTTCTTGAGTCTTCCTGTGAATGCCAGCAAGATGATCGGGATCAGCACCACGAGCCCTAACCCACCAAGGCTCGCGAGGTTATCGACGAAAGAGAAAACGCCGGACGTAGTCATGTGGATGTAGAAGTGCGGCAAGGCGAAGGCGAGCCACGCGATCAGTGATATGCGAACCAGGCTCCGGTGGAGAAGTATTCCGGCTGAGACCAGCATGACGCCCAAGGCCAGATATCCTGCGCCCACATCATATATCAGGTGCTCGTTGTAGGGACCGAGGGCCGAAACCCAATGTCTACCGGATACCGGAAAGTCCTCATAGAAAGATCGAGGTGAGACTAGAATCCACAGGCCAACCGGCAGCACGGAAGCAGTCAAAAGAAGCAGCCCGAGCCGCATTCCCCATCCTGGCGGGATCCGTTCTTCTTTCAAATCGTCCATATCTCCTCCCAACTGGTGCGGTTCTGGCTCGAAATAGTCCTCCCCACCGCAGAATTACGCAGCTCGCTCAAGTTCCCCAACCTGCTACCGAGGGCGCAGATTTTTCCAGGAAAGTACCTTGACGCCTGTCAAGACTGGCCCTTTGTATCTAAAGGCGGCATGGTTCTCAGTTTCTCCGGGTTGACCACGATGTGAATGGCTTGTATTTGGCCTTCCGACGCGCTCAGTGCCACCACACTCATAGGTTGACCGTTCGTGTAGCCAATGACGCCGGGATGGCCGTTGATCCAGGCCATCCCGGTAGAGAATCCGGGCGGCGTCTTGCCGAGTATCCCAAGCAGGAACCGCGAGACTTTCTCGGGGCCGTGGATCGGGTTGAGCGCAGCCCGGACCCTGCCGCCACCATCCGAGTAGAGCATGATGTCTTCCGAAAGCAGCGCGAGCAGACCCTGCATATCACCGTCGGAACAAGCCTCCACGAACCTTTGCGCCAGCCGCTCCTCCTGTTCTTTCGAAGAGTCGAAGCGGGGGCGCCGGGCCGCTACAGCTTCCCGCGCACGGTGTGCCGTCTGGCGGCAATTGTCTTCGCTCTTGCCGACGATGCGGGAGATCTCCGGGTAATCGTAGTCGAAGACCTCCCGCATCAGAAAAACCGCCCGTTGGGTGGGCGTCAGGCTCTCCAGAAGTACCAGAAAAGCCATCGAGAGCGACTCGTCCAATGCCACCGCGTCGGCGCCATCGGGCTCGGTCAGCAAAGGTTCGGGCAACCACGGTCCAACGTACTCCTCGCGCCGAATCTTCGAGGCGCGCAGCCGATCTATGCATAGCCGGGTCACTACAGCAGATAGATAGGCCTTCTGGGAACGGACCTCGTCTCCGGAAATATTCCGCCAGCGCAAGAACGCCTCTTGGATCACATCCTCAGCTTCCGCGACGCTCCCAAGCATTCGGTAAGAGATAGAGAACAGCATTTTTCGGTACTGCTCGAAGACTTCCACCTGGCCTGCCGAATCCTCCATCACCAACTCGCCTCACTCTACTCTCGTAATAGCTTCTTTATATATGAGACGAGTGAGCCCGGCAGGTTGTGACGATTCTTGACGTAGAGTTCTCTAAAAACCCGTAAAAAGCTCTTTCGGCATCCTGCTTGGCCGTCCCGTCGAGAGGTTTATGCAGCCGTGGCGGGTGTATCCGGTGGAGACTACCTCCGCATCCCTAAGTACCGTGTACTCGAAACGAAGGGAGGCTTTGTTCAGCTCCGCGAGGTCTACCTGTAGCGTTAGCTCGTCGTCGAAAAAGGTGGCTTTCTTGTAGAAGAGGCGCGCTTCGACGACAACGAATCCGTAGCCCCGCTTCTCCAGTTCCCTGTAGGAAAAACCGGCGGAGCGGAGCCATTCAACGCGGCCAACCTCGAAGTAGGAGAGGTAGGAGGCGTTGTTTACTATGCCCTGCGCGTCGGTCTCGGAGTACCGGACGCGCAGGTTTACCTCTTTCGTTACTCGCCCTTGAATTGCGGCTTGCGCTTCTCTACAAAGGCGCCCATCCCCTCGCGGGCGTCCTCGGTGGCGAACAGGAGTGCGAACTGGTCGGCTTCGTACTCCAGGCCGCTTATGAGGTCTACGTCGAAGGCTTTGTTCGCGGCGGCCTTTGCGTGCCGGACGGCGATGGGGCCGTTGGCGGAGATCTCCGCCGCCAGTTCACGGGCCGCGTTCAGAGCCTCGCCCTGTGCCACGACGCGGTTTACCAGCCCGATCTCCCTGGCCTCCGCCGCGTCTATACGCCGGCCGGAGAAGATTAACTCCTTGGCGAGCGCCGGTCCTACGAGACGCGGCAGCCGCTGGGTCCCGCCCATGCCGGGCAGTATCCCCAATCCCACCTCCGGGAAGCCGAAGAGGGCGTTCTCAGCGGCGATTCGTATGTCACAGGCGAGCGCCAGCTCGCAACCGCCACCGAGGGCGAAACCGTTTACGGCGGCGATGGTCGGGACGGTACTCCGGTCGAGCAAAGCCATCGCCGCGTGCCCGACCTCCGTAAAGCGCTTCGCTTCGAGGGGCGTCATGCTGTTCATAACTGAGATGTCCGCGCCGGCCACGAAAGCTTTCTCTCCAGCACCGGTCACGATGATCGCGCGCGGCCCCTCGCTCTCGATCTCCAGTAGAGCCTGCCCGATCTCCTCCGTAACCTGCGGGCTCAAAGCGTTGAGCTTGTCCTGACGGTCTATGGTCAGGAGGGCGACGCCATCGTTCCCAAGCTCTGCTTTTACGTAATCCAAAGTGTCTCCCTCGTTGTCAACTTGTCAGCATTCCGCACCATGGTACTCTGGCTCGCTCCGCGTTGCCGGGCTAGATTCCCTACAGGTTCTTGAAGTAGCGGGCTATGGGCAGTTGGACGTAGCCGGCCTTCTCGTACGTGCGGCGTGCCGCAGCGTGTCCGGGGTCTCCTCCCGTCTCGACCATTGCTACCGTCATCCCGGCGTCTTTGAGCCTGTCGAGCGCGAACCCGGTTAAAGCGGTTCCGATGCCGTCACCCTGATAGTCGGGGTCTACGGCCAGCATGGAGATCTCACCCATGCTCTTCTCAGGATGATGAAGCTCGGTCGCCACGAAGCCGACGGTATCTCCGTCTGCATCAGCGACCCACACTCGTCCCTTTTTAGCGTCGCAGACCTCCTCTACCGACCGCCGCTGAGACTCCCGCCAGCCCTCCGGATTGAGACTTTCGAAAATCTCGGCCCCCAAAGTCCGCTCGATCGAAGCGAAGACCGGCTCCCACGCCCGCAATGAAAGGCCAACCACCGCATCAATGTCTCGATCTTCAAATGGTCGAATCCGAGGCTGAATAGAGTACATCTCTCAACATTAACAAAACGCAAACCTACTTACACCAGACACACAGCAGCGTTTTTGGCTGCCTAGCTTTTAGCCGCCACGGCTTCCTGGATAGACTCCACAGCCTTCTTCGTTGGTGTACCCGGTGTAAACACGGCTCCGACGCCCGCCTGTTCCAGCTTCGGGACATCCTGGCGGGGGATGGTACCGCCGCAGAAGACCAGGATGTCGTCGGCGTCGTGTTCTTTTAGGCGTTCTATCACCTTCGGCACCAACGTCATGTGGGCGCCGGAGAGGATCGAGATGCCGATGGCGTCGGCGTCCTCCTGGATGGCGGTCTCGACGATCTGATCGGGAGTCTGGTGTAGCCCGGTGTAGATGACCTCCATACCCGCGTCGCGCAGGGCGCGGGCGATGATCTTGGCCCCCCGATCGTGCCCGTCGAGCCCTACTTTCGCCACCACTACCCGTATCGTGTGCGCCATGGCTGTATTCTAACCGGACCCAGGCCCAGCGGCAGACTCCGGCGTTTCCTCAGCGAAGATCTTACCGGGGTTCATAATGCCGTTCGGGTCGGCGAGGTTTTTGATAGCGCGCATAAACGGGAGCGAATCCCCGTGTTCCTTTACGAGGTGTCCGGTCTTGCCGGAGCCTATGCCATGCTCCCCGGTGCAGGTGCCGCCGCGCGCCAGGGCGTAGTCGACGATCTCCGCGTTGACCTTCTCGGCGTTCTCTAACTCTTCGGCATCGGAAGAATTTACCGGGAAGACGGCATGGTAGTTGCCGTCGCCGACGTGTCCCAGGATCGCCCCGTCGAGCCCGTGAGACCGGATGGTCTCTCGTGCGTGACGCAGGGCATCGGGCAGGTCCGAGATCGGGACGCACACGTCGGTCGTCATGGGGCGCCGGTCGGGATGGAGGTTCTGGATGGCGATACCGGCTTCGTGGCGGGCTTCCCACAGCTTCTCCCGTCCCGCCTCATCGGCCTCGAACTCGAAGGTTGTGGAGCCTTCGGCTTCGAGTATCCCGCGTACCATCTCCACGTCACCTTCGACGGCGGCTTCGGTGCCGCTGAACTCCAGGAAGAGGGTCGGGGACTCGGCGTAGTCCGTGCCCTTGTAGGCGTTGACCGCCTCGACGGTGCGGGCGTCCACCAGCTCGACGCGCCCTATCTGGATGCCGCCCCGGATTACGGCGACCGCCACCCGTCCCGCGCTCTCGATGTCCGGGAAGACAGCCCTGGCAGCGAGGATCTTCTCGGGGATGGGATAGAGTCGCAGCGTGATCTCCGTGAACACTCCCAGCGTACCTTCGGACCCAACGAAGAGACCGGTTAGATTGTAGCCGGCGGAGGACTTCATCGACATCCCGCCAGTTCGCATCACGGTCGTGTCCGCCAACGCAACTTCGAGGCCCAGCACCTGATCTCGCATCGCCCCATAGCGCACGGCGTTCGTGCCGCTCGCGTTGGTCGCCGCCATCCCGCCCAGGGAAGCGTCCCAACCTGGGTCCACCGGGAAGAAGAGCCCGTGCTCCTTGAGGCGTTCGTTGAGTTGGCCGTGGGTGACGCCGGGTTGGATCCGGGCCACGAAGTCTTCCGGGCGGACTTCGATCACCTCGTTCATGGAACTGAAGTCCAGGCTGACACCACCCCGTAGCGGTATCGTGTGCCCCTCCAGGCTGCTCCCCGCGCCGTAAGGCACTACCGGAATATTTCGCTCGTCCGCGAAGCGCAGGACCTCGACGACCTCCTCCCGGCTCTCCGGGAAGACCACGGCGTCCGGCGGATGCGGGGAATGGTAGGTAAAGAAAGCCCGGCCGTGGCCCTCGATCTCTTCGCCCTCCGTGACGACACGAGAACGATCCGGGATGATCCGGCCTAGTTCAGCGAGCAAGTCCATGCGGTCTTCCCTTACTCGGCCTCGACCGGGTTCGTGAGGGCTCCGAGGCCCTCTATCTCGATGGTCACCTCGTCGCCGTCTTTGAGGAAGACCTGCGGGTCGCGGGCGACACCGACGCCCGGCGGAGTCCCGGTCAGGATGATGTCTCCAGGTTCCAACGTCATGCCTTTACTCAGAAAGGAGATCACCTCGGCCACAGAGAAGATCATCTTCTCCGTCGTCCCTTCCTGCATGACCTCCCCATTGAGGGTAGACTTTATGGACAGATTCTGCGGGTCCGGCACGTCTTCCCGGCCCACCAGGTACGGTCCGATGGGGGCGAAGGTGTCGAGCGACTTGCTCCTGGTCCACTGTCCACCCTCGGAGAACTGCAAATCCCTGGATGATACGTCGTTGGCGTTCATGTACCCGAAGACGTATTCGAGGGCGTCCTCCGGCTCCACGTGGCGCGCCGAACGGCCGATCACAACCGCAAGCTCGGCCTCGTAGTCGGCCTGCTCCGTGATAGCCGGGATGCGAATTGCATCTCTGGGACCGATGATGGTGTTCGGGTACTTGGCGAAGACTATCGGTTTGTCGGGGATGTCCGCGCCCGTCTCGGCGGCGTGGTCGGAGTAGTTCAGGCCGATGCCGATGATCTTGGACGGCCGGTCTACGGGCGCGTGCAGCCGCACCTCATCCAGCGGCACGCTCTGAGCACCGGGCTGCCGGTCGGCGCTCCGGCCGTGTTCGATGTACTCCAGCATGCTGGATCCACCAAGCTCGTGGACCTCGCCACCCTCGACGTACCCTATCTTCGCATCCCCACCATCAATCGAATACCGGACCAGTTTCAAACCGCCTCCTCTTCCCGGAAGTTATGCCGAATTGGACAATCTTAGCAGCAACCAGACTCTATCGGCTTGAATATCGTGGCTGTTTGGCTCACAGGTGCTCGGCCCGCGAAAGGGGTGCTCATGGAACCTGCCGGCAAGGGACCATCACATCGAAGTTCATGAGAGTTCTCCTCCGGAATATCGGCCGACTACTAGCCCGCCTCTCGCCCTCGCAATTCGTACAACCGCTCTTCCAGAGCCTCGGCCGAGACGCCCAGACAGCTTAGCATCCTAACGGCTGTTCCGTCCTCGCTGCGAACTATCCCGAGCAGAATATGTCTGGCGCCGATGTAGTTGTCTCTGAGCCGCACCGCTTCCCTGAATGCCTGCTCCAGTACCTTCTTCGCCCTGGGTGAGAATGGGATTCGACGATCATCGGGTATGCTCATGCTAAAGGCTCCACCTGCCTCCCGGCGGATATCTTCCAGAGAAATTCCAACCGAAGAGAGCGCATCGGAGAGCATCCTTTCGGACTCATAGCGTGCCGCCTCCAAGGTCACGCCTAGCGAAGATAGTGCCTCCACGGTGATCTCCTCGCCAGATCGCAGAATCCCCAGAAGGAGGTCTTCGTCGCCCACCGAGTCGTGACCTAATGCTCGGGCCTCCTTTATAGCGGACTCCACGCACATACGGGCTTCCTTAGCAAAACGGTTGAAGATCACCCGTCCTTCTCCTTTCTCCCCAGCGGCTCTCCAGGATACTTGTCCCTGATCCTTTTCGCGTGCTTCTTATGCACCGCCTGCTTGCTGACGCCTAATACCTCGGCGATCTTCGCCCACGACCACCCCGAGACGAAAGCATTCTCTACCTGCGTCGCCTCTAGCGCTTCTAACGTCCGCCTCAGGGCGACAACCGCCTCCAGACCCTCCCGCGGATCATCTAGCCCGCCAACCTGTGTCCTCGTTTTCTCGTTCATGCATCAATGATAGTTGACGCAATAGCAAATGTCAACTTTTATTGACAAAACTTAGTGTCAGCTATCTTCACGGTTGCAGGCACCCTACTACCCACTTCTCATCCGAGCGCGTATAAAGTAGCCGGTCGTGCAGCCGGTTCTCCCGACCCTGCCAGAACTCCATCCTCTCCGGTTCTACCCGATACCCGCCCCAGAACGGCGGGCGAGGAATTTCCCGCCCCTCGTACTCCTCTTCCAGCTCCTTCAAACGCTCTTCCAGCTTCGACCTGTCCTCCACCGGCCGGCTCTGCTCCGAGGCCCAGGCCCCAAGCTGGCTACCGCGCGGCCGACTTGCGAAGTAGGCGTCGGACTCTTCATCCGGAACACGAGAGGCGCGGCCCTCTACCCGGATCTGCCGCTCCAGCTCGCCCCAGTAGAAGGCGAGGGTGCAGTTGGGATTGGCTTCCAATTCCCGCGCTTTGCGTCCCTCGTAGTTCGTGTAGAAGACGAAGCCCCGCTCGTCGACCCCCTTGAGCAGAACGACGCGGGCGGAGGGCTTGCCATCCGGCGTGGCGGTGGCGAGCGTCATGGCGTTTGGTTCGTGGAGGTCAGCCTCCTGCGCCTCGTCGAACCAGCGGCGGAACTGGTCTATCGGGTCGGGGAGGGCGTCCGACTCGGAGAGGCCGGAACGGGTGTATTCCTTTCGGAGGTCAGCCACAGAGCGGTTCACCGGACGGGCCACCCGTCTACCAGCCCCAGGTTCCGGCGGCGCCCTTGAACGGGCCGACTATCTCCGATGTGACCCAGCCGCCGTAGAAGTCCCCCTCCTGCGCCTCGACCTTCTCACCATCCACCCAGCACGTGTCCATCTTGGAGGGATAGAAGGCGACGTAGTCCTTCAGGCTCTCGAAAGAGGGCGTAGGCTCCGGGTAGCTCCAGGCGGCCCGGTCTTCCCGGCGCTCCTCAGTATCTATATCCCAGTACTGTGCCCGGCCCTTCCACTCACAGAAAGTCGTGCCATCTGCCGGTGCCATGTGCTCCATTCGGATATCCTCGGGCGGGATGTAGTAGACGGGCGGGTGGCTCGTCTCCATTACCCTCTTCGCGCGGGTGGTGTAGGCGAGCGTGACGTCGCCGAATACTACCTTGACGCGCTTGTCCACGTCCTCCATCCTCGGCGGGCGGGGATAGTCCCAGACGGACTCCTGTCCGGGACCGGGCTCTACGCGCTGTTGGCTCATTCTAAGACCTCCTGAAAGCTTATCTAGCAGGAGTATTATAGTTTCCGACCCAGACCGGCTGTTAACGCGTTCCCTGACGGCTTGCAACATGGCCCGATATTGTGCGAAGGTAGCATCGTAAACCCTTAACCAGGAGAGTTATGGCAGACAAAATCGCATTTACACGAGGCGTACCGCCGACCGAAGCGTTCCCGCTCGACGAGCTCGGCGCCTGCTTAGATAAAGTGGTTCACAAAGACCCATCCGTGCTGCACTACGGGCAGCAGCAAGGCTACGCGCCGTTGCGGAGCCTGCTCTCGGAGGAGTACGGCGTCTCCGAGTCGGAGGTGCTGGTCGGCAACGGATCTCTCCAGCTACAGGACCTCTTCTCGGCCCACGCCATAACCCCCGGCGCGACGGTCTACACCGAGCAACCGAGCTACGACCGGGCTATCATCACCTTCCGGCGCCGGGGCGCCCAGGTAACCGGCATCCCGCTAGAGGAAGACGGCATCAACGTGGACCTCCTGGAAGAAGCCCTGCAGCGCGAGGTTCCAGCGTTTTTGTACTTGGTGCCGGACTTCCAGAACCCGGCCGGGGCGACACTCTCGCTAGAGAAGCGCCGGAGGGTCGTCGAGCTTGCCGAAGAGTACGGTTTCTGGATGATCGAAGACATCCCGTACCGCAAGCTCCGTTACCGGGGCGAGGACCTGCCGCTGCTACGGGAGATCTCCGCCTCAAACGTCATCACCATGAGCTCGTTCAGCAAGCTACTTAGCCCCGGCATGCGCGTAGGCTTCATGCTCGCCCCTGAACCCATCGTGCAGGCGACCCGTAGGCTCGGTGAGGACACCTATCTCTCCCCGGTGCTCCCCACCCAGGGCGCGGTCGCGGAGTACATAAGCCAGGGATTGCTCGACCCGAACATCGAGCGTCTCAAGGAACTCTACACCCCGCGCTGGAAGGCGATGTCCGGGTCGGTCGAGCGCGAGTTGCCCGGCGCCCAGACATTCATCCCCGACGGCGGCTTCTTCGTCAGCGTCATGCTCCCGGAGGACGCCAACACCGACAACCTGGTTGGCCGGGCCAAAGACGCAGACCTGGTGTTAACGCCCGGCTCCGCCTTCTTCGCAGATCCGATGGACGGAGAGCCAGCGCCCGGAGATCGCTTCGTGCGGCTCCCGTTCTGCGCGGTCACCCCGGAGCAGATCGAAGAAGGCGTAAAACGTCTGGCGAGACTAGTATAGGGATGTTTGGCGGAGAAGAGAGTAAATCTACCGGCCGTTACCGGGTCCGGATCGTCGCCGGGGAGATGCGGGTAAAGAGTCACCAGCAGAAGGTTCAGGAGGCGCTCGATGAAGGCGCTTCCTGGAGCTGGCGGCTGGTCAGCGCCACCACCACGAACGCCACGGGCTCCTACGTCACCGGCATCTACTGGGACACGACGCCGGACAGATAACCAGATCTAACCCGCTTTCTCAGCCCGCCGTAGGCCGAAGAGCGCCCAGGGGATCATTACGAGTATGAGCGCAGCGCCGAGGCCGAAGGCCAGAGCTACTTCGGTCGGGTTGCCGGAGATAAAGCCGCGTCCGGATTCGAGGATGAAGGTTATTGGGTTGACTTTGGAGACGGCTTTGATCCAGCCGTCCAGGAGCTCTAGCGGCACGAAGACCGGCGAGAGGAACGTGGCGACGAAGATCGGGGTCTGGATCAGAAATCCGCCCGAACTGGTGCGCAGGATCATCGCCATCCCGACCGCAAACAGCGTCGCCGCGACGTTGACCAGTACCGCGAGACCGAGCAGCCCGAAGAGGTCCACCCCACTCCCGAGCACCTGCATGCCACTGATAAGAGCAGCTACGGTGGCGACTCCGCCGGTCACTGTGACGCGGACGAGCGAGACGATCATGTAGCCGAAGATTATTCCCTCGCGTCTCGGGGCGGCGAGCATGAAACGCTGGGCGAAGCCGCCCTCGAAATCCCGCGCGATGGCGAAGCCCGTGAACGCCCCGCCGATAGCCACGGTCTGCAGGAGGATCCAGACGTACTGGAAGGCCGTGTAGCCGGCCTCGAAGTCGAAGCTCGGGATATCCGATACGCGGGAGAGTCCGCCGGCGAAGGCAGCGAGGAAGAACAGTGGGAACAGGATCGCCGGTATTACCAGCGCCGGGTTAAGGAAAAAGTTGTGGATGCCGCGCCAGGCCACGGCGCCCGCCACGTAGAAGAAGCTCCTCATGTGCGGGCCACCCTTCCGCGCAGTGAGAGCACAGCCCCAGAGATCCCGACCACGATCAGCCCCGCCGCCACGATGAAGCCCAAAGCCAGAGCCTGACCGTCCCAGCCGGTGATTATGAGGCTGCGTATACCTTCGACGATGTAGCTAACCGGGTTGTATGTGGCGACGATGCGGAACCAATCCGTCTCGATCAGGTCTCGCGGCAATAGTATCGAGGAGAGAAAGAACGTCACCAACAACAACGGAAACAACCCCTGCACAGCCTCTCCCGACCCCGTCCGCAAGGCCAGAATAGCCCCAACCCCGCCGAAACCGAGCGCCGTGAGCGTCGTGAGCACTATAAGCACCAGCGCCCCGAGAAAACCCGCCGCGAACGTCACTCCGACCAGCAGGCCGACGATGATGAAAACCACGGACTGCAGAAACCCCAGGCTAACGACCCCGGCCAACATCCCGATCAGCAAAGCCACCGGGTGCATCGGGGTCATCGAGAGCCGGTTTAGAAACCCGGTCTCTATATCATTGGCGAGATCCGTGCCGGCTGAGACCGCCGCGAAGAGCGTCCCCTGCACGAGCGGAAACGCGAGCAGGAAACTCACGTAGGAGTCGGACGGGAAGCCCGGAATGTCCGCAGCGGAACTGAGGCCCGCCGCCTGAAATCCGAAGATCAAGAGCGGGAACATCAGCGCCGGTGCAATCACCTGCGGCTGCCTCAGCAGCCTCACGACGGATCTCCGCGAGAGCTGGGAGATCTGGGTGAAGAGCATCGAGTTCAAGCCTCTTCCCCGCCTTCGTCCCCCGCGCCTTCCAGCTTGCGGCCAGTCTTGGCGAGGTACACGTCATCCAGGGACGGCTCGTTTAGCTCAAGGCTTGAGACCTGCAAGTCTTCCCGGTCCAGGGCCCGCACTACCTCCGTAAGCCCTTGCGTCCGGTTCTCCAGCCGCACGGCGGCGGAACCCGCCGAGGCAGAGATAGGCTCCCCGAACTGCTCCAGGGCCCGCGCCACCGCATCCAGGTCGTTTGGGTCCGCGGGCCGGGCTTCGATGCTGGAACGTCCGACCTCGGCTTTTAGCGCGTCGGGTGTATCTTCGGCCACGATCTTGCCGTTGTCTATAATGCCGACCCGGTCAGCGAGCACATCTGCCTCTTCGAGATACTGAGTCGTCAGGAAAACGGTAACGCCTTCTTTGGCTAACCGGCCGACCTCGTCCCAGAGCGCGCTGCGGCTCTGCGGGTCGAGGCCCGTCGTGGGCTCGTCGAGAAAGAGTATCCGCGGCTCGTGTACCAGCGCGAGCGCCAAGTCTAGCCGGCGCTTCATCCCGCCGGAGTAACCTCCGACCCGGCGGCCGGCGGCTTCTGAAAGACCGACCTGCTCCAGCAGCGCGTCCGCCCGCCGCTTGCGTTCCTTGCGCCCGATGCCGTGCATGGCAGCCTGAAGGTTCAGGTGTTCGCGTCCGGTAAGAAACGGGTCTAGCGCCGCCTCCTGCAATGCCGCGCCGATAGAGGAACGTACCTCGGCCCCCTGTTTCACGATGTCGTACCCGGCGACGCGGGCGCTACCGCCGGTCGGCGGAAGCAGTGTCGTCAGCATCAAGACCGTGGTGGACTTTCCCGCGCCGTTGGGACCGAGGAAACCGTAGATCTCACCCGGCTCAACGCGCAGGTCGATCTCATCCACCGCCCGAAAGCCCTTGCCGAACTCGCGTACCAACCCCTCGACCTCTATGCCGCCCGAATTACCCGCCAAACCAACCCTCTCTACAAAAACCATATCCCGGACCAGCGTTGTCGCGCCGCGCAGACCCTGCTACACTCAAACGGACAACTGTCCACTTCTGGAATGCTATAAGGCGATTGGTCAACTATCAAGGTAAATCGGCACAAATTCTGTAAAAGAAAGGACCATGGGCGAGGAGTCTAAGTTGCGACGCAAGTTGCCGGTTCTCGAAACGGATCTCCGGGGCGATGCCTGCGGTGGCGAACGCAGAGACGCGGCGGAGAGCCGGCGGAGAATTCTGGATGCCGCGCGGACCTTGTTCGACGAGCGGGGCGTGGATCCGGTGAACATGTACGAGATCGGCCGCGAGGCCAGCGTGGGGCAGGGAACTCTATACCGGCGCTACGAGCACAAGGGCGCACTGTGCGCCGCATTGCTCCACGAGAGCGTTACGCGGTTCTCGGAAGAGGTCCGGGTGCATCTGGAGGAAGACCAAGAGCCGGCGCTGGCGCAGTTGGAGTATTTCCTTTACCGACTGGCGGAGTTCAACGAGAAGAACGCGCCGCTCTTGGGGGCCATCCGGGACGCGGCCGGCGGTGGGCGGCGCCCGGAAGTATACCGGAACCCCTTCTACCGATGGCTCAACGAGACGGTGGTGGTGCTGTTGGAACAGGCGGTAGCGGGGGATGAGGTTCCATCTTTAGACGTAGAGTACGCGGCCGACGCGATCCTGGCGCCGCTAAACATAGACCTATACCTATTCCAGCGCCACGAACTTGGCATGGACCCCGAACGTATAACCACCTCCCTCAGCAGGCTCGTTCTCGACGGGCTGCGAGGCGCCAGAGAGGAGCACGGTAAATCATGAAGCTTACTATTTTCGGGGCGTCGGGCCGAACCGGCCGTCCACTCGTAGAACAAGCCCTATCCGAGGGTCACGAGGTCACGGCGTTCGTCAGGGACCCGGCGAAGATGAAACTAAACCACGAGCGACTCATGCCGGTAAAAGGTGACGTCAAGGATCGTGCAGCAGTGGACGAGGCGATAGCCGGGGCGGACGCAGTACTGAGCGTCATCGGGCATACCAAAACTTCCGGGAAGGACGTACAGACGGTCGGCACGGAGAACATTGTGGCGGTGATGAAGAAGCACGGCGTGAGGCGATTGGTTAGCCTCACCGGAGCCGGTGTCCGGGACCCGAAGGATGAACCCAAGCTGTTCGACAAGGCGATCACGGGTTTGCTCAAGCTCTTGCAGAAGGACGTATTGGAGGACGCCGAGAACCACGCCCGCGCTGTAGAGAAGAGCGATCTCGATTGGGTCATCGTGCGTGGTCCAATGCTCACCGAGGGAGAGAGGAAGGACGAGTACCGGGTAGGCTATGTCGGCAAGAACAGTGGGTCCAAAATTTCGCGGGCCGACATTGCGGACTTCATGCTCAAACAACTAGAAGACGACACCTACCTCGGCCAGAAGCCGATGGTCAGCTACTAGAAGACAACCTCTCGATAGCAACAGCCCGCACGGGTGCGCCGTCCGAGCCGCCGAGTTTAATGGGCAAAAGGCTCAGGATGGGCTCCGAAAAGACCACCGACCCAACTCCGGTAAGGTTCTCCGCGATGACGCCACCCGCGCCGCAGATGAGGTGATGGACCGGATACCCCTCCGGGTGCGGGCCTTCGAGCACGGTTTCGTCCACGTTCAGCGCGTCTATGGCTACCGTCTTTACGCCCATGTCCAAAATAAGTTGCGCGGCCCGGCGGTCGAGGAATGGATGATCGTAGTGTAGGGGCGTACCGTAGTGCTCGTCCCAGCCGGTCCACACCACGGCGATGACGCCCTCTGAAAGTTGGTCTTCGTAGGACTGTAAGTCCTCTACCGTGATGCGGCCTCGTGGCTCTTTGCCCCGCACGTCCATTATTGTGGCGGGGCCGACAAAGAGCGCCGGGTCCATCTCGTCTATGCGGGCTCCGTCCTCCACGAAGTGATACGGGGCGTCGACGTGGGTTCCGGAATGGGAGCCGAGGTGCAGGCTCAGGACGTTCACTCCGTCATCTTCAATTGTGGTCGCCGGTTCGAAGTGTGGCCTGGGGTCTCCGGGGAAGACCTGGGTATCCTCGTCCACCCTGTGGGAGAGGTCTACTATTCGGCCGATCCTCACTTACGGAAGCTGCTGGTCGGGGCGGGCGAACGCTGGGCGAAGCGGCTCAACAGTACATTGACCACGAGATAGAGGACGAACGTGAGTATGAACGTCGGGATGGTGGCCCCGAAGGAAAGAGGGCTGATCTGGGTCCAGTAGATCGCCAGTCCGGCGCCGGCGAGGTAAGCGACCCAGGCCGCCACGTTGTAGCCACCCGTGTACCAGTACGCGCCTCCGCGACCCTTCAACATCTCGCTCGCGTCGTAGCGGCCGCGCTTGACGATCCAGTAATCGGCCAGCATGATCGCAAAAACCGGGATGAACAGAGCACCGATGATGAGCAGGAAGTTCTGGAACTGATTCAGGATACCTTCGTAGAGCGCCCCTATAACGGTGATGACCCCGATAGCGAGCGCCGGCTTCCAGAAGCCGTCCTGTGGCCGGATGTTCATGTAGCTCATCACGGCGCCGTAGACCGCCATGACGTTCGTCGTCATAACGGAGAGGAAGATCACCAGCGCCGCCGGTATCCCGAACCCAAAACCGGCGAGCAGCACGGTCGGGTCGAAGGTCTGCTCCATGCCCCGGAGAATCGAGAACCCGGAAACCGTCGCCCCGAGCCCCATCGCCACCATCGTCGCCAGAACGTAGCCGATCATGGTCCCGCCCATGCCCCCGGCCTGGCTCTTTGCGTGCCGGTTGAAGTCCGCAGCCAGCACGTACCACGAGAACGCCGTCGCCACCACGATGTCGAAGGCGATGGCCGCCGTGATGCCGTTGCGGGACTCCACCGGCATCGTCAGCAGGTTGCCCACGCTGAACTCGGAGAACAGCTTGTAGAAGACGACCGCCGCGAGGATCAGCATAGAGGTCGCCACCAGGAACTCCATGCGTTCTATGCCGACGTGCCCCCGCAGCACGATCAGAACCACGATCACCTCGCACAGAATGGTGAAGAGCGGCAGGTTCGAGTAACCGAACGTGGCCTCAATAGCATAGTTCATGCTCATACCGGCGAGCAAAGCCTGCACCCAGCTCCAGCCAACGAGTATTACGAGGTTGACCGCAGCGGGGAGGTTGCTGCCCCGCGTACCGAAAGCACCCCGCGAGAGCACCATGGTTGGGAGCCCGGTGCGGGTCCCCATGTTACCGACCAGGGCGAGTCCGACGGCCCCGATCACCGACCCGATCAACACGATCCAGAGCGCCCGCAGATACGGTAGGTCGGGCACCAATAACATCCCCGTAAGGATGGTCGTCACGACCACGTTCGCCCCGAGCCACATGGTCACGGCCTTGCCGAACCCCATCGTCCGATGCTCCTGTGGAGACTCGCCTATGCTGTCGTTGCCGAACTTGGAAACTATGCGCTGCCACATGATCTCTCCTTCCGATCCGGCCTCAGCCAGTTTGTCCGCTCTGTTCACTCTTCGGCACTTCTACGAAACCGCTTTGCAGCGCCCGCAGGGCGAGGAATTCGTAGGCTATGTTCGCGGCTAGCATGGATGTGTTCTGGCCGGGGTTGTCGTAGGCCGGGGCCACCTCCACCACGTCGAAGCCGACGAACGAGATGCCCCGTAGAGCCCGGATAAAGGCAACGGCCTCGTGCGGGAAGAGCCCGGTGATCTCCGGCGTACCCGTACCGGGAGCGAACGCCGGATCTATAACGTCGATATCGAAAGAGAAGAAGACCGGCGCGTCCCCAACCCGTTCCCGGACGCGGGCGGCGTAATCTTCCGGCGAGGTCGCCCGTAGCTCCTCGCCGGGGATCATGTCGAACCCCATATCCAACGTTTCGGTCAGATCGGACTCGGCGTAGAGCGGACCCCGCATCCCGGCCAGCACGGAGTTCTCCGGCAGGAGCAATCCTTCCTCATAGGCCCGGCGGAAGGGCGTGCCGTGGAAGTATCGCTCTCCCTGGTACTGATCCCAGGTATCGGCGTGGGCGTCGAGCAGCACGAGCGCCACGGGACCGTAGTGCTCTGCGTAAGCTCGCAACTCACCGAGCACAATGGAATGGTCACCGCCGATGACGACCGGCGTTACCCCAGCCTCAACTAGCGGCCCAAGTCCTTCGGAGATCTGGGCCGCCGTGCGCTCGGCGTTGCCCGGCGTCACCACCAGGTCGCCGCCATCCACCACGGAGAGCTCGTCGAAGACGTCTACCCGCTGTACCGGATGCCAGGGACGCAACAGGATCGAGGCCGCCCTGACCGCTTCGGGGCCGAAACGCGCCCCCGGCCGGAAGCTCGTGGCGGTGTCGAACGGCACGCCGATGACCGCCGCGTCGACTCCCTCCGTGTCGCCGGTAACGTGGGCGCAGCGGGCGAACGTCCGTATGCCACTGTAGCGTGGCCCGAGAGACGCATCCGGTAAGCCGTAGCGAGGCGGTTCTGACATGCAGCCTGACCTTTCTTTGAGTTATTGCGCTAAATCTACAGTAGCCGCCGTTATGGTGAAACGTCCGAAGATATAATGTTCGGCGGCGTATATTGGAGGAATCTACAATGACTCGGGAGTCGTCGGAATCAATAATCGTTCGGAACTTCGTCGAAGACCCGGATCTGGGGCTAGAGGTGATCGTGGCCGGGGATCTCGACCTTCCGGTGAGCTGGGTCCACGTCACCGAGTTGCTGGACCCTTCTCCATACGTGAGAGGTGGCGAGTTAATACTGAGCGCCGGGGTCTGGAACGCTTACGACGGCCGTCCCGATGCGTTCGTCAGCGCCCTCGCCGAGACACACGCCTCCGGGCTGGGTTGGGGCCTTCTGTCTGATGCTGACTCGATACCCGGCGCTGTAGTAGAGGCTTGTCGCTCGGCGGGACTCACGCTTCTGGCTGTGCCGACCCGCACGCCGTTCATCGCCATAGGCCGCAGATTTTTCGAGCGCGTCCAGGCCCAGCGCGAGGCCAGACTGCGGTCGACCATCGAGTGCGGCGAGAGGCTCATCCGTTCCATCTCTTCTCTACCGGGCGGGATGCGCGGAATCCTTAACGTGTTGCGGGAAGAAATTCGGCAGGACATCTGGGTGCTCGGAGCCGACGGACGGATACTTGCGGATAATGCCAACGCTGAGCCGTCGGCGGATCTCATCTCCAGTATCGTCAGTGTATCTGTCCGGGATCACAAAGTGTCGGCTTGGAACGGTGCGGCTGTGTTCGACATCGGAACCGGCGGCGGCGCGCCGGCGTACCTCTTGGTAGACGTTTCTACCGGCGAGCTCAGCATGGAACACCGATCAAAGATCGAGCAGGCGCTGCCGTTGCTAGATTTCGTCATGGCCCATGAAAGGGAGCTTCGGGAAGCGGAGCGTCGTCTGGCGACCGAGCTCGTGGATGCGGTTCTCTCAAAACGCACCCAGTTCTCGGCCGGACGCCTGGAGGCTTATGGCCTGGATCCCCACAGCTCATTCGTGGGGGTAGTAACGACATCCGAGCGACCCAGATCCATTCTAGACGTTACAAAGCAAGCGCTCTCTTCCCTCGCCGACAATGTAGTGGTCGCGGTCTGGCGCGACACCGTAACCGCCGTCGTACAGCCTCGACAGGGATCACCCCTCCCGGACGAACTGGGACGCTCGCTGTGGACCGCCCTGGGCCCGGACTCCGCTATCGGCATCGGCGCCGGAGGCCGGGGCGTCGAGGGGTTGAGGCGTAGTCTCATCCAGGCCCGTCAGTCGTCGAACCTCGCCCGGAGTCACCACGTTCCTGGAGGCTACGTGGTACACGACAAGACCGAGTCGCACGCCCTTCTTCTCGCCCTCCAGGACGAACAAGTGCTCGCCTCGTTCTGCGACTCGCTCCTCGGACCCATAGAAGAGTATGACGCCCGACGCAATGCGGGGCTACTTCCCACACTTGAAGAGTTCCTCGCGTCCGGTGGACAGTGGCAGGTGACCGCTGACAAGCTCCGCATTCACGTCAACACGCTCCGGCACCGACTCTCCAGATGCGAAGAGCTAACGGGGCGTGACCTCTCCTCCATGGACGACCGGGTAGACTTCTACATCGCAACGAAAGCTCGGAACGTAACCCGTGGTACGACCGGCACACCTTAGCGTGGAAGGTATTTCAGTTGACGGGATCTTCGGACGCGGAGGCGAGGGGCTTGACCTCCTCGATTATGGCATCAGCCTCTATCTCTACCAGGATCTCCGGTGAGATCAAACGCCGCACCTCGACCATGCTGGCGGCTGGTTTTATCTCCCCGAAAAACTTACCGTGGGCCCTCCCGATCTCCTCCCAGTCTTCGATGTCGACCACGTAGATCCTGGTCCGTACCACGTCTTCGAGGTCAGCCCCGGCGGCCCGGAGCGCCACCCGGATGTTGCCCAGCGCCTGCACCGCCTGTGCATAAGGGTCTCCGATCCCGACTATCCCCCCGGTCCCATCGGTCGCCGTGGTCCCGGAGACGAACACGAACGGCCCCCGTCGCACGGCCCGCGAGTAGCCCACGGTCTTCTCCCATTCCGTCCCGCTGGTTACGTTGTATCGGTATCGCAAGGCTTTCCAGACCTCTTACCTCGACGCTACCGGAGGACGTCGCGTGGCCCAGGAACGGGCTTCCTCTAACTGGGCGGCGAGCCGGAAAAGGGTCGCCTCGTCGCCGAACCGTCCGGCGAAGTGGGCCCCGACCGGCAGTCCGGCGTCGGTCCAGTAGAGCGGCACGGACATCGCGGGCTGTCCGGTGACGTTGAAGATCGGGGTGAACGGCACGTAGGACGCCGCCCGAAAATAACCCCGTAACGGGTCTTCCGGTGGAGAGTCGAACGTGCCCAGGGGCGGGGGAGGCTCGGCCAGCGTGGGGGTGAGCCACACGTCGTAGCGCCCGAAGAACTCCGCCACGAGACGCGTGAAGCGCTGTAGCACCGAAACGGCGAGCAGGTAATCCGAGGCGCTGAAGCCCCGGCCCATCTCGTAGAGCGCCCAGGTGAGAGGCTCGAACTGTTCCGGTGAAGGCTCCCGGCCCATCAGCCGCGACATGCCGTCTATCCCGGAAGCCACGCCCGCCGACCAGAGAACGGAGAAGGCTCGTTCTATCACCTCCCCATTCAGAACGGGGGATGCCTCTTCTACTTCGTGGCCGAGTTCGGCGCATAGTTCCGCCACGTCACGTACCGTAGCCACGCAATCTTCGTGCAGCGGTACTCCGGTCGGCGCCTCGGTGGTGAAAGCGATGCGCAAGACTCCGGGGTCCGCGCCGACCTCCTCCGCGAAAGGACGCTCCGGTGTTGGCGCTACATAGGGGTCGCCCGGCATCGGGCCACAGACGGCGTCGAGCAGGGCGGCGCTGTCGCGAACCGAGCGCGTAACGGCGTGCTCGGCGACGAGGCCACCCATCGTGTCGCCTACGTCCGGCCCCAGGGTGGTGCGCGCCCTCGTTGGCTTGAGTCCGAAGAGACCGCAGCAGGAGGCCGGTATTCGGATGGAGCCTCCCCCGTCGTTCGCGTGGGCCATCGGTACGATTCCGGCCGCCACGGCAGCAGCCGAACCTCCGCTTGATCCGCCGGTCGAGCGGTCAGTGTCCCAGGGGTTACGGCAAGGTCCGAACAAGCGTGGCTCGGTCGTAGGTTGTATGCCGAACTCGGGCGTGTTGGTTTTGCCGAAGATCACGAGCCCCGCCCGTTTGTAGCGGGCTGTCAGCTCCGAGTCATGGTCCGGGACAAAGTCGCGCATGTACCCGGATCCCGAGGTCATCGGAGCCCCGGCGTAGGAGGCGCCGAGGTCTTTGAGCAGGAAAGGCGCCCCGGCGAACGGGCCGGTAAGGTTGTCTTTCGCCGTCTCCCGCGCTTGCTCGTACAGTTTTTCGACCACCGCGTTGAGCGCAGGGTTTAGTTCTTCCACCCCTGAGATCGCCGCTTCGAGAAGTTCCCCAGCCGTAGTCTCGCCCGACCGTACCAGCGCGGCCTGGGCGGTCGCGTCGAGCCTGCCGTATTCCACAAGTGTCCCCTATCCACTTTAGTTACCCTGTACAGGTTAGCAGATATGGGGTTTTGCGAGTCCGTCCCTAACGGGGCGACATCAGCATCGGCTCCTTCATCAGAGAGCCGATAAACTCGTTCTTGCTAACGTGCTCCGCCGGCACGTCTGCATCCAATTCCGATCCGGCGGAAGGATCCAAAACGACCACCTCCACGTCCGCGATGTGCCCCATGAGCAGAGAGATCAACTCTCCGGCCGTAGACTCCCTTACGTGCCACTCCGCTTCCGAAGTAGCGGACCTTAGAAACCGCCAGGCAGCCCGCTTCGTACTGAAGACCGGTAGAGCCGCCTCATCCTCGGCGTGGGAGATCAGCACGTCCATCCGGTTGTGGCTGTGGCGTGCGATCAGGTACCGCACGAATAGAGAATGATCCTCGAACCAGTGTCCGCTTCCCGCCGGTGGACCCGTTACCTTATACACCATTTTCCGCCTCCACGAACGCGTAGTATTCGTGCTTCATGTCGTTGGCTTCTTTTTCTTCCCGCCACTCTTCGTAGTCCTCGAGCCAGGGATGGTCATCACCTTCATTCCGAGATTCGAGCCCTTCCAAGATTCCTTCGTGTCTCGCGCCACACTCACACATGGCGCCTGACCCTGTCCACTCCAAGACCGTCCCGCAGTCACATTCGACTCGTACATAGCCAGGATTCCAGGAATAAACCGTCCCGTAGGGAACCTCCCGAACTTCGTAGCGCCCCTGTTCTTGCTCGATCACCCGCATCACTCTCACCTTTCGCCTGCTTCCTGTTCGCAGGCAACTCTTCCTGCCCTTCTGACTCCACACGTCTGGCGGAGTTCCCATAGATACTGTATAGCCTCTCAGGGCCAGACGGAACATGTTGTGAGGCAACTTAGGTCAAATTACCCAAGACAAACAGGGCCGGAGATCGAGCATAGATGGTCCTGGCGTACGAGAGTACAATTAGACTCCAAGATCGAAGTGCGTTAGGGGTTCGGACTTGCCGGACGGGGCAACACCTCATGTTCGCCTCAGGGTCCACGCCCACGGGAGACTGAAGATCCGGAGGATATCGTCGAAAGTTTGAGACACAACCAGCGGAACCAGCGGGAGCTTCGCGAGAGCGAGAAGCTCTACAGGCTCATCGCCGAGAACTCGACGGACATGATCTCCAAGCATACGTTGGAGGGAGAGTACGTATACGCCTCACCCGCCTGCCACGTTTTGCTCGGTTACGAGCCGGAGGAGCTTCTCGGACACTCCGCCTACGAGTTTTTTCACCCGGAGGATCTCGACCGGATCAAGAACTCGCACGACTCGATACTGGAGCTTCCCGACACCAGCACCGTAAGCTACCGCATCCGGCGCAAGGACGGTTCGTACACCTGGTTCGAGACCACCAGCCGGGTTGTCAGGGAAGAAGAGACCGGAGAGGCACAGGAGATACTGGCCGTCTCACGCGATATCAGCGGCCGTAAGGATGCCGAGGATGCGCTGCAAGATTCAAACGAGCGCCTGACCGACGTCCTGGAGAGCATTACGGACGCCTTTTTCGCCCTCGATGGCAACAGACGCTTTACCTTCGTGAACCGCCGGGCGGAGCAGTTTCTGGGCCGGACGAGAGATGAGCTTCTAAGCGCCAGCGTGCTCGACGCTTTCCCGGCGGCCTCCGGCTCGAGGTTCCACGAAGAAAGCCGGAAGGCCGCCGAATCGGGCGAGCCTAGGCACTTCGAGGAGTTTTATCCTCCGCTGGCCGCGTGGTTCGAGGTTCGGGTCTATCCGTCTAAGGATGGTTTGGCGATCTACTTCCAGGACATCACCGGCCGAAAAAGGTCCGAAGAAGAGCTGCGTGAAGCCGAGGAACGCTTCAGAAGCGCCTTTGAGAATACACCCGTGGGAATGTCTATCGTAAATTTGGAAGGCCGCTACCAGCGGGTCAACCGCGCAATGTGCGGGATACTCGGTTACCGGGAAGACGAGTTGCTCTCGATGACCTATCGGGATATTACGTACTCCGAGGACTACGAAGTCAGCATCGAGTACGCCAACCGGATAGATGAAGGAGATTTGAGCAGCTACTCTCTGGAAAAACGCTATGTCCACGCCAAAGGTCACCCGGTATGGGTCTGCTTGAGCGTATCCCTCGTCAAGGACCTGGAAGATCGGCCACTCTACTACATAGCGCAGGTCCAGGACATCACCGAGCGGAAGCAGGCCGAGAAGTTGCTGCGTGACAACGCGCGCCTTCTCTCGGAGGTGATCTCCACCCAGCAAGAGATCGCTTCCGCGGAACTTGACTACGAGGCGATGTTACGTCTCATCACGGAACGTTCGCAGCGGCTCACGGGGGCGCGGGGAGCGGTGATCGAGCTGATCGAAGGCGAAGACCTCATCTACTATAGCGGGAGTGGAACTTCTTCGAAATACACCGGGCTGCGACTCAAATTGTCCTCCAGCGTGTCGGGACTGTGCGTGCGCGAGGGCAACCCTCTGCTCTCGGAGGACACCGAACTGGACCCACGCGTCGACCGAGAGGCTTGCAGGAAGACCGGGGCAAGGTCACTTATAGTCGTACCCCTATATTACGCCCAGGAGACGGTGGGCGTACTCAAGGTAACCTCGGACAGTCCTCGCGCTTTCGGGGATAAAGACGTCAACACCCTCCAGCTCATGGCGGGTTTGATCGCCGCCGCCATGAGCCACGCAGCGGAGTTCGAAGCCAAGCGGAACCTTCTGGCCGAACGTACGGCGTCGCTGGTCAGCATCCAGCAGAGCGAGGCGCGATTCCGGGCGATCTTCGAGGACACGGCGGCGGGCATCGCGCTCGTGGACCTCGACGCCCGCCTGTTACAGACGAATCCGGCCCTACAGAAAATGCTAGGCTACAGCAGCGCGGAGCTGGAAGGCGCCTGCGTGAGAGATCTAACCTACCCCGACGACTTACCCGAAGACCTGGACCACTTCGACGATCTCGTCGCCGGCAGGATAGACGATTACGAAATAGAAAAGAGATATATCCGGAAAGATGGCAGTCTTCTCTGGGGCCGGCTGAACGTCTCCCTGATACGCGACCACGAAGAAAACCCATACTTCGTCGTGGGCATGGTAGAGGACTTTACCGATCGCAAGCGCGCCGAGCAGGAGCTCCGGCAGCGGGCGCTCCAGCAGGCGCTGGTGGCCCAACTCGGACAGCGGGCGCTGGACCGCACCGACCTTGCGCACCTCATGGAAGAGGCGGTCAGCATGATCTCCCGAAACCTGGAGACGGAGTACGCGGGCGTCTTGAAGCGGCTACCCGATAACCGGCTCCTGTTACAAGCGGGAGTCGGCTGGGAACCGGAACTCGTCGGCGAAGTCACCATGGAAGCTGACGAAAACTCGCACGTAGGACATGCTCTCATCTCCGGCGAGCCGGTCATCTTCGAGAACCTGGATTTGGAGACGCGTTTTACCAAAAAACGAATCTTCCCGGATAGAGGGATCGTCAGCGGCATGTACGTCGTCATCCGGGGGCCCAAGGAGCCTTTCGGGGTTCTGGAAACCCACTCCACCAAGCGGAGAAAGTTCACGGAAGACGACGTGAACTTCGTTCTGGCCGTAGCCAACGTGCTCGCCACAGCTATCGAGCGTCGCGGTGCCGAAGAAGCCCTCAAGAAATCGGGACGCGAGTACCGCAGGCTATTCGAGATGGCGAACGACGCGATCATAGTCTACGAGCCCGAGAGCCGGGAGATACTGGACGTCAACGAGAACGCCTGCAAGCTGTACGATCTGTCGAAGGAGGCTTTCCTCGGAAAAACCATGAAAGAGCTCTCACTGGATCGCCAGCGGGCCCGACGCTACCTTGACATACTCCTTGCCGAGGGTTCTTATCAGGACTTCGAGACTATCCACCGCCGGGCCGACGGAGTAACCCTGAGTGTTCTGGTCAACTCTTCGGTAATAGAGTTTGGCGGCAAAACAGCCGTCTTGAGCATCGTGCGCGACGTCACCAGCCGCAAGCGGGCGGAGAAATCCCTGCACGAGATGCGGGAGGCCGAGCGGCGCCGGATCGCCCGCGACCTCCACGACGTGGTCCTTCAGGATCTCTCGGGGGCGCTCCAGGCGCTCCAGGCCACCAAATTGGAATCAAACGGCTCCGGAGAAGTAGACCTCGACAGAGAGATCGACGCCCTGCGCCGGGCCGTCGGAGGGCTACGAAGCGCCGTCTATGACCTGCGTATCGAAAAGCAGCAGCCATTCCTGAAGTCCGTGGAATCGCTTGTGGAGCTCAACCGCCAGATGACCCCCGAACGCAAGATCATCCTCGACGTTAAAGAAGGATTCCCGGAGGAGATCGAGTCCAGAGTCGGGTCAGAACTCGTGCGCGTGCTGCAAGAGGCCCTGGCGAACACCCGAAACCACTCCGGAGCCCATCAGGTCGAGTTGACGCTCGGCAAGGACGGCCGGAAGTTGTGGGCTGAGGTAACGGACGACGGTTGCGGCTTCGATCCCGATTTCGAGCCTAACGGAGTCGGCCTCTCCGGCATGCGAGAGAGGGTCGAAGACCTCGGCGGCAAACTCGAGATCACCAGCGAGCCCGGACGCGGTACCACTGTGAGAGTCAATCTCTCCCTTTAAAGCAGTTTCTTCGCTATCAGGAACCTAGAGTTTCCAGGTCTACGAGACCCCGGCGAACGGCGTAGATGACGGCCTGGGTACGGTCGTAGATGTGCAGCTTTTTGTAGATGTTCGAGGCGTGGTTACGCACTGTCTTCTCCGAGATGTGCAAGCTCTGGGCAATCTGCTTGTTGCTCATCCCACGGGCGAGGGATTTGATGACCTCTATCTCGCGCTCGGTCAGGTGGGGTGTTATCTCGGCGTCTTCGCTTCGTATACCCTCGAAGGTCGTCAGCATCTTCTGGGCTATATCCTGGGCCATTATGGTGTCTCCGGCGTAAACCGTCCTGATGGCTCGCGTAAGGTCTTCCGGGGTGCAGTCCTTTAGTAGATATCCTTGGGCGCCGGCTTTGATCCCCTGAAAGACGTGCCCGTCATCCGTATGAACCGTCAGGATCAGGATGCGCGTCCTGGGCAAAACCTCCCGGATCTTACGGGTCGCGCTCACTCCGTCCATTACCGGCATGGAGATGTCCATCAAGACCACGTCCGGTTCTGTCTCCAGGCACAACTTCACAGCCTCTTCGCCGTTATGGGCCTCGCCGACCACTTCTATGTCCGGCTGGATACCGATGATCCGGACGAGCCCACCGGAGAAAAGCTGCTGGTCATCGGCTATCGCAACCCGGATTGTCTCTGACGGAACCAAGCTAATATCTCTCCCCCTCTCGCCCCCTACTCTACCATCACCACCCTGTATTGGTGAATACCGAGGCTGGCTCCGCCAGGAGGGGGGAATTTCGTGCGGCTCGGCCAGCCTTTAGTGAATGATGATATGTCCTCCAGGATTTGTCATCGGGCAATTGACCCTCGCTACCTGGGTCAATTGCCCCACACGCTACAACCCACACCGGGCTATATACTCTATTCACCATGTCCGAAACGGGACCGAGAAATCGCTACTCTACCTGGTCCGAGGCGACGGGTTTCGAGTGGGACACCATCGTTATAGGAGGTGGCATCACCGGGGCGGGGATCGCCCGTGAAGCGTCCAGACTGGGTCTCTCGGTACTCCTCATAGAGCAAAAGGACTTCGCCTGGGGCGCCTCAAGCCGCAGTTCGAAGATGATCCACGGTGGCCTCCGCTACCTTAAGGAGCACCAGATACAGCTCACCCGCGAGGCCGTCCGCGAACGGGAACTCTTGCTGCGCACCGGAAAAGGACTCGTCGAGCCCCTGCGTTTCCTCTACCTGGTCTACAAGGGAGACCAGCCGGGACCGTGGAGCCTGGATTTCGGACTCACGATCTACGACCTGCTCAGGCGCAGCGGCGTCAACCATCATCACCTGGATGCCTACGATATCGCCCTCCTGGCCCCGAACCTGAAACTCGACGGCTTGCGGGGAGGCTTCGGGTACTCCGACGCCCAGACCGACGACGCCCGGCTGGTATTCCGGGTGCTCCGCGAAGCCGAGGTCCAGGGCGCCCGGACGCTCAACTACACGCGGGCAAAGGAACTTCTCCGGGACAGTTCCGGAAACGTTCGGGCTCTCACGGTAGAAGACGTCGAGAACGGGAATATAGCGGAGATCAAGACCAGGTCCGTAGTTAGCGCGGCGGGAGCCTGGTCCGGCGAGCTGTCCAAGCCCTCCGAAGATCCGATACACCTCCGGCCCCTCCGGGGCAGTCACCTGATCTTCCCTTGGGAGAAACTCCCCACGGCCCAGGCCGTCACGTTCGCACACCCGGAGGACAACCGTCCGGTCTTTGCTTATCCATGGGAAGGCGTAACGCTCGTAGGAACCACGGACCTCGACCACCAAGATCCGTTGGACAGAGAGCCGGCAGCCAGCATGGAAGAGGAAAACTACCTCCTAGAAGCTATCAGGAGCCGGTTCAAAGACCTCTCGGTCTTCCTGGAAGACTTGCTCGGGACTTTCGCCGGGGTGCGGCCCGTGGTATTCGGCGGCTACGACAACCCATCTCAGGAACCCAGGGAGTATGTGATCCGGGAAGACAAAAACCTGATAACCGTAGCCGGCGGTAAACTCACCACCTTCCACCCCATATCCCGGCGCGTGGCCCGTGCCCTGCAAGTCGTACTCGGAGGAAAATACCCCACGGAAAACAATACGGCGAGCCTCGAACCACCGGACCCGCGCGCGCTGGACGAGGCCCGAGAGACACTCTCTACCCTACCTCATCTCCTGAGACGCAGGCTGACGGGGCGTCTCGGCCCGGACCTAGCGGACTTTCTCGAATGGGTAGACGTCAGAGACCTGCAGAAGATATCTGATACTCCCTACACATGGGCAGAACTAAAGTGGGCTTTCAGCCGAGAGTCCATCGTCCACCTGGATGATCTGCTGCTACGCAGGGTCCGTCTTGGACACCTGCTGCCCGAAGGAGGCCTGGCCTTGGAGACTGAGATACAAACGCGGCTAAAATCGGAAGATAGCTGGAATCCGGATCGCTGGGAGAGCGAATGGAATCGTTACCGAGAACTCTGGGAAACTTGCTACAGTCCCACACCCATGGGACAGGGCTGAATTGTTATGCGACGTTGGAACGGATGGGGAGATGAAACGGTAACCTACGATCTCTCGCTCCACGCCGAAGAGTATCTAAAGGAACGCCTCGGTTCCGGCCGGCCGATGCGGGACGTTCGTCTCGGAGAAATCTCCCCACCTGCTTCTCGACTTCCGGACCATCCCCTGGTGAGCAAGAAATCGGAAGCCCGGATACGCCACAGCCGGGGTGAGAGCTTCCCGGATCTCGTGGCGCTTCGTAGCGGCAGAGTAGAGGCTTTCCCCGACGGGGTAGCGTTTCCGGGGCGGGAAGAGGAGGTGGCGAACCTTTTTGCTTACGCACGCCGGGTCGGGGCTTGCCTGATCCCCTGGGGCGGCGGAACGAGCGTGGTAGGCGGAGTAAACCCGCTTCCCGGCGAGAGGCCCGTCCTCACCGTCAGCCTGGAGCGAATGGGACGATTAGAAGACCTGGACGAGGAGAGCCGGCTCGCCACCTTCGGGGCCGGGGTGCGGGGACCGTGGATAGAAGCCCAACTCCGGTCGTGGGGCTACACCCTGGGCCACTTCCCACAGTCCTTCGAGTACTCGACTCTGGGAGGTTGGATCTCCACCCGATCCTCGGGCCAGCAATCTCTGTTGTACGGCAAGATCGAGGAAACATTCCAGGGGGGACGTCTTCTCACCCCACAAGGACCCCTGAACTTGCCACCCTTTCCCGCATCCGCAGCCGGTCCTGACCTGCGGCAGATCGTCCTGGGCTCGGAAGGACGTCTCGGTGTGATCACCTCCGCAACCGTCCGTGTACATCCCGTCCCGGAGCGAGAAAGGTTCTGGGGAATAATTTTTCCGACCTGGGAAGACGGGATCGAAGCTGTCCGCAACATGGTGTGGAACCGACTCCCCCTCAGCATGATGCGCCTCAGCGACCCCGAGGAGACTCGGTCTCAGCTCCGCCTGACGCTCAATCCATACGTCCGGCGACTCCTCGAAGGGTTGCTCGCCCGCCGGGGCTTGCGAGAGGAAAAGTCTCTCCTGCTACTCGGAGCTACCGGATCGGCGCAAACGGTTCGCCGCGCCCGCTCCGGGGCCGGGGCACTGGCAAAGTCTAATCGGGGAGTGGTGATCGGGGACGTAGCCGGCCGGGAATGGCGCAACAACCGTTTCCGGCTCCCCTACCTCCGCAACACGCTCTGGGAGAAAGGCTGGGCGATAGAGACCCTCGAAACGGCGACCACCTGGAGTTCCCTGGCGCCGACCGCGCGGGCGGTCCTGCGAGCCCTACGCACGACGCTCGAAGGCGAGCGGGTCCTGGCGATGGCGCACCTCTCTCACGTCTACCCCACCGGCGCGAGCCTCTATTTCACTTTCTTTTTCCGGCTCCACGCAAATCCCGAGACAACGCTCGAACGCTGGCGCGCCCTGAAGACAGCGGCCCTCACGGCCATCACCCAGTGCGGAGGAACCCTGAGCCACCAGCACGGCGTCGGTACCGATCACCTTCCATACATGGAGAAAGAAAAGGGCGAGCAAGGACTCGTCATGTTGGAGGCACTACGAAAAAGCATGGACCCGGAACAAATGCTCAACCCCGGTAAACTACTGCCCGGCACTCCGGTAGCCTGACAGGCTTCGCATCCGGACGAGGGTCTTCTCTAGCCTGTTGCGGGGCTTCGCTGGTCCGTACCGGTGTCACTTGAACGCGAAAACTTCCAGTAGACCAGCGAGATCAGGATAGCCAACCCCACAGCCACCGCGACGAACCTAAACTGCTCGCTATCCGTCATGAAAGCCCTGATCAAACCGTAGAACAACGTAAAAACCGCTCCCAGAGTGGCTCCGTCGCCGATCACGGGTAACCTACTAATCCAGACGATGCTACTCACCAGCAGCAGGACCGCAGCGCCTATGGCAATGGTGGATACAACCCGGTTGTAGTCCGAAATCCGGTTCTGATAGGCTTCCTCCTTCTCCCGCTGCTCTGCCATTAGCGCCTTTTCTTGCTCGGTGGGCTGCGGGCCCGTAAATTCCAGCTCCGGAGGGTAATTTGGCGGCTCTGGCTCCGGATAGAAAGCCGAGATCCCAAATCCTACAAACGCGGCCACCAGCAATGCTATTGCGAGCGCGTACAGAGGTCTGAGCGGAGACACCGAATCCTTCCTTTCAGTCCATGAAGGTAGAGGCAACCACAATGAGACTTATGTATCAAAGTATACCATTACAGATCCTTACTGCAGTGTCGTTTTTGCTTTGGGCTTTTTGAGAAGCGTTCGGCCTAGAGGGCTAGATGCGAAGGTTCCTGCCGTAAGGGGCAAAGTAGGCGCTGGGGCATCCATCTCTCCTTCCGCGAGCGTCGATCCGAACCATGATCGTTGATTAGGCCTTCGCCCAAATACGGGGAGCGTTTCTGTCTTGCGGGAACATCATCTGCAAGGGATTGCTTCTACGGTTAGGCGTTCGAGCTTGGGCACTGCGCTTTTGGCCTTCGTAGAGAACCTCTCCCTGATCTCTCCCAGCTCGGTCGCACGCAGGTCTTTTCGGACGCCGATCTCGACCTCCGAGTAGACTCGATGCCCGATCCACCGTGCCTTGACCGACCGGACTTCTTCGACGCCCGGAACACTGGCCACAGCCTCCCGTATGGAGTCCACAATCTCCGGGTCAACCGCGTCCATCATGCGCCTCCACATCGAGAGCGCAGAATCCTTGACGATGAAGAGGATCGCAACCGTGATACCCAAACCCACCAGCGGATCCAGGATAGGATAGCCAAGAGCCACTCCCAAAGCGCCGAGCACGACCGCCAGCGAGGTGAAGCCGTCGGTGCGGGCGTGATGTCCGTCGGCCACGAGCGCAGCGCTCCCGATCCTTTTTCCCACGCGGATGCGGAACTGCGCCACCAGCTCATTGCCCAAAAACCCCACCACGCCCGCAGCGGCGACCCATCCGACATTGGATACCTCGGAGCCGTAGATGAGTTTAGTTACTGACTGCTAGCCGACCACGCAGGCACTGAAGAAGATAAGGGCCACGATCGCGACGCTTGCCAGATCCTCGGCCCTCCCGTACCCGTAGGTGTATGTTCTGTTGGCCGGACGTCTGGCGAGAACGAAAGCTATCCACAGCGGCACGGCTGTCAGGGCGTCGCCGAAATTGTGAATCGTGTCCGCCAAAAGCGCAACCGACCCCGAGAAGGCGACCACGATAATCTGCAGTAGCGCCGTAATCATCAGCACCACCAGCGAAATCTTCAGAGCCCGGATGCCGACCTCGTTCGACTCCAGGGCGTCGTCCACCGAATCTGAGGCGTCGTGGGAGTGGCCGAACGGGTTCACGTGCGAGAGGCTATGCCTTAGTCGCGACCACCCCATACAGTGTGTTCATCCGGACGGTGCTCCTCGTGGTGATGCCCGTGATTCCGCCCAGTCAAAGGCGCTTACCCTCGCCGCCCGCTGCGGAGCCCCGCGCGGAGCCTTCAGTGGACAACCGGGTATGGTCCACATGGTATAGAGATTCTCTCAAGAGCACTCCCAGGTGGTCGTCGGCCAGGGAGTAGAAGCTCCTGCGCCCCTCCCCACTCCCTACGCCGCGCCACCAGGCCCAGGTCCCTGAGCACCCTGAGCTGATGGCTCGTCGCCGATTCGCTCATCCTCACCGCTTTAGCCAGCTCTCCTACCGGAAGCTCGCCAGCCTCCAGCAGCGCAAACAAAGCCCGGATGCGGGTGGAGTTAGACAAAGCTCCCATCAACGCGGCAACCCGCTCGTCAACGCGGCCCATCTCCTTGCCCAGCACGTCTTTAGGCTCCAGAAGCCGGGCGTCATAAGGTGCATCCCTGAAATGCGACATGAAAACAGTATATGAATACCTGAAGAGTATTTCAAGTATATTGAAGATCACTAAGTCAAAGAGGCGCCTAGTACAATAGAATCTGAGTATGATTTTCATTCTCCTCGGTTAGGAGGTAACGGCCCGGGTGTCATCCGAACCTTACACAGGTACCGCAGCAGCTTCCGCAGGTGGTACGGGTGCTATGCGGGAGCCGCCTCACCGGCCCAAACAGCAGCGCTCCAGAGATACGGTCGAGACAATTCTTAACGCGGCGGCCCGCCTCCTGGTCGAGGATGGCTACGATAAGGCTTCGACGAACCGGGTGGCGCGGGAAGCCGGGGTGAACATCGGCACCCTTTACCGCTACTTCCCGAACAAGGAAGTGCTTTTCGCCACGCTCTTCGAGCGACACGTTGAACAGGTTGCGGCGGCCGTGGACTCGAAGTCCCAGGATCTCACGGGGAAGAGTTTGCCAGCCGCCGTGCGGGGCCTTATAGAAGGCATGTTGGAGGGAGTGATGGTCGATCCCGAGCTGCACCAGGCCCTCGTCGAGCAGGTGCCACCAGACGCCCGCCCCGAGCAGGGGAACGCACTCGAAAAACGTATCCAGCAGATAGTTCGCGATTACATCGACAAGTACAAGGCGAAGCTGCGACCGAGAGACCCTGACCTGGCCGCTTTCGTAGTGGTGCAGACGGTTCGGGCTCTCACCCACGCCGCCACCCTCGAACGCCCCGAGTACCTGCGAGATGGGCGTCTTATCGAGGAGCTAACGGATCTCCTGGTCGGCTACCTGGCGCCCGCCCTCGAAGGCCGCTACTAACCAAAGCCCTGCCACAGCCTTCTCCGTAAACTCTCCGCCAGCTTCGTCCGGCCTCTTTAGCCTCCCCGAAATCACTACCTCACCTAGAGCTCACGGCAGGCCTACTTGCAAAACATAAGTTATAGCTTAATATTTGCTGAGTGTTGGATTGGCGGCATTGCAGACTGTGAACTCTACGGAGGGAGAACGCGTGGTGAAGAAGGCTCCGGAGATGCGCGAGAGGCGGTGGCTGGCACTGGCGCTCTTGTGCGTGGCGCACCTGCTGGGCGTCGTGGACGTCTCAATAGTGAACGTCGCGCTGCCCTCAGTGGGGAAGGAGTTGGGCTTCTCGCCGGAGGGTCTGCAGTGGGTGATCAACGCCTACATCCTGGTTTTCGGAGGCTTTCTGTTGTTGGGAGGGAGAATCGCCGACCTGCTGGGTCGCAGAAGGGTGTTTGTGGGCGGGCTCGTCCTATTCTCTGTGGCTTCGCTCGCGTGCGGGCTTGCACCTTCGGCATGGGCCCTCATCGCTGCTAGGGCCGTACAGGGTCTCGGAGGAGCGATCCTTGTTCCTTCGGCCCTCTCCATAGTAGCTACAACTTTCGAGGGTCCCGAGCGCAACCGGGCTCTTGGGATCTTCGGAGCGGTCGGGGGCCTTGGGTTTACGGTCGGTGTACTCCTCGGAGGATTTATTACCGGCTCCTTGGGGTGGGAGTGGGTGTTCTTCGTCAATGTCCCGGTTGGACTTGTGGCGGCGGTACTGGCGCCGTTTTTGATCCCTGAAAGCCGCGCCGAGGTGAGGTCCCGCTCCTTCGATCTCGCTGGGACTCTCACCGTGACCATCGGTCTTGCGATCATCGTCTATGCGGTGGCGGGCGTCGGAGAGTCAGGTCTGTCGGCCAGAACGCTTGGGCTCCTCGTCGTGGCGGCTGTCCTCTTTAGCGCGTTCGTTGTCGCAGAGCTTCGGGCGGCCAATCCCCTCGTACCTTTGGGAGTTTTCCGCATCAGAGAGCTTACGGGTGCCAACGCGGTGGCCGCGCTAGCCGGCGCCAGTGCGACTTCGGTTTTCTTCTTCCTATCCCTATACCTGCAGCAGGTACTGGGTTTGACTCCTCTTGCCACCGGTTTCGCCTTTGTGCCGCTCGCCCTGGCAATAGTTGTTGGGGCCAACGTGGCCTCGGCGCTAGTTACCCGCTTCGGAGCGGGGACCGTACTCACCGGAGGCTTGCTCATCCTCGCCACGTCCTTTCTTTGGTTGGGGCGGATAGACGCTGGCGGCAGTTACCTCGTAGACGTACTCTTTCCCTCCTTGTTGGCGGGTCTCGGGGTTGGTTGCTCGATCGTGCCAGCCACGATCGCAGCCGTAGGGGCACTGCCGGTAGAAAGAGCCGGGCTCGCCTCTGGCCTTATCACTACCTCCCAACAGGTCGGCGGCGCTTTAGGTCTCGCAACGCTGGTCGCGATAGCCGCAATAAGGACCAGTATGGTCGCGGGTGCTATGGGCACGGAGGAGGCTCTGACTGCTGGTTTTCGTGCAGCCCTCATCTCCGGCGCTGCCCTGGCGCTTCTGGGATCGGTGCTCGCCCTCGTGCTGGTACGCAGTCGCAGGCCGGCCAACGACGACCGTACGGATAAGCCGTGAACCGAAACAACGAGGCACAGCAAGCGCAATCTTGCGTAGGCAAGACGAGACGGAAGGAGAGAAAAACTTTGTCAGATCCGGAGAGCTTTGAGGAGACGTATAAGGGAGGATATAACTACGAGAGGTTTCGCATGGAAGCCTACCGGCCGGAGGAGTTTGACGGCCCTACGGTTGGTAAGCTGGCGCCGGACTTCGCCGCCGACACGCTCGATGGCAGCCGGGTTCATCTCTCGGACTTCAGAGGCTCCCCAGTGGTGCTCGAGACCGGCAGCTACTCATGTCCAATGTACGTCGGCAACATCGACGCCATGAACCGGCTAGCACAACGATATCCGGAGGTGAAGTTCCTGGTCCTGTACGTTCGGGAGGCCCACCCCGGTTCCAAAGTATCCCGGCACCGCTCTATCCAAGAAAAAAGGGGTCTCGCCCGGCGGACCACATTCGAAGAACCCGAGGGACGTGAGGTTCTGGTCGATGATCTGGGAGGCAGCGCACACCGCGCCTACGGCAATCTGCCGGACATGATGTACCTGATCGGTGAGGACGGCACGATACTCCTACGGGAGCAGTGGAACGATCCCAAAGTCGTAGAGGAGGCACTTGGTCGGCTCGTGCGTGGAGAGCCCCTTAACGGCATGAAATCCGGAACAAATCGCCCACCTTCGCTCCGAACGATGCTGCGGGTGCTGCTTCGGGCGGGTCGGGATGCACTTTCCGACTTCCTCCTGCAGTTTCCGAGGATGATATTGGCTGAACTTCGCCAGGTTACGAAGCGAAGAAGGACCGGATGAATGAGTCCCTTCTGGACGTCCTAGGAAGAGCGCGGATCGCCATGGTCACCCGTCGTTACACCCAGGGTGAGATCATTTCTGGGGAACGGCGGAGGGAAGATGGTCTGTTTATCGTGACACTCGGAATCGTTGCGCTCTCAGCCGACTATTCGGGCGACAAGACAACCACCCTCCGGCTTTTACAGAAAGGACAGACATTCGGATACCCGTTCGTAGATAAGGGGTCTAGCTGGCAAGCGCAAGCCTTTACCGGCTGCGAGGTCAGCAGTGTTGCTACTGGATCCCTTGAGTACGTAATGCGCCGACATCCCGAGGTGGCGCTCCAGATGGTGTCCATGCGTGAGTCAGATTTGCTCTTTCACGAAGAGCTTGCAGCAAGACTGATGCACCGTAAGACCGAAGTGAGGTTGTCGGGTCTTTTGCTGGAGCTAGCCACGCGGTTTGGCGAAACCTCCGAGACCGGCGAACAGACGATCGGGCTACAGCTCACTCACGAGGAGTTCGCGCGCATGATCGCCGCGACCCGTGAGGGTGTGACGAACGCCATAAACAGGTGGAAGAGGAAAGGGATAGTGGCGACTGAAGATAGAGGCATAGTCATTCTGGACAGGCGAACACTAGAAGCTACTAGAAACTGTGACGTGCCAGACGGCTGCGGCGCAAACGTACGGAATGGGAGGTAAAAGGATATGAGGATATTGATCGTGGGCGGAGGGGTTGCGGGGCTCACTCTGGCGGCTCTTCTGCGGCAGCGAGGCGAGGAACCTACCGTAATCGAGCGGGTGGAGGAGTACGGACGTGCAGGGTACTTGATCTCTCTGTGGCCAATGGGCAATCGCGTCCTGAGGGGGCTAGGATTATACGGAGGTTTCGCGGAACTCGGCGTTCCCCTGAAGGCCCATGTGCTGCGCGACGGATCGGGTAGGCTGATCCGGGCCTCCGACGTGGGTGCCCGGATGGACCTCTACGGCGAAATCCGCACCCTGGAGCGGGCGGACCTCGTAGACCTCTTGCGCTCCCACAATGGCGGCATACCCGTGCGGACGGGTTTGACCGTCGAGCATATTCGCCAGGAGCCGCGTGTAGCACAGGTCGTATTCTCTGACGGCTCCGAAGAAGAGTTCGACCTGGTGGTAGGCGCCGACGGGGTCAACTCTGGCGTGAGAAAGCTGTTGCTGGGCAATGTCGAACCTCGACAGACCGGCTACATCCTCTACTGGTGGTGGGAGGATGCCGGAGAGAAGCCGACCACCGAGATCAACGACTACTGGGGTACGGGTCGACTCCTGGGACTCTACTCGGGACAGAAGAGGATGGCCCGCTACGCGATGCTCCGTGAAGAAGAGGCCCAGGAAAAATCCTCTAACGGCATGGCCCCCGCTGACACAGCCCAACCCACCAAGGAGCTGGCCGAGGAGCGGAAGGCTCTGCTCCGCCACAGGTTCGCTGACTTCGGTGGGGACGAGGTGAGCAAAATCTTAGACCGGCTCGATGAGGCGGATAGCGTTGAGCGTCTCCGGCTCGCGGACCTCAGATCTCCTCAGTGGCACGACGGTAGGATAGCGCTACTCGGCGACGCCGCAGCCACGGTGTTGCCCGTTGCGGGCGTTGGGGCGTCGCTCGCGATGGAGTCGGCCGCCGCGCTCGCCGACGAGCTCTCCCGGACCGACGCCCACCATATGCGGAACGCCCTAAGACTCTATGAGGAGCGGCGCCGCAAGAAGACCGAGCGGCTGCAGAACGCGTCACGGCAGATGATCCGGCTGCCCATGGTCCGCACGCCCGCACTCGCTGCTGGTCGCAACGCCCTCTTGCGGAGGTTGCCAGAAAAGATGGTAGCCGGAGACGCCGGGCAAATGCTGGAACGCCCGATATAGAGGGGGACGTGGGAGAGACGGGTTGGGTTTTCTGTAAAGCGAGGCTGGTATGAAGAGGAGCTGATCGAGCGCTGGACACTCGCGCCGGATGAACTACCCTTGCTCGCCAATTGCTGGTCCAAATTGTCGCATATATCAGCAATCAGGTCGGAGTACCAGCCGAGGAGTATCTACAATACGACTGGCAGTGACGGACGATCAAGTGCCACCGCGCCCAGATCAGGGAGTTCTTCAACTTAAGGGAGATTATGGGGCGGCGCGAAGATGCATCTGGTGCAGGCTACGCTCGGGCACTCGGACATCTCTACCACCGGCAAGTATCTGCACGCTCGCCCTGACGAGTCCTCGGCACTCTACCTCGGGTCGTAAGTCGAGATCTCCCCCACGTCTCGCTCGGGAGACGGCACGTTATCGAGGTGTTACAAACAGTCACGCAATGCTACAAGATTGAGGCTGTACTTTGCCCCTGGTGGCAGCGACCCTCACATCTAGCCTAGAGGTTGTGCTCGGCATCCTCGTCGGCTCGCCGCATTCGCCCGCCGGCCTCCCCTGTACGGGAGTAGCCATCCCGCTGGCGAAACTCTTTCTTGTAGCCTTCGAAGTTCCAGGTTTCCAGGAACCGCTCCGCCGCGTTGCGGCCGGCCTCGTAGAGTTCCAGCTTCCGTTCTCTCGAAAGGTCGAAGTCCGTCGTTCGCACACCCAGGGTGGGGATGCGGATCGTCCTTGCGAAATCGGACATCTCGATGTAGAGCCGGTCGTGGGCCTCCATCATGGTAGCGACGAGGCTTTTTACGTAGTCGATGGTTGCTTCGATGCTGTTCGACGGGTACACGGCCTCATCCATACGCCGATCCAAAGGCAGTCGAGGCTCCGACTCTACCAGCTTCAGTCCGAAGGTGGGCCAACGCGGCTCTTCGTCCGTGTCGAAGAGCCACACCGGGAAATTAGAAAGTACTCCGCCGTCCACTATGAGGTGATCCCGGCCGGTTTTTTGGTTGCGGAATTTCACCGGCTCGAAGTAGAAGGGGATACCGGCGCTCATCCGGACCGCGAGCGCCACCTCGAAGCTATCCGCGTCTTCGACGCCGAGCCTGGCCGCGTCCTGCGGCAGTACCAGCAGCCTTCGTTCGGTGATGTCCGAGGCGATCACCCGCGCCCGGTGGCGATGACGCGTCTCCCCCTGATCCGTCCCGGTGGTATCCACCAGGTCCCCGAAGGTTCTCACGCCCTTGTCCGCCAACAGGCCGCGCACGTACTGCAGCAGGATTTTCCCTTCGTAGAGTCCCTGGTCCTTCAGTAGGCTCAGGGGCGTTCCCAGGAAGGGGATGCGGTCCTCCCAACCTTTATCTTGCAGGCTCTCGAAGTCTAGGTCCAGGAAGACTTCACGCAGCTCCGCCGCCGTGTACCCTGCAGCCAAAAGCGCCGTCAACACCGCGCCGCCAGAGGTACCGGCGATACCCTGCGGCTCGTATCCGCGCTCCTCCAGAACCGAGAGAGACCCGACGAGACCTATCCCCTTGACGCCGCCTCCCTCGAACACCAGGTCGACGCGCTTCTCTTCCACGCTCTCAGGCATCTATCTAATACCCTCCTACGCTAAACGTCACGAAGCAGACGACAGAATTTCCCGAACGTCCTTCGCCTTCGGCATCCTGGGCGTGTTGCCGAGCACGAGATCCGAGAGCGTGTCTTCGACGACTAAAGGTGTGAGATCCTCCGTCAGACCCAGGCTGGAGATTCGTACGTCCATGACTTTCCGGGCGAGATCCTCTACGGCGAGAATTGCGCTACGAGCATTCTCTTCTTCGGAAGCGGCAGTGTCCGCCACGTTCAGCGGCCAAGCGGCGAGGGCGAGCTTGCCGGAGCTCTTGGGCAGGTTGAATCTCATAACCTGCGGCAATACGGCGGTGAGGGCGCCGCCGTGTACGGCCCCGGTGTGAGACGAGAGAGAATGGGCTATGGCGTGGCAGAGTCCCAGTCCCGTGCCACTGGAGAAAGCAAGCCCGGCCATGTGGGAGGCGAGCAGCATCCGGGAGCGGGCCTCGACGTTCTCGCCGTCGGAGATAGCTACCGGCAACCAGTGTTTCACCATCCCGATCACCTGCAACGCCACGCCTTCCGCATAAGGATTGGCGCTACGCGAGACGAGCGACTCCAGTGCGTGAACCATCGCGTCCATGCCGGTGGCGGCGGTCGGACCGGGCGGCAGCTTGACATTCAGCAGCGGGTCCAGGATGGTGGCCCTGGGCTTTACGCTAGGATGGCCGATGTAGATCTTCTTTGGTCCGGCAGGGTCCGTGACTACCCCAAAATGGTTCGTCTCCGATCCCGTGCCGGCGGTGGTCGGCACCGCGATTATCGGGACGCCGGACCGGACGCCTTGAGCCATGAAATCCAACCCCGCAACGGGGAGTTCGTTCGCCGCGTGGAGCGCCACACCTTTCGCCGCGTCCAGCGAAGACCCGCCCCCGACCGCGACGACCACGGTGTCACGGAGACCAAACTCCCGCAGGGCCACGCTGCCGGCCTCGATATCCGCGATGGTGGGGTTGGGCGTTACGTCCTCGAAAGACCCTACGGAGATGCCGTCGCAGAGTCCCACGCGCACCACGTCCAGCAACCCCGAGGCCGCGATGCCTGGGTCCGTCACGAGAAAGACATTTTTCGCGCCGGCCTCGTGGACCAGCTCCCCGATCCGGGAGACCTCCCCGCGCCCGAAAACGACCCGTCCGGAGGGTAGCATCTCGATCAACTGTTCACCAAGCATCGCACCTCATCTCTCAGGATTTTTGGATTTTCCGGCCGAGGCGGCGCTCAAGACGTCAGGTCAACCCAGGTCGTCTTGAGTTGCTCGTATTGTTCGAGGGCGTGGAGTGACTTGTCGCGCCCGAAGCCCGACTGCTTGAAGCCGCCGAACGGCACGGTCAAGTCCGCGGCGTCGAAGCTGTTGATCCAAACCGTTCCGGCCCGTAGAGCGGCCGCAGTCCGGTGCGCCAGCCCTATGTCCCGGCTCCAGACCGAGGCTGCGAGACCGTACTCCGTGGCGTTCGCCAGCGCGACGGCTTCGTCCTCGTCGGAGAACTCCAGCACGGAGAGGACGGGGCCGAAGATCTCCTCGTTCGCCACCCGCATTTCCGGCGTCACGCCGTCGAGCACCGTCGGCCCGATGTAGAACCCGCCGCTCTCTTCCCGCATCCGTTCGCCACCGAAGGCTACCGTCGCCCCTTCGGTGGCGCCGATCTCTACATAGCCCATTACCCGCTCCATCTGCCCCTCGTCCACCACGGAACCCATGACGGTCTCGGGCTCCAACGGATCTCCGGGGAGCATGTTCTTGGCGTGGGCGGAGATGCGCTCCAGCAACTCATCCTTGACCCCGCGATGGACCACGAGCCGGGAGCCGGCGTGGCAGGTCTGGCCGGCATTGTAGAAGATACCGGAGGCGACGCTCGCGGCTATGGTATCCAGGCTGGGCGGGTCGCCCATTACGACCTGCGGGCTCTTGCCGCCGCACTCGAGCGAGACCCGCTTCATGTTCGACTCGCTGGCGTAGCGGAGGAACATCTTGCCCACCTCGGTCGAGCCGGTAAAGGCGATCTTATCCACGTCGGGATGTAACCCGAGCGCCGCCCCAGCCGTCGGCCCAAAGCCCGGCACGACGTTCAGCACGCCGTCGGGAAGCCCTGCCTCGGCGGCCAACTCACCCAGGAAGAGTGCGGAGAGCGGCGACTGCTCGGCGGGTTTCAGAACAACGGAGTTGCCGGCGGCCAGCGCCGGGGCGAGCTTCCAGCTAGTGACGATCAGGGGGTAGTTCCAGGGGACGACCGCCCCCACGACCCCGACCGGCTCTCGCGTGACGAACGCCAGGGAATCCTTACCGGTCGACGAGACCTCTCCGTAGCGCTTGTCTATAGCCTCCGCGTACCATTCGATGCACTGCGCGGAAGAAGGTATATCCACGGCGAGCGCGTCCGAGATCGGCTTGCCTACATCCAGGCTCTCCACCAGGGCGAGTTCGTCGAGGTGATCCCGAATGAGACCGGCGAACCGGAGCAGCACCTTCTTTCGGGCCGCCGGGGCCATCCGGGACCAGCGCCCGTCCTCGAACGCCCTGCGCGCCGCCCGGACCGCCCGGTCGACGTCTTCGGCGTCGCACTCGGCGACTTCGTTCAGGATGCTACCGTCGCGGGGCGTTGCGTTATCGAACCGCTTGCCCGATGCCGCATCCACGAACTCTCCGTTTATCCAGGCCTGGTTCCGTAGCCGCAGTTGTTGCGCCCGTTCGTGCCACTTTGACATCTTTATCCCTCCGAGATCAGGTCAGGGTCCAACACGGCCCCGAGCCCCGGCGCCTCCGGGACTCTCAGGCAGCCGTCTTCGTCTATGGTTAAAGGCTCCGACAGCATAAAGTCCCGGCGCTCCGGCGTCCAGCCGGGAGGGTCGTAGGGGAACTCCAGATAAGGCCCTCCTCCGACCCCGGCAGTTACGTGGAGGTTCGCCAGAAGCCCGAGCCCGTCGGTCCAGGTGTGGGGCGTGAAATGGTAGTTGTGCGCGCGGGCGAGCTCCGCGATAAAGCGAGCCCGGTGCATCCCGAGCGTCAGCACCACGTCGGGCTGATACACGTCGAAAGCGCCTTCTTCGATAAAATCGCGCAACTCCTTCCAGGTACGGGCCATCTCCCCACCGGCGATCCTGACGCCGGTGTGCTCCCGCAGGCTCTTCGTACCCTCGACGTCCGAGTAAGGTAGCGGCTCTTCGAGCCAGAATACGTCCAGCTCCTCCAACGCGTCCGCTATCTTTCTGGCGGCCTTCGGGTCTATGGAGCACGTGGCGTCACCGGCCATCCGCCAGGCCTGGTTGATGTCCACCATGATCTCCATCGAATCCCCGACGGCCTCACGAACTGCGGAGACCGTAGAGACACCTTCATCCAGCCGATCCGGTCGAACCCTGATCTTCATGGCCCGGAACCCTTCCTCTCTGAGGGCCAGCGCGGACTCGGCCCGCTCGGCGGGTGGCTTGAGTTCTCCGCAAGAGGCGTACACGGGGACCCGGTCGCTGCTGTTTCCGAACAGTTTCGCCACCGGCTGCCCGCAGACCTTGCCGATAATGTCCCAGAGCGCGGCCTCCAGCGGCCAATACCGGCCGGCATGAAAGTCTATGGTCTCGAGGACGCGGGAGTGGTGGGAGATCTCGAACGGATCCCTCCCGATAAACAGGTGCTCGAAGCTCTCGAACCCCGCCATCGAACTCCCTCCACCGACCCCCGTGACACCCTCGTCGGTCTCCACCAATACGACATCAGCCTCGAACGCTGTGCGTGGCGTAGGGTCCCAGGCTGCGTTGAAAGGTGGGTCCAAGTCTTGTCGCCGATGCTCTACCCGGATGCCGGTTATCTTCAAAGTTCGCCGCTCCTTTACGGAATAGAATAGGAAGGTGCGGCTATTCTAACTTTTGATGGACCTAATCGGGCCGCCGATTTTCGCATCCCGCCAAGCGAAACGTATCTGACGTCCAGGAACTCATCCAAAGCGAGAGCGCCGGTCCTGTGTGGGGACCAGCGCTCCATAAGGCTTCTGGCTATAGCATTGCTATTCGCCAGGCAGAACTGTTAAAGACTCTCGTTACTCGATAAAGCCCTGATCCTGCAACCACTGCTCGGCCACATCTTCGGGATCTTCGCCATCGACGTCAACGGCAGCGTTGAGCTGCTGCATGGTCTTGGTGTCGAGCGCCTGGGCGACCGGGGTGAAGGTACTCTCCAGACCCTCCTGATTCTCGTCGTAAATCTCCTTGAGGGTGTTTATCGCCGGGTTGTAGATCGGGAAGAACTCTTTATCGTCTTCGAGAGTCGTCAGTCCAAGGGCCGCGATACGACCGTCAGTCGTGAACACCTCGCCGAAGTTGCACTTGCTACCGTTGTCGGTAGCAGTGTATACGGCGCCCGTATCCAGAAGGGCGATATTGCCCTCCGGGAACTGGAAGTTGTAAGTTTCCTCCAGGCCGGGCAGGCCGTCGTTACGAGACCGGAACTCACTCTCGACGCAGATGGTGGCGGCATCGGGGTTGTTCTCGATCAAGGGACCGATGTCAGATATCTTCGTAACACCGTCGAGTGCGGGAACCTCATCAGGAGCCTCTTCACGCATCGCCAGGGCGTAGGTGTTGTTGAACGGAGCCCGTTCCAGCAGCACGATGTTGTTCTTCTGTAGCTCCTGCTGCTTGGCCTGCTCATACTGCTTCTTCGCCGGGAAAATCGGATCTGTGTTGCCGAGGTGGTTGATCCAGTTGGTCCCCGAATACTCCCAGTACATATCTATGTCGCCGTTCTCCAGCGCCGCGCGCGTGGCGTCCGTACCGGCCAGGCCGACCTGATCTGTCACGTCCGCGCCCGTGGCTTCCAGGGCCTGTAGCGCTATGTAGCCCAGCACCAACTGCTCGGTGAAGTCTTTGGAACCGATGGTGTAGCTAAAGTCCGAGTTGTCTACCTCGGCGAGAGGCCCGGCGGCTTGAGAACCGCCGCCCACCACGTTGCCGCACCCGGCCACCGTAAGCGCCAGGACAACCACTAAACCCGCGAGCCTTATCGAGGCTTTACTTACCACAGCTATATTCCTCCTTCGAAAACAACTTTTACAGAACCAGATTTCTTGCTTCTTACCGTGACTACAAGCCCTTGGGACGTAGCACGTCTTCGACGATCCCGGCCACGTAATCAACGCTCAACGCCAGAACCCCGGTCAGCACCGCGCCGGTTACGAGTATCGAGTCCCGGCTCAACTTGATGCCCGTGTTGATGATGTCGCCCATCCCGCCGGCGTCGATGAACGTCGCCAGAGTAGCTGTACCGACGACGATTATCAGGGCCGTCCTGATACCGGCGAGCATGATGGGTATGGCGAGCGGCAACTCGATGCGGAACAGCACCGAGGTTTTGGTCATCCCCATTCCCCGGCCGGCTTCAATGACGGACGAGTCCACCTGACGTAGCCCGACCATCGTGTTCCTCAAAACCGGCAGGAAAGCGTAGATGACAAGGCCTGCAACGGCGACCCTGGTGTTAAAACCGAAGATCATAGCCATCAACACGATCACACCGATAGACGGTATAGCCTGGCCGATGCTGGCGACGCTAACTATGTACTCGGACACCCGACTCATGAATGGTCGGGTGAGTATGACCCCTGCGGTGACGGAGAACACAACTACGAGCACGGTGGCTATAGCGCTAATCTGCAAGTGCTGAACCACGCGCTGAATGATGTACCCCTGATTCAGGGTGCGCTGCTCTATACTGTCGAGTTCAAAGCCGCCCACCCAAAGATAGAGTGCCACGCACGTAGCCAATAGGAACGCCGGCATTATGAGATAGCGTGCCAGCTTGCTCGCCAGACCCGGCCCCTTCGAGCCCTTGCCCGGCTGTTTCTGGCTCCCGTTATCCTGGTTCTCTTGTTCCTGCTGATCTAGTTCGGTGCGCTCTTCGGTCTTTTGGGCGCTGGTCATCTGCTCTCACCGCCCCTCGGGAGGCCCGGTGCGCCGCTCTCTGAAACCCCTCTCAAGCCTGCGCCTCCTCTTGGTCGAGGGAGACTTTGTTCGGGTCGCGCATGGAGTCGATCATTTCGAGAACCTTGTCGAAGTCGACCACGCCCTTATAGGCGCCTTTATCGTCTACGACTATAGCCGATCCCTTGTAGGAGGTGATCATGGTGTCTAGTGTCTCGTAGAGGTTCGCATCCTGGTCCAGTATCGCCACCGCCGGCCACCCAGCTTCTTTGAGCGGAACGCCGTTGGTTTCGATGTCCTCTATGTTTACCCACCGCTTCGGATGGTTCTGGTCGTCCAGCAATAGCACGTGGTTCTTGCCGGTGCTCTCCATCTTTCCGCGAACTTCCTCGTAGCTGTCGTTCACGCTGGCTACCGGCCATTCCGCCGGCTCGATGTCCGAGACTTTGGTGAGGCTCAAGCGCTTTATGGAGGCGCCGGAGCCTATAAAGTCTTCCACGAACTCACTGGAGGGGTCGGTCAGGATGTTCTCCGGCGTGTCGTACTGGGCGATCACGGACTGGTCCTGGAGAATAGCGATCCGGTCACCCATCTTTATGGCCTCGTCTATGTCGTGGGTGACGAAGACGATGGTCTTCTGTATCTCCTCCTGGAGCCTCAGAAACTCGTCCTGCAGCCGGTCGCGCGTGATCGGGTCTATCGCCCCGAAAGGCTCGTCCATCAACAGAACCTGCGGGTCGGCCGCCATCGCCCGTGCCACCCCGATGCGCTGCCGCTGTCCGCCGGATAGTTCCTTCGGATAACGGTCCCGGTACGAGTTGTTTATGCCGACGGTCTCCAGTAACTCGTCCGTCCGGTCTGTGATGCGCTGTTTGTCCCAGCCGAGCATCTTCGGAACGGTGGCGATGTTGTCGGCGATCGTCATGTGCGGGAAGAGCCCAATCTGCTGGATTACATACCCTATGCGGCGGCGCAGATTATCCGGATTGACGCCCGTTACGTCCTCGCCTTCGAGGAAGATCCTGCCGCCCGAAGGCTCGATGATCCGGTTGATCATCTTCATCGTCGTGGTCTTGCCGCACCCCGACGGGCCGACTAGAACGACTATCTCGCCTTTGTATATCTCCATCGAGAGGTCTTTTACCGCCTGCTCTTCCTGACCGGGGAAGGTCTTGGAGAGGTTCTCCAGATGGATCATAACCT
>JBGTJJ010000029.1:0-116337 GCA_041745215.1 Rubrobacteraceae bacterium | reverse complement strand
ACGGACTCCTCGACCACGGTCTGGAAAGCCTCGCGCTGGTTCTCGGCCCGCTCTACGAACTGCTGGGTGAGGGCGCGGTTCGACTCGGCCTGCTGACGGATCTCCTTGACGGAATCGTCGGCTACGGTCTGGGCGAAACGGACGTTGCGCTCCCCGAGCCCGGTCGCGTGGTCCACCATCGTCTGGTAGGAATCCCGCGTGGTCTCGGCCAGCCGCTCTACTGCCTTGTTGGTCTTATCTGTGTTGGCGATCATCTTTTGCCTCCTGTAGCTTGTTTATCTTTCTATGTGCAGTTTACACATATATTCTAAAGTGTCAAGCGCGAGTTGGAATTTTTTGTTTTCGGTGCGAGATTACCTGTATCATCCGGCTTTAGAGAGGAGATCGGATGGACCGAGAACGGTTAGAGGCGTTGAGTGTGACGGAGTTGGAGGATCTCAGGGCGGAGATCGACCTGCTGCTCCTCCAGAGGAGAGTTGCTGAGGGAGGCGAGTCTGGTAGTGGAGGCCGGATCCAGGCCGGCAGCATCGGTAACAGCGGGCGCGAGGTTATAGAGGAGCGCCAATCGGAGCACGGCATCCTGCGCCGCGAAGTCGACACCGGCCCGGAGGCTTCCGATAGAGAGCCGCGCTGGTACCTCTACTACTACGCCCACACCAAGACCGGGAAGCGGCGTTTGATCTCCGAGAACCTGGGCACGGAACTGCCCGCTGAGTACAGAGATTAGGACTTAAAGACGCCCCGAACCCCTCTTTGTGATATCTAACCTTGACTTCTAGCGAAAGCTAGGGTTAGATTTGGTCCACGGCGTCCGTGTACTCCTTCTTTCCCTTTCCCACCCATCATCCATACGGGCGCCGACTCTCCACCTCGGAGTCTATTGGCGGCCCGCGCGCTTTACACTGGGATATTTGTCCCAGCACCACCGGGGAAGGCTATAAAACCGTTGACAAAAGAAGGGGATTTTCGACCGTTTGCGGCTTCCGCCACGGGCCATGGAGATCGCCGGATGTGTGCGGCGGTTATTCGAGTAATCTATTAAGAAGACCGGCCCGAACGGAGAAGCTCCCTGATGCGCCGGCCCTCCCGGTGCCCCCGGTAGTAGGCCAGGCGATCCAACTCCGACAACTCGGCGAGACTCTCGTTGGATGCAAAGCTGCCAGATTGCCCGAAACGTCCGTCCTTCCAACCACTCTGAAAAGCGCGGCTCTCCTGGTAAACCTCAACATATGCAGCAGCCCGTTCGCGGATCACGTAATTCCTCCCGAGACGTCTATTCTGTCAAACCGTATATAACATAAACGGTTCACGATTTGAAGAATTTTTTAACGCATTTTTAACAAAATTCACAAATCCGCTACATTCGGGCGATGTTTGGGCCGGAAAGAGGTTCTAGAAGCGGGGCCGGAAGAGGCCGAAGGAGGACGTGTAGCCGTGGAGGAAAGTGTAGGCTCCGACGGGTCCGATCTCCCCGTTGCAGAAGAAGCCGCCCACGGGCACGTCTCCGAGGTGATCGTGGAAGACGCCGGTATCGAAGTTAGCCTGCCGGTAGAGGCCCTCGCCGCGTCCGAGGCAGGAGAACAGCAGGGCTCCTTCCACGTTCGGTTCGTCGGGTGTCGCTTCGTTGTAGCCGGTGAGCATGGCGCGCAGGTCCTCGGCGGAGGTCTGGGCGTCGCGGACGTGGAAGCGGAGACGCATCCCCTCCTGAAGGTTCTCCCCGATAGCGACGGCCCCGCGCCGGGGGTCCACCCCGATGAGGTTCCGGATCAGGAACTCCCCCACCCGCGGCTCCTCGCTGAACTCGTCCATCAGCACGCCGACGAAGAGGGCCGACTGGGCGAGCCTGCTGTCGCGCTCGTCGAGGGTTGAGAATAGCTCCTGGATCGCCTCTATAGCCGGTTGTCCGTCCAGCTCGTAGAGCAGGTTTCCCTTACAGCCCGTGATCTGCATCGTCTCACCGATCGGCCGGCAACCCTGGGCTACCACCGTGTCTATGGCGACGTCGCCTTCCAGCGTCACGCCGACGGCCCCGTCGGTAAAGACATCGCCGTTCATAAAAAGAGCGTTCATTCCGGGCGACATCCCGCCGCTGGCGAGCCCTCCGACCTTCGGTGAGCCGGGGAAAGCGTAGTCCAGGCCCGAGAGCAGAGCCCCAACCGGCACGCTGAACGGGTCGACGATCATCACGAGCTGCGGCTCGACGGCGGGATCGCCGTCTCCGGGCCCGCCGTCCACGAGTCGTCTCCAGGCATCCGGCGGGCCGTCAAGGTCCGGCAAATCTCCGCCGATGCGAAACGCCGCGACCTCAACGTCGGGTAGCCTGGCGGCGATCAAAGTGACGGCCGGCGCCTGCTCGACCTCTTCTCCGCCCCCGATCACACCGCCCCCCGAACATCCGACCAGAACTTCCGGCTCCAGATGCCGCGACACGAGGTCCGGGACCAGAGGATAGTAGGCCGCGAAGTGTGGCGTCACGAAGACAAAAGCCAGCGAGACGCCTCCGGGACCGAGAGTCCCCCGTGCGTCTTCAGAGCACTCCCGCACCGCGTCCTCGAAGGATGTCTTGCGAGATATGGCAGTCGCCCACTTCATTCGTACCGTCCCGTTAGCCCACCATAAGTTTATACCCGCCGGACAGACCCGTCGCCCGTGAGAGCCGAAACCGCCGGTAAAGCAGGTACACGAACAGCGCCACCCCGAGCAACGCCGGAAGGAGCAGAAGCGAGAAAACCGCAACCCCAGTCCAGAAGGCGGCCGCGACGATGGCGCTGTCGAGGAGTCCGGGCAGCGGCGGCCCCTCCCACCGGCCAACACCGAGTAGCAACAAAGAAGCCAATGCCCCGGATAGCACCCATCCGAGGTAGTTGCTAACCGGAACGCCATAGTACGGTCCGCCCTCCGGCCAGACCCAGAACCCCAGTGAGGCCGCGCCGGGGTCCAGGACGCCGTCCATCAGAGTAAGTAAAAGGGCGGATTTCAGGATCCAGGGCGCCACGCTCCGGCTTCCCGTGGCCGCGACGGCCCCGATCACCAGCGGCACGTATGAGACCGGCAGGATGTACGGCGCCAACCCGAAGAGCTTCGGTCCGAGAGAGTCTCCGTAGAAGAAAGTACCGTATGGAAACCCGGTTGCCACCCCGAGGCCTTCGATCACATACCCGAATACCGAGAGGACGAGCACCGCCGAGACGGCCCGCCGCACATCGAGGTACCGGAAGAGCGCCAAGACAGACGGCAGGGCTATGGCGATGGTGGCGGCGTAGGAAGCCAGGCTCGTACCCGGCGTATCGGGGAAACGGACGGTAAAGTACGCCGCACCAAAGAAGAGCGCCGAAGTTGCGAGCAGCAGATTGGGAGTATGGCTCAGGGTTCGGTACAGCACCCGTGTATGTTATCCCAGCGTCGCGGCGTCCGGCTGCTATATTAGCTTCGTGGTAAGGCTCTTCCACATCTCGCGGCCGGTGCTCTGGATCAACACCGTCGGCCCCGCCGTGGTCGGGGTGTGGCTCTCGGGCTACCTCTGGCGGTGGGAGGCGCTGCCCATTCTGCTCTGGCTCACGCTCCCGTTCAACCTCCTGATCTACGGCACGAACGATATCTTCGACCAGGAGACCGACGCCAAGAACCCCCGCAAGGGAACCCTGGAAGGCGCCCGCATTCACCCCGAGGAAGTCCGACCCATCTGGTGGGCGGTCCTGCTTACCAATCTGCCGTTTCTCGCCTACTTCTTGGCTGCACTACCGCTCCCCGCGACGCTCTGGATGCTGGGTTACGCCATCCTCTTCGTTGGTTACTCGGCCCCGCCTCTGCGGTTTAAAGCCCGTCCCTACCTGGATTCTCTCTCCAACTCGGCCTACGCCTTCCCGCTGGTCTTCGCGCCACTGGCCCTCTCCGAGCCCGTGGTCTGGCCCGCCGCCTTGGGCCTGATGGCCTGGAGCGCGGCCAAGCACACCTTTGACGCCGTCCAGGACATGATCGAGGACCGGCAGGTGAATATAGAGACAACGGCGGTCCGGCTCGGTGCGCGGGGCGTCGTGCTTTGGAGCGGCCTCTGGTGGGCACTCGCCACCGTCGGCTTCGCAATGGTAAATATACCCGTGGCGCTGGTGAACGCGGCGATAGCCGGTGGCCTCCTCTACGCCCTCTACCGCGACCCGAGGCCCCACACCGGAAACCGGCTCTATCCCTACTCCATCGCCTTTCCCTACGTCGCCGGCACGGTCGCCGGGGTTCAACTCGTAGCCGCCCTGAGCATGGGGATGTATCCGTGAGCCGGGTAGTGATCGTGGGCGGCGGCATCGGGGGTCTCGCGGCGGCGGCGCTGCTGGGCCGGGCCGGACACGAGGTGACGCTGCTGGAGGCGAATCCCTGGCTCGGCGGCAAGAGCCGGCGCGTCGAGCTGGACGGCCAGCGCATAGACACCGGCCCATCCCTCTTCACCTTCCCCGGCGTCTGGGAGGAGCTTCTGCGGCGCTGGGACGCCATGGACGGCGGCGACAGGGCGGACGACGTCGCAGGTCTCAGGTTACGGCGAACGGAGGAGGTTGGGAGGTACTACTACCGGGACGAGGAAGTATCCTTGCCGGTACGAGAAGGCCACCCGTGGCGCGCAGCCTGGGATCGGTTCGTGGGGATACACGGAGGTCTCGGACCGGAGGTAACGAAGCTGCTGACCGCCGACCCGGTTGATCGCCGGACACTCCCGGCGCTCGGACGCCTGCTCCGGGTCTACGGACCGAAATTGACTACCCGCAGCTACCTGGACGGCCTGGAGTGGCTGCCCGATGGGTTGCGGGAAGTCATCGCCATCCACACTCTGAACGCGGGCGTCAGTCCCTCTCGCACCCCGGCGCTCTACGCGAGCATGCCGGCGATCATGGCATACGATGGGGTGTGGGCGCCGGAGGGTGGAGTCTACGAGGTAGTCCGGGCCCTGGAGCATCTCGCCCGGCACACGGGAGTGGAGATTCACATGGGAGAGCCGGTAACCGGGATTGAGCCTGGGAAGGCAACGACTTCGGAAGGAGAGTATCGGGCGAAGGCTATAGTCAGCGCCCTCGACGCCGGAAGGCTGGAGATGCTATTGGGACAGAAGTCCGTCCCCGGCAGGCTCTCGTGTTCGGGTGTGGCCGTCTACGCGGCATTGAACCGGGATCTCGGGCTCGCCGCCCACTCGGTCGTGCTGCCCTCGAACCCCGGCGAGCTTTACGAAAGCCTGGAAAGGAGCAAAGAACCCTCCGAAACGATGGCTTTCGCCAATTACTACCGTCCCGGAGAGATCTACCCTAACGAGAAGCCGACCCTGGCGCTGCTCTTCACCGCTCCGGCGAACGGCAAGGAGTACGGGATCGAGGACGAGTTCGTGGCGCGGGAGATGGGGCGGGTGTCGCGTAAGGTCGGCCTTGATCGGCCGGCCGCCGAATACTTCACGGACCATACGGTCCTACACCCAAGCTACTTCGGCGGCTGGGGCGCCACAGGCGGGGCGCTCTACGGCGAGGAGAGGCCATTCTGGCGGAGCGGACCTTTCCATCGTCCGCGATACTCGGACAGGAAGCGGCCCTGGTTATGGAAGGTCGGGGCGTCGGTCCATCCGGGTGGTGGGATACCGGCTGTGCTGGGTGGAGCCATGATCTCCACGAACCGTTTGCTGAACCGGCTCGCAAAGGACGGAAAATGAAGCTGCCAACACAGAGACACCTTTTCGACGTCCCGGAAGACGTCGCCTACCTCAACTGCGCCTACATGTCGCCCCAACTCCGCAGTGTGCGGGAGGCGGGCGAGAAGGCGGTGAGGCTAAAATCAGAGCCGTGGAAGGTAACGCCCAAAGACTTCTTCGAGGAATCCGAGAGGGCGCGCGACCTGTTCGCCCGCATCTGCGGCGGAGATCCCGATGGCGTAGCCATAATCCCATCCGTCAGCTACGGTATCGCCGTCGCCGCCGCGAACCTGAGCGTACAGGAAGATCAAAACATCCTGGTGCTGGACGAGCAATTCCCCTCGAACGTCTATCCGTGGCACGAGCTCGCCCGGCAGCGCGGCGCGAACCTCGTAACCGTTCCACGCCCAGAGAACGACGATTGGACCTCTGCGCTTCTGAGTCATGTAGAGAAAAACACCGCCGTCGTAGCTGTGCCGAATTGCCACTGGACGGACGGGTCACTGGTGGACCTCGTCCGAGTCGGCGATGCGGCCCGCGAGGTTGGGGCGGCGCTCGTGGTGGACGCCACCCAGTCGCTCGGGGCGCACCCACTGGATGTCTCCGAGGTAAAACCGGACTTCCTCGTTTCGGCGGGATACAAGTGGCTTCTCGGGCCGTACAGCCTCGGTTTCATGTACGTCGATGAGGAGTACCGGGAGGGCACGCCCGTCGAGCACAACTGGATCGTGCGGGAGCATAGCGAGGACTTCGCCCGCCTCGTGGACTACCGGGACGGCTTCCAGCCCGGCGCCCGACGCTACGACGTCGGAGAACGGAGCAACTTCGCCCTGATGCCGATGGCTACGGCCGCCATGCGCCAGATCCTCGACTGGAGCGTCGAGAACATCTCCGAGACCGTTGGGTTTCTGACGGACCGCATAGAAAGAGAGGCCGGTAAGCACGGACTCGGATCAAGCGAGGCAGAGTATCGGGGACGGCACATGATCGGGCTGCACTTAGGCCCCGAAGCCCCACAAGACCTGGCCGCCCGGCTCGCGGCTGAGAACGTCTTCGTCAGCGTCCGTGGGGATAGCCTCCGAGTCTCGCCCCACCTCTACAATGACGAGGGAGATGTAGATCGGCTCTTCGAGGCGCTCGACAGGGCATTGTAGTATTGGAGTTATTGAAGTAAGGTGCTCCGGGTGCCCTACTCGAAGCTCACGCGTTCTATGCTGTGCCAGGTTATGAACTCGTAGCCGGCGTGGATACCGCTCGGGTGCCGCACGTCTAGTAGCAGGCCGACCGCGTCCCGGTCGCAGACGTAGCCGGCGAGGTCGCTGCCGATCCTGGCCGATATCTCGACCATCTTGCCGCGTTTGAGGCCGCCGGGGATGTCCGGCGCATCCTCCTTGAGCTTGTTCAGATCCTCGATTTTTTCGTTTTCCAACGCGTACCTCCGCCTGGGATTACCTATTCAGGGTACACCAATAGCGCGTGTACGGCGCTCTCGCGGACGCTCTAGCGGAAGGTTAGTGGTATCGAGACTCCCTCAAAGCCGCCGTCGCGGGCCGAGTATTGGCCGACCTGCAGAGTACCGGACTGTCCGCCCAGGTAAGCCGGATAATCAGCCGTAACGGTGAACCTGCCCCAGGTCGTAGCCCAGTCGCTGGTGTAGTAGGTTCCCTCGCGGGCGACGGCGCCGGAAGCGTCGAGGATGCGCCAGGCGCCCGCCGCCTCGAACGGACGACCGTAGCCGGTTATCGTGAAGATTCCGGGTCCGACGGTATAGTTCGCCCGCGGCTGCTTGACCACTACGTTCTCTCCGATTACAGGCTCGGGCCGGAAGTTCTGCCCGCCCGTCGGCACGTCCACGACTATACGGGCCGGGTAGTTGAGGTAGAAGACGGTAGCCGGACCGGCCGCGTCGGTCAGGTGAACCTCCGTGGAGATGCGGCTGCTGTCCAGCCCGCGCACCACGTAGTACCGGGAGATGCCTTTGCCCAGGCCGAAGCCGTCGGTTACGAAGGTGGAAGATACCGTCGGGAGGTTCAACCGGAGGATCGTCCCGCCGCCGTTGTACGCCCACCAGTAATTGGGCGCGAAGTCCGCCGGGAACTCCTCGTAACCGAGGTCAAGGACCATTCGTTCGTAGGTTGTGTGATCCCCGAACCTTACATCCCGGATCGTATCCGCGGCGCCGAGTGTCTGGGCCGACGCTGTACCCATCGTCAGCATGGCGGTAACCGTCAGAGCAAGAGCGATAAACCAACGTCTCATGACGAAACTCCTTGTCTGGAAGCCCTCCCCGAGCCTCCTGGCTTGATTCAAGCATAGCATTGCAATATTGCCTGGGAGTAACGTAAGGGTAACAATCGGGTAACATATTTTGCATACAAAACTTGTTGATTTCACTGTCCGCCGTCGCTCAGGGGCCGGATTTCAGCGGATCAACTCCTCCAATGGGATGGCTTCGGTGAGGCCGGATTCGGGGTCTATTACAGCGTAATCGGCCCCGGCCTGTCGGGCGACCAGGGCGTGGCGGCGGAGTCCGTCGGCGTCTTCGACGGTCCCGAGCGTGCCGGGTAGGTCGAGGTGAGTGGCTTTCTCGTGAAAAGCTCGGGCCTTCTCCGGGGAACTAAAGAGCGCGGCCACGAGTATTTCCCCGACGTTCTCTTCGACGGAGATCAGGGGCGCCTCGCCACGCTCGTCGGAGAAAAGATAGAGCGGGAACCTCATCTCTCCCGTCTTCTCAGCGGCGTGATGGGCGACGTCACCGGAATGGAAGAGGCCCGTCCCCCCATCGGATACGAACAGGAGGTAATCGCTTCCCGACGTGGCGTAGACTTCGACGGCGCCCCAATCGGTGAGATCCCGCGGCTCGAGCCCCGCCAGATCCTCCATCCCGAACTCTTCCGCGCCGTCGGAGAACTCCCGCGCCAACTCCCGTGAGGCGAACAGGGTTCCCACGGAGGCCGGCTCTCCGCCAACCTCCGTGTGCTGAAATACTTCGGCTCCGGAGTCATCTACCAGCTTGAAGAAGGGTGGACTCGTCAGGTCTTCGAGTCTCAATTGCGGCCGCATACCTCGTACCCTACCACCGGATCCAGGAGGCGAAGCCGGAGACGGGAGGGCATAGTTGCCGCCAGGTTATCGCGCAGGGCGCAGAGTACCGGGTTCTCCACCTGCATCATCCATCCCATGCGCCGGGAGCGTCGCACGATGGAGGTTGTCCGTCCAATGCGCCGCCGCTCGTAGGCGCGCAGGGCGTCCGCGGTCGGCTCCCGACTACGTAAGGCATCCGCCAGCGCCACGGCATCCTCAATCGCCTGGCAGGCGCCCTGTCCCAGGTGCGGCGTCATCGGGTGCGCCGCGTCGCCCAGCAGGGTCACGCGGCCCGATCCCCAGCGCCTGGCGGGCTCCCTGTCGTAGATGTCTGAGCGAAGTATGTTTGTTTCCCGCGTCGCTTCTATCGCCTGGCGGGCCGGTTCGTAGCATCCCTGGAAGCGCTCTAGAACTTCTTGCTTGTCCCCGGCGGGGCTCGCAGATGCGGATTCCGAGACGTTCGCCGTAGCGTACCAGTACGCCCGGTTCCCTCCGATGTTTGCCAGGCCAAACTCCGACCCCCGGCCCCACAGGTTCAGCCCCATCCCCTCCGAAACTAGGCCGTCCGCATCGTCGACGACGCCCCGCCAGGCGGTGAGGCCCGCGTAGCGCGGGGGCTCGTCACCGAGTAGCCGTTTTCTGGTTACAGAGTGCAGGCCGTCGCAGCCTACGAGGAGATCCCCCTGTACTTCCCGGCCATCCGCAAAGCGGGCGGTCACACCGCGGTCGTTTTGCGTGAAGCCCGCGAGCGTTGAGTCCAGCCGCACGGTCCCAGCGGGAAGGGCCGAGAATAGCGCCGCTTGCAACTTCGCCCGGTGGATCGCCAGGTTTGACTCGCCGAACCTCCGGCGAAGCTCCTCGGCCGAAAGAGAGAAAAGTTTCCTTCCCCGCCAGGTTCGCGCCTCGCCGCCGATCTCGGCTCCCTGCTCCCGGACGGCGTCGTACAGGTCTAGCTTTCGCAGCGCTCTCATAGCGTTTCCCCAGAGGCCGACACCGGCCCCGACCTCTTCGATCCGGGGCGCCCGCTCGAACACCTCGGCTTCGATTCCCATCCGCCGCAGGGCCACGGCCGCCGCGAGTCCTCCTATCCCGCCACCTATAACAATCGCTTTCATCTCCGATCGCCTCCTGAAGGCAGGTTAGACGAAGCGGGGAAGTTCTGCGGTGAAGTCTTTATCCGGGAGTTCGTTTAGAGAAGTGATTTGGGACGGATGAGCTGCCGCGCCACCGCGACCAACTCCTCCGGGGAGAAAGGTTTGCGGAGGATGCGGACGGAGCCGTTCATCCGCTGGCCCAGCATGCGGGCCGTGGGATCTTTTTTGGCGGTCATGAGGACTACCGGGATCTTCGAGGTCTTGGGCATCGCTTTCAGGCAGTGGCAGGCTTCGAGGCCGTCCACTTGAGGCATGGAGATGTCCATGATGATAAGGTCGACTTTCCGGCTCAGGGCCTCCTGGAGCGCCTCCTGGCCGTCAGACGCCTCTACTACCCGAAAGCCGGCCGACTCCAGAGTATCCACGCCCAGCTTCAGTATCTCCGGATCGTCGTCGGCGAACATTATTTTCGGTCTGCGGTCCACGGCGGCATATTTTACACCCGATTAACTTTTGTGTGAGGATTCCGCACCAAACCCGACACCTGATCCGGTATGGGTTAAACTCGGAGGGTAGGTAAATACGCCAACTGCGAGGGGTAATCGTGCAGGATCAAAAATACTTCCGCAAGGGTTTCAAGATGCGGGGCGAGGTCCAGCACCTCCTGGACCGGGACTACCGCTCCGAGGTCGTCGAGAAGATTCGGGAGAACGGCAACGTCTTTGAGGCCGATGGCCTGACGCTCCGTCTCGCCGACGAGTTCGGCTTCTGCTACGGGGTCGACCGGGCGGTGGACTACGCCTTCCAGACCCGCGAGAAGTTCCCCGACAAGCGCATCTTCATAACGGGGGACATGATCCACAACCCCTCCATGAACGACCGGCTGCGCGAGATGGGCATAGAGTTCCTCTCCGAAGGCTTCAACGGACACCCGGACGAGCTTTTCGACACCCTGGGACCGGAGGACGTGGTGCTACTGCCGGCCTTCGGCGCCCCGGTAGACTGGGTCCGCAAGCTGCGCGAGCGGGAGTGCATCGTCGTTGACACGACCTGCGGCTCGGTGCTCTCGGTGTGGAAGCGCGTGACCCGCTACGCCAAAAAAGAGTTCACGAGCATTATCCACGGCAAGTACTACCACGAGGAGACGAAGGCAACCGCCTCCCAGACGTACAAAGACGGCGGGAACGGGAAGTACCTGATCGTCCGGAACCTCTTGGAGACCGGCTACGTGACGGATTTCATCCTCGGGAAGATGGACGCGGGAGAACTCACGGAGAAGCTCTCTCACGGCATGGGTCCGGGCTTCGACCCGGAAGAAGACCTAAAGCGGGTGGGCGTAGCAAACCAGACCACGATGCTAATGAGCGAGACGCTGGCAGTCGGCGAGGAGCTTCGCAAGGCCATGGCCGAACGCTACGGTGAGGAGAACCTCGACAACCACTTCGAGCTATTCGACACCATCTGCTCCGCTACCCAGGACCGTCAGGACGCTCTCTTCGACCTGCTAGAGCAGCCGCTGGACGTGATGATCGTCATCGGCGGCTACAACTCCTCCAACACGAACAATTTGGCGATAATCGCCTCCGAGAGGGTGCCGCGGAGCTACCACATAGCGAGCGGCGACTGCATCGGGGAAGACAGGATACGCCACAAGCCAGCCGGTACTCCGCTGGACGCCCGCGAAGAAGTGGAAGAGGAAAACTGGCTCCCCGAAGGCCAGATCCGCATCGGCCTCACAGCCGGAGCCTCGACGCCCAACTCCCAGATAGGACTCGCCGTCGGGCACATCCTGGAGGCGCGGGGGATCGCACCCGAAGCCGCCCTGGCCTAGAGCCTTAGCCTAGACTCTAAAGCCCGATCTCGACCACCTTACGGGCGATATCCGTAAACTCCTGCGCCTCTACGGAACGCGAGTACAGGGCGTGCGTCGAGCCGTCGTCGAAGACTAGCTGCACGGCTTCCTCGCCCGGAGCCTCGCTCTTCTCAAGATAGCTCCGAACGGCCACGGCCGTGCCGATCAACAAGCCCAGCAGGGCTACGCGTCTCAAAACCTTCTTCATCTCTACCCCTCTCCCTGGAGAGATTTCTGGACCTCGTCGCGGGCGTTCCGCATATCGTAGAGGACGAGTCCTACCCTGGCGTCCGGGTTCGTCATGGCGGCCAGCGTGCCACCGTCCTCCAACCGCACCAGGAGAACGTGACCATCATCGGTCTTGATCCTGGTCTGCGAGGTGTGCTCCTTCCCGTTCTCACGAGCAACCCTCTCCGAGAGTTTCGCCAGAGCCGCAAGCATCGCGGTCGCCCGCTCCCGTTCCACGCCGTCACCGAGCCGGGTCCCCTTCAACTCGCCGTCCCCGGAGAGAACCGCACACGAACGGATATCCCCCGAGAGAGCCTTCAAATCCTCCAGCTTCCCCTCCAGACCGCCGGTAGTGTCTCCTTGCTCGGACATACACGCTCCCATCCCTGAGTTGAGATCCCTCTTGAGCCGAGCATTATATCCGATCATAGATCCCACCTCCGCGCCGTCCGCCCGGCAGCTTAACAACACTCTAGCCGGATGGTATATTCTCAACCCTGACACTTATGGGCGATTAGCTCAGCGGGAGAGCGCTGCCTTCACACGGCAGAGGTCGCTGGTTCGAAACCAGCATCGCCCACTTAAGAAAAGTATGGTTTTTCAGAAAACTCTGGATTGAGATGAAGGGTGGTGCCATTATCCGGCAACATCCAGCAGTTCGTGCAAGGTTTCCAAGAAGAGGTTCAGTTGCTCCTCGGAGAGATTATAGCCGGTGGATCGGGCGTATTCTTGCAGGCGTAGTGCTCCGATGGCAGTCGTGCCGGCAAAGAGGTTGGTCGCTATGTTGTGCGCTTCGATTACTCGCGGGGCGTCTTCATGCTTTTGTTTGAGGCGAAGGCATTCTTCCCACTCTACTTCGGTCATCGTGGCGATCGTGGCGTAGAGATCGAATGCGTGGTGCTGTCCGTAGCTCATCCCTTCGTCGTGTAGGCGATCGCGCAGGGCGTACAGCTTCAAGAGAAGGTAAGAGAATGGATGCGGAAGATATACTGTCAGGCTCTCGTCGTCCTCGCCGATATCGAGGGTTATAAGGGACTCTTCTACGGTCAGAGCTTCGGGGGTGACGTGGGCGTGGAGTCCTTTGCCGCCGCGCGGACGGAGCCTGACATTGGCGGCCTTTACTTTTGCACTGAGTTCGTTGGGCACTGGAGCGGCGAGAAAATCCACTTTGACCTTCCTGACCCTGCCCAGGTACTCTACCTCCCGTTGGAACTGGAAGTGTTTGGCTATCGGTTCGTAACCTCGTCTGTCCAGCGCTTCCCAGATCGGGCCAGTCTTGTCGGGGTTGGAGATGACTTCCGCCTTGAGGAAGATGTCCAGGTCTTCGGTGGACCGGGCGGTTGGAAGGTCCGGTATGAGCGTCCGAGCACCGCTACGCTGGATCATCTCGGTCCTCAGCAGTAAGCCGTAGCCGCCGCCCACGATGAGCGGTATGTCGTGCGCCTGTAGATCTCGGGCGAGTGCCTGGAGCTCTTTTCTGAGGGGGTCTGGCAACGACTATCTCGCGGTCTGCTCTGGGTCTCTAACTGCTTTTGTGAGGTCCGGGCGTAACTGTGCGGCAGCTTCCTGCTCCCGCTTCCCTCCCGTTGCTAGCATCAAGTACGTCTGCAGTGGAGAGATGAAGGGGAACTGCTGTTCTGTGCCCGGGTCAAAGTACACGGCTTGATCCCGAGTCTCGATCAGTTCTATGTTCGGGAAGCGGGAGGTGTCTTCGAAATCGACCTCATGTATGATGCTCTCGATCGAGTTGGTATAGATGCGTATAGTGTCTTCGCTCTCTGGCATGATCACGTACCTGGAGGGGAGGTCGCCAATAATGGAGACGCCGTACTCTTGAGTGTTCTGCGCGAACTGCCGGAGGCTACGCCACCGATCCTGGACCCTGACGCGACGTCTGTGCGTGATGGCGGGGGCACGATGGTTCCGGATGAGAAGGTCCAGCAACCGCTCGGGCTGCAAGAGCCGGATGGTATCTCCTCGTCCGATCAACAGATCTTCCTCCAAGCCTTTAAGGGCTTTGGATACCGTGGACAGGGTTATCTCTCCCCCACGACGCTGTATCTCTTCGAGTATCTCTCGCACCGAGGAGTACGCAGGACGAGCGAAGAACACTCTCGCTACCAGCGAACTGGCTCCACGGTAGACGTTCTTGATGGGTGTTCCCGCCGGAAAACGATTCTTCTCCCCAGTGCTCCGGATGAACCACTCACCTGGAACGACGACCAGCCCGTTGCCGGACAGGTCGATACCGCTAACGTTCTCCTCGGCCAGACGATCCAGCGCCCTCGGACTCAGGTACGGTACTATCACCATAGGCAAGTACGTTCCCCCTGCAGCATAACGGCGTGCCTGCTGTATGGAGGCTTCGAGTGCCTTGGGCGTGGAGGAACTCTTATACTCTACGATGAACAAGTTCTCTCGACCTTCCCACTCTGCGGCGAGTACAAAGTCGGGGCGCATTGCATGTAACTCAGGAATTAAGCCAGCCTCTTCAGGCCGGGAAACCGAGATTCTCAAAGGTAGAAACCGACTCCCGTCGAGAAACGCCAAAACATCTCGCTCCCTTGGGAGCCCTTCTCTCGTCTTAGGGTTAGTGTAGTTTGAGGGTCCCAATACTGCCTTTGTAGTCTACTATTTCTCAAAAACGCACATTTTCTTGAACAAGAAAATACCACAAATTGAGAAAATAAGAAAGCAAAGATAGAAACATAGTCTATCCGCACAACTTCTAAAGGTTTTTGTCTTCTCTTATAGTGGTGAAGAATTCTTTGGCGAGCAGCGGGAATATCTCGTTCTGGAACTCCAGGTCGTCCATGTAGCGGGAGACTATTTCGTCGTTCTCGGACATGCGTTGGATCATTAACGACTCTATTTTTGCCGGATGCCTAGCTCGAATTTGTCCATTGGGTTTGCTTCGGCGGTCTGTACGATCTGCTGGCCCCCCACCGCTTTTTCTTTTATCTGCTCGAAGAAGAGGCGGTCTTCCTCGTCGAACTCGGTGCCGAAGCGGTCGTTGAGGACCCCGATAATGTCCGAGAGCGGCGCGTCTTCATCGTGGGCTTTGCCCGTCCCTACGTCGGTGGGGCTCTTGACCTCTACTACGTCCGGCGTGCCGAGGTCTATGTCCCCGGACCACAGGCGATCCAGCCGATAGTAACGCAGCGCAACGTCGTCTTCGGGGCGGATTGTCACGGCATCGCCCTCCGCCGGGAGATGTGGCAACAGGAACCGACCGAAGCTGTAGAGCTTCTCCAAATCCGAATCCGTCCACGGCATGATCTGGCTCAAGAACGTGTACAGGTTCGTGTATCCGCCGAGCTTGTCCCGGAACGCCTTTTGCTCGTCGTCTTCGAGTGCCTTGAAGCGGTCCACAGCGGGTTGCAAGTGCTTCTCCATGCGGGCATGGTCGCCGATGTTGTGCAGAAAGCCGTAGCCAGGGTCTTGCGATACTTGGACCAGGACATCTCAATGACCGACGCGGTAAACGCCGAGATCGCCAACCGCCTACAGGTTCCTGGATGGACCTACGACCATCACTTCGACGTCATGGGCTCCCACGTCTGGCGAGTTTAGACACTGGTCACGCAGCACCCAAATCTACTGCAGCCGGAGCAATGACTTTGAATAAAAAACGATGGGCGGGCCTGGAAGGATTCGAACCTCCGACACCTGGTACCGGAAACCAGTGCTCTATCCCCTGAGCTACAGGCCCAAACGAGTGATTGCACGATGGATACTACCTTAAGTTGGGGTCGTCGGCAATCCGGCCAACCGCTGGGGCTCGGCTGTTATACTACGCCGCACCTGAAGTTATGTACGCGGTCATTTCGGACATTCACGGCAACCTGGAGGCTCTAGAGGCCGTCGTCGGGGACATCCCCGAGGAGGCGGGCCGTATCTTCTGCCTGGGCGACGTTATCGGATACGGGGCGAACCCGAACGAATGTTGTGAGCTCGTGCGAGGCGTAGAGATGCCGGTCATCACGGGCAATCACGACCTGGCGGTCGTGGATCTGAGCACGAACCTCGACTGGTTCAACCCGGTGGCCGAAGCGGCCGTCCGCTGGACTCGGGAGCAGCTCAACGAAGAGAATCGGGATTTTCTGCGGACCCGGCCGCGAATGATGCAGACCAGTGAGGCTCTCTTCGTTCACGGCTCCGTTAGGGACCCGGACGAGTACATAATCGACGGGAACACCGCCGCAGAGAACCTGGCGATCCTGAAGAGCGAGTACCCGAACGTGCCGTTATGCTTTTTCGGCCACACTCACGTAAAAGCCGTAGCGCCCTCGCCTAACGGGACGGCTTCCGAGGGCGATTCGCTGAACCTGGGTAGCGACGGTCCTTATTTGATCAATCCCGGCTCCGTCGGCCAGCCCCGCGACGGCGACACCTTCGCCTCCTACGTGCTGGTCGAAGGCACGGACGTAACCTACCGATTCGTCGAGTACGACATCGAGCAGGCGCAGGCCAAGATCCGTAACGCCGGGTTACCCGGAATGCTCGCGGATCGCCTGGCCGTCGGCCGCTAGAGGCTCCTATCGTGGAGCATCCGTTCCCAAAACTCTTTACCGTGGAAGAGGCAAACGCCCTGCTTCCTGGCCTACAAGAGATCTTGCAAGACGTTTTCCGGCACCGTGACACGCTCCGCGAAAAGGCGCCACACGTGCAACCGATCCTTAACGCAGCGCCCACGAACGGTGGAGGACGTGAAGGCTCCGAGTACGGTGTGGAAGCGTATCAACTGTACCGCTCCATAGGCCAGATCCGGGAGATGGGAGTCGTGATCAAAGACATCGACATGGGCCTTTTGGACTTTCCGCACGAACGGGACGGACGGGTGGTTTTTCTCTGCTGGCATCCACCAGAAGAGCGCGTCGAATACTGGCATGAGATCGAAGCCGGCTACCAGGGCCGCCAACCACTCTAACCGTGCGGGTCGTCCTCCAGCGAGTCCGTAACGCCTCTGTAACTGTAGACGGCGAGCTAATCTCCGAGATCGGAGCCGGGTTGTTATTGCTCGTGGGCATCGCCGAAGACGATGACGAAGAGAGCGCCGATCGGCTGGCGGAGAAGATAGCCGGGCTGCGGGTTTTCAACGACCGGGACGGCAAGATGAACCTCAGCCTGCGGGATACGGAGGGCGAAGTCCTTGCCGTCTCACAGTTCACGTTGCTCGCCGACACCCGCAAGGGCAAGCGTCCGAGCTTCGTGCGGGCCGCCCGGCCGGATAAAGCGGAGCCACTCTTCGACCACTTCTGTGAGAGACTCCGCGCGGCAGGGGTTCGGTCTGTACGAACAGGCAGTTTCGGGGCAATGATGGACGTGTCGCTCGTTAACGATGGACCGGTGACCATAGTTCTGGAGAGGTAGCGAGCGCCGGGCAGGCAGTGACGTTCACCGTGCCCGCAGACCCGTATGCTCGAAAGATCTAAAAATAGAACTCCGCCGACCGGGGCATCCGTCCCGACTCGTAGATTCTATTTACCGAAGCTTTGCGGTCCGCCTCCCTGAAGCGCGGCGGCTTTGGTGTTCGCTTCTTTCAAGGTCGCGATTGCGGCCCGTAGATCCTCACTCTCCACGAGCCGTGTCGCCTCTCGCAAGAGATGGTTCAACTCGCTTTGCCCCCGATGGGCCTGGCTATCCAGACCCGTCACAAGGGGGCGGTATGGAGCCGTCTCGGACACTATTCGGGAGCGAGGTCTTGACGCTGGGCCTCCTGCTCGGCCGAGCGGCGTCCCTCTTCCAGGACTTTCTGGGCCCTTTCACGGGTCTCTCTGGCACTCTGCTTGCCGCGCTCCACGAGGTGATCCCGCGTCTCGCCCATCGCCTCGTTCTCCTTGCTGGTTCCGGGCACGGTAAGTGCAACGGCTGCCCCTACGCCGGCGGCCAGGGCTCCCAGGGCCAAAGGGCTTTCCTGCAACATTTTCTGGAACCCGCCTTTTGCCCGCTGGGCTTGCTGCTGGGCCTGTTCCCCGGCCTGGCCCGCACGGTCCTGGATCTGCCCGCCCACCTGTCCGGCCCTTTCCCGTGCCTGGCCGGCGGCTTCCTGGGCCCTCTCCCGCCCGGAGCCTTCCGAAGAGTCTCCGTACTCGCTTTCTCCATAGTACGCCGGGTAGGATCGCTCCGAGGAACCGTAATAGTAAGGTCCGTCGTCCACACCCCGCTGCTTCGAACCTCCCGAACTTCCCCTACTGCCTCCACTGCCGCTGTCACCGCTACCACTCGCTATGAGCCAGCCGAGTCCCACTACTCCGGCCCCGGTAAGGGCCGCCGGCACCGGGTTGTTCTTGATAGTATCCATCAAGGAAGATCCGGCTTCCTTAGCTGTGTCTTTCGCCTGGGATGAGGTTTGCTCTCTCACGTACCGGGGGTCCATACGGCCCTGTATCGCATAGACCGTCTCGCTCATCTGGGAGCGAGTCCGGGCCAGCTCCAGCCGCAGTGATTCCAACTCGTCATCGGTATCCGAGGGGTTCGGGTTGATCTCGTCCCGCTCCCGCGAGAGCTTCTCCCGTACACCTTCCTCCGGCATCCCGCTCCGGCTCACCTGGTCTGGTCTTTCATCCATTGTTGATCCTCCTTGAGCGTGTCTATCGTGCGTTGCGGCGCCACTGATTCTTGTTGCAGTGTCTTGATGCCGCTCATCACCAGCGCGCCTCCGATGCCGGCTACTATCAGGCCGATTATCAGGGCCGAGAGCCAGAGCGGAATGAGCAACGCCAGAAGGGCGATGATCCCGAAGATTATCGCCAAGAATCCAGCGTACGCGATAGCGCCTCCGGCGGCGAGAAAGCCTACGTTCTTGCCGACCCGAGAGGCCTTCTGGCTCATCTCCGTCTTGGCGAGCTCTATCTCCAGGCTGATCACCTGCGTTGCGCCCCGATACAACTCCCCGAGAAGGTCACCGATAGAGTGCTCGTCCCTGCTTCGTTGCATAATCAGGACTCACCACGAACCCGGTAGGAAGACTCGCCCTCGCTGAGAGAGCCTCTCCATTCCTGCATCGAGCCCGTCTCGCGGCTGGAAAAATCCTCGCCGGAAGAAGAACCGCCGGAGGACCCACTATACTCCGGGGTGGCGCTCTTCCGTATCTCCCGTGCCTCCTGCTTTAGCTCTTCTTTGAGGTCTCCGGTCTGCCCGGCAGAGCTCTTCAAGAACCGGGCCGCAGCGGCTCCCACAACAAACGCTGCGCCCAAGAATATGGCTGGGCGATTGCGGGCGAAGTCTTCTACCTCGCTTATGAGCTGCTCGGAATCCTTCTCACTCAGAAAGTCCGAGAGGCGGCCGACCTGATCCGCAGCCTGTTCGGCGTACTGGCCGATGGAGTCTTGATCCTGCTCCCTCAACTGATCGCCCGTCTGCCTCAGAGCCCTCGATATTCCCTGAAGCTCGCTAGACGCCCGCTCTTTCTGGGTCGCTATCTGACCCTTTGCCTGCTCACGACCCTGCTCCGCGTACTCGGAGGCCTTCTGCTGCCCCTGTTGCGCCACCTCTTGGGATCGCTGGCGGGTCTATTCGGAAGACCCACTTCCATAGCTCTCCGTCATGGCAATTCCTCCTCTCTGATCGGTCGTACTTCTAGTAACGTTTGCTCACATTACCCCCACGCACCGAAGAGTAAACAAAACCACTTTACGGCGTAAAGATTGTCATTGGCGGTGTAAGCCAAGGAAAAGCGAGGAACCTGCCGACTGAGACTACGGGCTGAATTAGCCAGCTACTATCCCTTCCACGTACAGCGACGCCGGTCTTGTAAATCCTTCACGCCGGACGCGATCCCGTAGATCTCTATAGCGCACGCGAAATGCTCGCGCCGTATCGGGGGGCAGAAGATGGAATGCCGGTGGTTCTTCATTGAGAAAGAGCTTACTCAAATGGCGGATTCGACGCGGCGACGAAACGCTCCACCGGACCTCCGAGAGAAACTCTTCGTGCAGCGCCACCAAGCGTTCCGGAGGACCAATACCGTACAACTCGCGTCCGTACAGCTCTTTCGACAGGTCAACCTGAAGACTTTCTTCTTCCACCTGGAGAGATGGCACAGCGTCCACGAAGTCGCCGGTAGCGATCCGGCCTCCGGGCCTGGTTACCTGAGTCATCGCTTCCAGCGCCTTCTTTGCCGGCTCTTTCCGAACGTCCAGCTCGTGAAACAGGCCCGCCGAGTAAGCCAGGTCGAAGGATTCGTCCTCAAAGGACATTTCGAAGACGTCCCCGACGACGAGGCGTACCGGGGCGCGAAGCTCCGCTTCCGGGAGAGACTGTTTCGTCGCCTCCACCCTCTCCCCATCGACTTCCAGGACGGTCAGGCTTCCGTATTCTCCGATACTCTGGCTCAGACCTTCGATCCAGAGCAGGGACGCCCCTCCAGGGTAGAGAACGTCGAGGCCGTGGATGTCGCCGAGGAGGTCGAGTTCACGGTCGCAGAAGGAGATCAGGTCGTTCTCGTACTCCTCGCGCTCGTGGGGCGTCAGCGAATCTCCATCTACCATCACCCGCCACTCTAGCAAACCTTTCGGCGGCGTAAGCCTTAATAACGTGGGCGCCGACTGTATAATCTCTGCGTTATGAAAGTCGTCATCGCAAGAGACTTGGTGAAATACCACGGAGGGGATTTGAAGATCCTCTCCGGGGCGACGCTGGCCGTGGAATCTGGGGAGAAGATCGGGCTGGTCGGCCGCAACGGGGCCGGTAAGACGACCCTGCTGAACGTGCTCTCGGGCAATTCGGAGCCGGACTCGGGTGGCGTCGAACGCGTCGGGGGCTCAAAAATCGGGATGACGGCCCAGAGCCTGTATGCCGGCGAACGGGGCAAAGCCTCCATAGAAGAGGAGATCATCTCCGCCTTCGACGCCCTGATAGAGCGTGAAAAAGACCTCAAGGCGCTCGAAACGCAGCTTTCGGACAACCCCTCGAACTCGCTGCTCGAACGTTACGGGCGGCTACAGACGGAGTTCGAGCGGGACGGCGGCTATGAGTACCGAGCAAAGGCAGCTTCCACGCTCTCTTCCCTGGGATTCGCGCCGGAGGACTGGAAACGCCCGGTCGGATCTTTCTCCGGCGGAGAACAGGGCCGCGTGGCGCTCGCCCGGCTGCTGCTGGAGGAGCCGGATCTCGTCTTGCTCGACGAACCGACCAACCACCTCGACCTGCGGGCCATCGAGTGGCTCGAAACCTTTATAAAAGGCGCCAAGTCCGCCGTGCTGGTCGTCTCCCACGACCGCTACTTCCTCGACGCCATCTCCGACTCCGTAGTGGAGTTAGAAGACGGAAAGCTCGTCCGCTACCCCGGCAACTACAGTAAGTACGTCCGGGAGAAGGCCGCCCGCGACGAACAACTCGCCCGCCGGGCAAAGGCGAACGCCGAGCGGCGGGAGCAGTTGGAGCGGTTTATAGAGAAGAACCGGGCGAAAGCCAGCAAGGCCAACCAGGCCAAGAGCAAGCAGAAGCTTCTGGACCGGATGGAGAAGGTCGAGGCGCCGGGCCGGAACTCCAAGAACATCCGGATGGACCTCGGCGAAGAGACCCGCCGCGCCGGACGGGTCGTCCTGGAGATGGAAGACGTGCGCTACGGCTACGACGACTCGGATGAGCTTCTTCTGAAGGAGCTGGACCTCGTGGTGGAGCGAGGCGAGCGGGTCGCGCTACTCGGCCCGAACGGAACAGGGAAGAGCACGATCATGCGCCTCGCCACCGGGGAGCTCTCCCCGAAAGGCGGCAACCTCCGGCTCGGCAACAACGTCACGCCCGCCTACCAGGACCAGCAACTCGCCCGGCTCGAAGGTTCTAAGACCGTGCTGAAGGAGGCGATGGACGCGACGGGGCTCGACGCACCGGATACCCGCGACCTGCTCGGCTCTTTCCTCTTCTCCGGGGAAGACGTCTTCAAGAAAGTATCGTCCCTCTCCGGCGGCGAGAAGAACCGGCTTTCGCTGGCGGAGATCGTGGTGAGTGGCGCGAACCTGCTCTTGCTGGACGAGCCGACGAACAACCTGGACATTCCGGCCCGCGAAGCGCTGGAAGAGGCGCTGCTGAACTACCGGGGCACGCTGTTCTTCATCTCCCACGACCGATACTTTCTCCGGAAGCTGGCGACCCGCATCGTGGAACTCGAAGGCGGCAAGCTCGCCAACTACCTCGGCGGTTACGACTACTACCGTTCACACCGGCGACTGGACGAGAAAGACGGCAAAAAGAAGCCCCGCCGCCGCATCCGTCCCGGCCTGGACAAGAACCAGAGCGTCGTGGCCTCCCGGCTCGTCGCCGTCGAGGGTGAGATCGACGCGACCGAGCGCCGCATAAGCCGCCTGGAGAAAGACCTCGCCACCTCCGAACTGTACTCCGACGGCAAACGATCCCGCGAAGTCGTCCTGGAGCACCGCCAGTTAAAAGGAATCCTGGAGAACCTTTACTCGGACTGGGGAAACCTCTTGGAGGAGGCCGAAGAGGCCGGGTTGTGAGAGTCAGGCTCGGCGCGACGCTCCTCGTGCTCTGTACGCTACTCGCAGCCGGCTGCGGCGGTCCGCCTCCTTCGCTGGATATCTCCCGCGCTACCGACACTCCATCGGTATATCGAGTCAGCGCCGAGGCTGAGAGCCGTTTCTCGGGGCCTGTGTCAAACCTCAAGAGTGGCACGGAGTTTACGGGCGCCTTCGAGGTCACGCCCACCTCCGACTCGGCTGTGGAAGTCGAAGTTCTATATCTCGCAGCGAGTGTACGGAACGCCGAGAGAGAATACGTGGCGCTGGATCTCGGTCCGCTCGCCGGAGAGAAGGCTGAGGTCACTATGGAACCGCCGGGTGAGGTATCGGAGGTCCGGGGAGATTCCGCTCTGCTGGACGCGCCGATACCTCTGATCTCCATCCGGGAAATCATCGCCTCGCTCTTCCCACCACTCCCGCAAGAAGAATTGCAGAAGGGCGACACCTGGACCGGCGACATCCTCGTCCCCTTTGCAAACCTCGGCGGCCCGGAGCAGAGGATGCGGTTCCTCCTCGACGAAATAGACTCTTCGGAGCGCGAGGCCCGGATAGAAGGCTACGAACTAAGCATGAAACCCCGTCCCTTCGACACGGAAACGGCGGGCGGCGGCATATCCGGCGAAGGAGACCTGGACGTTGTGTTCGACGGCAGGTTGCGGCCCAAAGAAGGTTACGAATGGACGAGGCGTACCGCCGAGTTCGATTCCCGGTTCATCCGGATCTCGGGCTCAGGCTACGCTAACGGCTCGCTGCACATGGAAGGCAAGACTACAGTAGAGAAGCTCGGCCCCGCCGAACAGTTCGGCCTCGACCCCGGTGCGGAGTGATAAAGAAAACCGGGGCAAAAAGCCTCCGGCGAAAGTCGGGACGAGAGGATTCGAACCTCCGACCTCCTCGTCCCGAACGAGGCGCGCTACCAGGCTGCGCTACGTCCCGACTGAGGAGCTATTATAGCAGTCAGCTTCCGGGTGTCAGCCTGGGAAACGACGACACAACGAGAGAATTAGCGGCGGGAACACCGAACAACTGAATTTCAGACGGCTATAAACCCTGCGTCGCGGCTCGCGTAAAGTTCCAGGGCGCCGGCGATGGCCTCGGCGACGGTCGCCGGGTAGTAAGGGTCCGAGGCGAGCTCCACCTCCTCCGGATTTGTCAGGTAGAGCGGTTCCAGGATTACTGCGGGGATGTTCGTCTCGCGGAGGACGTTGTAGGAGCGTCCGAACTCTCCGATGTCAGGAGTACTGAGGGCCTGGGTTACGCCTCGTTGAACGTAGGCGGCGGCCATCTGGCCCCGATGCGACTGGTAGCCGAGCCTCTCGAAGTAGAAGCATGCCGTGCCGCGGCACGCAGGAGAACTATGGGAGGCGTGGTGGATAGAGATCACCATCCTGGCACCCGAGGAGTTAGCCAGAAAAGCACGGTCGGAGGAAGAGATTTCCTCATCGTTGCCGCGGGTCAACAGAACCTCTCCGGCCGGTAATATCTGGGCCAGCTCCTGCGCGACGGCCAGGTTGAGATCCGCCTCAGAGAGACCGTCCGGCGTTACGTATCCGGTGTCTCGACCGCCGAGTGCCGCGTCTACGACGATGGTCCCGGAGAAGAGGTCGTCCGGGAAGTAGCCCCCGCTCTTGTCCGGCAACTGGTGGGTACCAAGAGTCTGCGCAGCGTAGGTGTTCACGACCTTGAAGACCTCGGCGTCCACCACTCCGTCGGTGACGATACCCGCGTTCTTCTGGAAATCCCGGATCGCGCGGGCGGTTCGCTCGTCGAAGAGTCCGTTCACGGCTCCGGGATCGAAACCGAGGTCGTTGAGCATCCGCTGAAGCTCCATCACGTCCGCCCCCCGAAACGGCGGCTGGCGCAGGTAGAGGTAACGGCTACCGGGCCGATAACCGGCCTCCAGCATCCCATCCCAGGTAGTCTGACCTACGAGACCGTCCGTCAGAAGCCCCGCTTCCTGCTGAAAAGCCTTTACGGCGACCTCGGTCTTCGGACCAAAGACGCCGTCTATGCCCCGGTTGCCAAGATCGAGCCCGAGGGACTGCAACTTGGTCTGGAGGTCGACTACCTCTCTACCGCGATCACCCTTTCTGAGCGTACGCATGGTCTAGCCGGCCTCCCCTTTACCCCGACTGCCTACAGCTTACCCACGGGCTCGGCCCCCGGCAAAGGGAGAGCGCCGGACTCCCGTAAGTCGCCCGGCGCTCCGCGATGCCGTAGGTATTCCCGTTCCGGCTCTTCTAGTCCTGTACGACCCCGAGGATGTCGTCGGCGTCCAGGATCATGTAGTCTTCGCCGTCCAGCTTGATCTCGGTCCCCGAGTACCGGGCAAAGACGACTTCGTCGCCCTGAGAGACGTCTACCTGCACGTGCTGGCCGTCTTTGTCGAGCTTACCGTCGCCGACCTCCACGACCTTGGCGGTCTGCGGCTTCTCCTTGGCGGTGTCCGGTAGTACGATACCCGACTCGGTGGTCTGCTCGCGCTCGACCATCTTCACCAGCGCGCGCGCTCCTAGTGGTTTGAACTTCATGCACTTACCTCCTATTGCCTTCTATTTGCTTTGCAACACATTGTGGAATGTCCCTCTTGAGGACCAGCCACGAATTTTCAACCGAAGATTGTAACCGTCCGGCTTCCCTTACGCAATTACGATCGTTCTACAGCCCGAGCTGCGAAGAGAGCTGGTTTTTGGGCAGCGCCCCAACCGCCTTCTGAGTCTCCTGACCACCCTCGAATCGCAAGATGGTCGGTATGCTGGAGATGCTATAGTTCATCGCCGTGGAAGGATTGTCGTCCACGTTCATCTTCACGAACCGGACGTCCTCCCGGTTATCTGACATCTCCTCTAGTATCGGGGATATACGCCGGCACGGCGCGCACCACGGAGCCCAGAAATCTACTACAACGGGCTTGTCCGACTTCAGTACCTCGTTCTCGAAATTGGCGTCCGTAACCTCTCCAACCGCCATGTATCAAACCTCCATCATCTATCAACGTCGTCTATCTACGGCTCTCGCCAAGAGCATTCTAGCACGCGTACCGGCTGTTCCCGAACGGTTCCCGAAAGCTACACGCGGTCCGGCTCGAAGCTGCGGGAAAGCATCTCTATCTCCACGCCTTCGGCCAGTTCTTCCGCCCGCCGGGCTTCGAAGACCCCGGCCCCCAGGCTCTCTGCGTTCGCCGCCGCGCACCCGGCGGCGAGCCTCACGGCGTCGACCGGCGGGAGTTCCCGGTGCAACATGCCAGCGAGCAGTCCGGCCAGGTAAGCGTCCCCGCTCCCGATAGTCGAGAGAGCCTCGACCTGAGGAGCCTGGGCGCAGATCACCGCGTCTTCCAGAGTAAAATACGAATTGCCTTCGGGGGAGGTGATGCAGGCTCTCTCCGAGCCGAGGTCCACGAGTCGCCCAAGCCCTCTGAGGAAATCTTCGCCCTCGATGAAGTCGAAACCGACCACCGTCTCGGCTTCGTTCTGGTTCGGGCTCACGAGCGAGGGTTCGGCCTTCAGCGCCGCCCGGAGCACGGCCGGTGTGGAGTCGACGACCGTATAGAGGCCCCGGTCGCGCGCCTGCTGCACGAGGTTCACCAGGAAGCCCTCGTCGAGTCCCGCCGGGAGGCTGCCAGCGAAAACGACCGCCGTGGCGTATTCAAGCAGGTGATCCAACCGCCGCGAAAACTCGCGGGCCTCGGAGTGACTGACCTCGGGGCCGTATTCGTTGATCTCGGTCTGTGAACCGTTGGTCGGGTCCACGATGGCGGTCGAGGTCCGCGAGTGGCCTTCTATCTCGACGAGATCGAATGGTATCGCCGCCTCCGAGAGGCCGTCACGAATGGCGTCTCCTTTGCGCCCGCCGGCGAACCCGGTCGCCAGCACCGGCACATCCAGCGTCCGCAGGCTCCGCGCCACGTTTATCCCCTTGCCACCGGCCAGGGCGATGCTCTCTTGAACCCTATGCCGCTGCCCCAGAGTAAGGCTTGGGACGACGAGCGTACGGGCCACGGCGGCGTTGAGGGTGACGGTCAGGATCATCTCTTCATCCCTTCTTTCCCTGATCTTCCCTAGTCGAAAATACCCCCAACGGTATACCACAACTTCCGCCACAGGGAGGCTTCCTCGTACCCTCTACGGGCAACCAACGCGCTCTCCCCCACACGCTCTCCTTCGACGCTTACGGAGACCGTACCGAGCTTCGTGCCTGGGCGGGCGGAGGCAGGCAATTCCTCCATCACCTCCACTTCCCGTTCCACATCCGGGCTCTCGTCTACCAGTCCCCGTACAGCCTTTGCGGCGACGAGGTCTATCTTCTCATCCCGTCGGTAAGGGACGTCAGCCTCGGAGTATTTCTCGTCCACAAAGATCAAATCCCGACGGTCGTAAACCTCGAAACCGTGATCCATCACGATCGCCGAGTCTTCGAAGCGTCGCTCATCGTCCAGGACGACGGTTATGTAAGACTCATCCCCGGACGCTGCCGAGGCGACGAGGCTCGGCCCGGCGGCGGGTGTGGTGCCGGTCTTGACTCCGGTCGCGGGCTCATAGGTGAAGAGAAGGTCGTTGGTGTTTGCGAGCGGTATGATCCTGTCCTGGGTGGAGATGGTTGTCTCCGGGGTGGAGACGATCTCCCGGAACTCGGGGTATGTGAAGGCTCGCCGGGCCATGTTCGCCAGGTCTCGCGCGCTGGAGTAGTGTTTTTTATCGTCGAAGCCGACCGGGTTCTCGAAGTGGGTGTTCCGGAGGCCGAGGGCTTCGGCTTTCTGGTTCATCTTCCCCACGAATCGCTCGACGCTACCGTCGCCGAGGTGCTCGGCCAGGGCGTAGGCCGCGTCGTCGCCGGAGGAGATCATGGACGCCATCAATAGCTCCCGGACGCTCAAGGTGTCGCCCGCAAAGAGCCCCACGTTGCTGTAGAGCGGCACGGCGAAAGACGCCGCATCCTGCGATATGACCACTTCTTCCTCCAGGTTCGCCTCCTCCAGGGTCACGAGCGCGAGCATGATCTTGGTGGTAGAAGCCATCGGAAGCTGCTTTTCCTCTTTTTCTCCCGCCAGAAACTCTCCACTCCGAATGTCCATCAGCGTCCAAGCCCTGGCTTCTACGGCAGGCGCGGGCGTCTCGATGGCCGCCGGAGCGCTGCTCCCCGCCGTCGAGCCTCCGGTAGTGGCGCCGCCCTGCGCAGCGGCCTCCGCCCCACAGAGCAGGACGAGAAAGAGCGTGAGGCCAGGCGCGATGGCGCAGGCGAGCATGGACCTGAATTTTCTACATGAGATAAACAAGAGACCAGGAGATTATAGGGATATGAACGGCCGGGACAAGCACGGCGGATAAAGATATAATCCAGACGTTATGCGTCTCTCTCCGACACCCTGCGGGCAAGAGCTTTGAAACGTCTGGTGATCGTAGGTCTACTCGTGCTTGTGATGGCGGTCGGCTGGCGCTCTTACGGCTCGCCGGAGACCGGAACCGGTACACTCACGCTACCCCAACCAGCCCCGAATCCCGGAGAGCAAGCGCCAACCTTTAGCTCCCCGACGGTTGGCGGTGGAACCTTCCAGCTCGAAGATAAGGGTGTCTACGTGCTGACTTTCTGGAGCACCTTGAACGAGGGCTCGTCAGAAGCGGGTCCGGCCTTTGCCCGGCTCGCCCGGGAGTACTCGGACTCAGGGGTCTCGTTCGCGGCGGTCTACGTCAGCAACATGCCCGGCCAACCCGAAGAGGCCCCGTACACGCTGCTACGGGACGTCTCCGGCCGGTTAACCTCACTCTATAACGTAAAGCGGGTTCCCAGACTCTTCCTTATAGAGAACGGCAGGATAGTCCTCGTACACAACGGCTACTACGAGGACAACGAAAAGTATCTCGAAAAGGAGCTAAAAGAGCTCCTCGAGGAGAAACAGGAGAGTTCCGGTTGACCAAATACCGGATAAACAACTACACTTAAACAGCGAATTTTAGAAATTTCAGAGTCTAGGAGGATAAATGAGGCGAGAGAGCCTGGTACAGCTTTTCGGGGTCGTCATCACCCTGGCGACGATACTGGTGACGATCTTCGCCGTCCTCCACCTGTTTACCGGCTAACCCTTTTTACATCCGGGCGCCGACAGCCGCGAGTTGCTTCCGTGCGTCTCGGGCGGCCTCCCTAGCAGCCTCCCTATAACCCAGATCCGAGTTTTCGTAGGCGTAGAGTACCCCACGGCTGCTGTTCACCAGAACTCCGCCTCCGGACTCGTCCAGAAGCGGGCGGACCTCCTGGGCCCCGCCTCCCTGGGCGCCGTAGCCGGGCGAGAGAAATAGAGCCTGCGGCAGCAACTCTCTCACCCGCATCCCTATCTCCGGGCGTGTAACGCCCACGACCGCGCCCAGATCCGCGTATCCCCCTTCCGCCAACCCAAGTTCCGCTATCAGACGGGCCGCCACCTCGTAGAGTGGTGGTTCGGTGACGTTCTGAAACGCCGCCGCGGAAGGGTTCGATGTTGCGACGAGCGCGAATACGCCGCCCCCCCGGTTCTCGCGCCGGGAGGTTTCGAGGAAAGGGAGAATCGCGTCGGCCCCCATGTACGGGTTTACCGTCACACACGTCGCGCCGTAGACCGTGAGGTGGGCTTCGGCGTAGGCGGCGGCTACCGGACCTATGTCGCCGCGCTTGACGTCTGCGATCACCGGGAGGCCGAGAGATTCGGCTTCTTCGATCAGGGCTTCGTAGACGCCCATACCGGCCGGCCCCATCCGCTCGAAATACGCGGCCTGGAGCTTGACTGCGGCGACTTCAGGCTCCACGGCTTCGAGAACACCCCGGCAGAACTCGTACGCCGCCCGGTCCTCCGGCAACCCTAAAGCCTTGATCTCCTCCGGGAGCCAGTTCGGATACGGGTCGAGGCCGGCTACCAGTACGCTCTGCTTTCGCCGGGCGGATTCGACTAGAGCCTGCATTAAAAGTCTCGGAGGTTTCGGGTACGCAAATGCCGCGGGCAAACCACCCGCGGCACGATTTTGGTTCTATCCAGCTTACTTGATGGAGTCTTTAAGCGCGTTTCCGGCGGTAAACTTGGGAACCTTGGAAGCAGGAATCGTCATTTTCTGCTTGGTCTGCGGGTTGATGCCCTCGCGCGACTCACGCTTCTGGACGTAGAACTTGCCGAAGCCGGTAATCTGCACGTCCTCGCCGCTCTTGAGCGATCCGGTTACGGTATCCACGAACTGGTCGAAGAACTTCTGGGCGTCGCTCTTCGAGCTGCCGGTCTTGCTGGCTATCTGCTCGATCAACTGCGTCTTATTTACGGTCATGGACTGTACCTCCCTGTTTCGATTTCCTTTGCCTCTTCTCCCGCTACAATCAGGAGACTATACCAGAGACGAATTATCGTCTCAATCATTACTCCCTACCCGTAGATCACCGATTCTAAGCAGCGTTCCGAAGAAAAACTCTTCGAGACTGTCCGCTGGCTCCTTCCGGCGGTCGAGCACGGCGAGTATTTTACCGACTTCCAGACCGGCATCCTGTAGCCTCCGGGCCGCCGCCACCGACTGCGTGCCGGTGGTTACGACGTCTTCTATAAGAGCTATTTTCTCGCCTTCTTCGAAGCTCCCTTCTATGCCGCGCCCGGTCCCGTACTCTTTCGCGGTCTTGCGGGCGATCACGTACGGTAGACCCGTGTGGAGCGCCAGGGCGACCACCAACGGTACAGCGCCAAGCTCCACTCCACCGAGCCGGTCGACGTCCGACGGAAGTATCTCAGAGAGCCCGGATGCGATGTCGCGCAACAGGCCGGGCTCCGTGGAGAAGAGGTACTTATCAACGTAGAAGCTGCTGTGTTCCCCGCTAGAAAGGATAAAATCTCCTTCCAGGAGGGCCGCATCCCGCACTCGGGACACGAGGTCCAGGCTATTATCCACCGGGATTTTGCTCCCGTTCTTCGAGCTCGCTGAGTGCCACGTCGAAGTCTCCGAAGCTCGCGCCGTCCAGAGATCCGCCTATCCCGCGCGTCCCCTCATCGGCGGAACGTATACCGGCTTCGATGTCGGCATTGACCTCGCCGAGCAAACTTACCGTTCGGTTGAGGACCTCCACCAACTCTTCGTCCGGCGCGTTCGCCAGGGCGTCGGCCAGGCCTTCAAGCTCCTCGACCCGCTCTTCGAGCCCTTCTAAGTCCGATTTTATGTTGCGATCTTCCATAGGTTGGGGACTATACACCATCCCAGGGCCGAGTTTAATCGCCCTTAGAGCCTTTTCCCGAGATCCTCTCGCCTCGAACCGCCGAGCGAGAGAGGAAAATACCCACCACACCGACGAGCAGCAACAAGCCTACAAACGGCAGAACGGCCCACACGATCACGCCATACCCCATCTTCAGGAGTAGGAATGAAACCAGCCCGGACAACCCGACCATTACCGGCACCGCCAGGACCATAACCAAAAGCAAGGTTTTCTGGCTCACGAAGTCCGACACCTCCTGAAAGCGGGACGCAGCCCTTTATTTCGTAACACGTTCCACGGCCTTTATGAGGTCGTCGACGGTCTCTTCAGAGACGCCGTCACGCCCGGTACGCTCCTCCATGAAGTCCCTGAGCAGGACCATGTTTATGCTACGGATCGCGGAGAAGATGGCGGCCGTCTGCTGCACCACCTCGCGGTAGGTGACGTCACCCTGATCCAGCATCTTCGCCACCCCCCGCACGTGGCCTTCAACGCTCTTGAGACGCCGCGCGACCTCCTTTTTCGTCGCTCTTTGCACACTAACCTTCTTTCTCTCCGAGTTCGTACAATACCTCTCTCACCACGCTGGCGTCGTGAAACGGCACGTCTCCGTCCGGCAGGTGCTGTACCCGCTCGTGCCCCTTGCCCGCCACGACCACTACGTCGCCCTCCCGCGCTTCCCTGAGGGCCTCCCGGATCGCCGTGCGGCGGTCGAGCAGCACCTCGGCCCGGCCCGACTCCACGCCCGCCGCGACCTCGCGGGCTATCTTCGCCGGGTCTTCGGAGTAGGCGTCGTCAGTGGTTATGATGCTCCGGTCGGCCAACTTCGCCGCGACCCGGCCCATGAGCGGACGCTTCGCCCCGTCCCGGTCTCCCGCCGCCCCGAAAACGCAGATCACACGTCCCTTTTTATAGTTTTTCGCTACTCCCCGTGCAACCTCCAGCACCGCCGCGAGCCCCACGTCGGTATGGGCGTAATCGACGATCACCTCGAACCCCAGGTCAGTAGCCACCCGCTCGAACCGTCCCGGCGCCTGCGGCATCTTCCGCACAGTGCGCCTCAAATCCTCCTCTTCCACACCAACCGCCAGAGAAAGCGCCGCCGCCCCGGCGACGTTGAGCACGTTGTAGCCGCCGAGCAGCGGCGTCTCAAGGTCCAGTTCGCCGTCCGGGTGTCTCAGGTTGAAGGCTGTACCTCTCAGCGTCGCCCGAACCGCCGCAACCCGATAGTCGGCGTCCTCCGTCTCCCCGAAGGTCGTCACGCCTTCGACCTCTCCGGCGAGCCTTCGGCCCCACTCGTCGTCGGCGTTGGCGATCTTCGGTCCTTCGGTCCGGTAGAACAACTCCCGCTTTGCTCCGTAATACTCTTCCATCGTGCCGTGAAGGTCGAGATGGTCGCGGGTGAGGTTCGTAAAGAGCGCCCCGGCGAAGCGCGTGCCGGTGACGCGCTCCAGCTCTATCCCGTGCGAGGAAACCTCCATGACCACCCGGCGAACGCCCTTTTCGAGCATCCCGGCGAGCGTACCCTGCACCTCCACGGCCTCGGGGGTCGTACGTCCCGCCGGACGGCGCTCCCCGCCGGAGATGGTCTCCGCCGTCGTCATCAGGCCGCACTCCCCGGCCCCGTAAGCCCCGGCCAGGATGCCGTGCAGGGCGTAGGAAGTCGTAGTCTTGCCGTTGGTCCCGGTGACACCATAGACTTCCATGCTTCCCGAAGGATCCCCGTACACGGCGCAGGCGAGTCTGGCGAGGGCTACCCTCGCGTCTGAGACCACGGCAGCCTCGCACCCGGCCACCTCTCTCTCAGCGACTATCAGGGAGGCCCCGCGCTTCAGGGCTTCTTCAGCGAACTCCGCGCCGTCACGTTTGAACCCCGGAATCGCGACGAAAGCGTAACCGGGCTCGACGGCCCGAGAATCGTGCGTGACCCCCGCAACCTCCGTGACGCCCGGATGTATCCGGGTGTCCAGCGTCTTCTCCAGGCACGTGCGATCCAAAACCATGCCGCCTAGTCTAGCAAGAGCATAGGCGAGAGCGCCGTGCCCAACTTCAGAAACAAGGACGAAATGTCTCCGCAACAAAGACGTAATATACATCGAAATATACATTACAAGGAAAACCGTAAACAAAAACACACAAAAATGGGCCCTAATTGCTGTGACTACCTATATGTGGTGTGTTAACCTACGCGGGTCATTTTCACGAATATTTAACGAATGACTGGTTTCTGACGTGTTCGGCATAGCGGCTTCCGGTTTACCGGTAGCCTTTGTCAGGAGAGGAGATAGATGGCGACCGAGAACACCATGCTACTGACGGAGCGGACGGACGAGCTTCTTAGTAAGGGGCGGAGTCAAGGTTTCATCAGTACGGAGGAGGTCGCCGAGTTAGTTCAGGGGGGGGATCTCTCCGCTGCGGAAGTCGAGGAGTTTTATGCGACTCTCGAAGAAGAAGAGATAACCCTCGTAGACCCCGAGACCGCGGAAGCGCCGGCCCAGGCGGCGAACACGACTCCCGTCTCCGAAGCTCCGGCGCTCCAGTTGGCCCACGCGGTGGCGACCGGAGACTCCATCCGAATGTATCTGGCGGAGATCGGTCGTGTCAGACTATTGACACATGCGGATGAGATCCGCTTGGCAAAAGGCATCGCCCGCGGCTGCAAGCGCTCCAAGGACCGTCTCGTGGAGGCTAACCTGAGACTCGTAGTCTCGATAGCGAAGAAGTACCGGAACCGCGGGGTATCTTTCCTGGACTTGATCCAGGAGGGCAACCTGGGCCTCATCCGGGCGGCGGAGAAGTTCGACCACACCAAAGGCTATAAGTTCTCGACTTACGCCACGTGGTGGATCCGGCAAGCCATAACACGGGCAATCGCCGACAAGGGGCGCACCATCCGCATCCCGGTTCACATGGTCGAGAAGGTCAACAAGTTCCATCGTACCCACCGGAGAATGACGCAGCTTCTTGGGCGTGAACCTTTCGACGAGGAAATCTCGCTGGAGCTAGACATCACCATCGACGAGATACTCAGGCTCCGGGAGATCAGCCAGAGGTCCATTAGCCTCGAAACCCCGGTCGGCGAGGAAGATTCCTCCGAACTAGGCGATTTCCTGGAAGACGCCGCCACGATCACCCCGACCGAAGCGGTCTCCGAGTCGCTGCTCAAGGCCCATCTGCGCGAGGCGCTCAACGAACTTCCCGAGCGGGAGCGTCAGATCATCGAGCTTCGATTCGGGATGAAGGACGACCGGCCCCGGACCCTCGAAGAGGTAGGCCGCGAGTTCGACATCACCCGCGAACGAGTCCGTCAGATCCAGATGAAGACCCTAAACCTACTCCGCGAGCAGCGCCGCACCCAGAACCTGCGTGAGTACATCCAGTAACTCCGGGGCGTCCTCGAAAGAGTCCCCGGAAGAGCTTCACGAGTTCGTCTGCGACCTGGCGCTTCGCGCGGGAGAGCTTCAGCTTTCTCGCTACGAACGACCCGGTGAGATAACCGAGAAGGCTCCGAAAGACCTCGTTACCGAGGTGGATCTTCTCTGCGAAGAGTTGATGATCTCCGCCATCCGGGAGCGTTACCCGGAAGACTCGATCCTCTCCGAGGAGCAAGGCGGGGAGATATCCGCCACCGGCCGCACCTGGTTTCTGGACCCGGTTGACGGCACGGCCAACTTCTCTCGCGCGAATCCGCTCTTCTGTTCTTGCGTATCAGTCGCTGAAGACAATCGTATAACACACGCCGCAGTCGCCGCTCCCCGGCTCGGAGACTTGTATCATGCAAGCCTCGGCAGAGGCGCCTACCGGGACAACGCGGGGAAGAGTGTCCCCATGTACGTCAGAGAAACCGAAAAACTGGAAGACGCTTTCGTCGGCGCGGACGTCTCATTTATCGGAGGCAAGAACGACGAGAAAAGCGGAGGTTTGAAGGAAGTCTTCGCCTCCTGCTGGCAGCTCCGGGCACTCGGCAGCGCGGGGATCCGGGGGGCGTGGCTGGCGGCCGGCTACGTGGATGTCTCGATCGGTACCAGGAACACGGTCTGGGACTATGCCCCGACGGCCCTGATGGTCGCCGAAGCCGGAGGGCGGGTCACGGATCTCTCCGGGAACCCCTGGTCCTACGATTCGGACGGTTTGATCGCAGCAAACCCGATCCTGCACGAAGAGATAATGGAGTTACTCGCCAGGAGCGGCTAGTTGCCGAAGGGGTTTTCGAAGGCGCCGGGCTGAGCCGGCTGCTGTTGAGGCTGAGGCGCAGGTTGCTGATATCGGGGCGCGGCGGGTTGTTGCTGGTACGGCTGAGGTTGCTGCGCCGGTCGCCGCGGCGCCTGTTGGAAAGGTTGAACGCCTTGCTCGACACCGGGCTGCTGCTGAGGATCAGTGGGTGGTCGTTGCTGGACGAGGTCTCGCAGGAATGATGGGATCGTGCCGCCGTTAGTCTCTCCCCCTGTAGTAGTGGTAGTGGGCGCGCGCTCCGTGGTGGTCGGCGGGGGTGGAGCCAGGGCGTTGCCGTCTGTTTTGATCTCCAGGTCCTGGTCCGGGCTCGGCGGGCTGAACTGTTGTATCTCCGGGTACTCCTGCATCGCGCGCTGCATGTAGAGCGTCCATATATCCATCGGGAATGCCCCACCGTCGATCTTCTCATAGCCTCGAATACCAACCATCGGGATGCGGTCACCCGGATATCCTACCCAGACGCTCGTGGCGATCTGTGGGGTGTAGCCGACGAACCAGGCGTCGGAGAACTCCTCGCTGGTACCGGTCTTGGTGGCGACCGGGCGTCCGCCCAACTCGTCCTCCGTGCCGTAGAACTCGCCCACGTCCGTCATTACCTCGTTGACCTTGGCCGCCACGTCGCGGGAGACTACCCGCTCCCCCTCTAGCTTGGACTCTTCTATGGTGACTTCTTCGCCGTTGTTCTCCTGAACGACCCTCTCGACCAGGAAAGGCTTCATCCGAATGCCCTGGTTGGCGAACGTCGCGTAGGACGAAGCCATCTCCAGCGGCGTGACTCCCTTCCTCAGGCCGCCGATGGCGGTGGGCAGATAGGCGTCGATCTCACTCTTCACGCCGAGTCTGTGGGCCATATCCACTACGTTCTCTATGCCGAGGTCCTGGGCGAGTTGCACGTAGACCGCGTTGTCCGAATACTTGGTGGCTTCCTCGATGGTGATCGGACCGCGGTATTCGTCCTCGTAGTTGACGACGTTGTAGTAAGGCTCGGCGGCGTCCAGGGGCATCGGGATGCTCAATGGTTGTGACTCGTAGCGGCTCTCAGGAGAGATACCTTGTTCGATGGCCTCGGCGAGTACGAAGGGCTTGAACGTACTGCCGGGCTGCCGCTGACCCTGGGTGGCTAGGTTGAATTTGACCTGCTCGAAGTCCGAGCCGCCAACCATGGACTTGACCGCGCCGGTGCCGGGCTCTATTGAGACCAGGGCGGCCGAAGGGTCGTTCGGGTCGTAGAGGATCTCATCCACCGACTGGCTCGCCTGCTCCTGAAGCTGAGGGTCGAGCGTCGTGTAGATCTTCAACCCTCCTTCGTAGACCATCTCGTCCCCATACTCCCGCGCGAGTTCTTTGCGAACGGCGTCAAGGAAGTACTCGTTGTCGTTCTCGTGCTCTACCCGGCCCCGGCTGAGCTCGAGGTCCTGGGCGACCGCCTCGTCGTGCCGTTTTTGATCTATGTAGCCGTACTGGAGCATCTTGTCGAGGACGACGTTGCGCCGGGCAACCGCGCTGGCCGGGTCGTTGAACGGATCGTAGGCTCCTGGTAGGTTGATGATGCCGGCTAGCATCGCCGACTCGGCCAGGGTCAACTCTTCTGCGCTCTTGTTGAAGTAGGTTTTTGTGGCGGCCTCGGCGCCGTAAGCGTTGGCCCCAAAATACACCGTGTTCAGATATTGCTCCAGGATCTCTTTTTTGGCGTGTTCCTGCTCGTACTGCCAGGCGAGGGAAGCCTCCGTGAACTTGCGCTGGAAGCTTGGGATCGCCCGTTTCTCCTGGGCGATGTAGGTGTTCTTCATGAGTTGCTGGGTTATCGTGGAGCCGCCCTCCTGAATGGAGAGGTTCTCGACGTTCTCTTTGGCGGCGCGGCCGATAGCCTCGAAATCCAGCCCCCGGTGCTCGTAGAAACGGTGGTCCTCTATTGCGACCACCGCATTTTCAAGGCTATCGTCTATCTGATCCCTCGGAACCACGTAACGGTTCTGGACGCCGTAGAGCTCGTCCACGACGTTGCCCTCGTTGTCGTAGACGACGGAGGTCTGCGCCAGCTCGGCGGAAGAGTAGTTGTCGAGCTCCGGCACCTCGTCAGCGACCTGGGCGTAGGTATAGCTAAAGCTCGCAAATACCCCGACGAGCGAGAGCACGGCAAGAACGCAGAGCAGGAGGAAGGCTGTCCTAACCCACGCCCATACGCTGGTTTCCTGCCGCTGACGGCGCCGGCGGCGGCCGATCCTTACTAGACTTCCACTTTGCATAGAAGAGCTATTATACAAGACACGCAAATATATCCAGAAAGGAGTATGAAATCTCCAACCTAGCCCTCCCCCGCTCCTCATTCCCGGCGCTGGCCCGAAACGACTATGTCTACCTCAACTCCGGCGGCAGCGGTCCACCGCCGCTACCCGTCATAGAGGCAATGCGCGACACCGACGACCTGTGCTCCGGTCCGGCCTACCTTCAAGGCGTCGGGTTCTACGCCCGCCAGGCCGAGGCATACGCCCGTGCGCGGGAGGCAGCCGCCCGGCTCGTCGGGGCAGTTCCGGAGGATATGGCCCTGACCCAGAGCACCACCCAGGGTATGAGCCTGGGCACGTACTCCATAAACTGGGAGCCCGGCGACGAGGTGATCTCGACGACCACCGAGCATCCGGGTTGCCTGGTCCCGCTCCACGCGCTCCGGGAGCGGTTCGGGGTGGAGGTAAAGCTCGTTCAGCCGCCGGTCACGGCGGAGAAGGTCGTGGAGACGATGAACTCCCGCACGAAGCTCGTCGCCCTCTCCCATGTGGACTGGACTACGGGCGAGGTGTTGCCGCTGGAGGAGATCTGCGCCGCCGCCCGCGAACGCGGAATCCTGACACTGATAGACGGCGCGCAGTCGGTTGGCAACATCCCCGTGGACGCTCCGGCTACCGGGGCGGACATGTACGCCTTTACCGGCCACAAGTGGGTGCTGGGCCCCGAAGGTATGGGCGCCTTCTTCGTCCGTCCCGATTGCCGGACGTACAGCCCGAACCTTGGATTTGCCTCGCTCGCAAACCCGGCCGACTTCGACCCGGAAGGCGGCTACGAGTTGCACGCCGGGGCGCGGCGCTTCGAGGCTTCGACGATGAGCCCGGCGGTCGCCGGCGGGTTCGCAGCAGCGGCGGAAGCCGTAAGCGAACGCGGAGAAGAAGGATACGCGGAGATCCGGCGCCACGCCGACCTGCTTATGGACCTGCTCTCGGAGAACCCGCGCATTACGCTACGCACGCCGCGCCCGGCCCGCACGGGGTTGGTGAGCTTCGAGATCGAAGGTGTCCCAGCGAAGGAAGCCGCCGAAAGGCTGCTGGAAGAACACTTCGTCGTCCGCTTTATCCCGGAGCCGAACCACTACGTCCGGGCGAGCGTCCACCTCTTCAACACTGAGGATGAACTACAGGCGCTGGCGGAAGCGGTCGAATTACTGTAGCAGGACGTTTGGCTAGAACTTTTCGAGCAGGACGTCCACGGCGTCGTCGAGGTCTCCGACCAGGTAATCGGGCTTCGCTGCCCGGAGGTCTTCTTCGGAGAAGGCGCCCCAGCTTACGCCCACGCTCGTAAGGCCGGCGGCGTGGGCGGCTTCCACATCGTGGGGCGAGTCGCCGACATAGGCGGCCTCCGGAAGGGGTATGTCTCCGAGGAGTTCGAGGCCTTTCAGCAGCGGGGCAGGTTTCGGTTTGTGCTCTTCGGTGTCCTCCATCGTCACGAAGTGGTCCGTCACCCTGCCGAGTTCCGGGAAGGTCTCTATAGCCATCTCGACGGAACGGCGGCGCTTGGAGGTTACGACGGCGATCTTTGCCCCGGCTTGCTTCAAGCGGGACAGTGATTTCTCGACCTCGGGGAACTTGCGGATCAGGGTTTCGTGGTGTTCCTCGTTGTGGAGCCGGTAGGACTTTAGCAACTGCTCGGCGAGACGGTTTTTGTCGGGGCTGCCATCCGATTCTTTCTCGACCAGCGCGACCATCTGATCCGGTAGCGGCTGGCCGACGTTCGCCATTAAGGTCTCGCGTGGCGGCTCGTGGCCGAGGACCTCGTTCGAAGCGTGACGGAGGGACTGGTAGATCAACTCGGTAGTATCCACCAACGTCCCGTCGAAGTCGAAGAGAACCGCCTTCAGCACCATCTAGCCCCTTCCGTTTCGGGAGAGCAGGCTCTGCAGGTCCCAGGAGGCGAGCTCTTTCACGCCGGCCACGTCGGTCAGTTCAAGGTGTACCGGGGTAACACTGATCTCGCCATCTTCGATGGCGGCGAAGTCGGTGCCCTCTTCCTTGTGATGCCCCGGCGGATTGTTGTAGATATCGTAGCCGAGGCGTCCCTTTTCGTCTTTCACCTCGATCAGCTCGTCGTTGTAGAACCGGCTGCCGAGGCGTGTGATGCGGGCTCCCTTGACCTCCGTGAGGTTGGGAGCATTGACGTTCAGAATGCGCTCTCTGGGCAGGTTGCTGGCGGTCATCTTTACGAGCCGGGCGGCGAAGTCCGCGACCGGACCAAAGTTCAACTTCTCGTTCTCCCCGGCGTGCCAGGACCGCTCGACGCTCAGGGAGAGGGCGATGCCGGGAACCCCGATCACGATCCCCTCGAAAGCCGCCGCCACGGTCCCGGAGTACGTTATGTCGTCGCCGAGGTTCTCACCGTGGTTGATCCCCGATACTACGACGTCCGGCTTGAAGTCCATCAGCCCCAGCGCCACGAGCCGTACGCAATCTACTGGTGTACCGGTGCAGGCATAGCCCATGCCGCCGTCGGCCATCTCGCGCTCCTCGACACGGATCGGCGCCCCGAAGCTGATGCTCCGGCCGACCCCGCTCCGGTTCCGGTCGGGGGCGACGGTCAGTACGTCCGCGACTCTCTCCAACGATTGACGCGCCGCCAGAAGTCCCGCAGCGTCTATTCCATCGTCGTTTGTCAGCACTATCTTCATCTCTCAACTTCCTTGCTACCACGCTTTTTCCGGCGTGATCGAGTAACTGCGAAAGAATCAGATTGTATCATCGTCTCCAACCGGGCCTCCAAGATAGAACCGCCGGTGGTCTAGGACTGGAAGCCGGGAAGCGCTTCACCGCTCTTTAGCAGCGCCGTGAAGTCCTCCGGCGGGAGCGGAGGGCTAAAGAGAAATCCCTGGCCCTGGTCGCAGCCGTGCTCGCGCAAGTAGTTAAGTTGCTCCTGGGTCCCTACACCCTCCGCTATAACTTCCAGGCCCAGGTTGTGGGCGAGACCGATTATAGCCGAGACGATGGCGGCGTCATCGGGATCGTCGGTGAGGTCCTGCACGAAAGACCTGTCTATCTTGAGGGCGTCCAGCGGGAAGAGTTTGAGATAACTGAGAGAAGAGTATCCAGTGCCGAAGTCGTCTATGGAGGTTCGTATGCCCTTCTCGGACTTGAGACTCTCCAGCATGGCGCGGCTGGCCTCGGGGTCCTCCATGATCAGACTCTCTGTGATCTCAAGCTCCAGACACTGCGGGTCCATCCCGGCGTTCCGTACACAACTATTAATGGAGTCTTTCAGGCTTTCTTCCCGGAACTGGCGGGCCGAGAGGTTTGCCGCCACCTGTAGAGATCGGAAGCCGCTGTCGGCCCAGCGCCTTGCCTGATCGCAGGCGGTCCGTAAGACCCAGTCTCCGACTTCCACAATGAATCCGGTCTCCTCCAGGACAGGGACGAACTTCGCCGGGGATATGAGCCCCATATCCGGGTGACGCCAGCGCAACAACGCCTCGGCGCCGAATATATTCCCGGTCCTCAGGTCTACTTTGGGCTGGTAGTAGAGTACGTACTCGTCCCTCTCTAGCGCCCGGCGCAGGTTGCTCTCTAGCGTCAGCCGCTCGAAGGCCTGGGCGTTCATCTCTTCCGTATAGAATTGGTAGGCATTTCGTCCCTGATCCTTGGCGCGAGACATTGCAAACTCGGCTTCCGTAACGAGACGGGTGCCCCTTGAAGGCGGGCGGACCGCTATCCCGATGCTTACGTCAACGGAAGCTTCTTCGCCATCTACGGTGAAAGGGTCTTCAAACGCGCCTAATATTTCCCGCACCAGCGAGACGGCCTCGTGTGTCTCGTAAACATCGCCTACAACTATGCAAAACTCGTCGCCTCCGACACGGGCTACGGTATTTCCTTCGTGGACGCAGCTTCTCAGGCGCCTAGCGACCTCCCGGAGCACAGCATCTCCAAAACGGTGCCCATAATTCGCGTTGACTCTTTTGAAGCGGTTCAGTCCCAGCAACAGGACGGCGAGCATCGTTTCGTCGCGGTCGGCGCGGTCGGAGGCCTGCTCCAGCCGATCCTGGAAGAGCGTCCGGTTTGCGAGCCCGGTTAGGCCGTCGTATTGCTCCAAGTAGGCCAGGCGTCTCTCGGCCCTCTTACGCTGGATAGCGTAGCGGATGGAACGGGCCATGACCTCGCCGTCTCCCTGCCCCTTTACCAGGTAATCCTCGGCCCCGCTCTCCAGGGACCGAAGCGCAGTCTCCTCGTCGTCTTGTCCGCTCAGAACGACTATAGGTACATCCGAGGCCCTTTCCCGAACCCGCTCCACGGTCTCAAGTCCGCTAGAGTCCGGCAGAGAGAGGTCCAGAAGTACCACTTCCAAACCATCATCGTCCAGGCTTTCCAGAGCTTTTTCGAGTGTCGGGGCCTGGAGGATTTCGAACCGTCTCCCACCTACTTCTCCCAGTAGAATTTCCACCAGCCGCGCGTCGCCGGGGTTGTCCTCGACCAACAGGACTCTAACGGTTGTTGTCTGCTCTACCGGGGCTCTCAAACCGGATGTGCTTTAATCGTCGGCCCGAGGTGGAAGCTTGACTATGGAAAACCAGAACTCCTCTATATTCTGTACCACTTCCATAAAATGGTCGAGGTCTATGGGTTTGACGATGTAGGCATTGGCGTGCAGGTCGTAGGACTTGACCAGGTCTCGCTCGGCTTCGGAGGTGGTTAGCACGACCACGGGCAGCGCCCGGAGATCCGGGTCGCCTTTTATCTCCTCCAGTACCTCTCGGCCGTCCATGCGCGGCATGTTGAGGTCGAGCAGCACGAGGTCCGGCGGCGGCACGCCAGCATGTTTCTCCTGCTGGCGCAGGAACTTCATGGCCTCCACCCCGTCCGTGACATGATGGAGGTTGTTCCGGATCTTGCTCTCCTTGAGAGCCTCCAGGGCGAGCCGGGCGTCTCCGGGATTATCCTCGACCAGCAAGATTTCTATTGGTTGGCTATTCGTCGTTCTCATCTCCTCAATGCTGGCAAGGTGAAGTAGAAGGTGCTTCCTTCGCCTACTTCAGACTCTATCCAGATCCTACCGCCGTGGCGCTCGACGATCTTTTTGCAGACCGCGAGCCCGATGCCAGTACCGGGGTACTGTACCCTGTCATGCAGCCGCTGGAATATAACGAAGATCCGGTCTGCGTACTCGGGGGCGATGCCTATACCGTTGTCCTCCACCGAGAACACCCACTCATCCTCCGACAATTCAGCCTGAACACGAATCTCCGGCGGCTCCACGCCACTAAACTTGATAGCGTTTTCGACGAGGTTCTGGAGCAGCCGGAGCAGTTGGGACCTGTCCCCCATTACCGTAGGCAACTCGCCGGAGGCCAAATCCACGCCGCTTTCTTCGATGGCTACCTGTAGATTGTCACGGACCCCCTCTAACACTTCGTCGCAGTCGGTCGGCGCGAACTCCTTGCCTCGGGTCCCCAAGCGCGAGTAGACGAGTAGGTCATTGATGAGCCGCTGCATCCGCTCCGCCCCGTCAACAGCGTAGTCAATGAATTCATCGGCGTCATCGTCTAGCTGGTCTTTGTAACGGCGAGCCAGGAGCTGCGTGTAACTGGAGACCATACGAAGCGGCTCCTGGAGGTCGTGGGAAGCCACGTATGCGAACTGCTCCAACTCGGCGTTCGAGCGTCGCAGGTCTTCTTCAATTCGCTTGCGCCCGGTGATGTCCTGGATCGTCCCGGACATACTGACTGACCTGCCTGATTCGTCCCGGACTACCCTATACTCGGTGTAGACGTTGCGTACTTCGCCGTCCGACCTGACTATGCGGTAGTCTATGCTGGACTCTCTCCCACCACGCAGGGCTCCGAATACTTCCCTTCGCACTGCCAGCCTGTCACCGGGGTGTACCAGGTCGAAGAATGTCCTATACGTTGGGACGAACTCCTGCGGAGAGAAACCGAAGACGCTGAAAAGCTCATTGGACCACCGCCCCCGATCTTCTTCCAACTCGTACTCCCAATCTCCGAGGCGCGCCATCCGTTGCGCGGCCCGGAGACTGCTCTCGCTGCGCTGAAGTTCCTCTTCGGCCCTCTTCCGCTCGGTAATGTCGCGGATGAGGAGGCTGAGGGTCCGGCGACCACCGTAAGATATGGCGTTTCCGCTGACCATGACGTCTACCAACGAACCGTCCCTTCGCCGGTAGCGACGCTCCCCTACGATGCGGTTCCCCTCTTCTAGAGTACGCTCGATGTTTTGATCCACGGTCTCCCGGTCGTGCGCGACAAGGTCGTAGATCGTGAGCCCGGCGACCTCCTCGGAGGTGTAGCCGAACAGCCGCCGGAACTCGGGGTTGGCCTCCAAGATGTGATAGTCGTCGACATCGATCAGGATGATGCCTTCAGCGGCCTGCTCGATCACGACCCGGTAGCGCTCCTCGCTCTCCCCCAGAGCCTCCTCGACCCGCTTGCGCTCGGTGATATCACGGGCGACCACCATGAACCTCATGCTACCTCCAACCTGGAGGACCGTGAAAGCGACCTCTACCGGAACCCTGACACCATCCTTGCGGCCGAGCACCGTCTCGTAGTGGGTCTCGCCTTCCCCGCTCTCCATGCGTTTCCTGCGACGCTCCATTAGAGTCTCTCGCTCGTCTTCGGCCACTATCTCCAAGAAAGACGGCAATGCTTGAAGCTCCCCGAGCGAATAGCCGCTCATTTTGGTAAAAGCCTCGTTGGCGTGAGAGATGACCTGTCCCTCCACGATCACGAAACCTTCCCCGAGTTCACTCTGTGCGGCTAGTATCCCTTCGTAGAGGTCTCTCTGCCACCGAAGCTCCTCCTCGGCCCGCGTGCGTTCGCCCACGCCAAGCACCAAGCTTACCCGGACTTCGCGTCCGTCTATAACAGTCTGACGAGGCCGGACCTCGACATCGAAATCCGTTCCGTCTTTCCTGAAACCCCGGTATCGGCTGACCTCCTCACTCCCGGCAGGGATTTGCCGTTTGGCTGACTCCCGCTCACCGGCCACCAGAAAGGCCGAGAGTTCCATCCCGATCACCTCGTCCGGTTCGTAACCGAACATTCGCGCGAAACCCTCGTTGGCGTCTGCAACCTTGCCATTCTCGCTAAGGACGATTCCTTCGAAGACTTCGTCGGCTAAACTCCGCGATTCTCTATGTCGCATGACTCATCCCTCTCGGTCCGCCGGGGTAGCGCGCGCCTGTTCGACTCCGGATAAAACTTTAACCAGATGTTTCAGGGGCTGCGAAACATCTTATACTAGCCGCTAACTCTATTCTACTCGATAGTATAAGCGTGAATTGTCGCGCGGTACGCATTACAGATAAGAGCCTCGGGTGTGGGGACCGGGCCGATTTTGGTACTAACGACCTATAGACGAAATCCATTATATAGGGTAATTTGTTTTCCATGAAGATCGATCGGGGGGCTATAAGGCCTACAGACGCCGCTGAATGGTTTAGACATCGTTCCTACGACTATGCACAGTTCTCTGACGTGGAGGAGCTGGGCCGCCGCAAGCGCGAGCAGAACGTCAAGGTTAGCCTCGTGCTGCCGTGCCGCAACGTGGCGGACACGGTCGGTGAAATAATCGAGGAGATCCACGCCGTCAACGAATTTGCCCCGGTAGGAGCGCCGCTGGTGGACCAGATACTCGCAATCGACGCCGACTCGAAAGACGGCACGATGGAGGTGGCTGCCCGTCACGGCGCGGAAGCATACTCGGAGAACGAGCTCCTCTCGCATTTCGGCGGCGCCCACGGTAAGGGCGACGCCATGTGGCGCTCCCTCTCGGTGGCCCGCGGCGACCTCGTGATGTTCGCCGACGCCGACACCCGCGACTTCGAGCCCCAGTTCGTCTACGGGACCCTCGGCCCTATCCTGAGCGTGCCGCAAGTCCGCTTTGTAAAGGGCGCTTTCCGGCGACCGTTCAAGAGCAGTGATACCGTCGAGCACGATGGCGGAGGCCGTGTCACGGAACTGACCACGAAGCCGCTCTTCAACCTCTTCTATCCCGAGCTGACCGGATTCGTGCAGCCGCTCGCCGGTGAGTTCGTGGCGGATAGAGAGCTTTTCACCTCCATCCCGTTTCTCACGGGGTACGCGGTTGAGACGGGGATCATGATCGACGCGCTTAAGAAAGTCGGACTCGGGGCGATGGCCCAGGTAGACCTCGGAACCCGCCAGAATCGGCACCAGCACCTGCGAGACCTATCGCGCATGTCCTACTCCGTGCTGCGGGCCGTCGCCCGGCGGCTGCGCGAGGACGGGCGGCTAAACCAGGCGCGTGACCCCAGGCTCCCCGAGCAGTTGTTCCAGTTCTCCGACTACCATCACGCCGTCGCCACCCCGGACGGACTCCAACTTCAGGAGTACGTCGAAGAGTTGGTCGAGCGCCCCCCGATCAATGAAGTCTTGAGAGTCAGTTAGAAGACAACTCAACTCCCTTTATAGCTTTTTACGAGAGGGCGGCCGGTAAACATTCGGCCGCTCTCTCGTGTTGCATCTAACCAACCACCGCCTCTTCCTCCCGCTCGTTGGCGGCTAGGACTTTGTCTACCAGGTTTGGCGGCACTTCCTCGTAGTGACCGTGTTCGACGTGGAAGTTGGCGCGTCCGCCGGTGATCGAACGCAGGTCTCGGGCGTAGGTCAGCATCTCGACCTGCGGAACTTCGGCCTGCACGACCTGTCGCTCGTCGCGCTGTTCTACGCCCATCGGGCGTCCGCGACGGCCTGAGAGATCTCCCATGATGTCGCCGACGAGCTCCGAAGGCGCGAGCACCTCCACTTTTACGAACGGCTCCAGCAGCACCGGATTTGCCTGCTCCATCGCCGTCTTGAATGCTTGAGATCCAGCGACCTTGAAGGCCATCTCCGAGGAATCTACCGAGTGGAAGGAACCGTCGTAGAGCCTCACTTTTACGTCAACCACCGGGCAGCCGGCGATGGAGCCTTCCAGCATCGCCTCCTGGACTCCCTTCTCGACCGCCGGGATGAACTGACGCGGGATCGCGCCGCCAACGATGGCGTTCTCGAACTCGAACCCCGAGCCACGGGGTAATGAAGATATCTCGATCCGGCAGTCGCCAAACTGTCCCCGGCCACCGCTCTGTTTTTTATAGCGTCCCTGAGCCTGGGCCGAGCCCATAATCGTCTCCAAGAACGGCACTTTCGGCGCCCGCGCGGCCACCTCGACCCCGTAGCGGCGCTCAATCCGTTCCAACGCGAAGTCTACGTGCATCTGCGATAGCCCGGAGAGTATGTCTTCTCCCGTGGACTCCGAACGTTCCAGGTTCAGGGACGGGTCCTCATCCGCCACCCGTCTTATGGCGTCGAAGACTTTCTCTTCCTCGCCCCGAGTCCTGGCCCCGACCGCGAACGCCGTCGTGGATTCCGGCAGCTCGACCGGAGGGTAGCTTACCTGCTTCTCCGGCTTGCAGAGTGTGTCGAAGGTGTTGGTGTCTTTTAGCTTGGTAATAGCAATAATGTCTCCGGCCACGGCTTCATCGGCCGTCTCCCGCTCCTTGCCGAACAGGTGCGCGATGCCTCCGAGCCGCTCCGAAGAACCCGTGCGCGGATTGACGAGCGCCTCGTCCGAACGGCAGCGTCCGCTCACGACTCGCAGCGCGCTCACCCGGCCGGCGAACGGGTCCACGTAGGTCTTGAAGACGTAAGCCGAGAAAGGACCGTCCGGGTCGCAGGCGGCCACTTCGGCATCCTCGGAGATCCAACGCGTTACGTCGGTGGGGCTCGGGGCGCTGCCGGCGATCACGTCCAGCACCCGGTCCACCCCGATCATACGCTCCGCGCTCGCCGCCACGACCGGGATAATTAGCCCGTCCGCAATGCCCTTCCGTATCCCCTCGAAAGCCTCTTCGGTTGTGAACTCCTCGCCCTCCAGATACTTCTCCAGCAAAGTGTCGTCGCTCTCGGCGATCGCCTCGAAGAGCTGTACCCTCGCGGCATCGACTTCTTCCTCCATGCCCTCCGGTATCTCCGGGCTCTGCTCGCCGTTCACGAACGCCACGCCGCTCAAGAGTCCATATACGCCCTTGAAGTCCCCTTCGCGCCCGATGGGCAGGTTCAACGGCACGATGGCTCCGCCGAACTTCTCCCGGAGTTGCTCCACGACATCGGCGAAGTCCGTCCGCTCCCGGTCCAGATGGTTGACGACGACGACGTGCGGAATCTCCTCTTTCTCGCCCCGCCGCCAGACCCTCTCGGTGACGACCTGTATCGGGTCTTGCGCGTGGACCACCAGCACCGCGCAATCCGCCGCCCGCTGGGCCACGAACGCGTCAGCGATAAAACCACCGTCCCCCGGCGTATCCAACAAGTTGATCTGACGACCCTTCCATTCGAGCGTGGCGACGCTCATCCCGAGCGTCATACCATGCTCTACCTCTTCGTCCGAGTGATCCAGGACACCTCCCAAGCGCCCGTCTCTCCCCGAAGCAAGCCCCAACATCCCCTCCCCCAGAGATGTCTTTCCACTGCCGCGGTGACCGATCAAGCATACATTACGAATTAACTCCGGCTCTACTGCCATGAGGCTCCTCTCTGACGCCTATCCCCTCCCACGCTACCCGGCGCGGGACACTTAGCTTAACCTAGAGCGATGTTCCGCGCATCAATTTGCGTCGTTGATTTTTCGAGTGGTGACCGCGAGGTGCTAGACTCATCAGAAGATCGAGGAAAGATGGATGGAGCACATGGCGGCTAGGCTCAGAAGGAACACAGGTCTTGTTTCGTACCTCTCGTTACTGCTCGCGGTTGCCACGCCGATCATCTACCTGCTCTGGGATCTGCTACCTGATCCAACATCCTACGGCAACGTCGAGTACGAGCTCTCCGTGCTCGCGGCGCTCGGGACGGTGGGATGCCTGGGCTACCTGGTGGCCCGCGCCTACCAGAACTCCGGGGGACTGTTCAACGTACGTTCGTTCCTCCCCGGCACGCCGGCTTCGGACGCCCGTCCGCACTCTCGTCTTTCGGTCGAGGGCGCCGATTGGCCGCTGTTGGTGGCGCTGCTCTTTGGTCCTTTCCTCGTACTCCTCGCCGGTCTCTGAGGCTGGGTCTAGCAACTCGCTGGCCGCATAAGCCTTATATCGAGATCGACTTCCGGGGTCCGGCCGGATCTCCGGGCAAGGAGTACAACGTGATCGAACTTGTAGGCAATCTCTTCGACCCGCTCGTCGCCCTCCTGGGAACGGGACTAAATATCTTCCACGGATTGGGACTCCCATGGTGGCTCTCCATCGTCATGCTTACGCTCGTGGTAAGGACGATTCTTGTCCCTCTGACCGTCAAGCAGGTCAGGAACATGCGTCAAATGCAGGAACTGAAACCGGAGATGGAGGAGATCCAGGACAAATACGACGATCCGCAGAAGCGGCAGCAAGCCATAATGGATCTCTACGCGGAGCGAGACATCAGTCCTCTGGGCGGCTGCCTCCCGATGCTGGTTCAGACACCCATATTCCTCGGGCTCTTCTACACGATAAAAGAGTTCGAGAACCTCCAGAGTTTCACTAGCGGCGGTTTACTGTGGTTCAAAGACCTGACGATGGCCGATCCGTATTTCATACTACCCTTGATCTTCGTGCTAACCATGATGGCGGCGCAGGAGATTACACTCAAAAACACCTCTCCCCAGCAACGCCAGCTAATGCGGATTCTTCCGCCGGTCTTCGGCGCCTTTATGGCCTTTGCGGGCTTCCCGGCAGGGCTCTTCGTCTACTGGATCGCAAACAACTTCATCAGTATCGTCCAGAACATCCTGATCTACACCCCCTTGAGGGCCAAGTTAGGAGAAGGTGAAACCTTGTAACACGAGATCCAGCGGGATAGTTTATCCTAATGCAGGTCAAGGCCGAAACTCGGAAAGGAATGTGGATGAGCGAGAAAAGCGGCGGCAAGAGCCCTCTGGATAGCGACCGCGGTACCACCATCGTCGAGGAGCCGGTGGTCACAGCTATCGTGAGCGTCATCGTGCAGGAGGCAGAGAAGATACAGCCGTCAACCGGCGGCGCCCGTGTGCCAGGCGATAACTCGCCGACAGTCGGTGAGTTTTTCGGCAACCTGACCGGCGGCACCAGTGCGCGGGGCGTCTCCGTGCAGGTCGCTGACCGGGAAGCCTCGGTGGACCTGATCTTGAACGTACCCTACGGTGAATCCATACCCAGGGCAACCCAGGCTGTCCGGGATGCCGTCGTCGAACGGGTACAGAAACTGACCGGCCTCGAAGTCACGGACGTCAGCATAACCGTCAGCGACGTGGCGCTTCCCGAGTAGCCGGCCCAGAAGCCAAAGCCTGACGAACGAGAAGCCCCCGTAGATCCGGGGGCTTCCCTTTTTGCCGAAACCTGTCCGCGCTTTAAGCGACGAGGATCATCGGGCTCTCCATGAGGCGCTTGACTTCGGCCATGTACTGGGCGCCCTCGGCGCCGTTGGCGATGCGGTGGTCCGCCGACAGCGTGAGCTTCATGGTGCTAACCGGCGTCATCTCACCGTCCTTGACCGTTACGCGCTGCAGGATGCTGCTCACCGCGATAATGGCCGCCTGGGGCGGGTTGATGATCGCGGAGAAGCTCTCGACGCCGAACATGCCCATGTTCGAGACGGTGATAGTGCCGCCCTGATACTCCTCGGGCTTTAGGCCACCCTCGCGGGCCCGCTTGGCGAGGTCCTTCGAGGCGGCTGAAATTGCGGAGAGCGTCTTGTTGGCGGTGTCTTTTATGACGGGGGTTATGAGGCCCGCGTCGAGCGCGACGGCCATCGCCATGTTCACCGTCTCGTGAAGCTCGATGCCGTCGTTCGTCCACAGGGAGTTGAGCTTCGGGTGCTCCGCGACGGCCAGGGCGCAGGCCTTCATCACGAAGTCGTTCACGGAGATCTTTACGCCCTGATCTTCGAGCTGGCCGTTGATCTGCTTCCGCAGCGCCATCAGGTCATCCACCTCGACCTCTACGGTGGCGTAGAAGTGCGGGACGGTCTGCTTGGCTGCCGTCATACGCTCGGCGATGACGCTCTGCATCTTGGTCATTTCCATGAGCTCGGTGCCCGGCGCGCCGGTCGCCGCCGGGGCCTTGGCCTGCTGAGGAGCTGCGGGCTGCTCGGGAGCGGACTCCGCCTGCTCGGCATTGCCATCCGCCTCACCACCGGCCTGGGCGTCGCCGCGTTCCATTGCGGCCCGCACGTCCCGCTCTACTATCCGGCCCTGCGGACCGGAGCCGTCTACTTTGGAGAGGTCCAGGTCGTTCTCCTGGGCCAGGCGCTTCACTATCGGCGAGGCCCGGAAGTTGCCGTCCGCCTGGCCGTTAGCCTGCGGCGCCCCACCGGTATCTTCGGCGCCTCCGCTCTCCTCTTCGGTCTCGGTGGCGGTCGCCTGGCCTCCGCCGCCTCCATCTTCGCCACCTTCTTCAGCCTCGGCTTCTCCGCCGCCTTCGCTGCGCTCGGGGACTTCTTCCCCCTCGCCCTGGATAAATGCTATGGCGTCGCCCACGGGCACGTCCGCGCCGTCCTGGGCGATGATCTGGGCGAGTGTGCCGGCGTCTTCGGCTTCTAGTTCCATCGAGACTTTGTCGGTCTCTATCTCGACGAGGGCGTCACCCTCCGCGACCTCGTCCCCCTCGCCAACGAGCCACTGGAGGATGGTCCCCTCTTCCATCGCGTCGCCCATCTTGGGCATGATCACTTCCGGCATTCTTACTTCTCCTCTATGTAAAGCACCCGGCGGGCGGCGTTCGTTACCTGATCCTCACTCGGGAAACCGGCGACCTCCAAATTCCTCGCGTACGGGGCCGGAACCTCCGCGCCGCTCACCCGAATCACGGGAGCATCCAGGTAGTCGAAGGCCCGATCCTGGATGATTGCCGCGACCTCGCTCGCCACCCCGAACCACCGCCACTGCTCCTGTACCGCCACGGCCCGGTGGGTCTTCTCCACCGACTCGACGATGGCGTCCTCGTCGAAGGGACGCAGACTCCGCAGGTCTATGACCTCGGCGCTCACGCCATCCTCTTCTTCTAGCGTCTCGGCCGCTCGTAGGCAAAGGTTTACCTGCCGTCCGTAGGCGATGAGCGTTACGTCGTCGCCTTCGCGGGCCACGCGAGCCTTGCCGAAAGGAACGGAGTTGTCGCCTTCTTCCACCTCGCCTTTGGTACCGTAGAGCGCGCCGGCTTCGAGGAAGATCACCGGGTTGTCGTCGTTGATGGCGGTGATCATCATGCCCTTGACGTCGTTTGGCGTTACGGGCGCGACGACTTTCAGGCCGGGAAAGTGACCGTAGAAGGATTCAAGCGAATGGGTGTGCTGGGCGGAGAGCTGTACGCCGCCGCCGTTCGGTCCGCGAATTACCAGCGGCACCTTTACCTGTCCGCCGGAGAAGTAACGGACCTTGGCGGCGTTCTGGATGATCTGGTCAGCCGCCAGGAACGAGAAGTTCCAGGTCATCATCTCAACGATCGGCCGCATGCCCATCATCGCCATACCTATAGCCGCCCCGGTGAATCCGCCCTCGGATATGGGGGTGTCCATGACTCGCTGCGGGCCCCATTCGTCTATGAGGCCGTCGGTTATGAGGTGGGTGCCGCCGTAGACGCCGATGTCCTCGCCCATGAGGATGACGTTCTCGTCCTGCTCCATCCCGTGGACCATGCCCTCCCTAAGGGCCTCACGGTAGGTCTTCGTCTCCGCCACGCTTACTCCTCCCCCATGTACTCGTCTTCGCCGGAGTAGACATCGGTGTAGAGCTCCTCAATGGCCGGCTCCTCGCTCTCGTCCGCGAAGCTGACCGCCTCGTCTATCTGCTCCTTGTACTCGTCTTTGATCTCCTGCAAGCCGTCTTCGTCTATCGTTTCGGAATCGAGCAGCTTCTGCTCCAGGAGACCGATCGGGTCCCGCTGCCGCCACTCTTTGACTTCTTCCTTGGTCCGGTACTTCTCGAAGAAGTCCGCCGCGCCGTGGGGCGCCGTCCGGTAGGTCAGCGCCTCGACGGCGTATGGCTTGCCGCTCTCGCGCACCTGCTCCGTCACCCGCCCGGCGCACTCAAGGACGGCCTCGATATCCATTCCGTCTACTTTCTCGTTCTCTATACCGTAGGCGTCGAACTTGGCGGCCAGGTCCGTCATCGCCGTGGTGCGTTCGACGGACGTCCCCATCCCGTACTGGTTGTTCTCCACGATGAAAACGCACGGGCACATTCCGCCCTTGCCCCACAACCCGGCCAGGTTCGCCGCCTCGTGGAAAGCGCCCTGGCTCATCGAACCGTCACCCAGGTACAATTGGGTGATGTGGTCGGTCTCCTGGTAGCGTTGGGCGTAGGCCATGCCGACACCCAGAGGTATGTGCCCCCCGACGATGCCGTAGCCGCCCATCATGCCCCGCTCCACATCGAAGAGGTGCATCGAGCCGCCCTTGCCTTTTACGAGGCCGGTTCCCTTGCCGTATAGCTCGGCCATAACTTCTTTGGGATCACTGCCCAAAAGCAAAGCGTGGGGATGGTCCCGGTAGGCGGTAATGACCTTGTCACCCTCTTTGAACGAATCCAGAAAGCCCGTCGCCACGGCCTCTTCGCCTATGTAGACGTGCGTGTAGCCGCCGACCTTTCCCTGCCGGAACCCCTTCTGGCAAGCCTCCTCGAAGGTGCGTACCAGCACCATGTTCCGGTACAAATCCACGAGACGGTCGGTGCTCGTGGCTACCCCGCCTTCTTCACGGCTCTCTACGTCTCCGTTACCGGAGTTCTCGTTTTCAGCACTCATGGAGTCACCCCTTCCCTCTTGCAGATACGAGCCTGCAAACAGAATAACAGACTTAACCACTTCATAGACAGTCTTTATCGCCCCCATCGGCCGGTTCCATAACACGATCCTACCCCTCCAGCCAACTTCGCACCTCCCGGAAGGCCCGCGCCCGGTGTGAGTCGGCGTTCTTCTCCCGTCCCATCTGGGCGTAAGTGAGCGTCGAATCGCTGGGTATAAAGATAGGGTCCCAACCGAACCCGCCTTCGCCTCGGGGCTCGGTAGCCAGAGAACCCGCCGCCTCGCCCAGAAAGACTCGTACCTCTTCCGGCGACGGACCGGCGACGGCCACCGCGCAAACGGCGCGGGCTGAGCGGTCCGCGTCCGGCGGCAGCATCCGCAGCAAGCCCTCGTTGCCCACGGACTGCACAAACCACTTCGTAAACGCCCCCGGCAAACCGTTCCAGGCTTCGACCACGAGACCCGAATCCTCTACGAGCACCGGGCGATCCGGTAAACCGAGCGCCTCGTGGGTGGCCAGGGATTTCGCTTCGGCAACCTCCGCCACACTGAGGGCTTGTATCTCCGGGAGATCCGGCGCGGCCCCTTCCAACTCTACGCCGAGGATCTCCGACACCTCCCGGCGTTTATGCTCGTTAGAGGTAACGAAGATAGCTTTCATGGTGGCAGTCTACAATCGTTTTATTCTTTGTGGTAGAGTCGCGTTCACTATGCAGAATTTCGAGGAGAAAGGCTCCCCGTGCCACTCGTAGACCTCGACCGCTTCGATTTCCTCTACGCCAACCGCGTGAAAGGGATGAAGACCGCCGCGACCCGAGACCTGATGGCTACACTCTCGCGTCCCGGCATCATCTCGCTCGCCGGAGGTTTCCCGGATACCCGCCTCTTCGGCGAGGAGGCGTTCCGTGAGATCTCCAAGAACATCGCCGCCGACTCCGCACAGGCGCTCCAGTACGGTCCGACGGCGGGCCTAGAAGCGATTAAAGACGTGATCGTAGACGTGATGTCCGCCGAGGGTATAGAGGCGAGCCAGGAGGAAGTCTTCACCACCACCGGCGCCCAGCAGGGCTTGGATCTCGTGGCGAAGGTCTTTCTGGATGAGGGAGACGCGATCCTCTGCGAGGGACCGACCTACGCGGGGGCGTTGAACGCCTTCGCCGCTTACCGGCCCAGGATCCTGCACATCCCGATGGACCGGGCGGGTATGATCCCGTCGGCGGCCCGCGAGGGATTGAAGAAAGCCCGCAAGCAGGGCATCCGGGTCAAGTTTATCTACACCGTCCCGAACTTTCAGAACCCTACCGGGGTTACTATGGCCGCCGACCGGCGCCGGGAGTTGCTCCAGATAGCGCGTGAGTACGACCTCATCATAATCGAGGACAACCCCTACGGCATGCTCCGCTTCGAGGGCGAGCCGCTGCCGAGCCTCTCTGCGATCGAAAAGGAGGAAGAAGGTGGGGTCGACCGGGTAGTCTACCTGGGAACGTTCTCCAAGATTTTCGCGCCGGGCGTGCGGCTCGGATGGGTCCACGCCCAGCCGGGAATTCTGCACAAGATCAACGTCGGCAAGCAAGGCGCCGACCTCTGCTCCTCGAACCTCTCGCAGATGATGATCTCCTCTTACTTCCAGCACGCCGACTGGCGCGGCTATGTAAAACGCCTTACCGAGGTCTACCGCGAGCGCCGCAACGCGATGCTCGACGCCATGGCGGAGTTCATGCCGAAGGAGGTCCACTGGACGCACCCGGAGGGTGGGCTGTTCGTGTGGGCGACGATGCCCTCTTACCTGGACGCTACGAACATGCTGCCGCGCGCCATCTCACGCAACGTGGCCTACGTGCCGGGCGAGGGTTTCTACGCCGGCGGCGAGGGCAAGAACTGCATGAGGCTCAACTTCTCGTTCGTGGAGCCGGAGAAGATCCGACGCGGCATAGAACTCCTCGCGGAAGTCATACGGGACCACATGGAGCTTCGCAGCGACCTGGAACGTGGCTCTCAGCATGGCTCTCGCCGCGGCTCCACTATCGGCACGGACCGCTAGGAGAATCGTGGCGCGCATCGCGGTACTTCACGGCGGAACCTCAATGGAGCGGGACGTATCCTTCGTCACAGGACGACGGGTGCAGCACGCCCTCGAACGCCTCGGCCACGAAGTACATCCCCTGGACATCGAATCCTCGACTACCGAAACCCTGATCGAGCTAAGCCCCGACGCGGTATTCATCTCCCTACACGGCCCCGGTGGCGAAGACGGCACAGTCCAGGCGCTGCTTGAGACCCTGGATATTCCCTACACCGGGAGCGGCCCCCTCTCTTCGATCCGGTGCATGGACAAGGACTACGCCAAGCGGGCGCTGCGGGCCGCCGGCATCCAGACCCCCTCTTTCCGCACCTTTCTCCGGCGGGCGATGAACGATATGGGAGCCGCCGCCGCCCTGGGCGTCGCGGCGGATTCGCTAGGCTATCCGCTGGTGGTCAAGCCCGCCCGTGAGGGTTCCGGGTTCGGCCTCTCGCGTGTAGAAGAGCCGGATGGCCTGTTGGACGCCCTGTACGAAGCGTTCGGCTACGACGCCAAGATACTCCTGGAGCGATGGGTGGAAGGAACGGAGATCTCCGTCCCGATCCTCGAACCGGCCGGTGAAGAACCGAGGGTTTTAGGCCTGGTGGAGATTCGACCCCGCGACGGCGCTTACAACTTCGAGGCCAAATACACCCCCGGCGCGACCGACTTCGCCATCCCGCCCGAGATACCGTCCGAAGCAGCCGCCAGGGTCGAAGAGACTGCCCTCACCGCCTACGATACGTTGGGCTGCACGGGCTACGCCCGCGTTGACATGATCCTCGAAGACGGCGTGCCGCAGATCCTCGACGTAAAAACCATCCCCGGCTTCACCGAGACCTCTACCTTCCCCCTAGCCGCCGAGGCGGCCGGCGTCAGCTTCGAAGACCTGGTCGAGACGATCCTGGATTCAGCGCTCCACACAGAGGCGACCGCGAAACTCTAGCCGATCCGCATCGCCGATACACTAATCTCGTGACCGAAGCCACCCTCGAAGCCTTACTCTCCGTGCCGGGCCTCTCCGGCCCCGTGGTCTCCCCCGACGGCGCCTGGGCCGCGTGGAACTGGTCGCGCCTCGGTCCCGCAACAGATGTATACGCCGCTCCCACGGACGGTTCGCTCCCCCTGGTCCGGCTCACCGATACACTGGACGACACGAAGGTCATCTCCTGGAATCCTGAAAGCGACGCCGTCGTCGTGGGCCAGGATAATGACGGTGATGAGCGGACGCAGCTTTTCCGCGTGAGGTTAGAGTCGCCGGGCGAGATGGAACCCCTCACCGAAGCTTCGCCCAACTTCTACATCCGGGGCGGGCAACTACACCCGAATGGCCGGTGGTTGGTCTACGCGGCGAACCTGGACCCCGAAACGGGAGAGGAGATCGAAGCGTCCTGGGTACTGCGCCACGATCTACGTACCGGAGAACGTCGGGTCCTGGCCCGTCCGGAGAGAGGCAACTTCCATCGACCGCTACTAAACGTCCAGGGCACACACGTACTCTACTTCCGCAACGATTCACATCCGGCGGGCCTCCAGGTCTGGCTCGTGGACATCGAAGGCCGAACGGACCGTGAGATCCTCAACTTCGGCCCCGAGACCAAGGTCTACGCATCCTGGGCGGATGGAGATCGCATACTCTTTCAAGCCGAATCGGAGACCCACCGCCGTATAGGAACCTTGGACACGAGGGATGATTCCACACGCTGGCTCTTGGACAACCCCGCCCGTGACCCCGAGTACGCTTTCATCCCGCCAAACGGTGGCCCGGTGGTGATCGTGGAGACCGAAAACGCCACCGTCAAGTCTTCTTTCCTCGACGCAAAGACCGGCATCGAGTCGAGACCACCGGACCTCCCTGTCCCTGGTAACCTGGTGCCGCTCGCGCCCACGGGCGACGGCCCCTGGTTATGCCTCCATTACAGCGCCCAGAGGCCGCCGGACCTACTTAGAGTAGCTTCGGGTAAAACATCCAGCCTTACCGGATTTTGGGACCGGACGCCCCTGACGCCGGAGTCACTCGCGCCGGCGGAAGACTTTCGGTGGGCGGCGGATGACGGCCAGGAGATACAGGGTTGGCTATACCGGGCGCGGGTTCCGGCTACAGGCACGATAGTGATGGTCCACGGCGGCCCGACCAGCCACAGCGAAGACCGATTCAACGCCCAGGTACAGTATCTGGCCTCTCAGGGTTTCAACGTGCTCACACCGAACTACCGGGGAAGCACCGGCTTCGGCATCGCCTTCCAGGAGTCGATAAAGAAAGATGGCTGGGGCGGCATTGAGCAAAACGATATCCGGGCCGGCATCGAAACCCTGCTGGAGAACGGACTCGCCGAGCCGGGGAAGGTCGGCGTTACCGGCACGTCCTACGGAGGATATTCCGCATGGTGCGCCATCACCCGCTATCCTCGAAGTCTCGTGGCAGCGGCCGCCCCGATCTGCGGCATGACTGACCTGGCTGTCGATTACTACACCACCCGCCCGGATCTCCGCCCCTATAGCGAGGAGATGATGGGCGGCTCCCCAGAAGAAGTTCCCAACCGATACCACGAACGATCGCCGATCAACTTCGTACAAAACATCGAAGGCGAAACCCTGATCGTGCAAGGTCTCAAAGACCCGAACGTCACACCCGAGAACGTCGCCGCCGTTGTCAAAGTATTAGAACAATACAACGTTCTCTATGAGTTTCTGACTTTCGCCGACGAGGGCCACGGCATCTCCCGGACAGAGAACCTGAAGGTGCTTTACCCGCGTCTGGTGGACTTTTTCAGTCGGGCTTTCGGACGTTCTTCGGTTTAGACCGGCCGCTATTGCTCGCCGGTGACACGCAGCACGAGGATAGCCACGTCGTCGCTCGGGGTTCCTCCTTTGTGTTCGAGGACGGCTTCCCGTATCCGGCTCGCGGTGGCGGGGGCGGCGAGATCCTGGCAAGAGCAGAGTAGGGACCGCAGGCGCTCTTCACCGAAGAACTCCCCCTCCGGGGAGCGGGCTTCTATTACCCCGTCGGTGTAGAGGACCAGGACGTCTCCCGGCGTCAGATGCGTAGAGTAGTCATCGAGGCCGAGGTCTTCGAAGACTCCGATAGCCCTACCCGGCTCCCCGACTTCTTCCACGGAGCCTTCGCGCAGCAGCAGCGGCGGTGGATGGCCGGCGCGGGCCAGGGTCAACTTGACCTTCTCTCCGGGGCTCTCCTCCGGCTCCAGGCGGGCGCATACGGCGGTGCAGAATTGAGAGCCGGTATCGTGCCGGATCATCGCCTCATTCAGGGCGGCGAACATGGCCGAGGGCCGATCACCTTGAAGAGCGATGGCGCGTAGCGTGTACATGATGAGGGCGGTAACCACCGCTGCGCGGGCGCCCTTACCGCTAACGTCTCCAAGGATGCAGAGCCATCCGTCGTAGTGCGTGTCGATCAGGTCGTAGAAATCCCCGCCCACCTCGGTATCCTCGCCGACCGAAAGGTACTCTACACCGACTTCTACGCCGGGGATCTCCGGCAGGCTTTGGGGGAGTAGCCCGCGCTGCAGGGTACGCGTTACGTAGCTCTGCTCCCTGTAGAGGCGGGCGTTCTCCAGGGCCAGGGCGCAGCGGTTGGCGAGGCTGGCGGCCTGTGAGATATCTTCGGCGTCGTAGGTCTTGTTCGGGTCTGACGAGACGAGCGTGAGCACACCGATAACACGCCCCGCCGCCGAGAGCGGTACGATCATATAAGAGTGCGGCTCCAGCAGCCGGATTATCTCCAGGCTCTCGGTATCGTAAGATAACCTCTCCAGGTTGGGCTCCGTCGTCTCAGTAAACAGTGCCGGGCGCCTGGTGTGAAACACTTCCGAAACAGAGCCGGGAACTTCGCCGTTTGGCCGGCGGTTCCCCAGATCCTCTATCAGGGGCGTCCTGTCGGGGTCGGCGTGGACCCCGGCCCTCTGGTCAAAGACACCGTCCTCCGCGAGATGCAAAAGGCACCAGTCGGCTATACCCGGCACGAAGATATTCGTAATCCTCTCCAGCGTTTCCTCGTAGTCGAGCGAGGAGGATAGTAGGTGACTCGCAGCCGCCATAACGCCCATACGACGCCGGGAACGCTCGGCCTCCTCCCGAGCCCGACGCTCCCTTTCGAGGAGGCGCCCCTCCTCTTCTTCGGCTTCTTTACGGGCGGTTATGTCCTGAACGGTGCCGAAGACCTGCTCCACGTCACCGTCCGCGTCCCGGTAGACCTGGCCTCTCTGGATGATCCACCGGACATCGCCGTCTTCCCGGATCAGGCGATGCTCTATTTCATACGGGGCTCCTTCGGAAAGGGCGAGGTCCCACGCCCGGAGCACGAATTTCCGGTCTTCGGGATGGACTTTTTCGAGAAGCTCGTCTCTGGTCGAGTCCACGACGCCGGGGACAAACCCGAAGATCTGGGGACAGTTGCCGGAGCAAGACACCTTGCCATTCCTCGCGCCGAACCTGATTATTCCAACGCCCCCGGCCTGTGTCGCCAGTCGCAGAAGCTCCTCGCCTTCAAGCAGCGCCTGTTCGGCCCGGAGGCGTTCGGTAACGTCGTTCTGCACGCCGATAAAGGTCGCCAGACGCCCGTCTTCTCCGTACACGGGAGAAACGTAGAGTTCGTTCCAGAATGGTGTTCCGTCTTTGCGATAGTTCTTGAGGACCGCCCGATACTCACGTCCCTCGCGTATGGCAGATCTCAGTCCTTCCAGGTCCGGCTGATCCTTATCCTTGCCCTGCAAGAATCGGCAGTTATGCCCCAGCACTTCGTTCGCTGAATAGCCGGTTATCCGCTCAAAGGCGGGATTGGCGTAGATGATCGGCGTGTCCGGCAGGTTAGGATCCGAGACGACCACGCCGTTAGAGCTTGCCTCCACGGCGTCTCCGAGCATGAGACGTAGATCCCGCGATTTCTCTTCCGGAATACGGGACTCTGGGGAAGATCTGTCCATGGCGGCATTCTACAGGTTCGAAGAACGCAAATATCGCTCATACGTTGCCGATTTCCGCTGAAAAGAGGTTAAAGTAAGCTACTCGCGGGTATGTTAGAGTGGATCGAGGAAGCTACGAAAGGAGAGCTTGAAATGGCTTACGAACTACCGGATCTACCATACGATTACAACGCGTTGGAGCCGGTGATAGACGAGGAGACGATGCATCTCCACCATGAGAAGCATCACAACACCTACGTCACCAACCTCAACGCCGCCCTAGAGAAGCACCCGGAGGCCGACAAGGGCTCCATAGAAGAGCTTCTGGCGAACCTCGACGAGGTTCCGGAAGACATCCGGCGGGCGGTGCGGAACAACGGCGGCGGCCACGCGAACCACTCGATGTTCTGGCAGATCATGGGTCCGACCGGCCAGGGTGGCGGAGAGCCGACCGGCGAGCTCGCCAGCGCCATAGACTCGGCGTTCGGCTCTTTCGAGTCGTTCAAAGAACAGTGGGCGGCGGCTGCGGCGCCGGGCTCGGTCTTCGGCAGCGGCTGGGCGTGGTTGGTCTCAAGCCCCACCGGCACGGTCTCGATAGACACCACCCCGAACCAGGACTCGCCGATCATGGAAGGCAAACTGCCCATCATAGGCCTCGACTGCTGGGAGCACGCCTACTACCTGAAGTACCAGAACCGGCGTCCCGAGTACATAGACAACTGGTGGCAGGTAGTGAACTGGGACGAGGCCGAGCGCCGCTACCAGGCCGCGAAGTCCTCGTAGAATACATAAGTCTCTAAACTGGCTATGCTCCGCCCCCGGCATCGCGCCGGGGACGGAGCTTTTTTAGGGCACTATGCGCGTCAGAGATCCGGTACCGCTCTCTATATCACTGGTCGTAAGCCACAGCGCATCCCGGCCCGCAGCCAGGTCTCTCGCATTCTCCACTTTCATTGAACCGACGGGGCGGTTGGTTTCGGAGTCTACCCGCGCGACACGTTGGGTGGCGCCGGAGGGGTCATTGATACCTGTCTCGTAGATGACCCAGGCGTCGCCGGCGAAGGTCTCGACTTTCCAGGCGTAGTCACCCAAGTTTACCTCGGCTACTATACGGTTTGTGTCTGGGTCCACCCTAAAGAGCTTGCCGTTTACGCTCGTGACCCACACTGCACCGGTCTCATCGTCCACGGCAACGCTGCTGGCGCCACCTTCGAGCGCGTTCTGCTCTATGGGGATTTCAGCGACCACTTCGTTAGTCTTAGGGTCTACGCGGACTAGCTTCTTGCCCCCGAAACGGTCCTGTCCTCCCCTTCTTGATACAGGCCCCCAACTGGCGACCCACACAGCTTCTCCGCCGACCGCGACGTCGTTCGCACCACCGGAGCTTACCTTTATGTCCGCCGTCGTTTCGACGGTGTCCGGGTCTACCCTGATTAGTGCGCCCCGTTCCTCACTCGTGACCCACACCGAACCTTCACCGAAGGCCACGGCCGTGGAAGAGTCGACGGGCAAACTCGAAAGGATTTCTCCGGTTTTGGGATCTACCCTGAACAGGCCGCCGGAAGAAGGGTTCTGAGGGATGGCGGAGACCCATACGGAACCGGCGCCGAAGGCCATGGACGCGTCCATCGAGCCTTTGAAAGGAACCGTCGTAGAGACCTCGTAACTCTCCGGGGACAGCGCTCTCAGGAATATCGTCTGCGGGGCGGCGCACGCTGCGGCGCCTCCCCCCGTATCGTCACACTCGTAATTTCCGAGATCTACCAGCCACAAAGAGCCCAGTCCGAAACCAACGGCCGTTATGGGTCTCTGGAGCGGTATCTCCTCCGTCCGCAGGGCAAACCTTTCTTCGGAAGTGTCTTCTTTGGCGGTGCTCTCTTCGGACCCGGTGGTGGGTACTTTAGCCGTCGTTTCTGGGGTGGATGCTTCTTTCGCAGATTCGGTGGTGGAGGCTTCGTCTACGGTCACGGTGGTCGATGAGCCTGAGCTCACCGATTTACTTTCTGAAACAGAGCTGTCGCCTGAAACAGAGCTTCCGCACCCCACCAGCGCGCCGACGAAGACCATCAGGCAAACGAATTCCCGTCCTCGCATGGCTCCTCCTCAAGAGTAGCTTAGAGACTATGCTACCGGAGTTACCTTGCACTGTCTTTGCGATGGGGTAAAGATGTCGTTCCGAAGCATCCGGGAAACCGGTAGCTTCCTTTCCGGGTAAGCAGGGTAAGATTAGTATTCTGGGAACGTCGGTAGAGCAGAGACCTTCAAGCGGATACGGGGGAGCCTCAATAGTGCGTCTTGTAATAATCGGTGGTGTGGCGGCGGGGACGAAAGCCGCTTCGCGGGCGCGGCGGGTGGACGGAGCGGTGGAGATCACCATCTACCAGGAAGAGCCGGACCTATCCATAAGCGAGTGCGGAATGCCGTACGCCCTCTCCGGCACGGTAGAGAAACGCGGACACCTCACTTCCCGTAGCCCGGAGGACTTCGCGGAGAAAGATATCCAGGCGCTCACCCGCCACCGGGTCGGAAAGATAGATCACGAGAACCGGACGCTCCACGTAAAGAACCTGAAGACCGGGGAGAAGTTCGAGGACGGCTACGATCGGCTCATAATCGCGACCGGCGCACAAGCCGCCACGCCGCCAATCTCCGGCGCCGATCTCGCCGGAGTCTTCAAGCTCCGGTTCCTCACTGATTTGGACCGGGTTTTGGGCTACATGGATAAGTACGCACCGAAGAAGGCGGTAGTGGTCGGTGGCGGCTACATCGGGCTGGAAGTCGCCGAAAATCTGGTCGAATCGGGTGTGGAAGTATCCATTGTCGAGGCTGCGGATCAGGTCGCCATAGCTTACGGCCAGGAGGTGGCGGACAGAGTATGCGACCACCTCCGGGAGAAAGGCGTGAAGCTCTACACCGGAGACCAGCTTGAAGAGTTCACCGGAGAAGACAGGGTCCGAGGCGTCAGGTTCGGGGACACGGAGATCGAAACGGAACTGGCCGTCGTGGGAGTCGGGATAAAACCCAGCGTTCAGCTCGCCGAAGATGCTGGAGTCGAGATCGGCGCTACCGGCGCGATCCAGGTAGACAAACATATGAAAACGAACCTGCCGAACGTGTGGGCAGCCGGGGATTGCGTGGAGACGACGAACCTGGCGAGCGGAAAACCAACTTGGGTCCCGCTCGGCGACACGGCCAACCAGATGGGCCGCGTCGCCGGTACCAACGCCGCCACCGGAGAAGACACACTGAGCTTTCCGGGCGTTTTGGGCACCGGGATCTTCAAGGTCTTCGACCTCGGGGTCGGCAAGACCGGCCTCTCGATAGACGAGGCTGAAGAGGCGGGTTTCGAGGTCGTGAGCGCCGGGATAGAGTCGAACGACAAGGCCGGATATTATCCGGGCGTGGAGAAGGTTTTCCTGAAGCTGATCGCGGACAAAGAGAGCGGCCGACTGCTCGGCGCTGAATGCGTGGGCTCCGGCGCGGACAAGCTCGTGGACATCTGCGCCACCGCCATCTGGGGCAGACTTTGTATCGAGGAGCTCATCAACATAGATCTCGCCTATTCCCCGCCGTTCAGTCCTACACTAAGCCCGGTCATCCAGGCGGCCACAGTTCTTTCGGGAAAATTAGCTGCTAGCGATTAGCTGTCAGCCGCCAGCTTCTTATCGCCATCCCAGCGTCGCCAGATCTAGCTTTTCGGCTTCTTCGTCGGTCATCTTCCATCCGATCGAGCCGGCGTTCTGGCGGGCCTGGCGCTCGTTCTTCGCGCCGGGGATCGGCAGAGTATTCTGGCGGGTCACGAGCCAGTTCAGGGCAACCTGGGCAGGCTGTTTGTCGTGGGCTTCCCCGATCTCACGCAGGATGTTTACGACGGGTTCGATCTTCTTGAGGTTCCGCTCGCCAAACGCCCGTCCCGCACGCCGCACGAGGCCGGAGGGCTTGTCGCCTGGAGCGTACTTGCCGGTGAGAAGGCCCTGGGCAATAGGGCTATAGGGGATGAGCGTAACGCCGAGGTCGCGGCAGGCCTGTAGGACGCCGTTCGTCTCGGGGGTCCGCTTGAGAAGACTGTACTCGACCTGGTTGGAGGCAAGCTTCACGCCGTGGGAGGCGAGCCGGTCGTGCGCCCGCTTCATCTGCTCCACGCTGTAGTTGCTGACGCCGACATGGCGGATCTTACCTTCCTTCACCGCCTCGGCCAGCACGTCCATGAGGCTCTCTATCCTGAAGATCGGGTTCGGGAAATGGACCTGGTAGAGATCCACCGTCACCACACCGAGCCGGACGAGGCTCTTGTCCAGTGCGTCCAGTAGCGCGCGGGCGCCGAAGCGGTACGGGAGAGGGGCGAACTTCGTGGCGATTACCGGCGTACCGTCGAAACCTCCCTCGCGCAGTATCTCCCCGATGATTTTTTCCGACGCGCCGCTACCGTAGATTTCCGCCGTATCGAAGAGCGTAACGCCTGCGGCCATGCTGGCCCGGAATGCCTCCCCCACGTCGTTCCGGTCGTACTCCTTACCGTAACCCCAAAGCCTGGACGTGCCCCACGCCCAGGCCCCGACGCCCAGAGGAGCAACGCCCAACTCGTCCGCCAGACCAACCACTCGCTCGTCCTGCATAACACCTCCAGTTAGCCGTACACCAGACCAGAGGTATAGCACAGCACCGACATGCGAGACTTTAGCGCACGATGACGTTCTCGCAGCTCGTGAGGCGGAAGAAGTCGATCACGGTAGCCCCGTCCAGGTCGGCGTCGTCCACGATTGCAGTGTCATTGCCGATACCGCAGTCCACCGAGTCGGTTTGCCCGTCACCGGCAACGTTGATGCGATCGCTACCGGCATCGCCCTTGACCGTATCGGTTCCAGGACCACCAAAGATTTTGTCAGGCGCCGGGCCACCGTGCAGCTCGTCATTGCCACCGTTGCCGTATAGCCTGTCCCTACCAAACCCGCCGTATAACCTGTCTGCGGAAGCGCGCCCATAGATAGCGTCATTGCCGTTTTTGCCGCGTATCGTGTCGAGCTTCGCGGTGCCGATCATCCTGTCGTCCCTCGGAGTACCGACACAGTCGCCACGGGCTGAACACTTCATCTGGGCCGCCAGCGCCACCCCGCTCGCCGCGAGCACCATAGCTGCCAACAAAACAGACAATAGCAACGTTCGTCTCATTACTTCACCCCTTTAGTTTTCTGGTTGTTGCGTTCTATTCAAGATCGCGCTCACGGCGTCGGGACCGTAGCCGGTACATCGGTGCGGATGATCTCGACCTGCCCGGCGGGGACCCTGAACTCCGCCAGCGTGAACAACTCGGCGTTTGGTTCCTGTATGGTACTGACCGCCTTCATAGTGCAGGTCAGCGCGTCTTTCGTAACCTCCATCAGGTTGTAGCCGTGGCTGGAGGAGTCGTTGAATACGAAGTGCGGGTTGCTTGGGGCGTTGATCGCGGTCTGGAGATCGGCGAGCGCCTCCTCCGTCAACGCCGGGTAACGGGAGTTATCGCCGATTCCTCCGTTACCCGCGCCCAGCGCCAGCTCCGCGAGGTTGGACGACGTTATGGAGCCGCACACGAAGGCCGTTCCGACGGCGTTCGGAGGTTCGTTTAGCGGGTTATCGTAGTTCTCTTTGACGTAGCCGGCTATAAAGGTGTGTATGTCACCAGTTATGGTGACGAAGTTCTCTGTTCCGGTTTCCCGGACTCTGCGCGCGATCTCCCGACGCTCGGCCTGGTAACCGTCCCACTGGTCCAGCGTGAAGTAGACACCGTCGCCCCGGTCCGACTGGGGCACCTCCGGGAAGATAGCCTGGTCCGACGCCCCGAGGAAAGTGTTCGCCAGCTTGAGTTGCATGATCATCGTCTCGTTGCCCCAGATCTTCCACGTCCTCGGGGAGAGCGTGATCCGGTCGAGGAAAATCTTCTTTTGCTGGCCGCCGAGCATCGTACGTCCCGGCGCGTCTATCGCGTCGCAACCGGGCGTCAGGTACTTGTCGATGGTCTCTTCTCCGCAGGGATGCGGGTCCCGGTAGAGCCGCTCGTCGGTCATCACCAGCTCCATCAGGTTGCCGAAAGCGAAGGAGCGATAGATCAAGATCTCCTGCTGCGGGTCGTCTATGGAAGGGTTGTAGAACACCCCGACCGGCTGGTACTCGGCCCAGGCCCGGTTGGCGTTAGAGCGCCGCCGTGGCTGGGCCGGAGGGTTTGCCTGGTCAGAAGGGTGCGTCCCGTAGCAGTCGTTGGTGAACTCATGGTCGTCCCAGATGGTTATAAAGGCGAAGTTCTCGTGCGCCCGCTGGAGGTTCTCGTCCGAGCGGTACTTCTTGTAAGCGAAGCGGTAGTCCCTGAGCGTCGTCGCCTCAAGGCCATCGTCCCCATTTGTGTCCTGCGGAAACTCGAATTGCCGCTCCGCCGGCCCGCCGCCCTGGAAGCTGTTGCCCCCCTCGTCGGGCACGGTCTCGTAGATGTAATCTCCGAGGTGGAAGACGTAATCTATGTCTTCCCGCGCCAGATAACCGAGCGCATTGTAGTAGCCGTTGGTGTAATCCTGGCACGATATATAGCCGAAGCGGATGCGGGAGATGTCCTGCCTCTCTCCCGGCAACGTCTTAAAGTGCCCGATACGACTCGAATCTCCCCGGTAGACAAAGCGGTAACGGTACTTCCTGAAAGGCTTCAACTCCCGTCTCTTGAGCTGGACCTTGACGGTATAGTCTCGGCCCGGAGTGGTCTCGGCCACGCCGCGCAACACGGGACGCCGGAAGTTCCGGTCCCCTTCGAGCGCCACCTCGTAGGCTACCTTGATCCGTCCAGACTGCCGGGTCTTCAATCGGGTCCACAGCACGATACCGTTGGGCTGGGGATCTCCGGAAGCTACGCTCTGAGGATACCGGCGCGGATTGATGCGATTCACTTCGAAAAAGTCGGCCGCCTGGGCCTCACTAATACCCAACCCTCCGGGTACCTGGGTACCGGCCCACATCACCACCCCGGTAGAGAGCGAGTATCTTAGAAAGTCCTTGCGACTCAGATGAAAATCGTCCCGCCGGTCTTGCTCGTCCAAAATATCCTCCTACAGGAAATTCTTTGCTCTACGCAATCCCAAGAGAATAGCAATGCGACCTTCAGCCGGAGTTTCATGCGGGTAAACTTTGCGTTAAATAATTGGGTCTTCCGTATGTAACGTTTACGAAGCGATCAAGTCAGTTGAAAGACGGTCATCAGATCTCTTGTGTAATTCGACGCTCGTCCGCTGGGTCCGACCTCTGTAATAGACACGAGAAGCGGACTGCCCGGACGAACGTTCGCGCGGAGCTATTTCGCGGTAGCGACTAGAATACGGGCGTGGAAGTTAGAGCGCTCGTAATCGAGGATGAGAAGAGCCTGGCCGACCTGCTCCGTGGATACCTGGAGCGGGAAGGCTTCGAGGTGCATCATGCGTTCGATGGAGAAGCGGGTCTGGAGGCGGCCCGGCGGATCGAGCCCGATGTGGTGGTACTCGACTGGATGCTACCCGGACTGGACGGTATGGAGGTCTTGCGGGAGATCCGGCGCTTCTCGGAGGCGTACGTCATCATGCTCACCGCCCGGACGGAGGAGGTGGACAGGATCGTTGGCCTCTCCGCAGGCGCCGACGACTACCTGACCAAACCCTTCTCTCCCGGAGAGCTCGTCGCCCGCGTGAGGGCGATGCTCCGCAGGCCGCGTCGAGGATCCGGTGGAGCGGTGGACACCCCAGAGGATAACCAGGAGGAGAAGCCGCTCGTATTCGGAGAGTTGGAGATAGACTCGAACCGGCGCGGGGTGCGTTTCGGGGCAACAGAAGTTCCGTTGACCGCGCTGGAGTTCGACTTGTTGTTCGCCCTGGCATCCAGGCCTGGCTTCGTCTTCGGTCGGCGGCGTTTGCTGGAGCGGGTGTGGGGAGAGGACTACTTCGGGGACGACCACGTGATAGACGTCCACATCGCGAACCTGCGAAAGAAGTTGGAAACGGCCGAGAAGGGCGCCGGAGCCCGCTACATTCGGACGGCGCGCGGGGTCGGCTACAAGTTCGAGGGACCGTGAAGCGCAAATCCATGAGCCGAATTTCCCGGAGCCTCGGCGCAAAGCTCTTCGTCTCCCACTTCCTCGTGGCCCTGGTCGTCGCCTTCACTTTGCTCGCCGCCCTGTATCTCATAGCGCCGGTAATCTTCGGACGGTTGATGCAGGGCATGATGGATTCCGGGTCAGGGATGATGGAGCCGGGTGGAGAGATGATGCAGCCATCCGAGATGGAAGGGATGATGGGCTCCGTGGGGCAGGCTTTCGGCATGACGCTCCTCTACTCTCTGCTGGTCGCGGGCGTGGTGGCGGCGGTGATCGCGGCTCTGTCGAGCCTCTTCGTATCGCGACGGATCTCGAATCCCCTGCGGCGCATGAGCGTGGCGACCCGCCGCATCGCCGCCGGGCGCTACGGAGAGCGGGTGCCGGTCGGTGAGCCAGACGAGTTGGGCGTCCTCTCGGAGAACTTCAACTCGATGGCTGTCTCGCTTGAGGAAGCGGAACGGAAGAGGCTTGAGCTGATCGGGGACGTCTCCCACGAACTGCGAACGCCCCTCTCCAATCTGCAAGGCTACATGGAAGGCCTCATGGAGGGCGTCGTAGAGCCCTCCGACGAGACCTGGGCGCTCCTTTACGGGGAGGCCGAACGGATGAGGCGGCTCGTGGACGACCTGCGCCGGCTCTCCCAGGCCGAGGCGAAACAACTCGACCTCCACACAGCGGCCGCTCGTCCTGGCGAGATGGTCCGTACAGCAACAGAACGCATGGCCCCGCTCTTTGACGAAAAAGGCGTGGGCCTTGCGAGCCCGGCGCCGGAGGACCTGCCGCAAGTTTTCGCGGATAGCGACCGGGTCGTACAGGTCCTGACCAATCTGCTCGGCAACGCCCTGCGCCACACGCCCAAAGGGGGACGGGTCCTAGTAGAGACGGAAGTCCAGGTAGATTCAATCGTTTTCGGCGTCAGAGACACGGGCGAGGGCATATCTTCCGAGCACCTGCCGCACGTCTTCGAGCGGTTCTACAGGGCCGATAAATCCCGCTCGCGGAGCGAAGATCGCGGCGGCTCGGGGCTCGGACTAGCCATCTCGAAGGCGCTCGTCGAAGCCATGGGCGGAAGCGTGCGCGCCGAAAGTCCCGGCGCCGGCAAAGGAGCGAAGTTCTCCTTCTCGCTTCCGGTTGCGGACCGATAATCCGGTAACCTCGAAATCTTGATCTAATCTTGATCTTCGCCAGACTTGTACTTGATGCAGTCCTCTTACACTCTGAATGTTGATGAGATCTAGAAGGAGATGACAAAACATAATGGATGGAATGATGAACGGCGGAGGCTGGTTGTGGATGCTTCTACCTCTAGTGTTCTGGGGCGGCCTTCTAGCCTTCGCGGTCTGGGCCTTGATGAGGATCTTCCCAAACCGCGGCGGTAACGATGAGACCTCTAGCCACGGTGAAGACAGCGCCGAGGAGATACTCCAGAAACGCTTTGCCCGCGGCGAGATAGACGCCGAGGAGTACGAGCGGTCCCTCGAAGTCTTGAAAGACCGTGAGAATGCCACGAAAGGCGGTATCTAGAGATGCACAAGTACAAATATCTTCTCGCCGGCCTCGCCGTCGTCACCCTCTTCGTCGCCGGCATCGGCCTCACATCGGCGGCCGTACAGGCCGGTTCGAAGATGGGCGGAAATGGAACAGGCGGCATGATGGGCGGAGGCGGCATGGGCTCCATGATGGGCGGCGGCAATATGCAGCCGATGGGCTCCTTCGATGAGGAAAAGCCCTTCGACCTGCAGTTCATCGACCAGATGGTCATGCACCATGAGGGTGCGATCATGTCCTCCGAGATGATGATCTCCGACTCCGAGCGGCCCGAGCTTCGAAAGCTCGCCGCGAGCATCCAGAAAAGTCAGTCCGAGCAAATAGACCAGATGCAGGCCTGGCGCGAGGACTGGTATCCCGATGCCGAACGGTCCTTCGGGATGATGGACCCAACCCGGATGGAAGAGATGATGGGTGGCGGTCAAATGGAGAACATGATGGGCGGCTCGATGCAGGAGATGATGGGCGCAGACGCCACCGACGAGATGTTCCTGCGGATGATGATCCCGCACCACCAGACGGCCGTGGATATGTCCGAGAAGGCCCTCAAAGACGCCGAGCATCCGAAATTGAAGGATCTGGCGCGGAAGATAAAGGATGAGCAGTCGGCCGAGATCGAGCTCATGCAAGGGTACCTCGACGAGATAGAAGCCTCCGGCCAGAAGTAGCGGCAGATGAAGAGCGACGGACGGCGCCACGACGTTCCCGGCGGAGGGGGTTTGCCGTCCGGAAGACTAGACGATAGACTTCGACCATCTTGAGTATACGTCGTCCACTACTTCTGTTCCTCGCCGTTCTCGTGGCCGCCTTCGTCGCGTTCTATCCTTACCTGGACGGGTTGGGTTTTTGCGTCTCCGGCGGCTGCCCGGACGCCCAACAGGCGTCTCCTACGACAGCCGGCGGTCTCTCAAGCGTGTGTCTCCTGGTCGCCGTGCTCGGGAGCAGTGTAGGCGTTGCTATCCTTGCCTGGAGCCGTATGCGGCCTACCGTCGCTGGCGAACGGATCACGCAACTCTATTTCTCTCCGGACCCTCCACCTCCACAGTTCCTCTAAACATCGAAAATCATAACCTGTAAGCGTCCTTACCGGGCCAAAACGCCGGTGGGCGGAAGAACCTTTTGGTGCCGGCGGCCCTACCATGCTGCCGGAGGAGGATAAGTTGAACAAGAAGAATAGAGGCAAGAGCAGCCGGGCATCCTGGCTGCCTGCAGCGATCGTGATCTTCGGTATCGTGGGACTAGCCATCGGAGCCGTTGTGCTATCCGTGAACCCCGGCGGGCCGCCGTCCGACTCGGACCTGGGCCAGAGGCCCTACGTGGGCGGCGACCTGCACTCCATCGCGGTAGACCCTACGAACCCTGAGAAAGTAATGGTCGGCGGCCACGACGGCGGCGCCGTAAGCGAGGACGGCGGCAAGACCTGGGAGCCGGCCTCGGGCCTCGAAGGCGCGGACCCGATGGGCTGGGAGATAAACCCCGAAGACCCTGAAAAGATGTACGCTGGCGGCCACTCCGGCCTATACCGATCCGAGAACGGCGGGAAGAACTGGGAGCAAGACAGTACTGGCCTGCCCGGTACCGATTTGCACGGCCTCGGCATGGACCCCAGTAATCCCGAAAACCTCTACGCCTACGTCGTGGATGAGGGCCTCTACAAGAGTACGGACGCCGGAGACAGTTGGGAGCTGGTAGACGAAGACTACGGCGCGATGGGACCGATACTGGTTGATCCCAGAGACTCGAAGAGCCTCTATCTGGCCGGCATGGACGGCGGCTTCCGCAAGAGCGAAGACGGCGGCGAGAGCTGGCGGAAGGTAGGGATCATCCCCGGCGAGATGGTCATGTCGAGCGCGCAGGCCAGGAAGAATCCCGACACCTTCTACGCCGCCGGAGGCGGGGTCTTCAAGAGCACTGATAGAGGAGAGACCTGGAAGCTGATTGGCGACGGACTGCCGGAAGGCGTCTCGGTGGTGGGCGTGTCGCAGAGCGATCCACAGGTCGTCTACGCTGGGGCTCTCGGTACGGACGGCGTGGCGCTGTTCCGCAGCGAGGATGGCGGGAAGAGTTGGCAGGCGCGCAACTAGGTCGAGAAGAACCCCGAAGCAAACAAGGGTTGGCTCGTGCGCCGATCGCTCTCAGCCCGGTATGCGGGCGATAGCTTCTTCGATCTCGGCCTCGGGATGTTCGAGGTCTCGAAGGTTGCCGGCCAGGTACTGCTCGTAGGCAGCGAGGTCGAAGTGGCCGTGGCCGCAGAGGTTGAATAGGATGGTCTTCCTCTCTCCCGCCTCCTTAGCCTCAAGAGCCAGGTCCATCGTCGCCTTGATGGCGTGAGTGACTTCCGGAGCCGGGACGATGCCCTCGGTCCGGGCGAAGGTCAGGCTGGCCTCGAAGGTCGGGTTCTGGGGGTAGGCGCGGGCCTCGACAAGCCCTTCGTGTACGAGGGCCGAGACTATCGGAGATTCGCCATGGTAGCGCAGCCCGCCGGCGTGGATGCCCGGCGGCACGAATGAGTGCCCGAGCGTGTACATCTTCATCATCGGCGTCATCCCGGCGGTATCCCCGAAATCGTAGGTAAAACTGCCCTTCGTCAGCGTGGGGCATGAAGCAGGCTCGACGGCCACAAAGCGCGTATTGCGGCCGTTCACCAGGTTCTCCCGCAAGAACGGGAAGGCGACGCCGCCGAAGTTCGAGCCGCCGCCCGCGCAGCCGACCACGATGTCCGGATACTCTCCGGCGAGTTCCATCTGCTCTATGGCTTCTTGTCCGATCACGGTCTGGTGCAACAGCACGTGGTTCAGGACGCTGCCCAGAGAGTATTTCGCGTCGTCATCCGAAACGGCGTCTTCGACGGCCTCGGAGATGGCGATGCCGAGGGAGCCGGGAGAGTCGGGATCTTCCTCAAGTATGTTTCGCCCGGCCTGTGTGAGGTCCGTCGGGCTGGCGTGGACTTCTGCTCCGTAGGTCTCCATCATGATCCGCCGATACGGCTTCTGGTTGTAGCTGACGCGGACCATGTACACGGTGCATTCCAGGTCCATTACGCCGCAGGCAAAGGCCAGGGACGATCCCCACTGTCCGGCGCCGGTCTCGGTGGTCAGGCGTCTGACGCCTTCTTCGCGGTTGTAGTAAGCCTGTGGGACGGCGGTGTTCGGCTTGTGGCTGCCGGCTGGCGAGACGCCCTCGTACTTGTAGTAGATGTGGGCCGGGGTGTCGAGGAGCTTCTCCAGTCGGCGGGCGCGGAAGAGCGGCGTAGGTCGCCAGAGGCTGTAGATCTCGCGCACCTCGTCGGGGATCGGGACGTGAGATTCGCCCGTTACCTCCTGGCGGATGATCTCTTGCGGGAAGATCGGCGCGAATGCCTCGGGGCCGACGGGTTTGCGGGTCTGGGGGTTGAGCGGCGGCTCCAGGCCGAAGGGCAAGTCGGGTACGAGGTTGTACCAACTCTCCGGCAGCGATCTCTCATCCAGGAGAAACTTCGTATGCTCCATCCGCTATCTCACCTCTCAAGGGTAGTTTTCGGAGGAGCTTATCCGGGCCGGGGAACGGTTGTCAACGCCTGGGAGTGGCGAACGTCTCATGGGCGGCGGCCGATATCTCCTGGAGGGCGGCGCGTGCCGTACCTTCGCCGATGCCAGCGGTTAGTCCCACGATGAAGTAGTGGCGCTCTTTGCCGTCGGCGTCTTTGTAGAACACGATCCCGGCGTCGCTGAAGCTGCTCTCGTAGCTGCCGATCTTGTGCGCCACCCGCACGTCTGGAGGAAGGCCGGCGGGGATTCGGTCCTCGAAGTCCGTATCGGTCATGGAGGCGAGCATCTCTTTTGAAAGTTCCGGTGAAGTAAAAGCGGGGGCGGCTACCTTCTCCAGCATCAGCAACACGTCATCGGCGGTGGTGGTGTTTGGGTCCCAGTAGGCTGTGTTGCGGGCGCCGAGGCTCGACGTGTCGGACTGTATCTCGTCTATTCCCAGGTAGCGTGTCAGCATGGCCCAGGCAGTATTGTCGCTCTGGTTCATAAGGTAGTAGGCGCATTCACGCAAGGTTATCTTGGTACCAACAGGGTAGGTGTGCAGCACACCAGTCCCGTAACTCTGTACATCCGAGGAATATATGGAGATATCTTCGTCCAGATCCACCTCCCCTGCCGCCGCTGATTCGTACAGCGAGAGCAAAGCCGGCAGCTTTCCGATGCTGGCGGCGAAGAAAGTATCATCAGCCCCGAGCGACACCTTTTCGTCGGTCGCCGGATCGTAGACAGTTACCCCGTAGGTTCCGCCGTAATAAGCCGCTATCTGCTCTATTCGTTTCTCCAAAGCCGACGGGTCTCCGGCGAGCCCGGATTCAGCCTGTTCGTTGGCCGTTGCGCCGGACGCCGAATTTATATTCTCGGGTTCGGCATCCGGCTCAGGCTTCGGCGGCGAAACCTCTGGCTTTACTACCGGCGTTGCGAACGACTGGACTGGCTGTTCCCGCGTTGCATTTAGCGCCAGACCGATTCCTACAACACCAAGCAACGCTACGACGAAGACGTACCCTAACCTCCTGCGCCGGAGCCGGTCCTTTCGTCGCGCTTCGCGGCGGACCTGCCGGCGATCTTGCTCGTCTCCGTATGAAGCCTGGAGCGTCATACTACTCTCGTCAAACCATCCGTGGCCCGATGGAGTAGATTCGCGATTTCGTCGCCGGTATCTATGTCTGTCTTGTGGGCTTCGGTCCACTAGTCTGAAAGTACCTTCCTCGTCGCTGGCCGGTTCTGGAATGGTTCTCGACGTCGGGAGGGGTAATGTCTCAGTGGCAACGGTAAACCGGCAAATAGCATCGGTGGGGCCGGGAACTCAGTAGCGGGGCAGCGGGCCTCCCGCGTCCTTCAGTACGTACTCCTTGAACATCCGCTGCACGATGTCGGAGTTCCTCCAGGCGATGTTCTTGTTCTGATCCGGGTCGCTCCGCAAGTCAAAGAGCTGTGCATTCTCTCCATCGTTGCGGCTTATCATAACGTAGTCTTCGTCGCGGGCCCAAACTTGATCGTGGTAGCTCGACGTGAAGTACGGGCGCTTCTGCTTAGGCTCGCCGCCGTCGAGCAGGACGTTGAGGTCCTGGCCCTCCGGCGGCTGGCCGGGCTCAAGGCCAGCCGCCGCCAGCAACGTGGGCGCGACGTCGTGGGTCGAGGCGAAATATTCGCTAGTCGAGCCGGCTTTCTTGCCCTCCGGGTGGCGGATCATCAACGGCACGTCCATGAGCTCCGGGTACATCGCGGTAGTAACTTTTCCGGCGACACCATGCTCCCCGAAGGCGTGGCCGTGGTCGGAGATGAACATCAGGAGCGTGTTCTCCATTAGGTTCAACTCGGCCATCTTGTCCAGGAAGTTCCCGAGCCAGCGGTCCATCATCGTTACTTCCCCGGAGTAGAGGGCGTGCATCCTCTTGAGTTGACGCTCCGTCAGCCAGCCCGAATCGCCGCTGCTGGAGGTCAAGGGCTCGGGACCGTCGTAGCCTTCGTCGTAGAGCGAAACGTATTTCTCGGGCGGGTCCCAGGGCTCGTGAGGGTCGTAGTTGTCCACGACGAGGAAGAACGGCTGCTGGTTCTTGCCCGCCTCCAGAAACTCCATAGCCTTGGTAAAAACCTGCGGTGTAAACCAGTCTTCTTCCCGCTGGCGGCCCAGTGTGTTGGCGAAGTACTGGTGTATGATCTCCCTGGCGTGCTCCTCGTTAGGGCCGCCGATCAGGGCGCGATCCAACGCCTCAGGCTTGACCAGCGACGCCGGGCGGAAGAGATCTCTCTCCTGCCCCCTCACGAAGTGGAACGAGTCGAAGCCCTTCTGAAAGTTATACGAGGGCCTGAACTGATGGAGCGTGTCGGTGACGAAAAGGGTCTGGTAACCATTATCCTTCAGCGTCTGGGCCATCGGGATCTGGTCTTCGGGCATGGGCTGCCAGCCCCACAGGTTCACGTCGTATTCGTTCGTCCTCTCCCACCCCCTGAACGGGAACGAGCGAAGCCCCGTGTGGATACCGCGCCGGGCCGGGATAGAAGGCACGGACTCTGGGCGTACTTGAGTAAAGCGCAGGCTTTCGCCCGCGAGGGCGTCGAGGTTGGGGGTCTGTATCCAGTCGTTGCCATAGGCTCCGATGTGATCTTTCCTCAGACTGTCCACCAGCACCAGTACGATGTTCATATCAGCCCCTCCGCCCCGAAGTCTATCCGGAATCTCGTTCATAAAAGCACTACATCCCGAGGCGCCGAGCAAGGCCATCCCGGCCGCCCCGGTCCCGGCGGCTTTCAGGAAATCCCGTCGCGTCAAATCGCGTTTTACCAAGCTCACACCTCCTCGAATGCTTGCAGCCCTCTATGCGCCAGCCTACCATTCTTTCTCGGATCGACCGTATCCTAAGAGCTTACATGAAACCCGGCGTTAAATGAAAGTGAGCGCTAGATTAAACTTTCGTTAAAATAACCGGATACACTTTAGCGAATCAAACATGAAGTCTATCCTCTTTCTTCGAGAACTTCGAGAAGTTGGTCGATAGCCGGATAAAAAAGATAGGAGAACTCGTGATGTGGTCGTGAACTGGCTTGTTACCGGCGGCTGCGGCTTTCTAGGCACAGCCCTGATCCGCCAGCTCGTAGAAGAAGGCGGGCACTCCGTGCGCGTCGTGGACAATCTATCCGTGGGAACCCGCGAGGATCTGGGGTCCGCGTGCCGATTCACCGAATCGGCACCGGAGGGCTTGGGACCAATCTCTGACAAGGAGAGCGAACCAGCCGTCGAGCTCGTAGTCGGTGACATAATGAATGAGGAATTGGCCTTGCGGGCGGCCAGAGGCGCGGACACAATCGTTCACTTCGCGGCGAACACAGGGGTCGCGCCTTCGGTCGAGGACCCGCGCGCCGACTGCCTGACCAACGTGGTCGGGACGTTCAACTACCTGGAAGCCGCCCGGACGCACAGCGTGAAGAGGTTCGTCTTCGCCTCCAGCGGACAGGCGGTCGGGGAGGTAGAACCGCCGATACACGAGGAGATACCACCGCACCCCGTCTCCCCATACGCGACGAGCAAGCTCGCCGGTGAAGGATACTGCTCATCCTACTTCAGGACCTTCGGAGTAGAGACGGTCGCCCTGCGGTTCGGCAACGTCTACGGTCCGGGCTCCACCCACAAGAACAGCGCGGTCGCCAGGTTCACCAAGCGGGCGATGGGCGGAGAGGTGTTGGAGATATACGGCGACGGCACCCAGACCCGTGATTTTATCTACATCGACGACCTGGTCCGGGCCGTCCGGCAGGCCGCGACGGTAGACGACGTGGGCGGCGAGACCTTTCAGATCGCCACCAGCGCAGAGACCTCGGTGCAGGGGCTTATAGAGGAGTTGCTCCCGGTCCTGGCTACCGCCGGTATCAAGGACGTGGAGGTCCGCCACGAGGCCCCGCGCCAGGGTGACGTCCGACGCAACTTCGCGGACACTTCGAAAGCCGCCCGGCTCCTCGGTTGGCGGGCGGAAGTGAGCCTACCGGAAGGCCTGCGGCGCACGGTCGCCTGGTTCGCCGGGGACGAGGAGTAGGTACGTCGGTTGATCGGCTACCGGGGAACTTCGGGACGCCGCACTAACAGGTAGAGCGCCGCTTGCGCCACGACGGCTGCGGCGGCGCCGAGGGCCAGCGAGAAGGAGACTCTCTCAAGCAGGTCCATCCGGAGCACCGCGAGGCTCGCCAGGGATGAAGCCAGGCCGACCGCCCAGCCCAGGGCCGCGAGCCGGGCCAGGCCGCGGGCGAAGAGCGCCTGATTGAGTACCTCGCCCAGCAGGTAGAAGGCCGCCAGCGCCGCCAGCGCCGCCAGCATCTCCCGACTCGCGTCGAAGTCGCGGCCGGCGAATATCTTTATTCCCCACTCACCGAACAGCCACGCGCCCCCCACCATCAGGACTCCGACGAGGCCCACTATCGTCAGGGCGCGCGCGATGAAGCGTCCGAAGGGTCGCGGGCCTCCGGTCGATAGTATGCGGCTCGCGTGCGGCAGGAGCGCGCCGATAACCGGGCTCATTATGTACTGGGGGATGCGCGTGAGGATGAGCGCCGCGCCGAGGAGGCCCACCTGCGCGGGGGCGCCGCCCAGGGCGCTCACGAGAATGGGGCCTCCATTCATCAGGGTCTGGGCGAAAGCGACGCACATCAGGACCGGGCCGGCGAACCGGAAAGCACTGGCGGCCGAGAAAGGCTCACCCGGATATTCGGGAGGCTCCACGAGGGCGGGCCGGACGGCGAGGACCCCGATCACCGGCGCGAGTAAGATAGCCAGCGCCGGACCGATCACGCCCGCCCCCACGGCCAGCAGACCGGCGGCGATCACCAAACGGCCCGACGATTCCGCCAATATCTGCGCCCCCAGCCGGGACGACTGGTGATGCCCGTTGAAGACGCCGCGCCGGAAGTACTCCGGGGCGTAGACGACCACGGTAACGATAAACGCCGCCGTCAACCACGGGTCCCCGAAGAGTTTCGTAAGCCACGGGCTCGCGAGCAGCGCCCCGGCCACGAACAACACGGCGAGACCCGTCTGCCATCGTCTCACCGAACGGAGCACGGGCCGCCAGTCCTTGCCCTGAGATTCCCTCTCCGCCACATAGCGCCCGAGAGTCTGGGTGCCGCCGGTCCAGAGCACCTGAACTACTAGAAAGACCGCCGCCCAAAGAAGCGCGAGCGGGGCGTAGCCCGCTTTTCCAAGAGTATGGGCCGCGAGGCTCTGGAAACCGAAGGTCAGCGCGCCCGAGACGGCGAATGACAAAGCGATGTATACGCTCCCCCTCCCCGCGCCCTGCCGTCCCGAGAGCACGCCCTTCACTACTTTAGTCAGAGGTTCCGGAGAAGGATCAGCGCAGCCACGTGCGGATTATCACCCGGAAGACCCCGAAAGGATAGGCCAGGCGTTTTGGTTTCTTGCTCTCACCCTCGGCCCGGCGCAGCATGGTGACGGGGACTTCCTTGAAGCGCAGCTTGTTCCTCATCGCTTCGAGAATGATCTCCGTGGCATTGAAACGGTCCTCGCGCAGATTGAGCTTGTGAAGCTCCGAGACCCGGATCGCCCGAAAGCCGTTGGTGCAATCGGAGATGCTGACGCCGGTGAGCAGCGAGATCATCTTCGAGAAAAACACCACACCAATGTGCCGGACGCTACCGGCCTCTTCGTAGAACCCGTAGAACCGGGAGCCCAACACGAAATCCGCCTCACCGGCGATGATGGGCTCTATGAGACGTTCGATCTCGCTCGGCTTGTACTGGCCGTCGGCGTCGAGGTTGATAACGATGTCCGACCGCTCGATCTGCGCTATCTCGAAGCCGGTGCGTAGGGCGTCGCCCTGGCCGCGATTTACGACGTGAGTCGCCACGGGGAAGCCTTCCTCCAGGGCGATCTCCTCCGTCGCGTCCCTGGACCCGTCATCGACTACCACCGTCTTCACCTCGTAGCCCATAAGCTCCGTCGGCACCAGATTCAGGACCTCACGGATACCGCCTTCTTCGTTGTAGGCCGGGACGATTATCAGGATCTCGCCGCGATCTTTCTCCCGCTCGGTCTCATCCGGTTGCAGGTAACGCCCCGCATATTGCCGGACGGCGATGGAGGTCACGATCTCTCCGTTTCGCTGCTGCGCGACTCTGACCTGCCCCATCAGGTACAGGAACAACCCGAAGAGCAACAAAACCGCGAAAGACAGTAGGGCGAACGCCCGGTTCTCTAGGCCGAAGAGCCAGCCCAGTACGTCCCCCATCTGCGGAAACACAGAGACCGCAGCCACCCCGAAGGCTATGAGCATGGTGATAAGCAGGTCGAACCTGCGTCCCCCACTGCGACGGTATTTCAAGATGCCGTAGATCGCCAGCAGCACCGCAACCAGAACGCCCACAAGACGCACTTGATCTAACGTCACCCTACCTCCTCTTACGGCGAGAGATCACCGTGGCTACCACACTCACAAAGTCCATAACGACGGGAATTATACCGTAAGAGCGGTCAATTGCCGCATCACGGCAGACCTATACCAAAAACCGGCGATACCCTGGTAAGCTAGAATGATGTTCCAGGCACCGGACACGAGCGGCGAAAGTGATTTATGACCTGATGCGGGCTTTGCCCGTGGCGTTCGTGGTCTGCCTATTGCCGGGTTATTTCTGGAGCAAGCTGCTATCCGGTGGAGAGGATCTCGCCGTCCGGATAGCCTACTCGGCGGCCCTCTCGGTAACGCTGGTCCCGGCCGTGGCGCTGGCGCAGATTCGCATCCTCGGCACGGGGCTCACGTTCACCCTGGCAGTCTCTTCCGTGCTGATCGTGCTCGCCGCGGGCTTCGCCGCCTACGTAAAGTTCGGACCGGCTAAAGAAGGCGGAGGACCTCTACTCACACGCCCTTCGCCGCCTCACATCCCCGCGCTCGTCTTGTACGGCCTGGCGTTTGCCTTTGCCCTTGTAGGACATATGCTCGTGCTGCCGGAATGGATAGTCTGGTCCGGAGCCTCTCTGCTCCTGCTCTCGGGCGGCGCCACGGACCTTCTCGCGGCGGAAGAAGACCAGTCCTCCGAGGATGAGGCAGGAGGCGAGACCGGCGGTGACCGGAGAACAAGGATCGGGACGGCGACGCGTTACCTCCTGCTCTCGGTAGTGTTGATTTTGGTGCTGGCGAGAGGCTACCTGGGGCCCGTGCTGCAAGACTGGCCCTTCCTCCGGGGCGACGACCAATACGAACACACGGTGATGACGGAGATGATGATCTCCGGGGGGTCCACCGCTGATTTCATGCTGTACCCGCCCGGCATACACCTGATGATGGCCGAGGTCTCGCAATTGAGCGGGCTGGAGCCCCTGGAGATATTCGCCGTACTGGCCCCCGCCCTGCTCGTTCCGCCGACTCTCGCCCTCTACGCGCTCGCGCACCGGCTGTGGGGCTGGGAGTACGGCCTCGCGGCCGCCTTCTTCTACGGTGTGCTCTCAGGTGGCGCCTACTGGTACCTGGAACACGGACGCTATCCGAACATCATCGCCGCGCAGTTCCTGATGGTATTGGCTCTCGCAGCCCTGTTCCGGCTGCACGACTCGCCTTCCTGGAGATCCGGGCTGCTACTGGCGCTGCTCGGCTCTTCGGTGGTCCTCCATCATCAGGTCGGGAGCCTGTATCTAGCGCTTTTGTTGGGTGTCGCGGCGCTCCTGTTTCTGCCGCACGCGCTCCTGCGAGAGCGTAGCCGGAGCCTCGCCCTGATACTCTGGCTGGGTCTGCTGGGTATTCTTTCCGTCCTCTACGCCTGGAACACCTACGACCTACCGGGAATGGTCGGCAACCTTCTTGGTAACCAGGAAGCGGGCAGGGGAGGCGAGGCCGTTTCGATGGCGATAGGCACGAAGCCCCCGGAGTCTCTCAACGCCCTGATAGAGCTAACCTCCCTGCCGGTGCTCTTGCTCGGTCTGCTGGGCGCGCTGTACCTGATCTTTGGCCGCGGAAGAGCAACGGACACGACGGGACTGCTCGTCCGTGTCGTGTTGATCTTCTGGGCCTCGCTGATGTTTATCGGCAGCCGCACGTCCTACAGCGGTTTCCCGGACCGCTTCGAGCGTGACCTGGGCGTGCCGCTGGCGATACTCGCCGCGCTGGCCTTCGTGCCGCTCGTGCGTTCGTTGGCGCGGCGCAACACATTGGCTATGCTGGTAGCCTCCCTGACGGTAATCATCGCCGGAACACTGGTGCAGTTCCGCGCGTACGAAAGCCTGGTCACCGCTTCCGAGCCGAGCGCCCAGTTGACTATGTCGCCGCGAGTCGCGGCAGCCGGGGAGTGGCTCGAAGAGCACAACTCCGGCGGCAATATAGTTGTTAGCCCATACGTAGACGAAGTCCCGAGCCGGGGACTCCTCGCAATGGGAGGCTATACTGGGATGCAGTCTTACGACGCCGGACGCATCCAACTCGGCAGGGACATACCACCGTCCGGAACGGAACCGCTCTTGGATGCGCTATGGATACTATTGAACCCCGAAGGCGAAAAGACTCAGCAACTTCTGGACGAATACGACATCCGTTACGTAGTGCTCTCAAAGCTCTACCCGACCGCCGTGACCTGGCAAACTTTCGCCAACCGTGAGGACCTCTACCGTACGGTATTCGAGAACGAGAGCGTCATAATCCTCGAGCCGAGATAGGGCGCAAAGAAAAACTTGCAGGCCGTTGTCGAAATAAATAGGGGGAGTGTAAAAGAGATGAGGTTAAATGAATTTTAAAGGAACGTAAACTTTACCTTTAATTTGTCCCTCAGACGCTTACCGGGTAGCCATGCCGGAAGCCGGTACTCTAAGCTAGGATGATGGTCTGGACGATGGGCATAAGGTAGCGCCGTGGCTTACGACCTGATCCGGACTCTCCTAGTCGCCCTTTTGGTCGGCTTCGCACCAGGATACTTCTGGTCGCGCTGGCTGATCTACACCGAAGACTTTACCGTTAGATTTACCTACTCCGTCGCGCTCTCGATGGCGTTGGTCGCGGCCGCTGTACTCGTCCCGACGCAGCTCCTGGGCCTAAGCGTGACCCCTCCGATAGCCGCCGTTTGTGTTGTCCTGGTACTGGTGTCGGGTATCGTAGCTTGCTACGTCTTCGGGCCCGCCAAGGGCTCTGACCAGCCCTTGGCAAATCCGCCGCGCCCCCTGACCCTCCCCGCGCTACTCCTGGTGGGCACGGCTATGGCGCTCGCGCTAGGCATAGCTTTCGAGTACCTGCCCTTTCGGGAGACTGCTCCGTACGTAGCAGTCCTGGTGGTTCTGGCGGGGATGACCCAACTCGCAGCGCCCGGCGCCCAAACCACAGTGGATCAGCCGGCGGAACTTTCCAAGGACTACTCCCGGCCTTTGGCTTTAGGCCAAAGACTCATTGCGCCGTTGATCTTCCTGCTGGTGCTGGTCAGAGGATACGTCGGACCCGCGTCAAACGAATGGCCCTTTATCCGCGGCGTGGACCATTACTCTCACGCGGTGATGGCGAACCTTATGATGTCGGAGGGCGCAATAGACCCTTACCTCATCTACCCGCCAGGTTTTCACACTATGACCGCAATAATATCCAGGCTGAGTGGACTGGACCCGCTGGAGATCTTCCCGGTCCTCGGTCCCATCCTACTCCTCCTGCCCGCCCTCGCCCTCTACACCATGGCCCAACAACTCTGGGGAGCCAAATACGGCGCTGCCGCAGCGCTTTTCTCCGGTGTCATCCTCGGTGGCTCATACCTCTACTTTAACGACTCAATGTATCCAAACTTGGTTGCGTCTCAGTTCTTGCTGGTGCTGGCAATTGCCGCATTGTTTCAACTCTACTCCACTCCTTCGGTCCGGACGGCTCTCACGGTGGCCCTGCTCGGCTCCTCGGTGGTGCTCTACCATCAGGTATCCAGTCTGTACCTGGCACTGTTGCTCGTCCCGGTAGGGTTGGTCTTCCTGCCTTACCTGCTGCTCAAACACCGGCGCCGGGGCGTCGCGTTGTTGTTCTCCCTGACGTTGCTGGGCGTTCTTTCCGTGCTATACGCCTGGGACACCTACAACCTGCCGCGCCTGATCGGGGGCCTGCTAGGCGGTTCGCAGGCGAGCAACACGGGAGCCGCCGTAGAGATGGCGATAGGATCCCAACCTCTCTACGAGCCGGACGGCCTGCTACTTAACATCGTCACGCAGCCTGTAGCGTGGCTCGGATTGCTAGGCATCTTTCTCCTTGGGGAAGGTTTGAGGAGGCGGGTCGGCGTGCCGCGCAAGCTGGCTTATCTAACCCTGCTATGGTGGACTGCGATCCTGTTGGTCGGCAGCCTCACGGCTTATAGCGGCTTCCCGCAGCGTTTCAGCCGCGACCTCGGGATACCACTGTCGGTGCTGGCCGCCCTGGCCCTTCTCGCGGTCTTGCGTTCACTGCGGATGGGCAGTCCCGTAAGGCTCGTTCCGGCCATTCTGGCGGCCCTCATGGTGGTCGGGCTCGTTGGCTTCCAGGCTTCTCGTAAACTGGAAGAGGCAAGTGATCCGAGCAGACAGACAACCATAACGTCAGGGATCGCGGAGGGCGGCGAGTGGCTCGAAGCACACAACGACGGCGGAAACATTATCGTGAGCCCGCATGTGAACCAGGTCCCGAGCCGCATGATGCTCGCCATGGGTGACTATTCGGCCCTTCAGTCTTTCGAGGCGATCCAGATCCTGAACCCAAGAGACCTGCCCCCCACGGGTCCCGAACCTCTCTGGGACGTGCTGTGGGTGATGCAGCATCCCGACGGAGAACGCACCCGCCGGATCCTGGAGAAGTACGACATCAGATATTTGGTGTTCTATAAGAACATGCCCGACCGGCCCACCGTTGACTACTGGCAACTCTTCACGGGCCGTACGGACCTGTACGACAAGGTCTTCGAGAACGAGGACATCATAATCTTCGAACCCGAAGACCCGGCGATCAGCGCATCCGGAGAGTAAGTGGGCTACGGTACGGAGGTGCCCAGGGCCCCTGCAACCCCGGCTATCGAGGCGCGGACTTGGTGAACGTAGAGACGGCCGAGGTTGCCCGACCGTCTCGCAAGCAGTAAACGTACAGGTTATTGGACAGTGAGTCTGCCTTCCACCTGCGGGTCCACCGGGGAGTTCTGCTCCAGGTAGCGGACCACGGTATCCACGAGGTTGATCTGGGTGTCGGTTGTATTCTGGCCCTGGGTGAGGGTCGTGAACTGGTCACCACCGGAGGCCATGAAGTTATTGGTGCCGATCTTGTAGGTCGCGTTAGGGTCTATGGGCGTGCCGTCGGGGAGGGTTACGCTGGTCACCCGATCGCCGAACGGTGCGCTGGCGTCGTAGGACCATTCGAGGCCCGAGACCTGCACCGTGCCGTACTGGCTGTTCGCGCCCTCTTCTAAGACCTGCTCAACCTGCGCTCCCGTCAGGTTCATGGTGACTAGCGTGTTGTTGAACGGAAGTACGGCGTAGATCTCCTCCAGCGTGATCGGGCCCTGGTCTATGTCAGCTCTCAAGCCCCCCGCGTTCTGGAAAGCGAAGTCCACACCCGGATAGTAGGTCCGCATCGAGTCGGAGACGAAGTTGCCCATCTCGGACTCCACGGCCCGCGTCTCTCCGCGCAGGATGGAGGTCGTCGCTTCGCCCACGGTCTCACCGAGCGCCTCCTGCAACTGGGCCTGGTAGCGGTCTACTATGGCCTGGACTTCTGGATCAGCCGGGACAGAATCGGTGAGCACCCGGTCGGAGGTGGCCGCGAAGTCGACGACGTCCTTGGTCTTGCGATCCACCGTGAGCGTGACGTCAGCGTAGCCGCGAGTGTTGCCGAGAGGTTGCATCACCGGGACGCCGTTGATCTCGGTGCTGATGTCGAGCGGTATGTGGCCGCCGAGCGCGAAGTCCAACTCGTTGGCGGTCCTGTCAGGCAGCGCGTTCAGCAAGTCCGCCAGCACCCCGTTGGTCTCGGATTCCAGGCCCATGTGCGGCGTGAGGACGATAGTCTCGATCTTCTTCTCTTCGAGCGCGTCGACAGAATCCGCGACCGCAGCAGCAGTTTCTTGCAGATCGAGGAACGAGAGGCCTTCGGTCGCTTCGGGCAGTGTGACGTTCTTGGTGTCGGGGTTGCCGACGCCAATGACGCCGACCTTGACGCCACTCATCTTGAAGACTTCATAGGGAGCGATGCCCTCTGGTTGATCCCCCGTCGCGTCCTCGATGATGTTGTTGGCGAGGAAGGGAAAATCAGCCTCGGCGATGCGTTGGTTCAGGGCGTCGCGGCCCCAGTCGAACTCGTGGTTGCCGACGGCTACGGAGTCCACGCCGATTTCGTTGTACACCTCGACGGTTGACTCGCCCTCGAAGTACGAGGAGATCGCCGGTCCCTGCATGAAGTCGCCGGAATCCACTATCAGGGTGCGCTTCGGGTTCTCGGCTTCCTCATTTTCCAGATACGTGGCGAGCGCCGCCGCTCCCCCAACCGGGATCCTGGTGCCGTCCGCGTTGCGTTGCGAGAGCGGTACGAGCTGGCCGTGCGTCTCGTTGAGGCCGAGGATTTGGACTTCAGCGGTCCTGCCTTCGGGCACGGGTTTGTTTTTCGGCTTGGACTCGGCGTTCGCCGCCCAAACAAGAGTCAGGGCGAGCATCACAGCCGCCGCGAGCGAGACTAGAATACCCGCCGGGCGCAATCTCTCTAAAACCATCCAATCCTCCAAGTTGGTTTGTCCTCCACGAAACTGCGGGCTGGTTCCCGCTCTTTATAGGTTAGCAGTAAGGTCACTTGGGTTGTTTCATGCGGGTAAATTCTGCGCGAGCACCCTACCTTATTTCCGCGAGCCGCGCGAGAGCGTCAGCACCGGCGGGTCGTGGTCGGAGACTTTGTGCCCATCCGTCGGGTCATCGCGCTTGTAGTAGTCGTTGTCGAAGTGGGCATAGCGGAAGTCGCAGACCTTGTTCTGCAAGCCGCGGGTGAGCAGCATGTGGTCGAGCGTCTGGAGCTTGCCTCCGAACTGGAAGCTGTAACGTTCCTCCTCGGGCGCCTCGTCCCACAGGTTGTCCAGGGTCGTCTCGCCGTCTTGCAGAATCTCCAGCGCGCCTTCGTCTTCGAACGCGTTCAGGTCGCCGGTTACGATTGCCCGCTCACCCTCTTCTTCGAGTTCCGCGACCAGATCGCGGACGAACGCGGCCTGGGCCTCCCGGCACGCATCCGGAGCGGACTTGGAGGCGAAGTGGTTGCTTATGACCGCAAACTCACCGAAGCCTTGCGCCTGCACCTCCATCGCGAGCGGCGGACGGTCGAAGAGTCTGCCGTCCACGTCGGAGCAATCGAGGCCTTCGGGGGCTTGGGCGTTCTTGCCGTACTGGGTCACGTCTATTACCCGGACGTCGTCTTGGATGAGGAAGCCGACGTCGATGCCGCGCTCATCGTTTCCCTCCTCCAGGTAGGCGGTGTAGCCGCCGAGGTCCGTGGCGAGATCTTGAAGGATCTCCCGGTTCTCGACCTCCTGGACCGCCAGGATGCCGGGGCGTTCGAGAAGCCGATCCACCGCGTCGGCGAGCCGGGCTTTCTTCTCCGCGTACTCCTCCTCGCCGACTGTACCCTGGTCGAGATCGGAGCCGGGACTGAAGAAGTTTTCGAAGTTGAACGAGGCGATCCGCAACTCCTTCTCTCCGGCAGGCTCTAGCTCATCATAGGGGTAGTCCCTGGGGCCGTCGATAACCTCGGGCAGGAGTCCGGGCTGGACCATGACCTTGAAGTTGTCGAACGAGAAGGCAAGCGGGCCGACCAAGCCCTCGACCCGGTCGAAGAGGTCCGCCTCGACCTCGGTAGTGGAACCGTCCGGGTCGCGCAGCGGGTTGTTCGGGTCACCGGCCCCCGCGTCGGCATCCGTGGCTATGAGCGCCGGCGCTTCCTCGGTACGGAAGACGCGGTCCCGCTCTTCGCCGGGAGTTAGGAACAACTCGCCGAACTTATTGGTGCCGCCGGAGTTGGCCGTGCCCGCCGCGAGCCGCACCCGCATGCCCTCCAGCGTCTCGTAGTAGGCGCGGGTCTCCGGATCTTGGATTTCGGCCCGCGCGGGAACGATCTCGACGGGCTCCGGCACGGGCGCCTCGCCGACTATCTCAGGTTCCTGGTCGCGCTCTTCCGCGATAATGGTGAAGCCAAACTTCTCGCGCACCTGGCCTTCGAGCCGGACGACCGTCCCCGGCGGGTAGTCGCCACGGTTGCGGACGAAGCCTACGAAAATGCCTTCCGAAGTTTCGGGGTCGTCATCCGCCTCGGACTGCTCTTCCTGGACAAAGATGCCCGCGTCCTCCGGGAAGAAACGCGTGAAGCTCGCCCCGATCTCATCATCTATCCCGGTTACGACACCCTTTACGGTCACCGTCTGTCCTTCGATGGGCGAAGACTCTCCGGCCCCCTGGATGTCGTGGATCGGCGTGATCTCGGCCTCGTTCGTGCCGCCGCCGAGGTTCTGGGGGTCGCTGTCTTTCGGCCCCTGGAAATCGGCGGCGTTGTCGTTGGTGTCTTGCGTGCCGTCGTTTCTACGTTCGAAAGCGTTGTCGCCGTTGGAGGTAGGGAGATCCAGACCAGTCCCTTCGCGGCACTGGTCTTCCGCGCCGTCGGAGCTGGCGACGCCGTCCACCACCGAGCCCTCGACGTCGACGACACGGGCGCCGCCGGAGTCGGAAACGCCGGTCGAGTAGTTAGTATCACCGTCAACCGTACCGGAGTAGCCGCTGCTGTTGGTAAACAGGTAGTGATCTCCGGGTTCCAGAGTGGTTCCGGACGGTACGGCGCCGCGATTCGAGGGATTACCGCTGGAGGCCGCGCAGCCCTGGAGCGTCCAGCCGGAGATGTCCACGGCGTTATTCGAGGAGTTCAGAAGCTCGATGAACTCATCGTTGCCACCGTCCGGCCCGCGGAAGCGAAACTCAGAGACCACGACGCCGCTCTCGGAAGCCGCAACGGACGGCGAGAGTACGAGCAGCAGGATCAGGGGAGCGAGCAATGCCCGTAGCGCGCGTCTCAACTCAAACCTCCTCTGCCCGGCAGCTTTCGGAGGCGTTGGCTGCCCGTTTGGCGGCTACTTTGCCGTTGACCGCCTGCTTGCCGAGCACCTCGTCGAGACGGTCGGGGAAGTTGGTAAACATGCCGTCAACGCCGGTAGCGATGAGTTGCTCCATCTCCGGCTTCTCGTTGACCGTGTAGGGATGGATGTCGAGACAGCGAGAGTGAGCCGCTTCGACCAGCGCCTCGTCTACGTCGGTCTTCGAAGGGCCGATGCCCACTGCGTACTCCCTCGCGGCGTCGAGGCGGGCCTGGATCGACTCGCTGGTTTCGGAACTGGAGTAGAGCTGTATAAGTGGCAACGACGGGTCGAGGGTGTTTATCTTCAGGAGGCTCTCGGGGCTGAAAGATTGGATCAGGACCTGCCAGCGGTCCGCAGCGGGCTTCGTCAACCCGTACTCGTCCATCAGCCGCAGCAGCTCTTCTTCCATACCGGGCGCGGCTTCGGGGTTCTTGGTCTCGATGTAGTAGTTGACGCTCTTGCGGTAGCGTTGGAAGACCTCTTCGAGCGTGGGGATCTCCAACCCAACGTACTCCTCCTGGGCGTACTGCGGATACTCTTCGTTGAACCAGCTTCCGACCTCACAGGTCTTTATCTGCTCCAGGGTTTTCTCTATAACCAGTCCGGTGCAATCTCCGGGTTCGGACTCGGCGGTCGGACGCGCGGTCCGGTCGAGGGTGGCGTCGTGCAGCACGACCAGCACGCCATCTTTGGTGAGTTGCAGGTCCTGCTCGATGTAGTCGGCGCCCAGCTTCTTCGCCAGGTCATAAGAGGCCAGGGTGTGCTCCGGCGCGTACCCGGAGGCGCCGCGATGACCGATGTTTAGAACCTGATCCTCCCCCGACGGTTTGGCGGCCAACGCCACATTCGCCATCATGACCGAAACCAGCATCGCCAACATAAGCGCCACGAAATACCTCATCAGTCTACTCCTCCATTCATAGTCTTCGTCACGGCTACCGTTCGCTGTTATCAGGGTTCAACCGCGCGCCGAGCGCGACCAGCCGCGTCACCTGCACGTCGTTGAAGTTGTCGTCGCTCTGGAGCAGCAGCGTCCGATGGCCGCCGGATAGCCGCGGCCCGAACTCCAGACTCTCGTAGTTGTCCAGCAACGGGTTCTCCTGGGTCCCGGGCGTCGTGGCTCCGCTTGGCGGGCAGTCTGCGAGATCTACCAACAGTTCCTTATCCACCGGCTCCAGGTCGGGACTCGACAGCGTCGGCTCGTCCGAGACGTCTTCTGCGCCTTTTAACGAAACCCGGAAAATGCGAATGGTGTTTCCTTCACCGGGCACGAAGCCGCGTTCTAGTACCAGGATCTCATCCTCGGAGATCGCCGCGATCTCGACCACACCCTGTCCCGGCTCCGTTAGGTAGAAAAACTCCTCCGCCGGCCCGAAGCCTCCGGGACCCCGGTCTTCGTAGCGCAGGATGCGGATACGGTTCTGGCCGTCGGCGGTTTGCCCGTCGGAGGCCAACGGTCCCTCGACGGCGGTAAACAGGCTCCCTCCGTTGGGGCTGAGATCCAGGCTCTCGAAGGTCCTATTGGATTGCGCCTCACCTTCCGGGGCAACGAGGAACTTGTCCGGCACGGGGAGTTCGTCGATTAGCCGCCCGTCGAGGGAGAAACGGTAGATCGAAGGTTCCGTCTCCGAAGAAACGAGCAGGTTTCCTTTACGGGTAAGCGTTATTCCCTCGCCGTCGAAATTTTCCGCCGTAAAGGGTTCGCCGGCAGAATCCCGCAGAAAGGTTACGTCCAGTATCTCCGGCTCCCCGAGCCCGGACCGGTCTAGCGGCATATCCAGCGTGTAGAAGCGAGCGGGAGAGTTACCTTCTGGACCGTTGTCTACGAGGCTGTAATAGACGTCCCGGCGCTCATCGTAAGCCAGGGCCGAAAGCCCGCCGACGGTTGTTCCCTCGTAGGTCTCCTTGTTCAGCGCGTCTGAGAAGCCGAGAAAGTCTACGCCGGTGGCGCAGTTCGGGGCTTCGGAGCCGGGCGGTTTGGCAGTCGCAGGCCCCGCGAGGGCGACAAGCATGGCAAGAGTTGCGGCCAAAGCGGCCAGTGCGAGCACCAACAATGTGCTCCGGGCATCTCCGGCTCGTGTGTGAAGGTCCTGGTGCATAACTTCTCCTAAGCTAGTCGTGAGACGGGTGGTAGTAAAACGCCAGGGCTTCCCTGACGAGGGAAGGGCCACGGGACGCCACTCTTCGAAAACGTTGGGACTGGCGTGCACACGTTCTGTCCCACCTGTTGGAAGCTCATGCTGATCGCGCGTCTACGTACCAGTGATCGTTTGCGTCGGATACATGACGCTGTAGGGATCCAGGCTGTGGGTGTATCCCCAGGCGTGGCCCAATTCGTGGGAGACTACCCTCTGGCGGTCCACAGGTCCCGCACCGTACCAGGATAAGGCGCAATCGTTAATGTAGATAGTGCCGTATACGGCGTAGCCGTCATAGTACCAGTTGTAGCTGCCCAACCAATCGTTCGTGGAGCAGACACTGTAGATAGGCACGTAACCGTCGCTATCCGCTGCCACTGATCCCCCGGTTGCGTTCGCGCCCTCTGTCGCCACTGTCACCAAAATGATCGCGGCGACAAAGATGCCGGCCAGAAAGAGTTTTGCTACTCTGTGCATCACCTCGACGGTCATTGGTTGCAGCGTTCTTTCATGGAGCACGGTTCTCCCCTCGCCATTTCTCTGTTAGGACAGTTTGAGCCATTACTGGACCTTTTCCGGGACCTCTGGATCTCGTTCCCTGTTCTCTTTGTCATCCGAAATACCGGCGTGACGGGGGTTGGTCTCTTCGTCACGCCGGATGCGTAGACTTGTCTCGGCTAGGCTAGCGAGGCCCCGAGGCGGTCGAAGGCGGCGGCCTCGTAAGGGCTCATGCCGTGGCGATCCGCTAGGTAAGCCATCTCCTCAGAGATTTTCGGAGCGACTTGGTCCGGTGGGGCGGCGTGGGCCATCTGCCGCTGGCGGTTACGGTTTACGCGGCCGAATGGCCCCCAGATGGCGAACGTAAAGCCGGGGCTCTGGATGTTTACGAAGAAGGTCTTGCCGTCAGGGGAGAAGGTGCAGCCCGCGAGCTCGGAGTTGTTGAGCCGGTTGCGGGCGAACTCATAAACTTCGCCCTCCGGGGTTATACCCATGACCCGATCCTGGCCGTCTCCGTCCTCGCAGAACCACACGTCGCCGAACGGCGCGATCACGAGGTTGTCCGGACTCTCCATGTTGTTGGAGTTCTGGCCTTCGAAAAAGAGTTCCAGAGTGTCGCGGCCGCCACCGGACGGGTCGCCGGAGGGGATCAGACGGAAGATCTGACCGAGCCGCTCCTCGCCACCGGCGGTATCGTCGAACCAGAACGCCCCGCCGGAGAAGTCCGCGCCCTCCAGCCGGTTGAACCGCGCGGCGCCCTTCGCCTGGGCGTCCTCGCGGGCCGTCGTCGGGTTTACATCTACCCACACTACCTGGAAGGTATCTCCCTCATCGGCGAGGTCAGCGTTGTAGTTGGGGCGTTCGTCTATCTTCATGGCCTGGAGCCTGCCACCCTGCAAATACGCGCCGGGTCCGAGGTTCCTGGCGTTCGGGATGAATCGGTAGAGGAAGCTCGAACGTGTGGCGCCCACGACCTCGTCATTCGGGTCCTCGGGTATTGGCCCACTCGCAAAGTCGTCCTCGGTGAGGTAGGCGATGCCGGTCCGCGGGTCTATCCCGATAGCCTCGTGCGAGAAGAAGCCCATGTCCGTGATCGGCTGGTCCGAGAGGCGTTCGCTGCCGTCGGGCAGAACCTCGAACGCGTAGCCGTGCGGTATGCCCGAGGGATCCCGAGTCTCCTCGCAGGTGATCCAGGTTCCCCACGGCGTCGGGCCACCAGAACAGTTACGGTTTGTGCCCGAAGAGGTCACGTAGTCCCGGATCTCCTTGCGATCCGGGCCCACCACGATCCCGGTCGTGCCGCCGACCTCCGTTGGGTCGTAGGGGTTCTCGCCCACCACCGGCGGTTTCTGTCCCTGGCTCAACTCATGGTTTCGTACCAGAACGGTCGTGTTGCCCGGTCCCTGAAAAGCCGCCATGCCGTCGTGGTCGCCCGGCACCGGCTTGCCGCTGGAGAGGTTCGTCCCCTCCTCGGAGATGATCCGGTACTGGAACCCTCGCGGGAGATCCAGGATACCACCCGGATCCTCTACCAGCGGCCCGAAGCCTGCCGAACCACCACCGTTGGATTGCGCCAGCGCGCCCTTGGAACCGAGCGCCAGCGCCGCAGCGCTCAAGCCCCCGATGCCCAAAAAAGCCCGCCGGCTGACCCGCCGGTCCCAATTGCCCTGAATACTCAAGAAACTTACCTCCTCCAAAAGCTGACTATATCCAGGGAAGAGGTATACCAATAAACCTTAACCGCCTTGTTACACGACCGTAAACTCTTCGTAAAAAGTAAGAGTAATTCTTGTTACGCTATTGAGACCCATTATCATTAAAGTGCGGAGAGCTTTCTGCGTGTAACGACGTCTTTTCCTCGCTGCAGCGACGGCAAACAGAGACTACGTCAATCGGAGCAGGTTCATGGAGCATAGTTTACGAAAAGTTTACGGATGCGTTACGGATATGTAACAAACATCGCATATTACTTTGCTAGGGTTCGAGCTGTTTCATGACGTGAAGCGGAAGAAGTGGAGGGAACTTTGGGTATTGGCGGCAACTGGCAGGGAAACAAGCGACGTCTGAGCCGTCGCGAGTTCGTAGGGCTATCCGGGGCGAGTGTAGCGGCGTTGGCTTTTGGGATGGGTCCTTTGACCGAAAGGGCCGAGGCCCAGCCCCGGTTCTCTGGCGATCCGTACAGCCTGGGGGTGGCTTCCGGAGACCAGTTGCCAGACTCGGTGGTTATATGGACACGCCTGGCTCCGAGACCTCTGGAGTCTTTTGGTGGCATGACCACCAGAAAGAAAGTTCCCGTGAAGTGGGAAGTGGCGACGGACGAGGGCTTCAAGAACGTGGTGCAAAAAGGTTCGGACTTCGCCTATCCCGAGTACGTCCACGCGGTACACGTCAACGTGCAGGGACTGCAACCCAACCGTGAATATTACTACCGCTTCAAGGCTGGCCCTGAGATAAGCCCGGTGGGAAAGACAAAGACCGCGCCGGCTCCGGGCGCGCGGGTGGGTGAGTTTGCGTTCGCATTCGCCTCCTGCCAGAACTACCCCATCGGTTACTATAACTCTTACCAGAACATGGCCGAGGAGGATCTGGACACGGTCGTCTTTCTCGGCGACTACATCTATGAGGGGGACGCGCAGGGCGACCTCGGGCGGGGTCACGTGCCGGCGCGTGAACTCTTCTCGCTGGACGACTACCGCGTCCGCACGGCCCAGTACAAGACCGACCCGGATTTGCAAAGGGTACACGCGCTATTCCCGTGGATCTCCACCTGGGATGACCACGAAGTGGACAACAACTACGCTGACGAATACTCACAGAACTACCCGGAGGAGAGCCGCGAAGAGTTCCTGGTGCGTAGGGCCAACGCTTACCGCTCCTTCTGGGAGCATATGCCGCTGAGGCCGATGCGGATGCCGCAAGGCCCGAATCTTCCACTGTACCGGCGCTTCACCTTCGGTGATCTGTTGGACTTCTACGTGCTCGACAACCGCCAGTACCGCAGCGATCAGGTAGGAGACCCCGACAGGTTCGACCCCAGCCGCACCATGCTCGGGGACGAACAGGAGGCGTGGCTGCGACAGGCCGTCGCCGGACCGACTGCCCGGTGGAACGCCCTGGCCCAGAGCGTCTTCTTCTCCCAGCGAGACTTCGTCGCGGGTCCCGGTACCAACTACAGTAACGATGCCTGGGACGGTTACGTCGTGGAGCGCAACGGCCTGCGCGACCATGTCACGGCCGCCGGTGCCTCGAACCCGGTCGTGCTTACCGGCGACGTTCACGCCAACTACGTGTGCGACATCAAGGCCGACTTCGACAACCCCGACTCGGCCACCGTTGCCACAGAGCTCGTCGGCACCTCGATCTCTAGCGGCGGAAACGGCCAGGACCAGGGCTCCGGCGATAGGGTCCAGCTCGCCGAAAACCCGCACATCAAGTTCATCAACCGCAACCGCGGCTACGTCCGGAACACCGTCACGCCAGCGGACTGGACCGCCGACTACCGTGTTGTAGACGTCGTGACTTCGCCCGGCTCCCCTGTTAGGACCCGTGCCAGCTTCGTCATAGAGGACGGCGCTCCGGGGGCGCAGCGCGCCTGATAGCAGGTCCGAACGTCGACCCCGGTACTAGAAGTGTCTTCGACCACGTGAAGACTGTGACTCAAGGAGGAAATGAGTGATTGGCAGATCTGCGGGAACAACGAAACCGGGAGTCGCCATAGCGGTCTCAGCGCTATTGGTAGCGCTGCTGGCTGCGTTGTCGGTAGTCGCCTCATCCGGAGTTGTCCTGGCAAAGGAATCAAAGCAATCTAAACCTACCGGAAAGGACAAGACACCGGTCGCCCTCTCCGCCGACCCGGCGCAACTGGAGATTCGCCAGTGTCTGCCCGGCACGTTGAACGTCGGCATGACCAACGAGTGGTCGGAGCCTGTCTACGCCGATGTCACTATTACACCGGAGGCTCCGCTGCAGGTATCTCGCCGGTTCATATCCAGTTACCTGCCGGCTGGGTACACGTATGTCAAACCCGTACAGGTTTCCGTGCCGCCGGGCGCCGCAGCGGGGAATTACAGCGTGCTCCTCGAGTCCGGGAACGGCGGCAAAGGAACCCGTGAGCGGCTCTCCGTCCCGGTGAGCGTGGTGGGAGAGTCCTGCATTCCGCGCGAGCAGATGAACGCCACCGCGACGAGCTACGAGTCCACCGTTGGAGCGGTGCCGCAGAATGCGATCGACGGTAACCTAGAGACTCTGTGGCACTCGGAGTACAACCCCGAGCGCCTCCCGTTACCCCAGTCGATAACCCTCGACCTGGGCGGCGTCTACGACGTCTCAGAGCTCGCTTACCAGCCACGCACCGACGGCAGCCTAAACGGAACCATCACCGCCTACAACGTCTACGCCAGCTCTGACGGACGAAACTTCAATAGAGTGGCAACCGGCTCCTGGCCGGACGATAGCGCCTTGAAATTCTCCAAGTTCAGCGCCATCGGTGCGCGCTACATCAGGCTAGAGGCTACGGGGAGCCACGAAGGGAAGGATCTCGCTTCGGCTGCGGAGATCTATCTCTTTGGTCAACCGGCAACCCCTTAGAGCAGCTTGAGAAACCATGGCGGGCTGGAAGAGAAAGTCCCAGTCCGCCATGTAATATAAAGCTCACGTTTAATAGCTCTGTACGTCCAATCCACAAATCGCAGTTTGCAAAAAGGCGCGCAGGCTATTGTCTTACAGATTGCATCAATCGCCCAGCCTAGCCTAGCCTTTTGCTTGCAGGTACCGACCCAGGAACGCGGCGATCTTCGGGTAGGCGTCGAGCCGGTTTTTGAGCTTGGCGAGTCCGTGTCCCTCGTCTTCGTAGGGAAGATACTCGACGGCGCCACCGTTATCTCGGACCCGCTCAACGATCTGCTCCGCCTCACCGACCGGCACGCGCGGATCATTCTCACCATGGATGACCATGAGCGGCACGGTTATTCGCTCAGCCTTGTGAATGGGGCTGATCGACTCAAGGAACTCCCGGTCGTTCTCCAGGGATCCGTACTCGGACTCCCGAAGCGCCCGGCGGTAGCTGCCGGTGTTCTCAAGAAACGTGACCATGTTGGCGATGCCGACTATATCCACCCCGGCGCTCCACAACTCCGGGTACTCCGTGAGCGCCGCAAGCACCATGAATCCTCCGTAAGAGCCACCCATGACCGCGATCTTCTCGTGGCCTCTGCCGCGCAACCACTCGGCGGCGTACGCGAGATCCTTGACCGAGTCCATCCGCAGTTCTACGTCGTCGAGGTGGGTGTAGGTTTTGCCGTAGCCGGTCGAACCGCGGACGTTGGGCGCGAATACAGCGTACCCACGGTCGAGAAAATACTGGGTGACGGGTGCGAACATCGGGCGCGACTGGCTCTCCGGGCCTCCGTGAACGTTTACGACAACGGGTGCGGCCTCCTCCGGCTCGTAGAAGATGGCTGGTATCTCGCGGCCGTCGAAGCTCGGGTACCGGACGATCTCGGGAGTACGGAACGTGTTTCGGGGTATGCCGGCCGTCGAGGAGCGGGTCAAACGTCGCGGCTCGCCGTCCGGCAGGTCCAGTATCCAGACATCGGGATTGCGATTCGGACCCGTTAGCGTAAACGCCAGCTTCCCGGAATCCGGCGAAAACGAGAAGCCCCCGATTATTCCGGGCGGCATCTCCGGCGTTGGCATCCGCCGCCCCCGGCCGTTGAAGAGCATGAAGTCCGAGTACCCATCGACGTTACGGGCCGCGACCAGATATCGTCCGTTCCCCGACATCTCCAAACTTTCTACGTCTCGGTCGTCGGGAGTGAGGTATTCGAGTTCCAGCGTCGAGAGGCCCAGCCGCGCGAGCCGCAGGAAGTCGCCGTCGCGGTCGGTGGCTAGGTAGATATTTTTGCCGTCGGGCGTCACACAGGCGCCGGAGAAGCGCGCCTCGCCTTCGTGCGGCGTGAGTAGCTTCGCCTCACCGCTGTGCAGGTCTAGCCTGTAGAGGTCGTTGTCCAGGTTGGAATGGTGGCGCGAGACGATCAAGAAAGAACCATCCGGCCCCCATTCGGCGACGGTATGGTATCCGGATACCTCCCAGGCCAGTTCCGGCTCGCCGTCCAGATCCTGAACGTACACGTCGAAGTCCGTGCCGTTGCGGCGGGTCGCCGTGTAAGCTGTTCGACGCCCGTCCGGGGAGAAGCCTCCCACGTAGTGAATGGCGTCGGGGTTCCGTGTGAGGTCCCTCTCGCCCCCTTCCCCGAGCAGGAAGATCTGCGCGCGCTCGTTACCGCCGGCGTCCATGCTGAACAGCAGCCTGTCCTCGACCGGCGAATACTCGGCGCCCATTATCCGCTCCTCGTGGAACGTCAACTGATCCGGCCAGCCACCTTCCGCCGGCACTTCCCACACCTGTAGCACGCCAGTAATGTCCGTCAAAAACGAAACCTTCCGCCCGTCCGGAGACCAACTCGCCCCGTAAGCCCCCCGGACCTTCAGATACCGTGCGAACTCATATCCCACTAAATTCCTCCCGATGTTACGAAAATATTACGAATTTGTTTCGAGGAAATTAAAGCACAGATGAGCCCCGTGAATTTGGGGTGCTCATCTAAAACAACTTCGGAAACTCGCTGCAAGCGGACATTTTTCATACGAAGCCCGAATACCGTCAAGAAGATTTGGCTTCTTTCATACGCTCCTCCAGATGTGAAACCATTCACTAGAATGCCATTTGCTACCGCTTGAAACTATTCTCGATCCTAGTAACCTCCCTCCCTGTTGTGCGAACAATTTGTTCTGGAGGGGACGAATGAAGCATTTGTTGAAAGTATGTTTGCTGGCGGGCGTGATGGCTCTGGCGTTGGGCGCGACCCAGCAGGAAGCCCAGGCCGAGCCCATGGTTTCGAGTTGGTACGGTCCCGGATTCGCGGGTAACCTGACTGCCAGTGGTGAGGTGTTCAACCCGTGGGACTACACGGCGGCCCATAAGTATCTGCCGTTTGGCACCTTGCTGGAGGTCTGCTACGCTGACTGCGTGACCGTTCGGGTCAACGACCGGGGACCGTACACCTACGGTAGAAACCTCGATCTCTCGCAGGGCGCGGCCCAGGCCGTTGGTCTCTACGGCGTCGATTGGGTCGACACCCAGATCATCCGGTACGGTTACTAGGCTAACCTGCAACCGGGTAAGCATTTCGGGGCGGGCGTGGTGGCGAACAGCTACCGCGCCCGCTCTTTTTGTGCCTGGAGGTCTCCGGTTTCGAGGTCGTCCCGGAGTTGCTCGTATTCCCTGCGGGAGATCTCCCCTCGGGCGTAGCGTCCGCGTACTATCTCCATGGCGCTTCCTGACTCATTATTCGTAGAGTCCATCTTCGAGAGCGTCTTCTTAAGGGCGAACCAGATGACGAGGGACAATACCACGGAAACGATAGTCGCCTGCAGGAGTGCGGGCATTCCGAAATAGAGCATCCATTCCCAGGCGGTAGGTCCACCCATGCAAGACTCCTCTCTCGCAGAATTCGTTTTCCAGGATTCGATTAAAGCACAGTTGCACGTTCAGATATCGTGCCGGTCGAACAAAATTATCTCTATCCGCACGGTGTAAGAACGCACCATTTCAGTGGGTATCTGTGTCATCCTGAACTTTGCCGTCCGCAATCCGCAGTCCGGTTGGAGCAACTTCAAGCCACGTACCACCACGTCACGAACATGGCGCAGAAGAGCAAAGACAGTACCGTGCTGGCGAGTAGCCACACCCCGAGTACAGTCCGGTTTCTAAGCAACACCCCGAGTACGATAAAGAGCGGGAACGCGACGAGCACGTACCGCGAGAGTCCCATAAGCGTCGCACCCGGCGCCCCGAAGAACGCCGGGAATATGGAGACCAGGAAAGCGTAGCCCCACATACCCGGAGAGAGCACCCGCAATCCCGCTATTAGTAGGACTATGGCGAGTATCAGGAAGACGAGGTTGTACGTGTCGTTAGCCAGGTTCAGGTGCGTCATGAGCTGATCCGGCTTCAGTTCCGCGAGGCTTACCTGCGGGTCGAACAGCCACTTTACGCCACCTCCCGCCTCCTGCCAGGCGTTGGAGATGGTGACCAGAGGGCCGGTCGCCTCCCGGTTCCAATCTTTCTGATCCGTGTAGAACAGGAAGGGGCTGCCAAACTTCCACCACTGGTATCCCATGTATGCTGCGAGGCCGGATGGAGCGAGGGCCAGATAAGAACCGCGCCACCAACGGTAGTAGCCGACGTTCCTGAACCACTCGTAGGCCAGCGGCACGACGAGGAACAATCCCACGTTGCGCGTGGCCGTAGCCAGTCCCGCCAACAAGCAGGCCAGAAAGAGATCCTTGCGAACCCTGGCCGCCCACACGGCTCCCGCTGAAAGAGCGAGAAAGAGACTCTCTGTGTAAGTCGCGTTCAGGTAGAACGTGGTCGGGAAAAAGGCGAGGGCGAGAACCGCGCCCTGGGCCACGCGCGTTCCCGCCTCCTCCTCGGCGATCCGGTAGATGAAGTACAGGGCGAACGGGAGGGCTATCAAAGAGATCAGGACTCCCCACACGGCCAGCACCTCCACGGATATCGGCCCACCGAAAAGGGCGGCGAAGCTCCGTATCAAGAGCGGGTACAGCGGGAAGAACGCCGGCGACATGTTGTTCGGCTGGTTCAGGTAGCCGTCGGACGCCAGCCGGGCGTAGTGTTCACCGTCAAAGTGGGACCAAATGTTCATGGTTCCGAAAGGTTCGTCGCTGGTGGCGGACTGGAATCCCGCGACCGGGGTGATCTGGACTAGCGCCGCGCCGGCTATTAGATAGAAAATGCGACTCGCGGCGTACACGACAAGCACGAAACCCAGGCCCTGCCCACGTTTCTCCTTGTATTCCATCCGGATACTCTAAGGTCCGGACTACCAAAAGTCCATAAACAATGCTCTCTCAGAGTAGCGGAACGCGTCGGGCTCTAATAAGCGAGGCACGAGCATGCGCTCCGCTTCTCAAGGTGGGGGAATATGGTAGTCGAGACAAAGGTCGAAAGGGACTCTAGCTTGAGAGGTCTTCAGACCTCCCGAAAGATCTGGTCGGAGGCGGAGATCGGGTCTAGCTCGCGGTTGTAGACTTTTTCCATCAACTCCGTGTCTTCGCGGCTCAGACGCTCCTGCATCTCTTTCTCCAGGCGACTCGTCGCCCATGAAACCACAAACTCCTTTAGGGCTTGCCGGCGGCGTCCTTCGAGCGTCCCGTTCTCCTCCAGGTGTTTCCGATGTTGCTCTATCGTGCTCTTTAGCTCCTCTACCCCCTCGCCCGTATCCCCACGGGTCATCAGGATCGGGGGTATCGGCGCGTCCGGGTCGAGCTCGTGCCCGATCTCCAAAATGGAACGGACCTCGCTCGCCGCGCCACGGGCCTGAGGATGGTCCGACTTGTTGATGCAGAAGATGTCCGCGACCTCCATCACCCCGGCTTTGAGCGCCTGCACCGAGTCTCCCGCTCCCGGCTGCAAGCACAGGACCACCGTGTCGGCCGCAGAGGCGACCTCTACCTCCCCCTGCCCCACGCCGACCGTCTCGTAGATCACCACGTCCATCCCGGCCGCATCCATCGCCAGCGCCGCGAGCCGCGAGCCACCGGCGAGGCCGCCCAGGTGCCCCCGGCTCCCCATCGAGCGGATAAACACGCCCGGGTCGAGGAAGTGGTCCGAGAGCCGGATACGGTCGCCCAGGATCGCACCCTTCGAGAACGGGCTCGAAGGATCAACGGAGACGATTCCGACCTTCTTACCCTCCTCGCGGTAGAGCTTCACCAGTTCGGTGATAATGCTACTCTTACCGACTCCCGGTGGCCCGGTAAAACCGACCGTCAAAGCGTCGCCGGTGTGCGGGTAGATCCCGGCGATGATCTCCGTCGTCTCGGGGTCCTCGCGTTCTATCTTGGAGATGATCCGCGCCAACGCCCGCCGGTCACCGCCGAGTAACCTCTCCACTAGACCGTCGCTGACCATAAACACCTTTCACATGTGCTGCACATGCGATAATATTATCAGCATGACGAAGATGATTCAGATCCGGAACGTCCCGGACGACCTGCACCGCACCCTCAAAGAGCGGGCGGCTAAGTCCGGCATGACGCTCTCGGACTATTTGCTCTCCGAGGTAGAAAAGGTCGCCGAAAAACCAACGATTAGTGAGTGGCTCGAAACGGTGAGGTCTCGGGAGCCGGTTGAGTTAGATGAACCGCCACAGGTCACGATCCGTAGGCTGAGAGATGCCGACGACCCGCGCGACGCCGATTAGCAACCATTGATCGTTCTTGATGCGTCGGCGGCAGTTGCTGTACTGCTGAACCTCGGTGAGAGTGCCAGACTCGTTGGTAACCGGATGGCGGAGGCAGACGGAGAGATTCACGTCCCCCACATCTTCGAGATTGAAGTGATAAGTGCGCTACGCCGACACACGCTACACAAACCACCTTCAGATCGCAGGACGAAACTCATAGAAGATCTAACAAGTATGAGACTGACTCGCTACCCGCACACCGCGCTCTTACGACGCATATGGGAATTGAGAGATAACATCACTGCTTACGACGCCGCTTACGTCGCACTAGCCGAGACTCTCGACGCACCCCTGATCACACTAGACGCAAAGCTTTCTCAGGCTCCAGGCATCCGGGCCGCTGTGGAACTTTTCGAATAGGAAAGGGCCCTCCAAAAAGAGCCCTCCAACTCAGCCCGTTGAATGTCTACCCCTCAAGCAGCAGCGTCTCCGGGTCTTCGATCAGCTCTTTGATACGGACCAGGAAGCTCACGGCGTCGGCGCCGTCCACGATGCGGTGGTCGTAAGAGAGGGCCAGATACATCATCGGACGCGCCTGGATCTCCCCGTCCACCACCATCGGGCGCTCCTGGATCTTGTGCATCCCCAGTATCGCAACCTGCGGGGTGTTGAGGATCGGGGTGGAGTTGAGCGAGCCGTAGATGCCGCCGTTTGTGATCGTAAACGTGCCGCCCTGAAGGTCATCGAGCGCCAGCTTGCCGTCGCGGGCCTTGGTGGCGAGCTCGGCTATGCTGCCCTCTATCTCGGCGAAGCTCTTGCTGTCCGCATCCCGTACTACGGGTACGACGAGGCCCTCATCGGTATTGACCGCAACGCCGATGTCATAGTAGTGCTTGAGGATCAAATCGTCTTCCTGCAGCTCCGCGTTGACCTTCGGGAATGCTTTGAGCGCCCCGATGGACGCTTTCGTAAAGAAGCTCATGAAGCCGAGCTTGACCTCGTTGCGCTCCAGGAACTCGTCCTTGCGACGCTTCCTTAGCTCCATCACAGCGGTCATGTCCACCTCGTTGAAGGTGGTGAGCATCGCCGCCGTCTGCTGGGCCTCAACTAGCCGCTTGGCGATGGTCTGGCGCCGCCGGGACATGCGGACCCGCTCTTCGAGGGCCTCCCGGCCGTCCTCCGAAGCCTGCGGCTGCGGCGCGGCCTCACGTTCCTGGGTCTTCTGCTGTCCGTTTGGCTTCTCCTCTTGCTCTTCCTCGGAGGGAGCCTGGCGGTACTGGTCCCGGATCAAACGCTCCACGTCGTCGCGGGTTACGCGTCCACCGGAGCCGCTACCCGAAACCTGGGCGAGCTCTATCTCGTACTCCTCGGCCAGCTTCCGCACCGACGGAGAGGCCCGCACCTCGCCGTCCTCCCGGTGGCCGTTGGCGTCTTCCTCGGCCTGCTCTTCTTCGGATTCTCCGGCGGCCTCTTCCGTCTCAGACTCGGCCTCCGGCTCCGGTTGCTCCTCTTCAGCCTGCTCCTCTTCCCCGGAGTCTTCTTCTTGCTCCGGCTGGCCGTTGCCTTCGCCGATGGTGCCGATCACATCTCCAACGCTGACGGTCTCGCCTTCGGCGCTGGCTATGGATTCGAGGACGCCGTCTTCCTCGGCTTCGACCTCGAAGTTGATCTTATCCGTCTCGAGCTCGACGAGCGGGTCACCGGCCGATACCGACTCCCCTTCTTCTTTCAACCATTTGCCGACCGTCGCGTCGGCGACCGACTCTCCAAGCTCCGGAACATGTATCTCAACCGCCACGTTTCACCTTTCCTATGGTTCTCATGGTATCTGTGTTATTCGCTCGGTACGGGAGCCTGAGACTGGCTCATCTGGGCTGCTAACTCGCCCTCGTCGGAATCGTCTCCGGTGCTCTCGAACGCCCGGCGTATTATCTCGGCGTGCTCTTGCTTGTGGAACCTTGCGGAGCCCTGGGCCGGGCTCGGCCGGTCCGGCTTGCCGATGTAGGTTACGGATATCTCGCCGCCGGCAAGGCTCAGACGGGGCTCGACGAATGTCCAGGCGCCCATGTTCTGAGGTTCCTCCTGGACCCAGAGTATCTCCCGAAGGTTCTCGTAGCCTTCGAACATCTGCCGCAACCGCTCCTCCGGGAAGGGATAGAGTAACTCTACCCGTCCTATGGCGGTGTCCACGGCTTCTTCACGGTACTCGCTGGCGACCAACTCCGTGTAGATCTTACCGGAGCACAGAATGAGACGCTCCACCGACTCGGCCCTCTCCCGGCCCTCGGGATCGTCGAGAACCGGCTGGAAGCTGCCTTCCGAGAGGTCTTCCAGCGGCGAGACAGCCATCGGGTTCCTGAGCAGGCTCTTGGGGGCCATTATTATGAGGGGCCGCTGATTCTCCCTGAGCATGGCCTGGGCCCGCAGCATATGAAAGTACTGGGCCGCCGTGGTCAGGTTGGCGACCCGGATGTTCTCCTGCGCCGCGAGCTGTAGGTAGCGTTCGAGGCGGGCGCTGGAGTGCTCCGGTCCCTGTCCCTCGTAGCCGTGCGGCAACAGCATGACGAGGCTCGACACCTGGCCCCACTTCGCCTGTCCACTGACGATGAACTGATCGATCATGGGCTGTCCCACGTTCGAGAAGTCGCCGTACTGGGCCTCCCAGAGCACCAGCGCGTCACGGGCGTTGACGGAGTATCCGTACTCGAAGCCCATGACGGCGATCTCGGAGAGCGGGCTATTGTGAACGGCGAAAGACGCGTTCGCTTGTGGCATCGAGTGCAGCGGCACGTAACGCTCGTCGGTCGCCACGTCGTAGAGAGCAGCGTGCCGTTGGGAGAACGTCCCCCGCTCGGAGTCCTGGCCCGTGAGCCGGACCGGCACCCCGTCCTCCAGCAACGTACCGAGGGCCAGCGCCTCGGCGTGGGCCCAGTCCACGTTCTCGATACTCCCCCGGTTCTTCTGCAAGAGCCGTTCCAACTTGTCGTTGGGCGTGAAGCCTTCGGGACGCTCCAGAAGAGCCACGTTTATCTCCTTCAGCCTGTCCTGCGAGACTCTCGTATCCGGTACCTCCGCCAGGGGGGAGCGCAAGAGCTCCTCGGCTTCCTCTCCATCTTCTTCGACCTCGGAAGGGTTCTTGTGGATCTCCTCCATCCTGTTCTGGATCTCCTCGACCAGCGATTCAGCCTCGCCCTCTTCGATAAGGCCGCGACGCTCCAGCTCTTTCGCCCAGAGTTCGCGCACCCTGGGATGCTCCCGGATCGTCTCGTACATCTTCGGCTGGGTGTAGGACGGCTCGTCGCCCTCGTTGTGTCCGTAACGCCGGTAGCCGACCAGGTCGATCACGAAGTCCTTCTTGAACTTCTCGCGGTATGCGTAAGCCATGTTGACCGAGGCGAGGCAGGCTTCGGGGTCGTCGGCGTTGACGTGGACGACCGGGATCTCGAACCCCTTCGCCAGGTCGCTGGCGTACTGGGTCGAGCGGGCATCCTGCTTCTCGGTCGTGAAGCCAAGTTGGTTGTTGGTGATGATGTGGATGGTTCCGCCGGTGGTGTAGCCGGGCAAACGGGAAAGGTTCAGCGTCTCGGCGACGACTCCCTCACCCGGAAACGCCGCGTCCCCGTGCAGGGTGACCGTGAAAGAGGCGTTGACGTCCAGGTTCGGTTCTCCCGGCTCGTCTCGCTTCTCCTGGGCCGCGCGGGTCATTCCCTCGGCGACGGGGTTGACGTGCTCCAGGTGGCTCGGGTTCGGGGCCAGGTTGATCAGGACTTTCCAGTCCTCTTCCCCCGCTCCCAGGTGGAACTCCCGCTGGCCGAGGTGGTATTTGACGTCGCCGACCCAGCCGCCGCCCCCGCTCTCGGCCGCCGACGGACGCTCTCCCTTGTCCGGTTGCTGGAACTCGCCGAAGGTCTTGGCGTAAGGCTTATTCAGCACGTGCGCCAACACGTTCAGCCGTCCTCTGTGGGCCATCCCCATGACGACCTCGGGCGTTCCATCGTTGGCGGCGCGCCGGATCAGCCGGTTCAACATGGGGATCACCATATCGTTGCCCTCGACCGAGAAGCGCTTCTGTCCCAGGAATGTCTTGTGCAGGAAGTTCTCGAAAGTCTCGACCCGCGTGAGCCTGCGGAGCACCCTCTTGGCGTCCTCGCCCTCCAGGGTACCGTTGAACTCCTCGCCCTCCACCGAATCCCGCAGCCAGAACCGTTCCTCGGGTTCGTGGATGTGGCCGAAATCGTAGCCGGTGGTGCTGCAGTAGATACGTCGCAGCTCGTCTATAGCCTCTTTGGCCGTCGAAGTACGATCCATCAAGGGTCCGCCGACCGCGCTCGACGGCATACCTTCGAAGTCCTCTTCGCCGACGCCGTGGAAACCGGGATCGAGCGTCGGGTCTCCCGTCGGCTCGCTGCCGAGCGGATCCAGATGGGCCGCCATGTGTCCGAAGTCCCGGATGGAGCGGATAAACTTGGCCGCCCCGACTACAGTGTCTACGTCAACGCCCGCCAAACCGGACGGGGCGTGGCCGTTTTCTCCTACACGGGGCGGGCTCCAGTCCTCGAAGAATTGGCGCGTCTTTTCGTCCACGGAGTCCGGGTCTTCCAGGTACTTCTCGTAGAGTTCCAACACATATCCGAGGTTCGGACCATAGAACTGGCTCTCGGTCTTTTCCAACGGGATCACATCCTCAATCCGTGGTCTCTGTTCCGCGGCGAGCCCTGGGCGGCCGTCGGCCTGACGTGGCTCCGTTTTCTACGCGCCGGTGAACAGCTTTTCTCGCGGGATCATCGCACATCTCTATCTCGTAATAATAACGCACGTCAGTACTCGTTTTTACCCGGAATCAAACTTTGTAGTCCCTCCGATATCCAGGGCTTCGTCCGACTACCCGCCGATCTGCCCTAGCGCCCGCCGAAGATCATCCGCCATTCCGCTATGGCCGTATTTCTCGGCCTGCTCTATACCTCGTTCGTAAGCGCCGCGGGCCTCTTCCTGACGGCCAAGTCGGGAGAGGACCTCACCGAGCCGGGCGTAGGCGTTGCCCTCGTCGTCGTGCTTTGCGACGTAGCGTTGCAGCACCGCCGCCTCTTCTTCGGGGCGCTCCGCTTTGCCGTACTCGTTGGCGAGCGCCAGAAGCCCGGTCGGATTGTCCGGGTTGTCCGCCAGCATCCGCTCGAAGTAATCTATTCTGTTGCCTGTGTTTTCCAAAGGTAGAACCTCCTGACAAATATTCCATCCCGTAAGTTAGTATAGGGCACTATGGAACCAAGACATTTCGAAACCCGCGCCGTTCACTCCGGCGAACACCGTTCGGTCAAACGCAGCGGCTCCGGTGAATCCGGTGAAGCCCGGAGAGACTTCTACCCCATCTCGACCCCGGTCTACGCCTCGACTACCTTCTCCCACCCGAACATCGAGACGACGGACAGGGTGTTGGGCGGCGAGCAAGAAGGTTACAGCTACGCCCGCTACGACAACCCGACGGTCGTCGCCTTCGAGCAAGCGCTATCTTCGTTGGAAGGCTTGGGGAGGGCGTTCGCCTTCGGTTCGGGGATGGCCGCCATGCACGCGGCGCTCTCAGCGGCCGAGTGCAGCGGCGAATGCACGGTGCTGGTCGCCGAGCAGATCTACGGCTCGACGGCGACGCTGATACTCCAGGTCTTCGGCGCGGCGGGCGTTGAGGTTCGCTTCGTCGACGTGTACGACCTGGAGGCGCTGGAGAAGAAAGTAGCGGAGCAGAAGCCTCGTGCCGTCGTTATCGAGACCATCTCGAACCCGCTGTTGCGCGTCGCCGACACGCCGGGCATCGCGGAGATCACACGGGCCGCCGGGTCCGCCCTGATCGTGGACAACACCTTCGGCACCCCCTACCTCCAGCGCCCGATGGAGCTTGGCGCGGACATGGTGGTCCACAGCGCCACGAAGTATCTCTCCGGCCACGGGGATTTGACGGCCGGCGTGGTTGTGGCGGACCCACCCTACGACGCGGCGGTGGAGCAGATCCGCAAGCTCGTCGGCGGCGTGCTCGGCCCGTTCGAGGCCTGGCTCGGCCTGCGGGGACTAAAAACCCTGCCCCTGAGGATGCAGCGCCAGTGCGATAGCGCCCGTGAGATCTCCGACTGGCTTTCTTCCCACCCGAAGATATCCAAGGTCTACCATCCCGCCACGAAAGACCATCCGGACACCGAGGTCACCCGCCGCGCGCTGTCGGATACCGGCGGCATGGTCTCCTTCGAGTTGGCGGAAGAAAGCCGTAAAGCTGCCTTCCGATTCCTAAACGCCCTGGAACTCTGCGTAAAAGCTCCGAGCCTCGGCGATATCTACACCCTGGCGATCCACCCGGCGTCCGCCTCCCACCGCGAGCTCTCCCCCGCCCGCCGGGAGAAGCTCGGGGTAAAAGAGAACCTCCTCCGGCTCAGCGTCGGCATAGAACACCCGCAAGACATAATCTCCGACCTGGATCAGGCGTTGGAGCAACTGTAGGCCGGACCTCCGGCGCGAACAGCCACCCGCCGCGCCATTCGCACCCAAGGTCGCGGCATAGTGTCGCCATTCACGGAGGCCGTCATGCTCCCGTCGCCTCCTCTACGGCGGCCAGGATCTCCTCCAAGGGGGCGTCCTTCGTGATGACTTTGCTGGCGCCCGCCTCCATGGCTCGCTCGTGGCAGGCGGTATCGAAGTTGATGGTGAGCACCAGGATCGGCATTTGCGGATCTGCCCGGTGAAGTTCTTGAATCACCTCTACCCCGTCGGCGTCGGATAGCCCGAGGTCCACGAGCGCGACATCCGGTATTTCCGCACTCATCCGGCTGCGGGCTTCTTTCAACGTCCCGGCCTGCGTTACCTGGAGCCCCTCGCGAATCCTCAGTACAGAAGACAGCCCCTGGCGGAAGGATGAATGGTCCTCTACAAACAACAAGTTTTTTGGCGTCCCCACTACCAGATCTCCACCCCACAGGACCGTGCAGCCCTCGAAACGACTCTCGTTTGCTAGATATCTTACTACACCCCTCCAAGCAGGGACTTGGAAGCGCGCCGGGGCGGCTCATAGCTCCTGAGTAAGAGTCACCTGGCACACTGACAGAAGGCTCAACCGGGAAGACTGTGGTTTCGTAGACCTTTCGCCGCTCCAACGGATAGTAGAATCTAGCTAGTATGAAACGTTATCCGACCCTACTATTATCATTCGTGCTCTTGGTATACGCCTTCACGGCTTTCGGAGACCAAGCCTCCACGGCCCAGGAAGACAAGCCAGAGGTCTTCGTAGCTGATGTGAGCGAGACGACCGGCAGGAGCGACCAGCTAACCGGAAAGACCGTGGAATACCTGGAGCGTGTGATCTCCGACGCCGAAGCGGCCGACGCCGAAGCTGTGGCGATAGAGTTGAGCACTTCGGGCGGCCGCCTGGATTACACGCAGGAGATAGTCGGGGCGATGGGCGATGCCGAGGACACCCCGATCTTCGTCTACGTCACGCCGCGAGGGACACGGGCCGCGAGCGCCGGAACCTTTATCCTGTTGGGCAGCGACGTGGCGGCGATGGCCCCGGATACCCGCACAGGCGCGGCCACGCCGGTAACCTTTACCGGACAGGACATCCCCGGAGACCTGGGAGAGAAGAGCCGCAACGACGCCGTGGCCCTGATAACAAGCCTCGCCGAGACCCACGACCGAAACGCCGAATGGGCCGAGAAAGCCGTCCGCGACGCGGAAGCGGTAAACGCGGCGGAGGCATTGGAAATAGACGTGGTCGAGTACGTCGAGCCCGATCTACGGGCTGTCCTCGAAGCCGCCGACGGAGAGAGGATCCAACCGAAAGGCATAACGCTAGACACCGCGAACGCCACGCTCATAGAGCAGTCCCTGACCTTCAAGGAGCGATTTGGGCTCTCACGTTGGTGGGCAATCGTACCGGCCGTTTTTCTGGTGTTCTTCCTAACGGGGTTGACATTCGCGATCCTACGGACGAGCCGGGTGCGAATAAGCACCGGCCGCGAAGGCATGATCGGCGAGGTCGGAACCGTACGCCAGACGATAAACAAAAGCGGAGGCTCGGTCTTCGTCCACGGCGAACTGTGGAGCGCCATACCAGAAGATCCCGACACCCTTCCCATAGAGAAAGGCGCAGAGGTAGAGATAGCCGGCTTCCGCCGCACGTCCATCGTGGTGCGCCGGGCGGAGTAGACGCCGGCTATCCGAGTTGCCGGCTTAGCTCTTTCGGGTCGGTGGTCGGGCTCTGGCAAGCGTAGCCCTCGCAGACGTAGGCGGTAGCCTTGCCGTCTCGCATTGGCCGGTCGGAGAGGAGCGGTATGAACGCTGCGGCGCCGTCGTCTTCCGGTTCGCGTCCCGCGACGACCTTATTCGGCAGGTAACGGGCGTAGATGGTCTCTATGAGTGAACGTGTGTCTGCTTCTCCGGGCTCACCGACTATGGCTATCTCGCGGGGCCGGGAGAGGTGGAAGTCCAGCGCGGCCAGCAGACGCCCGAACGCGCCGGGCAACTGCTCCATCCCGCCGCTCAGGTCTTCCAGGACGGACTCGGCCCGCTGCCGGTAATCGTAACGGTCCAGGAATAGGGCGAGCTTTAGTAGCACTTCGGCGGCAACGGAGGTACCGGAGGGCGCGGCGTTGTCGTACACGTCGCGGGGCCGGGTCACCAACTCCTCGTGGTCCACGGGGGTGTCGTAGAAAGAGGAGCGCGACTCATCCCAGAATAGCTCGGAGATCGCGGCGCAGAGCGAGTCGGCCTCCTCCAACCAGCGGGGCTCAAAGCCGGCCTCGTAGAGCGCGACGAGGCCGTCGGCGACCATCGCGTAGTCCTCCAGGTAGCCGTTGAAGCGGGCCCGGCCGTCCTTGTACGAACGGCGGAGACGGCCATCGGAACGAAGTTTTTCGAGCAGGAAACCGGCGTTCTTCTCGGCGACTTTTCGGTAGTCGTTGCGGTTCAGTACTCGGGCGGCGAGGGCGAAGGAGCGGAGCATAAGCCCGTTCCAGGCGCCGAGTACCTTCTCGTCGCGGCCGGGCCGGACCCGCTCCTCGCGGACGGCGAGGAGTTTATCCCTTATGCTCTCGATCCTACGCCACAGCTCGTCCGGGGAGACGCCGAACTCGTCAGCGACGGCCTCCGGCGGGCGGGGGACGTTGAGGATATTCTTGCCCTCGAAGTTGCCGGCCTCGGTGACGTCCCAGTAGCGACGCGCGATCTCTGCTTCCTCCAATTCGAGCGCGGCTTCTATCTCCGCTGGCGTCCAGACGTAGAACTTGCCCTCTACGCCCTCGGAGTCGGCGTCTTCGGCGGAGTAGAAGCCGCCTTCGGGGGAAGTCATGTCGCGTATAACGTAGTCGAGGGTCTCTTCGGCTATGCGTTTGTAGAATTCGTCGCCGGTCGCCTGGTAGGTCTCCAGGTAGATGCGGGCGAGCAGGGCGTTGTCGTAGAGCATCTTCTCGAAGTGCGGGACGAGCCAGCGCTCGTCCACCGAGTAACGGGCGAAACCGCCGCCGAGCTGATCATAGATGCCGCCGGTCGCCATCTTACGCAAGGTGTCCTCGACACCTGAGAGGGCTGCACGGTCGCCGGTGCGGTGGTAGTGGCGGAGCAGCACCTCCAGGTTCATCGTCTGAGGGAACTTTGGCGCACCGCCGAAGCCACCGAACCGCCGGTCGATCTGGGACATCAGGGATTTGGCCGCCGCGTCGAGCAGCTCCGGGCCGAGGGTGGATTGCGGGATGGCGGCGCTAGTTGCGGCTTTGAGGTAATCGCGGACGCTCTCAGCGCTCTGGAGGACTTCGTCGCGGCGGTTCTCGTAGGCGTCGGCGAGGGTCAGGAGGAGTTGCTGGAAGGAAGGCATCCCATGGGCCGGGACGGGTGGGAAGTAGGTGCCGCCGTAGAACGGGGCGCCGTCGGGGGTCATAAAGACCGTCATCGGCCAGCCGCCGTGTTTGGTGAGAGCCTGGACAGCGGACATGTAGATCGAGTCTATGTCCGGCCGCTCTTCCCGGTCCACCTTTATGCTGACGAAGTGCTCGTTCATCATGCGGGCGGTCTCTTCGTCCTCGAAGGACTCGCGCTCCATGACGTGGCACCAGTGACAGGCCGAGTAGCCGACCGAGAGGAGTACCGGCTTGTCCTCATCTCGGGCCTTTTTCAGCGCCTCCTCGCCCCAGGGATACCAGTCCACCGGGTTGTCCTTGTGCTGGAGCAGGTACGGGCTTGTCTCGTTCGCCAATCGGTTCGCCATGTTCCCTCCTCGGGCAGCCGCTTCTTCGGAAAACGTACCACAAACGAGTAGGTTAGCCCTGGAGGACAAACGTAAAGAGGAGCCGGGCCGCTTGGAATCCCGGCTCCTCTTTTGGATTCAGCTTTCTTGAGCTGAGGTCGTCTCTATTCCGTGCTGGAGCATCCCCTCGGGTCGATTATCTCGTCGCCATGATCGAGGTGCCCCTTGAGCTCTTTCTCGGTCACGCATTGCTCCCCGCCTTCGTGCCCCACCAGAACCTTTCCGGTGTTCTCGAAGATGCTCTTGGGTGGAGTCCGGGTGGAGAGGTTCGACCCGCCCGTGGTCGGCTCGCCGGAGGACATCGCCACCATGGTGCCAGCCGTCGAGGCTTCACAGTACCGGAGTACGTCGAGTCCTTTATCGTAGAAGATCTTATCGTTCTCGTTGCCGCAGACTACTATGGTGTCCTTCAGGCCGTCCTGGGCGTTAACCCGATCAAAGCCAGGACCGCCATTCAAGACGTCGCTGCCGCCACCGCCTACTATGATGTCTCTTCCTTTACCGCCGTTTACGAGGTCGTTGCCACCCTGACCGTAGAGGGCGTCCTCGCCGGCCTGGCCGAGTATCCTGTCCTTAGCTCCACCGCCGAGGATCTTGTCGCCAAAGCCGCTCTCGTTGCCCCCGTAGAGGATGTCCTGTCCCGCGTAACCGTAGATGAGGTCCGCCCCACCATAGCCGTAAATTATGTCCGGGATCGAGGTGCCATACAGGGCGTCGCCGGCGTTCGTGCCGCGGATCGTGGAGGGTTCGCTCTCGGCCAGGGCCGTCCCCGCGGAAAGCGCCGACAGAAGCATCGCCACCATCACCATCATTATCATTCGCTTCATCTTCCTCATCCTCTCGCTTGGGTCTCCGGCCCACCCGGATCACATGACAACATTATGAGTAACTCAGGTTACAAAACGGCTACACTGCGGGAACAGTTTGGCTACGAAAAAAATCTTCTCCAGGAAAGATTTCGCCGTTGCAAACCAGGGTCAACGCTTTGGCCGTTGCCGGACTCCGTATCTTTCGCTTTCGGTGGTTCAACCCCCGACCACTCGAAACCAGGTGTGGAACCTATGTAACTGAGCCACGAGTAAAGGGACGATGCACGAGTAGGGTTGTTCTCGGAGGCCTCTATCCGGGAAGCCTCCAAAGATCCCCCATTTGAGGTATGTATCAAACCTCATTTTAGGTGTATCGTGTTTATGGTGGAAAGTGGCTACTCGCCCCATTTTGGGCGAGAGAAAGGAGAGAGGCCCGTGTTGTTCACGGCGGTACTGAAGGTGAAGGAAGGAACCATCAAGGATAGGGTAGTCCGCCGGGCGCAATGGCACTACCCTGACGGGGTGGACGTGGTGGGCGAGTACTGGCTACAGAGCACCGATCCGGCTATCCCCCACGTCATCTCGGTCTACGAGGCGGAGAGCATCGCTCCGATCATGGCGTTGCTCGCCGACTGGGACGACGTGTTCGACATAACGGTGGTCCCCACTATAACAGCACAGGAAGGACTCGAGCTGACCGCGCAGATGATGCAGTCACAGTAGCAGGGTTAAAGCTCGGGACGAGTAGTGAAGGAGGCTGAGTTGTCACAGGAGAACGTGGAAGTCCTTCGCGGGGCGTATGATGCTTTTGGCAAGGGCGACATTGAGACGGTGCTCGGACTGATGGATCAGAGCATCGAGTGGAATGAAGCGGAGAACTTCCCCTATGCGGATCGGAATCCCTACATTGGACCACAGGCGATACTGGAGGGCGTGTTCATGCGCCTGGAGGAGGACTGGGAAGTGTTCAGGGTCACGCCGGAGGAATTCCTGGAGGCCGGAGACCGCGTGGTGGCGCTCGGCGCCTACAACTGTACTTACAAGGTGACGGGGAGAGAGGTGCGGGCACAGTTTGCCCATGTGTGGGGCTTTAAGGAAGGGAAGGCGGTGAGCTTCCAGCAGTACACGGACACGAAACAGTTCGCCGATGCGGTCTCATGAAGCCATCTTCCTAGCAAATATCGAGGCAACCGAAGTAGGTAAGGCGAAGAACGAAGGAGAATAGTAACGAGAGCGGTAGAGTGCCAGTGCGGACGACACCCGGAAGTCCCAACGAAGGGGAGTTGTTCCAGGTAATTGGGTTGATAGGACGATATAGGGGCTGGATCCGGGACAATGCTCCCATAGGCACGCCGCCCCATAAGGCCATAAGGGTTAAGCTCCAAGATGGAAAGGGAAAGGTGAAGTATAGGGAATTGTGCGGGACGATGCGGCATATATTTCCCCCTCCGGATAAGCGTCGTCCCGCACTCTTTATTACCGGGCAAATACAGAAAAGGCTGCAAACGACCCCGGAAGCGTAACGAAAAAGTTCTGGCTACCGGCCGATTACACTTTGGATGAGTCATTCCCCCACATACTTATTGTGCGCCGTCCCGCCGACTCTTTCGTGATCGCATTCAGCGTCTGGGACCACCGGAGAAAGAATCCTGGCGGACTTTGGAGAACGACCTCCAACAGACAGGCACTTCACTCTCCTTGAGAGGCTTACCAGAGCCACTCCCCCGAAAGATGGATGAGCAAGAGAAAGGCCGGAGCCCCCAAGAGGAGGTTCCGGCCCGGTAAGGTTCTCTGGCCGATATTCTGTGGCTAAATTAGCCTAGAGTACCCGAACGTCTACCCAATCGACGCCGTAGAGACCTACAGCCTGGGCCGCGCCCTGGGAAAGGTCAAGACCCCTGCCGGCAACGTACGGACCACGGTCATTGACCCGAACGGTCACGCAGTCAACGTAGCAGACCTCTAGCAAAGTACCGAACGGCAGATACGGATGGGCCGCCGTGTACTCCATCGGGTTGAAGACCTCGCCGCTGGCCGTCAGGTTACCCGCGAATCCGGGACCGTACCAACTCGAAACTACCGGCTCGGCCTGGGCTTCCTGCTGGGTCGCGCCCAACGCCAGAGCCATAAATCCCGCAACAGCCAACACTTTCAACAAATGCTTCATCTGATCCCCTCCATAGAGATAGAAAACTTACTTGCTTTACGTCCCTACGTTAACACACCGCATATATGTGTCAAACGTACATAGACTCCGGGCCACGCCCAGACCGCATCCAAGGCTCCCCGGCGCGCCACTGGACGTTAACTGGTTAACATCTATCCCAGGGAGGATTCCGCACAGATGTTTAGCGGTGTGCCGACAGGGTATATGTGCGATTAGAATATAGTGGAACTAGAAACTAACTTGGAGGTAGTACAGCAGTGCAGAGCATTACCAGCAACATCGAGAAGACGACGCGTACGGCTCAGGAGATCACCGAGTCTCAACAGCGGGCTTTCGAGGCTGTTGCGGACAACCTTCTCTCTTTCCAGAAGCGCAACACTGAGGTTGCCCGAGGCTGGTCGGAGTTTCTGAAACTTCAGGAGAGCAACGCCAAATTGGCCCAGGATCTCTTTAACAATGGTATGAGGTTCGCGGAGCTCCAGCAGCGTAACATTCGTTTCGCGCAGGAGTGGATGGGCTACGGCGTCAATTTCTGGCGGGATCAGGCCGAGAGCAACACCCGTACCGCCGAGATCGTTGCACGGAGCGCCTCGGATCAGCAGGAGAGTTTCCGCAAGCTCGCCGAGCAGTGGGCTTCCGCCTATGAGGGGTTCTTCTCCTCCTGGAATTCCTACGCCGGAGAAGGCCTCAGGAGCGTCCAGCAGGCTGCCGAGCAGGGGCTCGAGACCGCAGAGCAAAACACCCGTCAGGGTCTGAGGATAGCCGAGGACGTCGCCGAGGAAGCCGCAGAGCAAACGGAGCGGACGATGCGTCAGGCGGATCCCAACCAATTGCCGATCGAAGGCTACGATGACCTGAACGTCTCTGAGGTCTCCGCGAAGCTCGACGGTCTTACGGCCGCTGAGCTCAAGAAGGTCGAAGCCTACGAGAAGCGCAACAAGAACCGCGAGACCGTCATCGAGCAGGTCGAGCGCAAGGTAAAAGCTACTTCGTAGAAATTTCACAAAGACGAACCCTCTATAGAGAAAAACCTTTTCGGAGGGCATAGTTTGGGGCCGGGGCGTGATCCCCGGCCCTTTTGTTGTTCCTACTTCGTACTCTCTTACGAGTTTCCGAAAGCAATCTCTCAGAGACCGTCCAAACAAGAGACAAGCAGCGCTGATACGGTACCCCAGCACGTACGGAAAAGCGCTACCCGACCGATCTATCCAATGTCGAATGGATCTACCTTGAGCCTCATCTACCCGCTACCAATCTGTGCGGGCAATCGAGAATCCATTCCTCATTCCTACCGGCGAGATCTTGAGCGCCGTCTTCTACTGCCTGAGGCCCGGCTGCCAGTGGCGCAACGGCCCCGCGAGCCCCCCGTACAACACCGTCTTTCAACTACTTCAGACAGTAGAGATTGGAAGACACTTGGGAACAAATCAAGATACGAACCTTGTGACACGGGGGCGCCGCAAGGCTGGCAAGAAGCCGCATCGGCTATCATATGAGGCATGAAAGAAGTCCGCGCCAGGGATAGGTGGCTTTGAGTATTTTCGCGCGCCTGGGCCGGTTTACCTACCGCTATCGGTGGGTGGTCCTGCTGCTTTGGAGCCTAATTCTTGTAGCCGCCGCCTTTTTTGCGCCGAAACTCGGCGAGCAGCTCAAAGGTGGCGGGTTCGATGGTTCAGGTAGAGACTCTGAGCTGGCCAAAGACCTCGTAGTCCAGGAATTCGGTCTCTCGCGGGCCACCCTCATCGTAGTCTTCGAGGGCGACGACCTCTCCGCGAAAAGCGAGAAGTACCAGAAAGCCGAGGAGCAGGCGCTCGAACCACTCCGCAAAATAGAGGAGATTCGTTCCGTAACCACCTACGCTGATACCAAGGATCAGCGTTTCGTATCGGAAGACGGTGAGAAAACCTATGCCATCATCGGTTTCAATGTCTCTGCAAACGAGACGCAGGGTCTGGTGGATGAGGTGCGCCGGAAGGTACGCACCGAGGAGCTAACGACCTACGTTACCGGGGCTTCCGCCGTCTACCTGGATATAACAAACGCCAGCAACGAGGATATCCGGCGGGCCGAGAAGTACGCGTTCCCGCTGGCGCTCGTGATCCTCGTCGTCGCCTTCGGGACGCTGGTGGCGGCTGGCATCCCAATCTTGATCGGGGGCGTTAGC
>JBGTJJ010000028.1:0-11503 GCA_041745215.1 Rubrobacteraceae bacterium | reverse complement strand
CCAAAGACCTTTGGCACTTGAGCAGCAGACTGCTTCGGAAGGTCCTCTCTCATACCGTGGCCTTCCTGCTCAATCGCCAACTTGGCAACCAATCCCTCCAACTCTCCAAACTACTCCTCTGAAAACCCGCACATCGGGTTAGCTAGTGTAATAACAAGCGGACCCCATACGAGCCCCTTGCACAGTTCACGCGAGGGGCTTATCTTTTGCGCAAAGGAAGGAGAACCATGTACGAGACCATAACCTACGAAAAAGACGGCGCCGTTGCGACGATCTCCCTGAACCGTCCGGAGGTGTTAAACGCCTTCAATGGACAAATGCACGGTGAGATACGGGAAGCGTTCGACGCAGCCGCCGAGGATGACGAAGTCCGGGCCGTCGTGCTGCGGGGCGAAGGGCGCGGATTTTCCGCCGGGGCGGACCTGGCCGAAGTTGTAGAGTCGGAGGATGGGGACCCGGACCTCGGACAGTACCTCCGCGAGACTTACAGCAGGCTCGTGACGCGCATAGTTGGTATCGAGAAGCCCGTGATCGCGTCTTTGCACGGGCCGGTATACGGGGCTGGAATGGGCATTGCCCTTGCCTGCGACCTGCGGATAGCCGCCGAGAGCGCGAAGTTCTCCGTGGCGTTTATCAAGATCGGACTGATGCCCGATGCCGGCGTCTCGTTCTTCCTGCCGCGCGTCGTCGGCCTCGGCCGGGCGATGGAGATGAGCATGCTTGGTGAGGCCGTGGAGGCGGAGGAAGCGTATCGTATCGGGCTCGTGAACAAGGTCGTCGCCGAAGACGATCTGGCGGACGAGACGGCGGCGCTCGCGGGTCGGCTGGCGGACTTGCCGACTCGGGCGCTGGGGCGGATCAAGCAGTCTCTGCACGGGAGCTTCGAGAACGATCTCGAAACCGCCCTTGAGAAGGAAGCCGAGGGCCAGACGTTCTGCGGCTACACGGACGATCACAAAGAAGGTGTCGCGGCTTTCCGTGAGAAGCGTCAGGCGAGCTTCACGGGTAGCTAAGCGTACAGAGGAGGTGTCGAAGATGATCGAGAGCCACTACGAGTTCTGGCCGCTGCGGGTCCCGCGCTCGCTACCGTTGCCACAGACGAGCGTCTACCAAAATCTAGAGGTGACGGCTGCTCGCTATCCGGAAAAGACGGCCATTGTCTACTATGGGACGGAAATATCCTACGGTCGGCTAGGGGGTGAGGTAAACGCCCTCGCCGGATATCTGCAACAGGATCTCGGGGTCGAGAAGGGCGAACGGGTGATCCTGTACTTGCAGAACAGCCCGCAGTTCATCGTCGCGTTCTACGCGGTGCTGCGTCTGGGAGCCGTCGTCGTGCCGGTGAATCCGATGCTCGTAACGAACGAGCTGGAACACTACGTCGAAGACTCGGGAGCCAAGGTCGGCATCGCGGGACAGGAACTCCACGCGAAGATTTCGCCGTTGCTAGGAGAGAGCAACCTGGGGCAATTGGTCGTCGCCACCTACTCGGATTATCTGGAAGAAGCATCGGACCTCGCCGTGCCGGACTTCGTACAGGAGCCGAGGCACGAGGCCTCCGAAGATGGGGTGATCTCCTGGTGGGAGACGCTGAAAGCCGGACACGCTCCGGAGCCGGTTGATATAGAGGTCGGAGACATGGCGCTCCTGCCGTACACTTCCGGGACTACCGGACAGCCGAAGGGCTGCGTTCACACGCACAGCACCCTGCAGGCCACGCTCGTGGGAGGCAGCGTATGGAATGCGACCACGGTGGCGAGCATCTCTTTGTGTGTGCTGCCGCTCTTCCACGTTACGGGAATGCAGCACAGCATGAACGCCCCGATCTACTCCGGCGGCACCATCGTCCTGATGACTCGCTGGGACCGGGAGACGGCCGCCGAACTCATGCAACGCTACGGGGTTACCCACTGGACCAACATCTCCACGATGGTAGTTGACTTCCTCTCGAACCCGAAAATAGGCGAGTATGACCTCTCTTCGCTCCTGATCGTGTGGGGAGGTGGCGCGCCTTTGCCGGCTGCGGTTGGTGAGAAGCTGCGAGATCAAATAGGAATAAGCTACGAGGAGGGTTACGGCCTCTCGGAGACTATATCCCAGACGCACGTCAACCCACCCGACCGTCCGAAGCTTCAGTGTCTCGGCGTCCCGCACTTCGATGTGGACGCTCGTGTCGTCAACCCGGAGACTCTCGAAGAGCTGGGTCCGAACGAACAGGGTGAGATCGTGGTTAGCGGTCCGCAGGTTATGGAGGGCTACTGGCAACGTCCCGAAGCCGACGAGGAGTCTTTCTTCGAGCGCGACGGGAAACGTTTCTTGCGTACCGGAGATATCGCCGTTTACGACGAAGAAGGCTATTTCTTCATGGTGGACCGTCTCAAGCGAATGATCAACGCCTCCGGCTACAAGGTCTGGCCATCGGAGGTTGAGTCTACCCTCTACAAGCATCCCGCGATCCAGGAGGCGTGCGTCATCGGAATCCCCGACGAGCAGCGCGGCGAGACGGCGAAAGCTTTCGTCGTTTTGCGGGAGGGCGAAGACGCATCGGCCGAAGAGATAATCGAGTGGTCAAAGGGCGAGATGGCCGCGTACAAGTACCCGCGACAGGTCGAGTTTATCGACGCCCTGCCCAAGAGCGGTTCCGGCAAGATCCTGTGGCGCGAGCTTCAGGAGAAGGAGCAGGAAAAGACGTCCGAGGCTAAGTAGTACGCTGGAAATCTTCGAGTTGTTTAACCGAGACAACGGCTGTGAGACAATCGACGACAAGGTGGTCAGTTAAACGATGGGGAGGCGAGCATGCCCGAAGTTGCGGTTAACGGCACGCAGTTGTACTACGAGGAGTATGGGCCACGGGGCCGTCCGGCGCTGGTCTTCAGCCATTCGTTATTCTTCGACCATACGATGTTTCGCCATCAGGTGGAGCGTTTCTCCTCCGAGTACCGGGTGGTCGTCTATGACCACCGGGGGCAGGGTCGGAGCGCCCAGGCGCCCGTGGAGGAGCTCGACATGGACACCCTCGCCGAAGATGCGGCTGCGCTGATCGAGGAACTGGGCCTGGCCCCATGCCATTTCGTGGGCAACTCCATGGGCGGTTTTATTGCCGCTCGGCTGGCCGCGAGACGCCCGGATCTCCTCCTCTCGGCCGTGGTCATGGGCTCATCCGCCGAGGCGGAGGGTAAAGTAGACGACTTCGGACCCCTGGTGGTCCACCTCCACCAGCACGGGACAGAGGAGATCATCGACACCCTCATGTACATAATGTTCGGAGATACCAGCCTCGCTGAACCTGAGCGGAAGGACCTCCGCGACCACTGGCGGCAATACATGCTTGACTTGCCTGCCAGGATAGGGGATGCGGCCCACGGCGTCGTTTACCGCGAGGATGTCCTATCGGAGCTGGCGAACGCGCGAGTTCCAGTGCTGGCCGTAGCCGGTGCGGAGGACCACGCCTACGAACCCGAGTTCTCACAACACATAGCCGAGACCGCACCCGGCGCTCGCTGGGTTATGGTCGATCAGGCGGGCCACTCGGTGGCCGTCGAGCGTCCCGAGACCGTCAACCAGCACCTGGCCGAACACTTCTCGTCCACAACGGTCCAAAGCTCCAGCCCAGCCTAACCTTGTTGCTGGGCTCAGTCCCCGAATAGACGCCGCGGGTTCTCGACGAGGATGATGTTTATCTGCCCGTCGGTGATGCCCGACTCCTTCAAGGTGGGTATGACGTTGTCGAAGAGGTGGGTAATATGCCAGTTACCCAGTAACTCCGCCACCGCGTCCGGCATAACTGGTGGACGTCCGAGCCAGACGTTAACGGTATCGTGGGAGAGCATGATCCTCTCGGTGTAGCCTTCTTGCAGGAGTTGTGTCAGGACTCTGTCACGGTCATCGTCCATCGGCATACCAACGATTCCCTGGAGCCCGTAGCGGTCGAGTGAGATGTTGACGCCATGAGAGAGGGTTTTCTTATGGTATTCGGGGTCGGTGTTGCCGTCCATGTGGCCGATCATGACGCTGTTCGGATCGGCGCCTTCGGAGAGGAGCATCTCGGCCTGTTCCGGCCCCATCGTGCCCTCCTGGGTGTGGGTGATGATCGGGATGCCGGTCTCACTCTGGGCCTTCGCGCCGGTTCGGAAGAACATTGCCTCGTAGTCGGAGATGGCGTCCTTGCTGGAGGCCAACTTTATAACGCCGGGTTTGATGCCGGTCGTGCCGATGCCGTCGGAGATCTCCGTCAGGAACATCTCTTGTATCTCACCCTCCGCGCTGCCGAGTCCCTGGCGGAATTTGAAGTAGGCGGGCGCCCCTTCGGCTTCGTAGTAGTAACCTGTCGAGCACACGATCTGGACTTCTGAGCGTTCGGAGATCTCGCGCAGCATCTCCGGGTCGCGGCCGCAGTCGTTCGGCGTGGCGTCAACTATGGTCTTTACGCCGTGCGCCTTCGCCCGTTTCGCCACCTCGACGCCGGTCTCTATCGTCGCCGCCCGGTCGAATGGGCCGAGGGTGTGGTCGCCCTGGTAGCCCGGATATCCGAAGAAGAAGTGCTCGTGCATGAGGGCCATGCCCAACTCGTCCGGGGAGATCCGCCCGGTCACCGTGTTTACGAACGTCGCCACGTAAATCCCTCCTCCTAAAAGCCCGGATGCCGGACGTAATGGTGTCCGCCGCTGCCTGTTGGCGGCTTCCTTACAGCTTTGATTCTGGCACAGTCGAGATTTAGCGGCAAGCAGAGTCCTGGCTTCGTATACCCTATGGTCCGACGAACTTCCGAGGACGTTAACCTTTTAGTTCCGGCCTCTCTCTGCCAGGGAGCGAGTAGTAGAGTGTTCCGTCCAGACTCTGGATCTGGAGGTGTCCGCCGCTTGCCAGCTCTGAGAGCATCGCGTCGGCCTCTCTAACGGTGAGCGAGGTCTCCATCGCGGCTTCGGCGGGGGTGATGCTGCCGCCGTTGTCCCGGATTGCGGAGAGCAACTCTTTCTCCCGGTTGTCTGGGGCGGGAAGGACTTTTCTCTGTTGCAAGATCCTGGGTACGCCCCAGCCGAGGCAGGCGCCGGCCCCGATGACGAAACCTATCCCCGCCGCCGGGGTCCCCGCCGTGATAATGACGAGCACCGCGGCGACCAGCAGAGCAACACCGACCGACGTGGTAGTGTACGCCGCCATCGAGTTGTCTTGGTCTTTGCGCTCTTTCTTTGGGCGATCCAGCTCGCTCATCGCGTCTCCCGCCTTCCCGAGTACGGAATTGTCGTTCTGAAAGGCACATACACCCGACTCCATTCTAGCCCTGCTTTGTCACGGTGCAAGCGGCCCGAGACACCCACCCCCACCAACCCGGCTGGTATCATGCGAGTCTCCGGCAAGTTACGCGGTACGTTGTGTTTTCTATGGTTTTGGAGGATTTGTGGAGAGCCACGCCGACGGCACGCCGCTAGGAAGCGACAACCTCTCGGGAACGGCAGCGGGCGGGCAGATCCGCAACCACGCCGCCTTTATCTGGTCCGTGGCCGACCTGCTGCGCGGCGACTACAAGCGGAGCGAGTACGGGCGTGTGATCCTACCCCTCACCGTCCTCCGCCGCCTCGACGGCGTTCTCGCCCCGACCAAAGAGCAGGTCTTGAAGAGGAGCGGAGCACTACCGGGCAGGATAGACGCCGTCCTCAACCGCACTACCGGCGTGCAGTTCAACAACACCTCCGAGTTGGACTTGCGGAAGGTGCTCGACGACCCATCCAACGCCGCCGACCAGTTGCGCGGGTACGTCGCCGGGTTCTCGGAGAACGTGCGCGAGGTCTTCGAGAAGTTCGACCTGGACACCCAGATCACACGCCTCGACTCCGCCAACCTCCTCTACCTGGTCCTCGGAAAGTTCGTGGATATAGACCTCGGCCCGGAGAATGTCTCCAACACGGAGATGGGCTATCTCTACGAGGAACTGGTCCGCAAGTTCTCCGAGCTGTCGAACGAGACCGCCGGAGAGCACTTCACTCCTCGCGAGGTGGTCGAGCTGATGGTGAACCTCCTCTTCATCGAGGACGATGACCTCTTGAGCAAGTCTGGCATCGTCAAGACCATGCTCGACCCGGCCTGCGGAACCGGCGGAATGCTCTCCGTCTCCGAACAATACCTTGAGTCCCGCAACCCCGACGCAGCACTAGAAGTCTACGGTCAGGAGTTGAACGCCGAGACCTATGCGATCTGTCGTTCGGACATGCTGCTAAAAGACCCGGAGAATATCGCGCACATCGTTCATGGGAACTCGTTCTCTAACGATGGACATGGCCGAAATTTCGACTATCTGCTCGCCAATCCGCCGTTCGGGGTGGAGTGGAAGAAGATCAAGGACGAGGTCGAAGACGAGCACAAGAGGCTCGGGTTCGCCGGTCGGTTCGGGGCGGGACTGCCGCGCATCAACGACGGCAGTTTCCTGTTCCTGCAGCACATGATCTCCAAGATGAAGCCCGCCGATGACGAGGGTTCGCGCGTCGCCATCGTCTTCAACGGCTCGCCGCTCTTTACCGGGGCCGCAGGTTCGGGGGAGTCGGAGATCCGGCGTTGGATCCTCGAAAACGACTGGCTGGAGGCCGTCGTCGCCCTTCCCGACCAGCTCTTCTACAACACCGGCATCTCCACCTATTTCTGGATAGTCACCAACCGCAAGAGCCGCGAACGCCAGGGCCAAGTCCAGCTAGTGGACGCCCGAGCCTCCTGGGAGAAGATGCGTAAATCCCTCGGCGAGAAGCGCAAGCGCATCAGCGACGACGGAATAGCCGACATCGTAGGGCTTTACGGCGACTTCGAGGAGAACGAGCGCGTCAAGATACTGACCAACGAGTCCTTCGGCGCGATGCGGATAACCGTCGAACGCCCACTGCGCCTGCGCTGGGAAGTAACCGACGAGACCCTGACCGCCGTAGCCGCCGAAAAAAAGCTCTCCAAGCTGGACGACGCGACGCGCGAAGGACTCCGAACCGGCCTCGCGGAGTACGCCGGACTCTCGGGGACCGACCGGGAGGCGCTGGCCGTCAAGCTCGCCCCGGTCTTCGCGGAGTTCGGCCTGACCCGCACGCAGGAGAGCGCCGTGTGGGACGCCCTGGCCGTCCGCGACCCGGAGGCCCCGGTCATAACGGACAGGAAGGGCGAGCCGCTGCCCGATCCCGAGTTGCGCGACCACGAGAACGTCCCGCTCCCGGAGAAGAAGGTAGTCTACGAGGCCGACGTGGCGGCGCGGCTGGAGTCCGTCGAGTACCGGACGGCGATCCGGGACTACATGCAGAAGGAAGTCCTGCCCTACGTCCCCGACGCTTGGGTTGACTACGACAAGACGAAGATCGGGTACGAGGTCCCGCTGACCAGGCACTTCTACGTCTACCGGCCCCCGCGCCCGCTGGAGGAGATAGACGCCGAGATAAAGACGCTCGAAGGCGAGATCCAGGATCTTCTGGCAGAGGTTACGGATTGACTCCAGAGCAGACTGCTCTAAAGAGGGTGACGCACTTTGCCGCAGGTGGAACTCCCTCGGTTAGTGAGCCGCAGTTCTGGTCAGACGATGAGGGCACTCCCTGGGTGGCGATTGGTGACATGACGTCGCAACCTTTAGTCCGACGTACTGAGCGTCGCGTTACTGTGGAAGGTATCGCGTCAAAGCGGCTGCCAGTTGGCAAGAAGGGCACTGTCCTCTTCGCTATGTATGCAAGTGTGGGGACCGTGTCTGTTCTCGATACGGAAGCCTCGTGGAACCAAGCTATTTTAGGAATAGAGCCAGTTCCTTCTCTGTCGGACCAGCGATTTTTGGTGTATTGGTTGTTGTCTCTGCGACCGCAATTGCAAGAGCACTTTAGGAGCAATACACAAGATAACCTAAACGCAGAGCAAGTTGGAAATCTACCGTATCCCGTACTGTCAGTAGAGCGTCAGCGAGCAATCGCCGACTTCCTCGACGCCGAGACCGCCCGCATAGACGCCCTCATCGAGAAGAAGCGGCGGCTAATCGAACTCCTCGAAGATCAATATTGGAGTTGGGTGAGTGAACGCATCTGGCGAGCACATGCTCCAACTGTGCAATTACGGCGGGCTTTGGTTTGGATCACTGACGGGCCTTTTGGTAGCTCCTTGACTAGCAGCCATTACTCGGATGCCGGTGCCCGCGTCGTTAGACTTGGCAATATTGGAATGGCCGAATTCAAGAATGAAGATGAGGCCTACATTCCTACAGAGCACTACGCAACATTGCTCAAACACAGCGTACAAGCAGGTGACTTGTTGATAGCTGGGCTAGGCGATGCGAACAACCATGTGGGCAGAGGCTGCGTTGCGCCGGATCTTGGCCGCGCAATAGTCAAAGCCGATTGCTATTGTGCAACGGTGGATTCGCGGACGGGCAACCCGCAGTTCCTAGCTCTCTATTTATCATCTCCGTTGGGACGAAACGCTGTGGCAAACCTTAGCCGAGGTTCCACAAGAACCCGGATCAATCTTGATGTCGCCAAGTCAGTCCCGGTAATTTTACCGTCGCCATCAGAGCAAACCAGCATCGTCAACGAGGCAGGCCATCGTCGCCGAGTAACCTCATCGGCACAGCATTCTCTCGACACCCAGATCGAACTCCTAACCGAACACCGCCAGGCGCTCATCACCGCCGCTGTTACGGGGCAGGTCGAGGTTCCAGGAGCGTAAAGGGTAGACGATTCCTCTGCGTAGTCGCACTTTCTTACGACATCGGATACATTGAGAGCGTGAGGTTTAGCGACCACTTTGAGGAAGACAGGCGAGATGCTCCCGACAGAGGTGAGATAACATTGGAGATGTGTGAGCAGGTCAAGGCCGAGCCGTTGGAACAGGACAGCGAGAGCCAGCCGCGCGGACGCATCGCCTACTGGGGATACGTTGCGGAGAAGGCTCGCTACCTCAAGGTCGTGGTCGAGGCCGACGGCGAGGAGGTTACTACGGCGCATTGGGATCGGGGCTTCGCAAGGAGGATGAAGCGGCGACAGGAGGAAGAACAATGAAGGTCATTTACCACAAAGATACAGACACCATGCGAATGTCATTTCGGGAAGACCTCGCCGGCTACGACTCGGAGGAGATCGCGCCGGGCGTGGTCGTGGACTTTGCTGAAAGTGGTGAAGTCGTCGGCATGGAAGTCTACGACGCCGCTTCGTCCAAGTTCGACCTTTCGAAATTCGTCCTCGAACGGCAGGAGAGGGACGGCATCGAGGCGCACTTCGACATCGGGACCGGGTTCTTGCAGCAAGAAGCTGGAGAGGTAAAGAGCGCCTGACGGCAAGCCCACTTTGAATATCGTCAAGCGCCCATCGCCGCCATCGCGACGGGGCATTTGGAGGTTGCAGTCTCGCAGTGAAAATCGTCGCTTATAAAGGCCGAAGATGACTGTAGAATTAGTTTGCTGTTTAATGGCAGCATGTAACCAAGGGGAATATGAGGCTCTTATGTCGGATATTACCAAGCGGATAGACCGGCACATAGATTGGAGTGAGGACGAGGATCACTCACCGGCCGTGAGCTTTCGGGTCGAGGTTCTTTCCAACCCTGCCTACCCTTTGTATGCCAAGGGCTATCTCAACCGTGCGGCGCGCAAACTTACTTACGTGCTGATCCACAGGGCTGAAGGTCGCATATACGGGTTAGACCTCGGCAAGGAGCACCGAAACCCTGATGATAGCCTCGTGGGTGAGAAACACAAACATCGCTGGAGCGAGCAGACAGGAGTGAAGAACGCCTACGTTCCCGAAGACATAACATCTACGGTGGACCGCCCTGCGCGGAAGTTTGGGATCAATTCTGCGCGGAGGCCAACCTGATTCACAATGGAAGAATGAACCCGCCCCCGGCGGAGCAATTGGGCCTAATGCTATGAGCCTGACACCCTGCGACTATATAGCGGAGAACATGGGGGAGTTGTTCGACTGCTCTTCCATAGGCGACTATACCCGCATAAGGACGCCGTACCTGTATCCCGACGGGGACATAATAGACCTGTTCTTGAGCCAGACGAGCAACGGCTCCTCGACGCTCACTGACCTGGGAGAAACACTCGGATGGTTGCGTACACAGACAGTCTCCGAGCGGAAAACCGACCGGCAGCGCCGCCTGATAGAAGATGTTTGCCTCACGCACGGCGTCGAGCTTTACAGGGGCATGCTAATGGTCAGGGTAAAAGACTTTGATGAGCTGTCCGAAGCTATCTCCAGGCTGTCGCAGGCGGCGCTCAGGGTCTCGGACCTGTGGTTCACTTTCAGGAACCAGGCCGCCGCTTCCATAAATGACGAGGTCGAAGAGTTCCTCGACGCACAGGAGATACGGTTCGAGCGAGGAAAACGTCTCTTAGGCCGCTCCGGGCGCATCTGGAGGGTGGACTTCCACACTAGGACGTCTGAGAGGAGCGCGCTGGTCAATGTTCTATCTACGGGTAGCCGGCCGTCGGCCCGCAGGTTGGCAGAACATACGCTGGCGACGTGGCATGATCTGAATAACCTTCGGATCGGACCGGAAGGCTTGCGGTTCATCTCGCTCTTCGACGATGAACTGGACGTGTGGGCGCCGGAGGACTTCGGGCTTGTTGAAGACGTTTCCGAGGTCGCCTACTGGTCTCACAAGGACGAGTTCGCGGAATTGCTCATAAGTTGATCAAGTGACTAGAGCCTTCTCGGCTTCTCAAAATTACCAATTGAAAAGAGGCTCGAACTCCTCGGGTAGCTCTGCCCGGATCTCATCGAGATCTTCTTCAGCAGACTCTCCGAGGGCACCCTCCGGCTTACCCTCTGTCCCGTAGGCTTCTCCTACTACCTTCATAATCGTTATAGCGTGTTCTCCAGCATCCTCCGCGATTACGCCCGCACCCTCTTTTTCAGCGACTATCTCGGTGAAATCCTCCCACGAAGCCTCCTCTGGAGGACCGTAATCTAGCTTGTCCGCTATCTCTTTGGGTAGATGAGAGCCTAGCTTTCTAGCCGCCTCGGGGCTCATGAACTCGCTTAACGTCGAAAGGATGGCTAGCATTCTATGCTCGGCCTTCGCGGCAGAGTTTAAGCGGAGGCGCATCGTTACCTTGTCGATGAGCTCGTTGTACCGCATGCTCTACCCTTTCTTTGCCATCCAGATGTATTCTAACTGCTCTATGCTTGATAGGTAAGTAGTGAAGGGGCAGATAGAGGTCTCACCAACAGCATCGTAAAGGCCTCCGGACATTGTCGTAGCTTCTCGAAGCCCTGGTCTTCCGAGGTCGGTTTCTTCGGGGGATTTCGCTGGTCGACTCGACAGATCGACGTTAGAGCGTAGCATTAGAGTGTAGATATGTAGTTCTAACCACTCAGTTTTTGGGAAGGCGTGAGTCATCTTGACCAAGACTTGGTTTATAACCGGTGCATCGAAGGGCTTCGGACGGGAATGGACGGAGGCCGCCCTGGAGCGAGGAGACAGGGTTGCCGCGACGGCCCGCAAGACCGAAACCCTGGACGCGCTCGTGGACGCTTACGGCGCTGCCGATCAT